>JBKJIG010000019.1:0-25194 GCA_046598415.1 Gaiellales bacterium
GCTGCCGCCGGAACCCGGCACGTGGCTCGGCGGCCAGGTCGTGAAGCGGGCCCTGCGCCGCAAGGAGGACGCCGAGGACCGCGGCGGAAGCACCGACCCGGTCACCCTCCGCCTGGCAGCGCTCGACCCCACGAGCTTCGTCGACCGAGGCTAGTGCCGAGGGCGGGGTGTCGCCGCTGGCTTGCAACAAAGAGCACTGGGGTCAGACCCCGTCACCGGCCGTTTTGGGGTCTGACCCCAGAACGCTTCCTGCCTGAAGCCGCGCTGAAGGGATCGAACGACACGGTCCGTGCGCAAGTCGTTGTGGTCGACACGGATCCGGCACGCGCAAACGTGATTCGATGGCGAGGCGGTTTGACGGACGCGGCGACCCGGGCCCCTCGCTTACGCTTCGGTCCGTTATGCACGTCATCGTCATCGGCGGCGGCCTGATGGGCCTCGCAACTGCGTACCAGCTCGCGCGCGACGGGCACCAGGTGACCCTGCTCGAGGCGCGGGGTGTCGGCCACGACCGCGGGTCGTCGCACGGGCCGTCGCGGATCATCCGCCTCACGTACCAGTCAGCCGACTACATCGCGCTCGCCCGCGAGTCGTACCGCCTGTGGGCCGAGCTCACCGACGACCTCCGCGAGGGGCTGATCGTGCCGACCGGCGGTCTCGACTTCGGGCCGCCCGACGCCAAGTACCTGGCCGAGATGCGCGCCTCGATGCGGCTCGCCGCGGTGCCGTACGACGACGTCGACGCCGCCGAGATCCGCCGCCGCTTCCCGCAACTGAGCCCCACCGACGACGCGGTCGGCTTCTACCAGCCCGACTTCGCGATGCTGCGCGCCAGCCGCTGCATCGCCGGGCTCGCCGCGCAGGCCACCGCCGCGGGCGCCGACCTGCGCGAGGGCGTGACGGTCACCGGCGTCGCGCCCGACGGCGACGGCGTGCGCGTGTCGACCGACGCCGGCGACGTGGCCGGCGACGCCTGCGTGATCGCGAACGGCGCCTGGATCGGGTCGCTGCTCGCGCCGCTCGGCCTGACGCCTTCGCTGACGGTCCTCAAGGAGCAACTCGCGTTCTTCGAGCCGGTCGACCCGGCGGAGTTCCTACCCGGCCGCTTCCCGCTGCTGATCGCGCGGCTGCCCGGAACGACGACGCTCTGCTCGGCCTTCCCGATCGAGGGCGAGCCGGTCGGGGTGAAGTGCATGGTCGACCGCATCGGCCCGGCCGTCGACCCGGCGGACGAGGACCGCTCGATCGTCCCCGACATCCGGCGCCAGCTCGAGGCGTTCGTGGCGCAGACGATCGTCGGCCTCACCGGCCGCGTCGTCGCCGACGTGTCGTGCCGGTACACGATGACCCCGGACGAGGACTTCATCATCGACCGCCATCCGTCGCACCCGCAGATCGTGGTCGGCTCGGCGTGCTCCGGCCACGGCTTCAAGTTCGGCGTGGTGATCGGCCGCATCCTGGCCGACCTCGCCACGCACGGCTCGACACCGCACGACATCGGCCGGTTCCGGCTCGATCGTCCAGCCCTCACCGGCAGATGGGAGAACAGCTATGCCTGAGGGCCGTCTGAACGGCAAGGTCGCGATCGTCACCGGAGGGGCGGGCGGCATCGGTCGCGCGATCGCCGAGCGGTACGCGGCGGAGGGTGCGAGCGTCGTCATCGCCGACGTCAACGCCGGGGCCGCCGAGGCCATCGCCGCGCCCCTCGAGGCGGCGCTGGCCGTGCGCTGCGACGTCACGTCGCGCGACGACTGCGACCGCCTCTTCGCGGCCACGATCGAGCGTTTCTCGAAGCTCGACATCCTCGTCAACAACGCCGCCCTGACCGCCACCGAGCGTCATTTCCTGGAGGCCGACGACGACTGGTGGGACTCCATCATCGCCGTGAACCTGACCGGCTCGTTCAACATGGCCGTGCGGGCCGCGAAGCTGATGTGCGAGCAGCGCTCCGGCGTGATGATCAACCTCTCGTCCGGCGGTGCGTCGAAGGCGCATCGCGGCAACGCGGCGTACGACGCGGCCAAGGGCGGCATCGAGGCGTTCACCCGCGCCCTGGCGCTCGACCTCGGCCCCTACGGCGTTCGCATCTGCACGCTGGTGCCAGGCTCGATCGACACGAAGGGCCTGCCGGAGGAGGAGCGCCGCAAGCGCGGCGCGAACGTGCCGCTGGCACGCATCGGCTCACCCGAGGACATGGCGGGGCCGGCGGTCTTCCTGGCCTCCGACGACGCGCAGTACGTGACCGGCTCGATCGTGTTCTCCGACGGAGGCATGCTCGCGCAGCAGCGGTCGGCGACGGTCGACATCTTCGGGCTCGAGAAGTTCCCGGGCCTCTGATGCGGCGGGTCGGGGCGGACATCGGCGGCACGTTCACGGATCTGATCCTCGTGGACGACGACACGGGGGCGTTCACGGTCGCGAAGTCGCTGACGACGCCCGACGACCCGTCGCTGGCGGTCGAGACGGTGCTCGTCGACGCCGCCCGGCGCCACGGCGTCGAGCCGTCCGCGATCGACCAGGTCATCCACGGCACGACGCTCGTCACGAACGCGATCATCGAACGCAAGGGCGCCCGCACGGCGCTCCTGGCGACCGCCGGGTTCCGGGACGCGATCGAGATCGGCCGCGAGATCCGGTTCGAGCTGTACGACATCGACCTCGAGCTGCCCGACCCGATCGTGCCGCGCTACCTGCGGTTCGACGTGCCGCAGCGCACGCTCGCCGACGGCACGCCGCTCGAGGCGCTCGACATCGCCTTCGTCGAGCGGCTCGCCCGCGAGCTGGCCGAGGCCGGCGTCGGCGCGATGGCGATCGCCTTCCTGCACTCCTACATCAACCCCGCCGACGAACTGGCCGCGCGCGAGGCCGTGCTGCGCGTCGCGCCGGACATGCGCATCTCGATCTCGGCGGAGGTCGTGCCGGAGCTGCGCGAGTTCGAGCGCACCTCGACGACGATCGTCAACGTCTACGTGCAGGGCCGCACGGAGGAGTACCTGCGCGAGCTGCAGCAGCGCCTCGCCCGGGTCGGCTTCGCCGGCGTCTTCCGCCTGATGCTGTCCGCGGGCGGCATCGCGACGCCCGAGACGGCGATGCGCTTCCCCGTCCGCCTGCTCGAGTCGGGCCCGGCCGCCGGCGCCCTCGCTGCCGCCCACCACGGCGCCGCCGCAGGCGTGACGGACCTGCTGTCGTTCGACCTCGGCGGCACGACGGCGAAGTTCGCGGTGATCATCGACGGCGAGCCGCTGACGGCGAGCGAGTTCGAGGTCGACCGGCGCTACCGCTTCAAGAAGGGCTCGGGCCTGCCGGTCAAGATCGGCGTCATCGAGATGATCGAGATCGGCGCCGGCGGCGGCTCGATCGCACGGGTCGACTCGCTCGGCCTGCTGCGCGTCGGCCCCGACTCGGCGGGCGCCGACCCCGGGCCGGTCTGTTACGGCATCGGCGGCACCGAGCCAACCGTCACCGACGCCGACCTGGTGCTCGGCTACCTCGATCCGGCGTACTTCCTCGGCGGGCGCATGAAGCTCGACCTGGAGGGAGCGCGCCAGGCGATCGCCGACCGCGTCGCCGCGCCGCTCGGCCTCACCGTCGAGGAGGCCGCCTGGGGCATCCACCAGAGCGTCAACGAGTCGATGGCCAACGCCGCGCGCGTGCACGTGCTGGAGCGCGGGCGCGACCCGCGCGGCCTGCCGGTGTTCGTGTTCGGCGGCGCCGGGCCGGTGCACGGCTTCCGGGTCGCCCGCGCCCTCGGCGCGCCGACGCTGATCGCGCCGTTCGGCGCCGGCGTGATGTCGACCGTCGGCTTCCTCGTCGCGCCGCTGGCGTTCGACTTCGTGCGCTCGTGGCCGGCGCCGCTCGACACGCTGGACTGGGACCGCGCCGAGGGGCTACTGGCAGAGATGGAGCGCGAAGGCGTCGACGTGCTGGTGTCGTCCGGCGTCGCCCCCGACCAGATCACGCACACGCGGGAGGCCGACATGCGGTACGCCGGGCAGGGCCACGAGATCCGCGTGGAGTGGCCCGTGGGACGGGACGCGGCCATCGTCCGCGCCGCCTTCGAGGAGGAGTACGAGCGGCTCTACGGCCGCCTCGGCCCCGAGGGCGTCGCGCTGGAGACGATCTCCTGGCGCGTGCAGTCGTCCGGGCCTCGGCCGACGGTCGCGCTGGCCGTCGCGGGCGAGTCGGGTGCCGCGCTGAAGGGCGAGCGGCAGGCCTGGCATCCCGAGCTCGGCGGCCTCACGGCGACCCCGGTGTACGACCGCTACCGGCTCGCGCCCGGCGCCCGCATCGAGGGCCCGGCGATCGTCGAGGAACGCGAGTCGACCCTGGTCATCGGTCCCGGCGGCAACGGCGTCGTCGACGACCGCTGGAACCTCGTGGTGACGGTGGCGTGATGGACGTCCTCCGCCTCGAGGTGCTCTGGAACCGCCTGCTCTCGGTCGTCAACGAGCAGCAGGTGACGCTGATGCGGACCGCCTTCTCGACGGTCGTCCGCGAGTCGCAGGACCTGGCCTGCGGCGTGTTCGACCGCAACGCGAACATGATGGCCCAGTCGCTCACGGGCACGCCCGGCCACATCAACACGATGGCCACCGGCATGCGGCACTTCATGGAGGCCCACCCGCCCGACACGCTCGAGCCCGGCGACGTGCTGATCACGAACGACCCGTGGCTGACGGCCGGGCAGATCAACGACATGACGGTCGTGACGCCGGTCTTCTATCGGGGCCGCGTGGTCGCCTTCTTCGCGTCGTGCTGCCACTCGCCCGACGTCGGCGGCCGCGTCTACGGCGGCGGCGCGAACGAGATCTACGAGGAGGGCATCCGGATCCCGATCATGCACCTCATGCGTCGCGGCGAGCCGAACGAGACGCTCGTCCGGATGGTGCGCGCGAACGTGCGGGTGCCCGACGAGACGATCGGCGACCTGTGGGCGCAGATGGCGTGCAACGACGTCGGCGCGCGCGACCTGGTGCGGTTCCTCGAGGAGTTCGACCTGCCCGACTGCGAGGAGCTGTCGGCCGAGATCATCCGGCGCTCCGAGCAGGCGCTGCGCGAGGCCATCAGCGCGCTGCCCGACGGCACGTACACGAACGACACGTGGGGCGACGGGTTCAATGACATCCCCGTGCACATCGTCGTGGCCGTGACCATCGACGGCGACTCGGTGCGCATCGACTACACGGGCTCGTCCGGCCAGAGCCCGTCCGGCATCAACGTGGTGCTCAACTACACGCAGGCGTACTCGTCGTTCGCCATCAAGGCGGCGCTGAACCCCGAGGTGCCGCACAACGAGGGCGCCTTCCGGCCGGTCACCACCACCGCACCGCTCGGCTCGATCCTGAACTGCCAGGAGCCGGCCGCCGTCGCCGCCCGGCACCTGATCGGCCACATGCTGCCGTGCACGATCTTCGGCGCGCTGGCGAAGGCGATGCCGGGCAAGCTGATGGCGGGCGGCGCGGAGTCGTCGTGGCTGACCGTCTGGCGCGGCACGTGGCCGGGCCGCGACGACCTGTTCACCTTCACGCTCTTCCAGTCCGGGGGCGCGGGCGCGCGCGCGACGAAGGATGGATTGCAGACGAACGGCTTCCCGAGCGGCGTCGCCGGCGTCCCGGCCGAGGTGTACGAGACGCGTACGCCGCTCGTGATGCACCGCAAGGAGCTGCTCGCCGACTCCGGCGGCGCCGGCCGCTGGCGCGGCGGGCTCGGCATGCAGACCGAGTCGAGCTACCGCGGCGACGGCTACTGGGGCGTGTCGACGATCATCGACCGGCTCAAGTTCGCCGGCCGCGGTGTCGACGGCGGCAAGCCGGGATCGATCGGCGAGTACGTGCTGGAGACCGGCGAGCACCCGCCCGCGAAGACGCTCGTGCCGCTCGAGCGGGACGCGCACGTGCACCTGCGCCTGCCCGGCGGCGCCGGCTACGGCGAGCCGCTCTCGCGGCCGGCGGAGGCGGTGCTGCGCGACGTCGTGCTCGGCTTCGTGACGGTGGAGGCCGCCGAGCGGGAGTACAGCGTCGTGATCCGCTACACGGGCGGCGACGAGCGTCTCGTGCGGTTGCCGGAGCACTACGCGATCGACGACGAGGCGACCGCCCGGCTGCGCGCTACCTGACGTCGATCTCGACGCCGCCCGCGCCGGCCACGTAGGCGGCGCGCGCCATGCCGAGGAAGAGGCCGTGCTCGACCACGCCCGGGATCGAGCGGATCGCGGCCGCCAGCTCCTCTGGCTCGTCGAGCGGACCGAACCGGCAGTCGAGGATGACGTTGCCCTCGTCGGTCACGACGCCCTCGCGCGGGACGGGCAGGCAGCCGAGCGCGGCCAGCGCGCGGGCGCACACCGCGGCGCCGAACGGGATCACCTCGACCGGCACCGGCGCCTTCTCCCCCAGGCGGGCGACGCGCTTGGAGTCGTCGGCGACGACCACGAACCGGTCGGCGGCCGAGGCGACGATCTTCTCGCGCAGCAACGCACCGCCGAGGCCCTTCACGAGCCCGAGCCCGGGGCCGATCTCGTCCGCCCCGTCGATGCACACCGCCAGGTGCGGCTGCTCGGCGAGCGTCGCCAGCGGCACGCCGTGCTCGCGCGCCAGCGACGCCGTGACCTCCGATGTCGGCACCGCCACGATCCGGTCGAGCTCGCCCGCGGTCAGGAGACGGCCGATCGCGATGGTCACGAAGCTCGCCGTGGAGCCGGTGCCGAGCCCGAGCGCCATGCCGCTACGCACCTCGGCCGCGACGGCTGCCTCGGCGGCCGCCCGCTTGGCGTCGTTCGCGGTCACGCCGAGCACTCGTTCCGAGGTTCGCACGGCGCGCCCGACCGCATGCAAGGGTCTCCGCTGCGGTTCGACCGTTGCGTGCTCATGACCGGTACTGCGCCGCGAAGTGGTGGGCGGTGCGCGGCGACGGGCCGGCGCCGGTGCGGCAGTAGCGGAGCGCCGCGACGTCGGCGCCCTCCGGCACCCGGCCGAGCCGCGCCCTGACCAGGCGCAGCGCGATCTCGAGGTACCAGTCCTCGCCCCTGAGGTCGAACCGCACGCGCCGGCCGAAGCGGTTGGCGAGCGCCATCTTCTCGCCGCGCGCCTCGACCTCGTCGACCTCGTCGGCGCGCTCGGAGTGCGTCATGTGGGTCATGTTAAGGCGGTTGGACGTCGCCCATACGAGGACGTTGCGCGGACGTGCCACGACCCCGCCCTCGAGCGCCGCCCGCAGCGCGCGGTCGGCGCGCGACGCGTCGTCGAACACGAGGTCGTCCAGGAACAGCAGGCACCAGGGGCCGGCACCGGCGACTGCCTCGAACACGGCGTCGATGTGCTCGAGCTCGTCGTGCGCGACTTGGATCAGCCGCAGCCCGCGATCGGCGAACTCGGCGGCGCAGGCGCGCACCGTGGCCGACTTGCCGGTTCCCGGACGGCCGTACAGCAGGGCGTCGTTGGCCGGCTCGCCGCTGGTGAACGCCGCCAGGTCGGCCAGCAGGTCGGCCCGCAGCTCCTCGCGCCCGACCAGGTCGGCGAGGCCGATCGGATCGGCGTGGACGATGCCGTGCAGCCCGGTATCGTCGACGCGCAGCACGCGATTTATGGCCAGCGCGCCGATGCCCTCGCGCTCGTAGAAGGCCGCGAGGTCGGCGGCGTGCCGTCCCCAGCCGGCCCCGCCTGCGAGCACGCCGGCGAGCCCCGCCGGATCGGCGTCGCCCCCGACCCGCAACCGCAGGCCGTGCGCCGCGGCGCCGAGCTGCTCCAGCTCGGCGGCGGCGATCTGCAGCCGTGCGTCGTCCGCCAGCCCGGCCCGGGCGGCGCGTGCGAAGGGGCCGGCCGAGCCGAGCACGCGCCGCGTGATCGCGCCCGCGAGCCCACCCGGCTCGGCGAAGATGGCGCGCTCGGCGGCCTGTGCGTCACCGGCCAGCGCCGCGCGCACCAGTGGATCGCCGGCCAGGTCGGCGTAGGCGACGAGCTCCGTCACGAGCGCTCGGGGCGCGCCGGCTTGCCGCTGCGGCGCAGCGCCATGCCGGAGAGCGTCTCGTAGACGACGCGGTGGCCGGCCATGGCCGTGATGCCCGTCGGGTCGTACGGCGGCGATACCTCGACGAGATCCATCGCGCACAGGTCGACCTCGCCGGCGATGGTGCGGACCGCGTACAGCAGCTCGCGCGTCATCAGCCCGCCCGGCTCGGCGGTACCCGTGCCCGGCGCGAAGGCCGGGTCGAGCACGTCGATGTCGATCGTCAGGTAGGTGCGTGGCGCCCGCGACTTTGCGAACTCGATCGCCTCGCGCACGACGGTGGCGATGCCGAGCTCGATCACCTCGGTGATCGTCCGCCACCGGAAACCCTGCTCGCGCATCCAGTCGAACTCGTGCGGGTAGGGCCAGTTGCCGCGCAGGCCGATCTGGATCACGTTGCCACCGCGCAGGTAGCCGTCCTGGACGGCGCTCGAGAACGGGATGCCGTGCGGCGCCTCCGACATCTCGAGCCCGGTATCGGCATGCGTGTCGAAGTGGATCACGGAGTAGCCGTCGGGGCCGTGGTGATCGGCGATGGCCCGCAGCACCGGCATCGACAGCGAGTGGTCGCCGCCGAGCACGACAGCGGCGGCACCCGCGGCGAGCACCTGCGCGACACCGGCCTGCAGCGCGGCGTGCGAGGCGACCAGGTTGGCGGCCCGCACGTCGACGTCGCCACCGTCGACAACGCGCAGGACGCTGTACGGGTCGACGCCGAGCTCCATGTTCGGGCGTTCCGCCGGTGCGCCGACGTCCTCGGCCTGGCGGATCGCGCGCGGGCCGAAGCGCGTGCCCGGCCGGTACGAGACACCCTCGTCGAACGGGGCGCCGAGGATCACGACGTCGGCGCCGGCATAGCCCGCCGGGTCGAGCTCGAGCGGCAGGCGGGCGTATGTCAGGCCGACTCCGGCGAAGCCGGCCTCGTAGGAGCGGTTCGGCTGCATGGCGCGGATGCTACAGCGGCCGCACGAACAGCGTTGCGGGGTTCTCCGGACCCCAGATGTCGAGCTCGATCAGCTCGGAGAAGCCCCGCGCCCGGTAGAACGCACGGGTGCTGTCGTACGGCTCGTAGTCGGAGGCCGCCGACAGCGTCTTCACGGTCAGATAGCGCGCCGGCGGCGTCGTGGCGAGCTGCTCGACGAGCGCCGACCCCAGCCCGCCATCGCGGTGGTCGGCGTGCACCGCGAGCCACGTGATCTCGGCCGACCCCGGATGGTGCTGCTTCCAGGTCAGGAACCCGGCCACCTCGCCGTCCACGACCTCGACCAGCCCGGGCTGCGAGCGCACCGCGGCGGCGCACTCGGTGATGCCCTGGTCGTTGCCGAACCAGTCGGGCAGCGACCTGACGATCGCGTCGCAGCGCTCGGCGTCGGCCGGGACGAGCGCCCGGATCATCGCTCGACGATCTCCCAGCGCACGTCGATCTCGGCGGTGGTGCCGGCGGAGATGAAGCAGTCGCGCTCGGCCTTGGACGTCAGCTGGCGGGCCGCGTCGGCCTGTCCGGGACCGACCGCGACCCGCGGCGAGAGCACGACCTCGACAAATGCGTAGCGCCCGTCCGACTTGCGGCGCGCGATCGTGCCGGACACGTCCGCGGTGTAGGAGTCGACGTCGATCTCGCCGTTGGCGGCGTGCGCGAGGAACGCCAACAGGGTGCAGGACGACAGGGACGCGAGGAAGAGATGCTCGGGACTCCAGGAGGTCGCGTCACCGAACGGGAAGTCCTCCGGCGGCGCGACACGGATCGGTGGTCGCCCGCTCGCGGTGGCGGTCGAAGCGCGACCGCCGTCCCAGGTGAGACCGACGTCGTACGTGAACGTGCGAGAAGCAGGCATGGTCGGACGAATGTACCGGGATTTCGCTGGAGGGGTCAGGCGGAGGGCGACGAAAGGGCGGGGGTGACGACGGTCATCCGACTCGTCGTCGCCGGGGTGCTCCTGGCGGCGGCGGTAGCAAAGCTGCGCGATCGCAAGGCCGTCGTGCGCCGCCTCGGCGGCGCCCAGACGGCCGTGCTGATCATCGTCGAGGGCGCCCTCGGACTCTGGCTGGGGAGCGGCATCGCATCTCGGCTCGCCGGCGGCGGCGCCGCGATCCTGATGGTCGTGTTCGCCGCCCACCTGGCCATGGCCCGGGCCCGCGGTGCACGCGCTCTGCCCTGTAACTGCTTCGGTGCAGGCCGGGATCGCCCGGCCTGGTTGCTGATCGCCCGCGCCCTCGGCCTCGCCGTGCTGGCGGCGGTGGTCGCGATCGCCCCGCCCACCCCATCGCGCGACGCGCTGCTGGTGACCGCGATCGTCGTGCTCGCCGTCGCCGTCGCCGTCCTCGCCGTGCTGGTGCTGGCGCTCTACCGCCAGGTCGGCGTGCTGGCGCTGCGCATCGCGCCGCGGCATGCGCTGGAACTGGCGGAGGAGGGCCCGGAGCTTGGTCGTGAGGCACCCGACCTGGACGGTATCGAGCGCTCGGGCGAGGAGCTCGTCGCCTTCCTCGGCGCCGGCTGCCGCGTGTGCCACGACCTCGAACCCTCGCTCCGCGCGCTGGCCCGCGAGGGCCTCGCCGTGCGGCTCGTGTACGACGTGGAGGAGGACGAGGCCGCGATCGAGCGCTGGGGCGTTCCCGGCACGCCGTTCGTCGTCGCGCTCGGCGACGGCATCTCCGTGGCCAAGGGCACGGTCAACACGCTGGAGGAGATCGAGGGCCTGCTCGCCCTCGGCCGAGCAAGGTTGGCGCATGCGGCGGCCTGACCCGGCCGACCTCGCGGCGCGTCTTGCGGGCGCGGGCACGCGGCGGTCCTTCCTGGCGCGCGTCGGCACGGCCGCGCTGGCCGTCACCGGCGGGCGCATGGTCGCCGCCGCGGTCGAGCCGGAAGCGGCGCAATCCTTCCACTTCTGCGGTCACACCTTCACGACCGGCTCCTGCCCCCACCCGGGCCGGCATCCGCGAATCGACCGCCACGGCAAGCCGCTGCGAACGAACGACGGCAAGCCGATCGACAACCTCGGGCGCCTGATCGACCGCAACGGCTATCCGGTCAACGCCGCGGGCAGTGCCCTGCGCGGCCCGGACGGATCACTGCTGGCTCGCGCGCCCCGCACGCGCATCTGCGAGGACTGGGTGCACGAGCGGTACCACCTCGACGCCCGCATGCAGGGCTCGTGGTTCCGCTGCTGCGGCGGACAGATCCGCAAGCTCATGGACTGCTGCGCGCACACGCCGAAGCGCGTCAACGGCGATGCGGCGCTGCGCGGCTACTGCTACGGACGGCGCAACGTCTTCTGCGTGACGTACTACGACACGGGTCTACCGTGCTGACGGTGCTCGCACTCTGTACGGCGGGGCTGATCGCAGGCGTCTCCGGTGCCTGGAGCCCCTGAGGCGTCTCGATGGTCGAGACCATCTCTCCCGCCGTGTGCGGGACACGTCGCCGCACCGCCCTCGCCCTGACCCTCTTCGCCGCCGGCTCGATCGGCGTCGCGGCGGCGGTCGGGCTGCTGCTCGGCCTGCTCGGCTCGGCGGCGCTCGTGCCCGTCGCGATCGCGCTCGCCCTCGCCGGCGTGCTGCGCGAGTCGGGCCTGGTGCGCCTGCCGGTCCCGCAGTCGCGGCGCCAGGTGCCGGAGCGCTGGCATCACGAGCTGCCCCTGCCGGTGTGGTCGCTCGGCTACGGCGCCGGGCTCGGCGTCGGAGTCCTGACCTACCAGCCGGTCGCCACGTTCCTCGTCGTCGCCGTCGCCGCCGCGGCCTCGGGCCCGGTGGCAGCCGTGCTCGCCCTGTCCGCCTTCGGCATCGGCCGTGTCGCCGGCGCCTCGCTGCCGTCGGCCTTCATCGATCGGATGGCGATGCTCTACCGCCCCATGCGCCGCGTCAACGCCCTCGCCCTGGCCGCCCTCGCGCTGGCCCTGTTCGTCGCGCCCGCGAGTGCGGCGAAGCTCGCCCTCGGCCCCGGCAGCCAGCTGGATCCGGCCGTCGCCGACGACGGCACGCTCGCGTACACGCAGCGTGCCGATAGCGGTGCCACGGCGATCATCGTGCGGCCGCCGGCCGGTCCGCCGCTGACGTTCGCCGGCGGCTCCGAGCCCTCGATCCGCGGCGACTACCTGGCGTATCACGAGCCCACCGGCGTGACCGTCGTGAAGTGGCGCACGAGCGCCCCCGTCACGCACCTGCCGGGAGAGTGGTCGAAGCCGGCGATCAGCTACCCGTACCTCGTGGCGGTCTTCCGGCAGGGCACCCGCAAGCGCGTCATGAGCATCGACCTGCGCACCGGCGAGCGCCGGTTCCTCGACGTCATCGGCGCCGCCGACGACCTCGGGCGGCCGTCGATCGACCGCTCCCTCGCCGTCTGGCACAAGACCAGCCGCACCAGATCACGGGTGTTGATCGCGAACGTGCGCACCGGCCGCGTCAGCACCGTGCGCTCGTCCCGCCGGCAGCTGCTGTCGAACCCCTCGCTGCGGCACGGCGTGCTGGTGTGGATCGAGCAGTACCTGGGCATCTCCCGCGTTCGCGTGCGGCGGATCGCTCGGGGCCACCGGACCGTCACGCGTCTGCGCGTCGGCACGCCACGGCTGTTCTGGACGACTGCGATCGCCGCGGGCGGGGTATACGTCACCCGATGGAACACGAACGACAACCGGGCATTCATCCAGCGGGTCGCACGATGACGATCGACGAGGCCATCCGCGGCCGCCGGACGCTGAAGGGCTTCACGCCCGAGCCGATCGACCCTGCCGTCATCGACGAGCTGCTCGACCTCGCCGTCTACGCGCCGAACCACCACACGACGGAGCCCTGGCGCTTCGTCGTGATCGGGCCGGCCACGATCAAGAAGCTCGTCGCCGCGACGGACGACGGCAAGCTCACCCGGTCGCCGACGGCGATCGTCGTGACGCAGGTCGTCGACTCCGACCAGGACACCGCTCGCGAGGACTACGCCGCCTGCGCGTGCGCGATCCAGAACGTGATGCTGGCGGCCAGGGCGCGTGAGATCGCGTCGTACTGGCGGACGCCCACGTCGTTGCTGAAGCCACGGGCGCGCAAGGTCCTCGGCATCGGTAAGCACGAGCTGGTGATCGGCATCGTGCACATCGGCTGGCCAACCGGCGGGTTCCCGAAGCCGCCGCGCCGCTCCGCTGGCACTCGCGCTCGCCGGCTGGCGTAAACTCCGGTCAGAAACCCCCTCCTCCGAGGAGTCGGTATGGAAGCGTCCACGACCGCAACGACCGCCAGCGTCTACATCTGCAAGAACGGCCATCGCACCATCTCGCTGTGGTCGGTGCCCGCCACGTGCCGCCACGTCCGGGTGCGCGCCCTCGGCCCCTGCGGCCTGCCCGTCGTTGCGCTCAACGACGCGCCGCCGGACGCCAAGGAGAAGATGCTGAACCCGCTGAAGGCCTCGAAGAAGGCAGCGAAGAAGAAGTGAGCACCGCGACGCGCGAGTTCGGCTGGCTCAACGTCCTGGACGACAGCGAGCGCGCGGGGGTCGTGTTCTCCGATCCCGCCGAGGCGCTCGACGACGGCGACTGGTACCTCGACGCCACGTCGCCGAGGCGCGGTCCGGTGATGGCGATGGAGGGTGAGATCGTCCCCGCGGGCGGCGTCTACATCCGCAAGAGCAGGGTGCAGGAGGCCCTCTGGGGCCGACTCCAGCTCGCCGCCAGCGGCAAGCTCTAGGCACGGCGGCGCGCGGGTTTGTGCCGCGCGACAAATTCGGTGCCTGGCACCGAATTTGTCGGCTAGGCCAGCCAGCGCGAGAGGGTGCGCGTCACGTTGCCGATCGCGTCGAGATGCGCGATCTCGCAGCCGTGAGTGTTGTCGGTGGCGATCGCGATGCACGCGGCGCGGCCGATGCTGCCGTCGGCATAGGTGTTCGAGGCGTCCGACCCGTACCGGTCGAGCACCACGTGCTTCGGCTCCAGGCCCTCGGCCCGGGCGGCCGCTGCCAGCTCGCGGCCCAGCCCGTGGTCGAGCGTCGAGCGGGTGTCGGCCTCGACCAGCACCGGGTCGGCCACGCACGTCAGGTCGTACTCCTCTGCCGTCGGTGCCACCTCGACGGCGACGAGGCGGTCGACCTCGGCCGTGCGACCGTAGTAGCGGGCACCCATCGCGCCGGTCTCCTCGCGGCTCGTGAACACCAGCTCGACGTCGCCCGCAGGATCGCGGAGGGTCTCGGCCAGCATGATCAGCACGGCGCACGCGACGCGGTCGTCCAGGTTGGGGGCGGCGATGAACGCGCCGTCGACGCCGAGCCGCGTGGGCACGCGCCGGTTCGCCGCCAGCACCGCCCGCGTGCCCGGCCGGACGCCGGCCGCCGCGAGCTCGTCCGGGCTGCGCTTCGTCTCGGCCCAGACGTCGCGCCAGTCGACGCCGGCGCCGTCGATCGCGGCCCGCTGCGCGGACTCGGCCGACACGTGGCGGGCGCCGAACGACAGCACCGCCGGCACCGCCGTCGCGTCGCCGAGCAGGTCGATCGCGCCCTCGCCCCACACCCACGGGAACGCGTCGCCGACGGCCGACAGCCGGACGCGGCCGTCGTCGAACACGCGCTTCACGATCGCGCCGATCTCGTCCTTGTGCGCCGCGATCGCCGTGGCCGGCGCGGCGCCGCGGCCGGCGATCCGCAGGATGCGGTTGCCGCCGCCGTCCGCCCGCAGGCCGCCCGCGCCGAGGCGCTCCTCCAGAAAGGCGTCGATCGCCTCCTCGACACCGGATGGCGCCTGCAGGGCGACGAGGGCCGAGACGAGCCGGAAGGTGCCTTCGCGATCCATCGCGAGAGCGTACTCGCGTAGAGTCCGGCGGTGCCGCTCACCACCACCCAGATCGACCGCGCCGCCGCCATCCTCGAGGAGGCGCGTCTTGCCGTCACGACGATCCCCGGCCTGCCGGAGGACGTCCGCCCCCACGACCTGCACGACGCCTACGCGATCGGCGAACGGCTCGACGAGCGGCTCGGCTGGGACGTCGCCGGCTGGTACCTCGGCGCCACCAACGTCGAGATCCAGGGGTTGCTCGGTCTCGACGGCCCCTACATGTCGCGCGTGTACGAGCGCCTGCTGCACGCCAGCCCCGCCACGCTCGATCCGGCGCACTACCCACCGATGGTGATCGAGTGCGAGTTCGCCTTCCGGCTCGCGCACGACCTGCCCGCCCGCGCCGAGCCGTACACGCGTGCGGAGGCGGCGGCCGCGGTCAGCTCCGTCCACGCCGCGATCGAGGTGGTGGCCGGGCACATCGACGACTGGGTCAACCACGACGTCTGGTCGGTGATCGCCGACAACGGCACCGACGGCGCCGTGATCGTCGGCGAGGGCACCACGGACTGGCGCGACATCGACCTGCCGACCGTCGACGTCACGCTGGAGCGCAACGGAACGCTCGTGCGCGAGGGCACCGGTGCGAACATCCTCGGCGACCCGATGACGGCGTTCACGTGGCTGGCCAACGCCCGCCGCGCGGCCGGCGACGGGCTCACCGGGGGCATGACCTGCAACACCGGCACGGCGACCTCCATCTGCCCGGCCGAGCCGGGTGACGTGCTGGTCGCGGCGTTCGGGCCGCTCGGCAGCGCCACGCTCACGGTCGCTGCGCGCGACTAGACCGCAGCGCGCTCGATCGGTACCGGCGCCCCGCGGCGCTTGGCTACGGCCGCGAGCGCGGTAGCAGGCGGACGCGGCGCTGCTCGATCAGCGTCTGCCAGTCGACCTGCGTCGCCAGCACCAGGGGTGTCAGCGCGATCAGCACGCCGGCGATCAGCGGCAACGGCGAGGCGTTGTCGCGCAGGACGCGTTCCAGCGACTCCGCCGCCTTGCCGGCCGTCCACACCGCCCAGCCGAACACGACCGCGCGGCCGACCGCGTAGCAGGCAACGATCGGCGTCAGGCGCAGCCGCAGCGCGCCCGCCGTCGCGAAGATGGCGAGCGCCGGGTTGACGGGTGCCATCGCGAACAGCGCGAGGAACCGGGTGGCATGGCGCTTCTTCTCGACGTACGCGCGCAGGTAGGCCATGTTGCCCGCGAGGCGGCCGTGGATCATGCGCCCCGCGCCGTGCCGGATGGCGAGCGCGAACAGCACGCGGCCGGTGGCGCCGCCCGCCACGCCGGCCAGCACGGCCTCGACCTCGCCGACGTCGGATCGCAGCGCGAAGATGGTCACGACGGCCGTGGTCGCCACCAGCGACGGGATCGTGTTCAGCACCACGCAGATCGCGTACAGCGCCAGCAGGGGCATCAACACCGCTCGAACGCTAGACGCTTGCCGGGGAAGGAATGCCGCGCGGCATGCGTTACCATCCCCGTTAGCAGTTTCTAAAGGAAAGCTGATTCATGTCTGATACCAGATCTCTTCCGTTGATCCCCCTCGAGGACGGCATCGTCCTCCCCGGCATGGCCTTCGTCTACGAGCTGGTCTCCTCCGACGCCAACGTGGCGGTCGACGAGGCAGGTCCCGACGGCCACGTCGTGCTCGTCCCGAAGGTCGACGGTCGCTTCGCACGCATCGGCGTCGTCGCGATCGTCGAGGGCGAGCCGGTGATGCTGCCCGGCGGGCATCGCGGTGTGACCCTGCGGGTGCTGCACCGCGCCGAGCTCGGCCGTGCCGACGCGTCCGGCGGGGCACTGCGCATCGACGTCACCGAACGACCCGACTCCACCGAGATCACCGAGTCGATCGGCGAGCAGATGCGCGCCTACCGCGCCATCATCGAGTCGATCCTCGAGGCCCGCGACCGGGGCCGCGTGATCGCCTTCCTGCGCTCCGTCGAGGAGCCTGGCGCACTGGCCGACACGGCCGGGTTCTCGCCCGACCTGTCCTTCCGCCAGAAGCTCGAGCTGCTCGAGACGCTCGACGTCGGCGAGCGCCTCGAGAAGGCGACCGCCTGGGCGCGCGACGTGCTCGGCGAGATCGAGCTGAAGCGCCGCATCCGCGACGACGTCACCGACGGCATGGAGAAGAGCCAGCGGGAGTTCGTCCTGCGCCGCCAGCTCGACGCCATCCGCAAGGAGCTCGGTGAGGACGGCGAAACGGCCGAGATCGCCCGCTACCGCGAGCGCATCGCCGAGACGCCGCTGCCCGAGGAGGCCCGGAAGGAAGCCGAGCGCGAGCTGTCGCGCCTCGAGACCGGCGCCGCCGGCCCCGAGGGCTCGACCATCCGCACCTACCTGGACTGGCTCCTGAGCGTCCCGTGGGGCGAGACCAGCGACGAGCGCAACGACGTCAACGCGGCGCGCGACATCCTCGAGGCCGACCACGCCGGCATGGAGGACGTCAAGGCGCGCATCCTCGAGTACCTGGCGGTCCGCAAGTTCCGCCGCGAGCGCAACATCGAGGACGAGCAGCAGGGGGTCATCCTGGCGCTCGTCGGCCCGCCCGGCGTCGGCAAGACGTCGCTCGGCGAGTCGATCGCCCGTGCGCTCGACCGCAAGTTCGTCCGCATGTCGCTCGGCGGCGTGCGCGACGAGGCCGAGATCCGTGGTCACCGGCGCACCTACGTCGGCGCGCTCCCGGGGCGGCTCGTCCGCGCCCTGCGCGACGCCGGCACGATGAACCCGGTGATCCTGCTGGACGAGATCGACAAGCTCGGCTCCGACTGGCGGGGCGATCCGTCGAGCGCGCTGCTCGAGGTGCTCGACCCGGCCCAGAACTCAACCTTCCGCGACCACTACCTCGACGTCCAGATGGATCTCTCGCAGGTGCTGTTCATCGCCACCGCGAACATGGCCGACCAGATCCCGGCGGCGCTCTACGACCGCCTCGAGGTGATCACCCTGGACGGGTACACCGAGGAGGAGAAGGTCGCGATCGCCGAGGGCTTCCTGATCCCGCGCCAGCAGACCCGCAACGGCCTGCTGCCCGACGAGGTCACGATCGAGACCGACGCCGTCCGGCGCGTGATCGGCGACTACACCCGCGAGGCGGGCGTCCGGTCGCTGGAGCGCAACGTCGGCACGCTGTTGCGCAAGGCGGCCACGAAGCTCGCCAGCGGCGAGTCGACGGCGCCGATCACCGTCGGCAGCGACGACGTGCGGGAGATGCTCGGTCGCGAGAAGTTCTTCAACGAGGCAGCCGAGCGGACCGCCGTTCCCGGTGTCGCAACCGGCCTCGCCGTCACCGGCGCGGGCGGCGACATGCTCTTCATCGAGGCCTCGGCAGCGCCGGGCAAGGGCAATCTCACGCTCACCGGCCAGCTCGGCGACGTGATGAAGGAGTCGGCGTCGATCGCCCTCTCCCACGTCCGCAGCCACGCGGCCGAGTTCGACATCGATCCCGACGTGTTCGCCACGCGCGACTTCCACGTCCACGTCCCGGCGGGCGCCGTCCCGAAGGACGGGCCGAGTGCCGGCGTCACCATGACCGTCGCGCTCGTCTCGCTCCTGACCGGGAGGGCCGTGCGTCACGATGTGGGCATGACGGGCGAGGTGACGCTGCGCGGTCGGGTGCTGCCGATCGGCGGTCTCAAGCAGAAGGTGCTCGCGGCCCATCGGGCCGGGCTCACCGACGTCATCCTCCCGGCGCGCAACGCCGGCGATCTCGACGATGTGCCGGAGACGGTGCGCGCGGTGATGCGCTTCCACGCGGTGCACACCGTCGAGGAGGCACTCGCCGTCGCGCTCGAGAAGGCACCTGTCCCGGCGCTATGAGCCCCGGGCAGGATCATCCCTGCGGCGTCGGACCGGTCTGCGGCCGCTATCACGCGGCCGCAGACCTGCTCGGCAAGCGCTGGTCGTTCAGCGTCGTGGCCGTGCTGGTCGAGCACGACCCGGTGCGGTTCAACCAGCTCCGCGAGGCCGTCCCCGGCATCACGCCGAAGCTGCTCTCCGAGCGGCTCCGCGAGCTGGAGGCGGCCGGCGTGGTCGAACGCCGCGTGACGGCGTCGCAGCCGGTGCTCGTCGAGTACCGCATGACGACCAAGGGACTCGCGCTGCGCGACCTCGTCGGCGCGTTGCAGCACTGGGCGGATGCCTGGGCGTGAGATAGTCTTTCCGAACCGTCCGGAGGAGCGGGTGAGCGAAGAGAAGATCGAGGTCGAAGGCGAGGTCCAGGAGGCCCTGCCGAACACGATGTTCCGAGTCAAGCTCGACAACGGGCACGACGTGCTCGGGCACATCTCGGGCCGCATGCGGCGGCACTACATCAGGATCCTGCCCGGCGACCGGGTCAAGGTCGAGCTGTCGCCCTACGACCTGACCCGCGGCCGCATCACCTACCGCTACAAGTAGGCGGGCAGTTCGGCGATCGAGCCGAGCACCACCACCGGCTGCGGCCCCTCCCAGGCTCCCGCCTCCTCGGCGCTGGCCGAGCCCGTCAGCACGAGCGCGGCGTCGATGCCCGCGGCGTGCGCGCCGGCGACGTCGGCGTCCAGCCGGTCGCCGACCATCAGGTAGCGACCCTCGCCGAGCAGACGCCGGGCCTCGTGGAACATGCCGGTCTCCGGCTTGCCCGCGCACCGGGCGCGCGTGCCGGTGGCGTACTCCACCGCGGCGATCAGCGCACCGGCACCGGGCGACGGCCCGTCGGCGGTGGGAAACGTCGCGTCGCGGTTCGAGCCGTAGAAGGCCGCCCCGCCGAGAATCGCGCGGATGGCGGTCTCGAGCTCCTGGTAGCCGAACGTCCAGTCGCCGCCCAGCGCCAGCACGTCGGCCTCGCGGTAGTCGTCGACCAGGGTCAGCCCGGCCAGCTCGTGCTCGGCCAGCCACGCGCCGGAGCCGAGCGCCAGCACGCGGGCACCCGGTTGCTCCTCGGCCACCAGCTGCGCGGTGGCCCACGCGCAGGTGACGAGCTCGTCGGTGGAGACGGCGATGCCGATCGCGCCGAGTCGCTCGGTGTAGTCGGTGCGGGCCGACACCGGGTCGTTCGTCACGAACGCGAGCCGGATGCCGCGCCGGCGCAGCACGGTGATCGCGTCGGCGGCGCCGGGAACGGCGCCGTGCCCGAGATAGATCGTCCCGTCCAGGTCGAGCAGGACCCGGTCGTAGCTCACGCCGCGGGCTCCGCCTTCGGGCGGCGCGGTCGGCGCGGCTTCGGAACTGCCGGCTCGGGATCGGCGGCCGGCGGCGGGTCCGGCGGTGCTGCGGGTCCGGACGCGTCGAGCGCGGCGGCCTTCGGGCGGCGGGTGCGCTTCGGCTTCTCGGCGGCCGGCGGAGTCGCGGGCGGCTCGGCGAGCTCGGTGGCTGCCTCCGGCGCGGGGGCGCTCTTCGGCTTGCGGGTGCGCTTCGGCCGGCCGACGGCCGGCGCCTGCTCCGGAGCGGGCTGCGTCTCGGCGGCCGGCGTCTCGGCGGCGGGCGCGTCGGTCGCGATCTCACCAGTCGCCTCCGGGTTGGCGGCGCCGGCTCCCTGGCCGCCGCCGCGGCGACGGCGTCGGCGCCGCTTGCGCTTCTTCTGCTCGCCCTCGGCGGGGCTGGGGTCAGCCGCCGGGGTGTCGTCGGTGTCGGCCTGCTCGACCTCCACCGCGGCCGCCTCGCGCGGGGGACGCTGCTGGGCGGGGCGCTTGGCCGGCTGCTGCGGTCGTCGCGGGGCGCGCGGCAGCGGGATGTTCGCGCCGAGCGCGGCCGCGAGCATGGCCGCGTCGCCCGACAGCCGGTCGCGCGCGTCCTCGAGGATGCGGCTGGCGCCCAGATCGGTGGTCTGCACGACGGCGAGCAGCGCAGCGCCCAGGTCGAGCGGCGAGGCCAGCGCCATCGCGGCGATGCCCATGGCGGCGCGGACGACGTCGTCGCCGCTCTTGCCGGCGAGGGCGCGGGCGACGTCGCGGCCGCTCTCGTGCGCCGAGGTGAGGTGGCGGAACTGCGCGTCGCGCGAGGCCCGCGCGAGCCGCCAGGCCCAGGCGACCATCTGGTGGTCGGACGCCTCGACGCGGCGATCGCCGAGCGCCAGCAGCAGCGTGCGCGAGCCCTGGGCGCGGTCGAGCCGCCAGGTGGGAGCCGCCTCGACCAGGCGCACGACCCGCTCGAACACGTTCGCGGTGGGCCGGTTCTGCGCCAGGTCGCCGAGCGCGATCAGGCGCAGCTGGCGGTGCTTGTTCTCGGCCGCGCAGGTGGCGAAGAACAGCATCCGCGTCTCGTCGGAGACCGACGTCAGCACCTTCGCGAGCTTCTGCAGGTCCTTCTGGCCGACGCGCCGGCCGGCGTTCTCGGCCCACATGCCCTGCTCGTCGACCGGCAGCCGGTCGATGGCGATCTGCTTCCAGTCGCGGAGGATGATCTCGCGGCGCTTCAGCGGGTCGGCGGTGACCGGGACGAGCCAGCCCGCCTCGCGGACGAGCGGCTTCGCGAGCCGGCGCCAGCGCTGCCGGCGACGGGGCGAGCGCGGCGTCACGAGGGCGCCCGGGTGGTAGGTGTCGACGCCGAGCAGCGAGTGCACCGTGACGGTGCGATCGGAGTGCGGTGCGGTCGCCTCGGAGAAGTCGACGACGACGCCGGCCTCCTTGCGGCGGTGCAGGCGCATGATGCGCCCGATGCGCTGCTGGTAGACGCGCTTGGACGCGGTCGGCGCGAGGTGCATGCAGACGGTCGCGCGCGGGGCGTTCCAGCCCTCGGCGAGCAGCTGTGCGTTGACGAGGACGTTGATCTCGCCGCGCTCGTAGGCGGCGAGCGTGAACGCCAGCTCGCGGGGCGGCGTGCGACCCGACACGGCAGCAGCCTTGAGACCGACGACACGCATGGCGGCGGCGACGCGCTCGGCGTGGTCGACGCCGGCGCTGTAGACGATGCCGGGCTTGTTGCCGAACATGTGCTGGTAGTACATCGCGGCGGCCATGTTCAGCGCGTCGTGGTCGAGCGCCTGGGCCAGCTCCTGCTGGTCGAAGTCGCCGCCGACGATGCGCACGCGCCGCAGCGAGGCGCCGGGCCGCACACGCACGGCGCGCAGCGGCGCGACGACGCCCGACTTGACGGCGTCGGCGAGCGGGAAGTCGGCCACCTCGGCCGGGAACACGTCGCCGACGTGCTTCTGCAGCAGCTGGTCGGTGGCCGTCATGCCGATGTAGGTCGGCGTGTCGAGCGCGCGGATGGCGGCGGCGGTCTTCTCGCCCAGCGCGGTGTGGGCCTCGTCGCAGAGCACGACGCCGTAGACGTCGCGGTTCAGCAGCTCGGCGTTGCGGATGAACCACGCGTACGTCTCGATGGTGACCGGCGGCGTGGTCGGGCCGCGCTTGTCGCCGAGGATCGCCTCGCGGATGCGCCCGCCGTAGCCGTGCGCGGTCAGGTCGCGCTTGAACTGCTCGACCAGCAGGCGGCGGTGCGTGAGGATCAGGACACCGGTGATGGTGGCGGCGTCGACGAACCCCGCTGCGGCGATGGTCTTACCCGACGCGGTCGGATGCTTGAAGCGATAGCGGCGGACGGCGCCCGGGTCGTGGATCTGATCGGCCTCCGCCTCGGCGTCGCTCTCCTCGCCGTTCTCGTCCGACTCGTCGCCGTTGTCGGCGTCGTCGTCCCCGTCGTCGTCGTCCTCGGCCCCCTCGTCGTCCTCGAGCTCGAAGTCGAGCGTCAGCGTCAGCGGCGCACCGGCCGAGGCGGCCTCGCCGGAATCGTCTGCGAGCGGCGGCGGCGCATCGTCGTCGTCGCCGTTGCCGTTGCCGTTCTCGGCCGCGGCGACCGCGGCGTCGTCCTCCCAGTTGCGCTGGGCGTCGCCGAGCAGCGCGGCGAGCATGCCGGCGAGGGCGTCGACCTGGTGCGCGCGCAGCTCGAGGCCGTCGGCCAGGTGCGGCTTGTCCTCCGACAGGATCCGCTGCAGGCCGAGCACCAGCGCGAACCGGCGCCGCCACGTGGGCGAGGGCGACGCGAGACCGGCGTCGATCTCGAGCAGCGCCTCGTCGTAGGCCGTGCGAAATGCGGTGCCGGGCGCAAGCGCCACGACCGGGTCGTCGCCCACGGGGACGAGGCGATCGCCAGCCCACCGCTCGACTCGCTCGAGCTGGGCCGGCTCAACGCTCGGATCCTTCGTTGCCTGGGCGGAGACCTCTTCGGGCAACCGCGCACCTCTGTATGAAGATCGGCCGCGTGCCTACGGGAACACCCTGAGGGGCGAGTACACGGCGCTTTGACGGACGCTTGCCGGAGGTCCCATCCCCCGTCCGACGGCTCAAGGGCCGAGCTGTCGTCGGTCCGAACACTAGCAAGGTGGGCCGGTGCAGGAGGAAGTCAGATGCGCGGCTTGGCCAGGATGGCCGCGATCGCCTCATCCGGGTCGTCCGTGATCGTGAGCAGCGCCAGATCGGCTGCACCGAGCCGCCCCTCACTCAGCGCGTCCCCGTGCAGCCAGTCCAGCAGGCCCTGCCACGACGCCGAACCCATCAGGACGATCGGGAACCGGTCGATCTTGCCGGTCTGGATCAGCGTCAGCGCCTCGAACAGCTCGTCCAGCGTCCCGAACCCGCCCGGGAGGACGATGAACCCCTCCGCGTACTTGACGAACATCGTCTTGCGCACGAAGAAGTAGCGGAAGTCGATCATCAGATCGAGATACGGGTTCGCGTGCTGCTCGTTGGGCAGCTCGATGTTGCAGCCGACGGAGAAGCCGCCGGCCTCCTTGGCGCCGCGGTTGGCGGCCTCCATGAGGCCCGGCCCACCGCCGGTGATGACCGTCAGACCCGCGTTCGCGGCCCGCTCCCCCACCGCCCGCGCCAGCGCGTAGTGCGGATGCGACTCGCCGAGGCGCGCGCTGCCGAACACCGAGACGGCGCGGCCGCAGCGCGCGAGCGCGTCGAACCCCTCGACGAACTCCGACAGAATGCGCAGCGCCCGCCACGGGTCCGTGTGAAGGAAGGCCGGATCACTACTGCCCTGAAGCAGACCGTGGTCGGCGTGGCCGAGACGCTCGCGCGCGTCGCGGCTCGAGGCCTCCACGCGCCCTGCTCTGAAGTTACGGTCGGGAAACACCCTGAGTGCTAGCCTCTCTGCCATGGAGTTCGCCTTCCACGGCACCGTCCCTCCGGAGCTCGCGGCGTTCCGCGGGGGCCTCGAAGCCGCACTGCTGCGCCGCGGCTACGAAATGCTCGGAACGCCGGACGACGCCACCCTGGTCTGCAACTTCGTCGACGCAGCCGACGCGCGGCCGTACCGGCGCACGAACAAGTGGACGTTCGTCGCCTCGTTCTGGCACGCAACGGCCGCGCCCGACGACTTCGTCCGCACCGGTTACCCGGTGCTGCTGAAGGCGCTGTCGAACCTCTCGGTGTGCGTCGTGCCCGACGTCATGGCGCGCTTCCTGACGCTCGAGCAGGGCAACTACGAGGTGCGCGTCGCCGACGGCCCCGACTCGTTCTTCGACCGCGTGGTCGAGCGCCTGGCGCCGCTCGCGGAATCCAACCTCGTGATCGAGAACATCTGGACGCCCGACCTGGAGCCCGAGCTGTGGGACGGCGACGAGATCAGCGCGTCGCTGACCGCCGCCGGCGAGCAGCTCGAGAAGCTGAACCTGCTGCCCGCGCCGTGGCCGATCGACCAGATCCTCTCGCCGCGCGACCTCGCGCACGTGAAACGCCTCTACTCCATCGGCGGCCTCTCGTACGGCAACCTCTCCGCGCGCAAGGACCCGAACCGCTTCTGGATGAGCGCCTCGGGCGTCGACAAGTCGAACCTGCGCGAGATCGGCCGCGACATCCTGATGGTCACCGGCTACGTGCCGGAGGAGCGTGCGATGGTGCTGTCGGTGCCGCCCGGCATCGAGCCGCGCCGCGTCTCGGTCGACGCCATCGAGCACTGGAAGATCTACCTGGAGCACCCCGAGGTGGGCGCGATCATGCACGTCCACGCGTGGGTCGACGGCATCGCGGCGACCGAGATCAACTTCCCCTGCGGCACGGCCGAACTGGCCGACGCCGTCGCGGAACTGGTGCGCGCCGCGCCCGACCCGGGCCGCGCGATCGTGGGGCTGAAGAACCACGGGCTGACGATCACGGGGCCGAGCCTCGAGGAGATCTTCGAGCGCGTGGGGCCGCACATCCAGCGGCAAGTCCCGATGAGCTGACTACCCGCCGGGAACGACGTCTAGGGCGCCTCCCGGGCGACGCGAGCGCCAGCCGCCGGGTCGTCACTCGTACTGCAGCGCGGACAGGACGTCGAGCCGCGCGGCGCGCCGCGCCGGCAGGATCGCCGCGAGGATGCCGGCGAAGATCGCCACGATGAAGAAGGCGATGATCTGCCCGGTCGGGAAGGCGAACGGGATCTCGTCGATGCGGTAGATGACCATGCCGCCGAACACGAC
>JBKJIG010000017.1:0-67528 GCA_046598415.1 Gaiellales bacterium
CGGGCGGGGCACGCACGGTCTTAGGGTGGCGCCATGTCGGTGACCAACCGGATCGCCGAGGACCAGGCCATGCGCGCCATCGTGGCGCGGCTCTTGCATGAGCGCCGCGACGCGACCCCGTCCGACGTCGTCGAGCTGCTCGGCGAGTACGTGATCTGGGGCCCGCTCGACCCGCATCCGACGGCGCAGGTCGACGCTGCGATCGCAGCGCCCGAACTCACGTTCGCCGCCGCCTAGCGCTACCTGGACACCGGCCGGGAGTTCGATCCGGGCGCGCTCGCTCGCGGTCACGCGGTCGGGCATGATCTGCACGCATGACCCGGCGGCAGCACCTCACGCTGATGGCGGCGATCGCTGGATCGGCCGTCGCGTCAATCGACGCCTCGATCGTCAACGTGGCGCTGCCGGCGATCGAACGCGACCTCGGCGGTGGTCTGTCCGGCCAGCAGTGGGTGTCGAACGCCTACCTGCTGGCGCTGGCGTCGCTGATCCTCGTCGGCGGCTCGCTCGGCGACATCTACGGCGAGCGCCGCATCTTCACCCTCGGCGTCGCCGCATTCGGCGTCCTGTCGATCGCCTGCGCCCTGGCGCCGACCATCGAGGCGCTGATCGCAGCGCGGGCGCTGCAGGGCGCGGCCGGCGCGCTCCTGACGCCGAGCTCGCTCGCGGTCATCATCGCCGCGTTCGCCCCGGATGAGCGCGGTGCGGCGATCGGTTCGTGGACGGCGTGGGGCGGGATCGCGTCGATCGCCGGCCCGCTGGCGGGCGGCGTGATCGTCGACCAGGTGTCGTGGCGCTGGATCTTCGCGCTGAACGTGCCCGTCGTCCTCGCGACGCTGCTGCTGATCAGGGTCGCGATCCCGCCGGCCCCGCGCCTGGCCGGACGGCAGATCGATGTCGCCGGCGCCGGTCTCTGCGTCGCGGGCCTCGGCGGCATGGTGTTCGCCCTCATCGAGCAGCCGCGCTACGGCTGGAGCAGCCCGGCGATCCTCGTGCCGCTCGGAGCCGGCGCAGTCGCCTTCGCCGCGTTCCTGGCGTACGAGCGCCGGGCGAAGGAACCGATGCTGCGGCTCGACCTCTTCTCCCGTCGCAACTTCGCGGTCGGCAACCTCGAGACGTTCACGCTCTACGGGGGGCTCTCGGTGTTCTTCTTCTTCCTGGTCATCTACCTGCAGCAGGTCGCCGGCTACACCGCCTTCGAGAGCGGGCTGGCGACCGTGCCGGTCACGCTCGTCATGTTCGCGCTGTCGCGGCAGTTCGGGAAGCTCGCCGACCACTTCGGGCCGCGCTGGTTCATGGGCGGCGGCCCGCTCGTCGCCGCCACCGGCGTCCTGCTGTTGCTGCGTACCGGGCAGGAGGTGTCCTACGCGTCCGACCTGCTCCCGGCCCTGCTGCTGTTCGCCGTCGGCCTGGCCCTCACCGTCGCGCCGCTGGTGGCCACGGTGCTCTCCGACGCCGACGAGCACGACGCCGGCATCGCCTCGGCGATCAACAACGCCCTGGCGCGGGTGGCCGGACTGATCGGCATCTCGGTCGTGGGGCTGGTCGCGGCCGGCACGCTCGTCGGCGACACCTTCGCGCCGAACGACGAGTCGGTGCGCGCGTTCCACCAGGTGGTCGTGATCTGCGCCGTGCTGATGGCCGCCGGCGGCGTCGCGGGCGTGCTCGGCATCACGAACCAGCGGCGCGTCGTCGCGGCTCGCGACTGCTCGGGAGGTCAGCTGGTGGCGGTGCCGGAGCCCGCCGTCCGCACGTCCCGCACGTGACGCGCCCGGGAGGATTCGAACCCCCCACGTTACGCGCAGAAGCGATGGGCGGGCTGCGCGGGTATTGCCCTCGCGGTCAGCCTCGCTCGGCCCGGTCCGACCGCAGCGGACGCAGGTTGCCGGTCACGATGTAGGCCGTCTGATCGGCGATCGCGACGGCATGGTCGCCGGAGCGTTCCAGGGCCCGGGCCACGAAGATCGACCGCATTGCCCGCTCCCGGCTCCTGTCGTCCGCGTGATCGAGCTCGAGGATCCGCTCGAGCGCTCGGTGGAGATCGACGTCGACGCGGTCATCGTCGTCGTGCAAGGTCCGCGCCGCCTCCAGATCGCGCGCTGCGAAGGCGGCCAGCGCATTCCGCGTCATCGCCGTCGTGCGGGTTCCGATCGTGTGCAGTGCGTCGATCAGGAACCCGTCGATCGGCTCGTCCGACATCGGCTCCGCGTACGTCGCGATCCGGACCGCGTTGCGCATCATCCGCTTGAGATGCTGGTTCACGTGGAGCGCGCCGAGCACGACGCGGAGGTCGCGCGCGACCGGTGCCTGGCGTGCGATCACGAGCACGCACAGCTCCTCGACGGACAGGTACCGCTGGTCGGCGGCCAGATCGAGCGTGACGATGCCGTCGACGACCTCGCGCTCGTGGACGATGAGCGTCTCCACGGCTGCCTCGAGGGCGTCGGCGACGATCGCCCCGTGCTCCTGCATGCGTGCTTCCAGAGCGGCCAGCTCGACCCGGAAGGCGTCCCGCATCTGACCCGGCCTGCTGGCCGCGTCGGTCATCGCCTCTACCCGAACCGGCCGGTGACGTACGCCTCCGTGCGCTCGTCGCTGGGACGCGTGAAGATGGTGTCCGTGCGGTCGTACTCGACCAGGGTCCCGGTGCGGTTCCCATCGTCGCCGACGTCGACGCTGAAGAACGCCGTCATGTCGGCCACGCGGGCCGCCTGCTGCATGTTATGGGTGACGATGACGACGCTGTACTCGGCCTTCAACTGCAGCATCAGATCCTCGATTGCGGCGGTCGAGATCGGGTCGAGCGCCGACGCCGGTTCGTCCATCAGCAGCACGTCCGGCTGCGTCGCGAGGGCCCGGGCGATGCAGAGGCGCTGCTGCTGCCCGCCCGACAGGCCGAGCGCGCTCGCACGCAGCCGGTCCTTTACCTCGTCCCAGAGCGCGGCCTTGCGCAGCATCGACTCGACCGTGTCGTCGAGGTCCCTCGTGCGGCCGAGGATGCGGGGGCCGAAGGCGACGTTGTCGAAGATCGACTTCGGGAACGGGTTCGGCTTCTGGAACACCATGCCGATCCTAGTGCGCACCTCGACCGGACTGACGTGGGGCGCGTACAGGTCCTCGCCGTGGTAGAGGATCCGGCCGCCGACGCTGGCGCCGTCGATCAGGTCGTTGGTGCGGTTGAAGCAGCGCAGGAACGTGCTCTTGCCGCAGCCGGAGGGACCGATCAACGCCGTCACGGCGTTGCGCCGGATCTCCATCGACACAGCGCGCAGCGCGAGCGACGCACCGTAGTGGACCGTCACCCCGTCAGCGTGGAGCACGACCGCGTGCGACGTCGGACCGTCGGCCGTGGCGGTCTGCGCGATGGACGCGAGGCTGGAAACGATCGTCGCAGGTCGGACGGTCCCGGTCAGCGGATCACTCATGTCGTGGTTCCTTGCGATCGGGTTGTCATGGCGCGCTGCTCGACCGCCGCGAGAGTGCCCGCGCGGCGAGGTTCGTCAGGCACACCAGCACGACGAGCGTCAGTGCCGCCCCCCATGCACGTGCCACAAGGGCGGGATTCGGGTTCTGCGCATCGTTGAAGATCTGGATCGGCAGCGAGTTCATGGCGCCACCGGGGGAGAACGTCAGCTCCTGCGCGGCGAAGGCCGTGAACAGCAGGGGAGCCGTCTCGCCGGCCGCGCGTGAGACGGCCAGCAACGAGCCCGTCACGAGACCCGGCAGGGCAGCCGGCAGGACCACGCCGAACACGACGCGCCAACGCGGCGCGCCGAGCGCCAGGGCCGCCTCGCGGAGGTTGTCGGGGACGAGGTTCAGGATCACCTCGCCGGCTCGCGTGACCACGGGCAGCATCAGCAGCGCGAGCGCTACCGATCCCTTCCAGGCGGCGAACGTGCCGAGCGCACCGCTCAAGACCAGCGTGATGTAGATGAAGAGGCCGAACACGATACTCGGCACGCCGGTCATCACGTCGACGAAGTAGCGGACGACGTTGGCGAAGGTCGTGCGCATGCCGTACTCCACGAGGTAGACGGCGACGGCGACGCCGAGCGGGATCGCGATCAGCGAGGCGATCAGCACCATCTCGACCGAGCCGAGGATGGCACTGCGGATCCCGCCCGGATCGCCGAGGAACGATCCCGTTGGGTCCTTCGAAAAGAACGCCCAGCTCCACGTGCCGAGCCCGCGATTGACCAGCAGCCACAGCACGAGCACCAGCGGCACGAGAGCAAGCAGCGTGGCTCCGCCGAGGACGATCTCCGACGCGCGGTTGCTGATCCGGCGGCGGCGGCTGACGGGCTGGAACATGCTCATGACGCGGTCTCCACGGCCGCCGCCGGGGCGGTCGCCTTCGTCGTCCGGCCACCCGAGGCGGCCGCTCGCTCGCTGCGGACGACGAGGTAGCGGGCGATCAGGTTGACGAAGAGGGTCAGCACGAACAGCACCAGGCCGGCGGCGATCAGCGAGGCGCGGTGCAGCGGCACCGATGCCGCCTCGCCGAACTCGTTCGCGATCACCGCAGCGAGGGTGTAGCCCTGGTCGAAGACCTGACTGCCGATCCGTGGCGCATCGCCGATCACGAGGGTGACGGCGATGGTCTCGCCGATCGCCCGCCCGAGGCCCAGCAGCGCGGCGCCGGTGATGCCGGCCCGGGCGTATGGCAGGACGGTGAGCCGGATCATCTCCCAGCGGGTGGTTCCGAGCGCGTAGGCAGCCGCCTTCTGGTCGGCCGGGACCGTGGCCAGCACCTCGCGGCTGATCGACGAGACGATCGGCACGATCATGATCGCCAGCACGAGTCCGGCGATGAAATAGTTCGGCCCGGCCACGTTGCCGCCCACGAACGGGATGAACGAGAAGGTGTCGGCGAACCACTGCTCCGCGGGGCGCAGCCTGGGGATCAGGAAGAAGATACCCCAGAGCCCGTAGACGATGCTGGGGACGGCCGCCAGCAGCTCGACGAGAAGCGTCAGGATGCCACGCACGCGGCGCGGGCAGAGCTCCGTCGTGAACAGCGCGGCGGCGACGGCGACGGGAACGCCGAGCACGAGCGCGATCACGGAGGTGATCAGGGTACCGACCATCAGGGCGCCGGCCTCGAAGATCAGCGAGGAGGGATCCCAGTTGTTGCGGAACGCGAAGCCGATGTAGCCGAACTGCGTGAATGCGTCGTGCGCCTCGAAGTACAGGCGGACGAAGAAGAAGCCGATCAGCACGATCACGCCGCCGGCGAGCCCGGTTAGCGTCCAGCGGAGGATCTGATCTGGCAGACGGGCGCGAGCCGATCGCCCCAGGGAGGGGCGATCGGCGGTGCGCGGGAGGGGTTCAGCGGCCATGTCAGTTCGATCGGCTCGGGAGAGAGCCGGTCAGCCGATCGGCGCGCCGTTGCAGAGGAGCCCGTTGACGACGTCGCTTGCCTTGGCCTGGAGATCGGCTGGCAGCGGGGCGTACGAGAGCTTGGAGGCGGTCTTTTGGGCGGGACCGAGCAGGTACGTGAACCAGGCCTTGATCGTGGTCGCCTGGTCGATCGACTTGTTCGCCTTGCAGAGATCCTGGTACACGAGGGCGAACGTCGCCGACGCGATCGGGTAGGCGGTGGGGTTCGGGCTGTTGATGGCGCTGAACCGGAGGTCGGCGGGCACATCGACGCCGTCGCTCGCCGCGGACGTGGACTCGAGCGTCGGCGGGACGAACGCGCCCGACTGGTTCTTGACCTTCGCGACGGAGAAGCTGTTTGCCAACACGTACGCCAGCTCCAGGTAGCCGATCGAGCCGTCGGTCTGCTTCACGGCGGCGGCGACGCCATCGTTGCCCTTGCCGCCCGTGCCGACGGGCCACTTGACTTCCTTGCCCTTTCCGGGGCCGGCGGCCCAGTCGGGACTGGTCTCGGTCAGATACTGCGTGAACTGGGCAGTGGAGCCCGAGCCGTCGGAGCGATGGACGATGGTGATCACCGTGTCGGGCAGCGTCACGCCCGAGTTGAGGGCGGCGATGGCCGGATCGTTCCACTTGGTGATCTTGCCGAGGAAGATGTTGGCGAGGGTGGGGCCGTCGAGCTGCAGGCCGGTATCGAGGCCGCTGACGTTGTACGCGACGGTGATCGCGCCATAGGCGATCGGGATGTGCACCGGATCGCCGGTGGCCTTCGCGGCGGCCATCTCGTCGTCGCTCATGGCGGAGTCGGTGCCGCCGAAGTCGACGGTGCCTGCGGTGAACTGGGCGATGCCCGCGCCGGAGCCGACCGGCTGGTAGTTGACGCTGACGCCGGCGGACGACTTGAAGTCGGCGCCCGCCTGCTGGTAGAGCGGCGCGGCGAACGACGACCCGGCGCCGGTGATCGTGCCACCGACCTTGCCGGCACCGGCGGCGCCGGTCGAGCCGGCCGCTGCAGCGGTGTCGGCAGCCGACGTCGACGAGTTGCCTGAACCGCCGCAGCCAGCTGCGGTCAACGCGACGACCGTTGCGATGGACAGTGCCGCATATTTGGCCCGAGCGCGGCCAGGGATTCTCTCGTTCATGGGGAGTATCTTCCGACGCTCGCCGCCCGGGATGGGTCTTCAAGTGGAAGTGCGTCGGTAAAGAACTGGGTCACGGGGCGGCTACACCCGGTATCCGGACACGAATCGGCCGGTGCCCGGCGATGGTGCGAGGGCGGCGGGATGACGCGCCCGGGAGGATTCGAACCCCCGACCTTGCGGGTAGAAACCGCTCGCTCTATCCACTGAGCTACGGGCGCCTGCAACCCATGCTACCCGGCGGCGTCGTCGATCAGCTCCCAGAGCCGGTCGACGTGGCGGCGCTCGGTCGCGAGGGTGCCGATCGAGATGCGGACGGTGTAGCGGCCGCCGAGCACCGTGTGCGTCAGGAACACGCCGCCGTCGGCGTTCACGGCCTCCATCAGCGCCCTGGTCGCCTCATCGCCGTCGCGGTGCTGCAGGCACACCAGCGACAGGGGCGCCGGCGCCGCTAGCTGCAGGCGTGGATCCGCCACGACGCGGGCGGCCAGCTCCTGTGCCAGCTCGACGTCCTCGCGCAGCGCCGCGCGCAGCCCCTCGGCGCCGTAGTGGCGCAGCACGAACCACAGCTTCAGCGAGCGGAACCGGCGGCCGAGCGGCACGTGCCAGTCGCGGTAGTCGATCACCGCGCCGCTCTCCGACGCCGCGTTGCGCAGGTACTCGGGCAGGATCGACAGCGCCGAGATCAGCGCCTGCCGGTCGGCCACCCAGAACAGGTCGCAGTCGAAGTTCGTGAACAGCCACTTGTGGGCGTTGGTGGCGTAGCTCGAGGCCAGCTCGACGCCGTCGTTGAGCCACCGGTGCTCGGGGCAGATGGCGGCCACGCCGGCCATCGCGGCGTCGACGTGCAACCAGAGGCCGGCGTCGCGGCAGATCTCGCCGATCGCCCGCACCGGGTCGAACGCCAGGGACGAGGTGGTGCCGAGCGAGGCGCAGCAGAAGAACGGCCGCAGGCCTGCGGCGCGATCGGCGGCGATGTGGCGGGCGAGCTCGTCGGGGCGCATGGCGTACGCATCGTTGACGGCGATCGTCCGCAGGTGCGCGATGCCGGCGACGCGCAGGTCCTTCTCCACCGAGGAGTGGGTCTGCGTCGAGCAGTACGCGACCAGCTCTCCGCCGTCGCGGCCGGCCTGCTCGCGCGCCGCCACGATCGCGCACAGCACGGCGTCGGACGCCGAGTGCTGGATGACGCCGCCGCCGGCGCTGCTGGACAGGAAGTGGGAGGGGAGGTCGAGCAGCTCGACCAGCCAGTCCATGACGTGCGTCTCGAGCTCGGTGCAGACCGGCCCGGTCGACCACAGCATCCCCTGCATGCCGAGACCCGCCGCGACCAGCTCGCCGAGGATGCTCGGGCCGCTGCCGTTGGCCGGGAAGTACGCGTACCAGCCCGGGTGCTGCCAGTGCGTGGTGGCGGGTACGACGATGCGGTCGAGGTCGGCCACGATCGCATCCCAGCCCTCGCCCTGCTCGGGCGCCGCCGCGGGCAGCATCGCGCGGACGTCGCCGGGCTGCACGTCGGGCATCACGGGCAGCTCTTCGACCCGCTCCATGTAGGAGGCGACCCACTCGATCAGCTCGTGCCCGACCCGGCGGAACTGGTCGGGGGTCATGTGCGGGGACGTCATGGGGACGAGCGTAGCCCGAAGGCTTCAGACGAGCGCCGTCTCGACGCGCTCGCGGAACTGCGAGGCGAGCAGCCGGTCCCAGTGTTCGACGAACTCGGCGTAGCGCAGCTGCCGGCGGGCCTCCGAGAACGCCACCAGCCCCTGGAGCCCGCGGTAGCGCGTGCGGTTGGGCGAGGTGGCGAGGGCGGCGGGGTCGCCGCCGTAGGCCAGCAGGTGGTCCCGGTCGACATCCCGCAGGCTGGCCACATGCGCGTCGACAAGCGGGATCAGCACGTCGCAGTCATGCACCTCGCCGAGCACCTCCTGCAGCCAGGTGGCCTCCTTCTGGAGCTGCTTGCCCGGCGGTCCGAAGGCGAACCCGACGATCTCGAGCACGTAGCGCAGCCGCTTCGCCGCGATGCGCATGTCGTGCAGCTCCGTCACGTTCGCCGGGTCGCGGATCGCCGGGTCGAACGCGTACAGCTCGTCCAGGCGGGTGCGGACGATGCGCGCGGCGTTCTCGTGGAACGGGCCGGCGGGATCGAGCCCGTCGACCGGCCGGGGTTTCACGGGGCGGACTCCACCAGCCGCTCCACCTGGCCTGCGAAGTCCGCCTCGTCGAGCCGGGCGAGCGCGGGGGCGAGGTGCGTGTCGGCCTCGGCCCGACGGGCGCGCAACAGGGCGATCAGGCTGTCGATACCGGCCCGGTCGGCCGCCGGCACGTGCTCGCGGTACCCCGACAGGTAGTCGATCTGCACATCGAGGTCACGGGCCTCCGACAGGGCGTCGGCGGTCTCCTTGACCAGATGCAGCAGCTTCCGGTGGCGCTTCTTCGGCCAGCAGTCGGCGTACACCTCGAGGGCGGCGCGCAGCCGGCGCGAGGCGACCCGCATCGAGTGCAGCTGCTCGATGTCGGAGCCGTCGAGCGTGCCCTCCCGGTACTGCAGCAGCTCGGGCCCGCGCACCTTCAGGGTCTGGGTCGCTGCATCGGCGAAGGGCGCGTCGGGATCGATCCGGACGCGGCGGGCCTTCGCCATCAGGTCGCACCGGTCGCGTGAGCACCTGGCTTTCCGGGCTGCGGCCGGCGGACGAGACGGCGCTCGGCGGCGGCCTCGCGGCGATCACCGCGCGCCTCGCCGTCGGCGACCGCGACGGCGCGCTCCATCAGCGCCGCCTGGCTCGAGAACGGCACGTCGCCCTCGACGGGCCGGCGGCGATGCCAGTGGCCGTCGGCGTCGAGCCACCAGCAGCCAGCCGTGTCGGCCAGCATCAGGTCGAGGGCGGCATCGATCTCGGCCACGAGGTACGGGTCGTCGACCGGCGTGATCACCTCGATGCGCGCGTCGATGTTGCGCGGCATCAGATCGGCGGAGCCGATGTACGTCGTTTCGGCCTGCGCCGTGCGGAAGGAGTAGATGCGCGAGTGCTCCAGGAACCGGCCCAGGATCGAGATCACGCGGATGTTGTCGGAGAGGCCCGGCACGCCCGGCTTCAGGCAGCAGATGCCGCGGATGATGAGGTCGATCTGCACGCCGGCCTGGGACGCCCGGTACAGCTCCGCGATGACGCCGCGGTCGACCAGCCCGTTGCACTTCAGGACCATCCGCGCCGGGTGGTCGGGATCGTGCTCGAGGCAGCACCGCCAGATCTCGTCGACGAGGCGCTGGCGCAGCTCCTGCGGCGCCACCCACAGCTTGCGGTACGCCTGCGGGCGTCCGAAGCCGGTCAGGTGGTTGAACAGGTCGGAGACGTCGGCGGTGACGTCCTCGCGACACGTGAACAGGCCGAGGTCGGAGTACAGCCGCGCGGTGGACGGGTGATAGTTGCCGGTGCCGATGTGGACGTAGCGCCGCGCGACGCCTTCCTCGCGCCGCACGACCATCGCCAGCTTGCAGTGGGTCTTCAGGCCCGCCAGGCCGTAGACCACGTGCACGCCGGCGCGCTCCAGCGAGCGCGCCCACCGGATATTGCGCTCCTCGTCGAACCGCGCCGTCACCTCGACCATCGCGACGGCCTGCTTGCCCTGCTCGGCCGCGCGCACCAGGGCCGGCACGATCGGCGAGTCGCCGGACGTGCGGTAGATGGTGTGCTTGATGGCGAGCACGTCGGGGTCGTCGACGGCCTGTTCGATGAAGCGCTCGACCGACGTGCCGAACGCGTCGTAGGGGTGGTGGACGAGGATGTCGCCGCGGCGGATCTCGGCGAACATGTCGACGTTCTGCGAGTCGGCGTTCAGCCGTGGCTGCGTCTGCGGCGTCCACGGCCGGTAGTGCAGGTCGGGACGGTCGAGCGACGCGAGCGGGAAGAAGTCGGCCAGGTCGAGCGGCCGGCGGGCGCGGTAAACGTGGTCGGGATGCACGCGCAGGGCGGTGACGATGACGCTGCGCATCTCGTCCGACATGGTGGCCTCGACCTCGAGCCGGACGACGTCGCCGAAGCGGCGCGCGTGCAGCTCCTGCTCGACGGCCTCGAGCAGGTCCTCGGCGGCCTCCGAGATGTCGTAGTCGGCGTCGCGCGTGACGCGGAACGTCGCGTGCTCCGTGAACTCCATGCCGGGGAACAGGCGGTGCAGGTTGTCGGCGATCACGTCCTCGAGCGCGACGTAGCGGTGGCCGCGCTCCAACGCGAGGAACCGAGGCAGCACCTCCGGCACCTTCACGCGCGCGAACCGCTGCTCGCCGGTGGGCGGGTCGACCACGAACACGCCGAGCGACAGCGAGAGGTTGGAGATGTACGGGAACGGCCGTCCCGGGCCGACCGCGAGCGGGGTCAGGACGGGGAAGATCTCCTGCTCGAACATCTCGGTCAGACGGCGCCGCTCGGCGGCCGTGCACTCGGCCAGCGTGAGTACGCGGAGGCCCTCGGCAGCGAGCGACGGCAGGAGCGAGTCGTGCAGGTTCGACTCCAGCTCGGCCTCGAGCGCGCGCACCCGGTCGGCGATCTCGTGCAGCACCTCGTCCGGCTCGCGGCCGTCGGAGGGCGCCGTGCCGGCCGACGAATGGTCGACGAGTCCGGCGACGCGGACCATGAAGAACTCGTCCAGGTTGTTCGCGTAGATGGCGTAGAAGCGCAGCCGCTCGAGCAGCGGCGTGGCCGGATCGGCCGCCAGCTGCAGCACCCGGTGGTTGAACTCCACCCAGGACAGCTCGCGGTTGAGGTACAGCGACAGGTCGTCGGTGGAGGGCGGCTTCGGCCGGCCGCGGGCGACGCGCGCCATCAGGCCGTCACCCGCGCCGACGCGATCAGCCGCAGCTGCTTCGGGCGCAGCAGCCAGTTCAGCTCGCCGCGGCTGCGCACGGTGGTGGCCTCGACCCGGGCGATGCCCGACTTCGGCATCCGCACCTTCGCGCCCGTCAGGTAGGAGATCAGCTCCGACAGGTCGGGCTCGTGGCCGACCAGGATCAGGCTGCGGGCCTCGCCGTGGCGATCCCAGAGGGCGGAGAACTCGGCCGGCGTGAACCCGGGCTCGAGCCGGCGGTCCTCGATCAGCGGCGCGTCGAGCACCGAGGAGATCGGGCGGGCGGTCTCGACGGCGCGCCGGTACGGGCTCGTCACGACCGCGTCGGGCTCGATGCCCATGATGGCCAGCGCCCGGGCGGCGAGCGCCGACTCGCGGTGTCCGTCGTCCGTGAGCGCCCGCTCGGGATGGTCGAGACCGTCGGTGCGGTCTTCGGCGGTGGCGTGGCGGACGAGGTAGAGGTGCACAGGGAGAGTCTATCCTTTGTCTTGCAGGCGTTTCGCGCGTCCGGACGCGGCCTCACCGGTTTTTCACCAGGCCCTATCCACCGCACAGCCCCGTTCGTGCTCCCGTCCGGGAACCCTGTCGTGTGCGAGGCCGAATGCGACTCGCGATGTGGACGCCGGCACGATAGGCTCACGGAACGGTCTCGGTCTGTCGAAGCGCCGATGCGTGGTTCCGAGCTGGCATGCTGACGACGATGAGGGTGCCTGAGATTCCGTTCCACGACGAGCTCCCGAGAATGTGGTGAACCCGACTTGAATACGACCGCCGCACCGATCACGGTCGGAGCGACATCACATGCCGCGTCGCCAGCCACTCTGCCGCCCGTCGCCAACCGCGAGGTCGTCTTCGGCATCCGCGACTGCTCGGTGCACTACGGCACGCACCTCGCGCTGAAGGACGTGAATCTCGACATCTACCGGAGTTTCGTGACGGCCTTTATCGGCCCGTCCGGGTGCGGCAAGTCGACGTTGCTGCGCTGCCTGAACCGGATGAACGACCTGATCCCGTCGGCGCGGGTCGGCGGCGACGTCCAGTACCACGGCCAGGATCTGTACGCCACGACGGTCGACCCGGTCGAGGTGCGCAAGCGCATCGGCATGGTGTTCCAAAAGCCGAACCCGTTTCCGAAGTCGATCTACGACAACACGGCGTTCGGCCCGCGCGTGCTGGGCATGAAGGACGACATGGACGAGCGAGTCGAGACGGCCCTGCGCCGCGCCGCCATCTGGGACGAGGTGAAGGACCGCCTGAAGCTGCCGGCGCTGTCGCTCTCCGGCGGCCAGCAGCAGCGGCTCTGCATCGCCCGGGCGCTCGCCACCGACCCGGAGGTGCTGCTGATGGACGAGCCCTGCTCGGCGCTCGACCCGATCGCAACGGCGAAGATCGAGGAGTTGATGGTCGAGCTGAAGAAGGAGTTCACGGTGATCGTCGTCACCCACAACATGCAGCAGGCCGCGCGCGTGGCCGACATGACGGCCTTCTTCTCGGTCGAGGTGGGCGAGGAGGGGCGCCGCACGGGCGTGCTCGTCGAGTACGACGAGACGACGCGGATGTTCACCAACCCGTCTGACCAGCGCACCGAGGCCTATGTCACGGGACGGTTCGGATGAGGCCCGAGTTCGACGCCGAGCTGGCCACGCTCGAGAGCGAGCTGCAGGAGGCCGGCACCATCACGGTGCAGGCCATCCACGGCGCGCTCGTGGCGCTGCAGGACTGGGAGCCGGGCGTGCTCGAGTACCTGGCCGGCCTCGACGACCGCGTCGACGGGCTGTACCGCCAGATCGAGCGCGACGTCGAGACGCTGATTGCGCGCCAGGCGCCGGTCGCCACGGACCTGCGGATCGTGCTCGGCGTGCTGCAGACGAACGCGCACGTGGAGCGGATGAGCCACAACTGCGCGCGCATCGGTCGCCTGGCCGCGCCGATCGAGGGCGAGCCGACACCGGCCGACATCAGCGAGCGTCTGGAGCCCGCGCTGCTGCGAGGCGCCGACATGACCCGGGCGGCGCTCGACGCCTTCGCGCTGCGCGACGTGGCGGCCGCTCGCGGCCTTCCCGACATGGACGAGCTGGTCGACCGCGAGACCGGCGCGCTGGTGCTCGCAACGCTCGAGCGCGGGCCGGGGGAGTGGTCGACGCGGTCGATCTTCCTGGCCCGCTGTGCCGAGCGGATCGCCGACCACGCCGTCAAGATCGCCGAGCAGGCCGTGTACGTCGTCACGGCCGAGCGGGTCGATTTCACCACGTCGCAGGGGGGAAGCGCAACCTGATCTGAAGGTTGGACCCGCGCGCCGCCGGGTAACCTTCACCAGGCGTGTCGACCCTCCAGCTCAGGCCTGCGCGTGTCCGCAAGCTCGCCCCGGCCCTCGACGCCGTTCGGCGTCGCCGGTTGCCGGCTCCAGTCAGGTTGCCGCTGGCATGTGCGCTGCTGACCCTCTCGGTCGGCACGATCCTGTACTTCTTCGGCCCGCCGGGGGTCGATCGCGCGGCCCACGTGTACCACACGGCGCAGTTCGAGCAGCACGGCTGGCGGGTCTGGAACAACTACTGGTACGCGGGCCGGTACGAGCTCCTCAACTACTCGATCCTGTTCTACCCGATGGCGGCGATCGCCGGGATCGGGACGGTGGTGCTGGCCAGCCTCAGCGCCGGCACAGCGGTGTTCGCGATGATCGTGCAGAGCGTGCCGGTGCGCCGCGGCCCGTGGTGGCCGGCGCTGGCCTTCGCCATCTCGTGGCCCGCCACGCTCGTCGCCGGCCAGTACCCGTTCATGCTCGGCTCGGCCTTCGCGATGGGCGCCATCCTGCTGCTCATCCGCCACCACGCCATCATGGCGCTGGGCGTGGCGGCGCTGACGGCGCTCACCAGTCCGCTGTCCTTCTTGCTGCTGACGGTGGTGCTTGCGGGCCTCGCGATCGGTGCCGGCCGTCAGCTGTTCCGCCGGCCGCGCGCCCGCGTGGCGATCGCCGGCCTGATGCTGCTGTCTGCGGTCGAGGTGCTGGTGCTGCGGCTGTTCCCCGTCGAGGGGCGGTTCCCGTTCGGGCTCGGCGACCTGGCCTGGCTGCTGATGTTCGTCGGCGTCGGGCTCGTCGCGGCCCGCTCCGTGCCGCTGCTGCGGGGCATCTTCATCGCCTATGGCGTGGCGGCGATCCTGGTCTGGTTCTTCCCGAGCGGCGTCGGCGGCAACTTCGAGCGAGTGGCCGACTACTGGGCGGCGGCGCTGCTGCTGCTCGCGTACGCGGTGCGACCGCAGCCGGTGCGCCGCGGAGCGCTGGTGGTGCTCGCGGTGGCCGTCATCGCGCAGGCCGTGCCGATCATCCGGATGACCGACGGCGGCTTGCAGGAGCGCGCCGACAAGGCCTCGTTCTGGAGCGGCGCGGTGCAGTACCTGACCGAGCACGCCGACCCCAACCACCGCGTCGAGGTGGTGTCGACGTGGGGCCACTGGGAGAGCTACCACCTGGCGCAGGCCGACATTCCGCTGACCCGTGGGTGGTTCCGCCAGGACGACTTCCCGATCAACCTGCCGCTCTACGACGGCGCGCTCGATCCGGCCAACTACCAGCGCTGGATCTCGTCGCTGGCCGTGCAGTACGTGGTACTGCCGCGTGACGAGCTTGACTACTCGTCGCGCAAGGAGGCGGAGATGCTCGCGCTCGGGCGCGGCTCGCTGCCGTTCCTGCGCTTCGTGCACCGCGACCCGCACGTCGACATCTACCAGGTGATCGACCCGACGCCGCTGCTGACGCTGGCGCACGCGACCGGCCCGACCGCGACCGACTACGACGAGCCGTCGGTGATCCGCTTCGACGCCACGTCGCTGTCGCTGTGGCTGCCGAGCGCCGGCTCGTACGATCTGCGCGTGCGGTACACGCCCTTCTGGCGGGCGAGCGACCCGGTCGGCGTCTGCATCGCGCCGGGGCAGAACGGCATGACCAGCCTGACGGCCTCGCGCGGCGGCCCGGTCACGCTCCAGTTCGACCTGACGCTGGCCCGCTCCACCTCGCAGGCGCTCGGCTCGGCGGCGCCGGTGTGCGCGGCGACGCCGCCGAACGCCGTCTCGGCGCGCCACTGAGCCACCCCGGCTCGCGGGCGGCGTCACGCTTCCCGCGGCAACCGTGTCGCGCGGCGCCATCTCCGCGCGTACCGTGCCAACTCCGGCAATTCCCGTGCCACATCGGGCAAGTCGCGCGCCTTCCGCCTGCGAAACGTTCTGGGGTCAGACCCCAGAACGACGCGTTTCGGGGTCTGACCCCGTACATGGGAGGCGCGCGGAAACGCGCGGGAAGCGCGTTGCGTTGCAGTGGCTCGCTGCGTCAGCTCGCCGCTGAGGTCTTCGGCTCGGGGCCGAAGCGATAGCCGACGCCGTACTGCGTGTGCAGGTAGTCGTGCGTGGGCGACCGGCGGTCGAGCTTCTCGCGGAGCTTGCGGACGCACACGTCGACGGTGCGGTCGCGGTGCCGCGGACGGGTTCCCCAGACGCGCTGCTGCAGCTCGTCGCGCGTCAGCACGCGGCCCTGCTCCCTGGCCAGGGCCAGCAGCAGCCGAAACTCGGTCGGCGTCAGCAGCGCGTCGACCCAGTCGGCGGGCCCTGCCTGCAGGAACGCCCGCCGCTGGTTGGGCTCGATGCGCAGGCCCTCGACCTCGACCGTCGCACCGCGCTCGTCGGCCATCCCGCCGGAGCGGCGCAGCGCGGCCTGGACGCGCGCCACCAGCTCGCGCATGCCGAAGGGCTTCGCGAGGTAGTCGTCGGCGCCGATGCCGAGCGTGTGCACCTTGTCGTGCTCCGAGCCGCGGGCCGAGACGGCGATGATCGGCGTGCCGATGCGCTCGCGGCGGGCGGTCTCCGTCACCGCCCAGCCGTCGAGACCCGGCAGCATCATGTCGATCACCGCGACGTCCGGACGCTCGTACCGGAGCTTCGTGAGGCCGCGCTCGCCGTCCTCGACCCACTCGACGTCGAACCCCGCATGGCGCAGATGCTGGAGCATCACGCGGGCCACCACGGGGTCGTCCTCGATCACGAGCACGCTTGCCACGGGACCAAGGTACCCGGTGGCTCCCCGGCTGTGGGAAACGCGCTGGACACCGGGCGGTAAAGAACCGGTGAGGCGTTGTCGGCCGGGGGAGCCCCCCCCTATCCTGGATACATGACCGTGCTGCTGGTGATCGGCCTGCTGGCGGTGATCGTTGCCGCGGCCGTCGCCGTGCGCCGCGAACGACGTCGCAACGCCGCGCTCGAGCAGGAGCTGGCCGGGCGGGTGCCGCGGACGGAGCTGCAGTCGACGCTCGCCTCGCTGGAGGCGCTGCTCGAGGCGGCGCCGACGCCGGTGATCCAGTTCGACCGCACCGGCAGCGTCCGGCGCTCCAACGGCGCGGCGCTGGCCGCCTTCCCGGACGAGTCGATACCGGCGCCGCTGCGTCCGCTGGTCGACGAGGTGCTCGGCGGCACCGCGGTGGTCGATCGCGAGATCACCGTCGAGGAGCCGGTGCGGCGCCGCTGGGAGGTGCACCTGCGAGCGCAGGTCGACGGCGCGCTGGCCGTGCTCGTCGACGTCACCGCCTCGGGCGACTTCCGCGAGGCCCGGCGCCTCTTCTCGGCCGCCGTCTCGCACGAGCTGCGCACGCCGCTGGCGCGCATCCTCGGCCTGGCCGAGACGCTGGAGCTGCCGCAGACCGACGCGGAGCGCGAGACCCTCGTGGTGCAGATCGAGGTCGAGGTCGACGCGATGCGGGGTCTGATCGACGAGATGCTGCTGCTGGCCGCGCTCGACCGCGGCGAGACGGCGACCGGCGAGCATACCGACGCCGGCGCCGCGGCCGAGGCCGTCGTCGCCGACCGCCGCGCCAGGCGTAGCTGGCGCAACCGCGATTTGCGGTTCGTCGCGGCCCGGGGCCTGCGCGTGCCGGTCGCGCCGCGCCTGCTCGAGGTCGTGCTCGGCAACCTGCTCGACAACGCCCTGCTGCACGCCGGCGCCGACGCCGTCGTCTCGGTCGGCGTGGAACGGACGGGTGACGAGGTCGAGATCACCGTGCACGACACGGGCGTCGGCATCTCGCCCGAGCACCTGCCGCACGTGTTCGAGCGCTTCTACCGGGCCGAGGCGTCGCGGGCCGGCCCCGGTACGGGCCTCGGCCTCGCCGTGGTGAAGCACATCGTCGAGGCGCACGGCGGGCGCGTGGCGGCCGATTCGCGGCCCGGGTCGGGCACGACGGTGCGGCTGACGCTGCCACGGGTCACCCCGGAGCGTTTGCCGGCGACCGCGTAGGGCCGTCAGATGCCGCCGGCGAGCGGGTCGAGCGAGTCGCCGACCTTGCCGACGGCCGTGACGCCGTCGTCCGGCGGCACCGAGCCGGGGGCGAAGCTGCGCGCCCAGAGCGTGCCGGAGTCGGGGAACTCGTTGATATCGGGTGCGATCATGGTCGACACGAGCATGATCCGCACCGTCGCGCCCGACGGGTTGGTGATCGCGTGTGCGCCGGCGCGACCGACGGGGAACGCGACCACCTCGCCCTCGGCCAGCGTGCGCTCGCCTGCGGGCGTGCGCAGCGACGGCGTGCCGCGCAGCACCACCAGCAGCTCCTCGTTGCCGTGGTGGGCGTGGAACGGGAACGTCGCGCCACCCGGTGGGACGTCGAACAGCGACGCGCCGAGACGCTCCGACCCGGCGCGGCGGCCGAGCAGCGAGCGCTGCCAGCGGTACGGCGCGCGGTCCATCTCGGCGTCCCACTCGGGCTCGTGGACGTTCGCGGTCACGCCGGCACGCGGGGCGTCGGCTCGAACCGGTAGCCGATGCCGTAGTGGGTCTGGATGTACGTGGTGGCGTCGGCGCGCTCGTCGATCTTCTCGCGGATCTTGCGCACGCAGACGTCGACGGAGCGATCGCGGGGCCGATACGGGATGCCCCAGACACGCTGCTGCAGCTCGTCGCGGCTCATCGCCCGCCCCGGCGAGCACGCCAGCGTCCAGAGGAGGCGGAACTCCTTCACCGTCAGCGCCGCGTCGGTCCACGTGTCGGGGCCGTCGCCGTCGCCGGCCAGCCGCACCACGGCGCGCTGGCGCATCGGATCGACCCGCAGCCCGGCGACGTCGATGACCTCGTCCGCCGCGGTGGAGGGCGCGATCTTCGCGCGCCGGACGTTGGTCTTCACGCGCGCGACCAGCTCGCGCATCGAGGCCGGTTTGGTCATGTAGTCGTCGGCGCCGCGCTCCAGGACGTGCACCTTGTCGAACTCGGCGGAGCGCGCCGACAGCACGATGATCGGCGTCGTGTCGCCCTCCGCGCGCACCTGGTCGAGCAGCGCCCAGCCGTCGGTGCCGGGGATCATCAGGTCGAGGATCACGACGTCCGGACGCTCGAACCGCAGCTTGCGCAGCGCCCGGTCGCCGTCGCCGACCGCCTCGACGTCGAACCCGGCCGCCGTCAGGTGCCTGCGCATGACCTGCTGCAGGACCGGATCATCCTCGACGATCAACACCGTTGCCACGCGGCCAATCGTATCGTTCGGGTCGGGCCGCCCGCCGTCGTATACTGAAGACGGCCGTACATCGCGGCCGGCACGGTGGGCGTAGCTCAGTCGGTAGAGCACCGGGTTGTGGTCCCGGCGGTCGCGGGTTCGAATCCCGTCGCTCACCCTCCCCGTGCGTCGTTGCCGAGGCGATCGGCGTACACTGGCAACCTCGCCCCTTGGGGAGTGCGGCTGCAATGTTCGAGATCGGGACGACACTTCGCCAGGCGCGTGAGCGCCGACAGCTCGGCCTCGATCGGTGCGAGGCCGAGACCAAGATCCGCGCCCGCTACCTGCGGGCGCTCGAGGACGAGGACTTCGACGTCCTGCCCGGGCCGACGTTCGTCCGCGGCTTCCTGCGCTCGTACGCGCACCACCTCGGGCTGGACGGGCAGCTGTTCGTCGACGAGTACAACTCGCGCCACTTCGACCCGCGCGACGACGACGTCTTCCCGCGCCGCCGCCCGACCGCGCGCGAGCGCCGCAACCGCAAGCGCGAGTCGCACATCATCCTGATCGCGATCGTCGCCATCGTCGCGCTCGCCGTGCTGGTGATCGCCGCCGCCAGCTACCCGGGCAGCGCGGGGCGCCAGCCGCCGCTGCCGGCCGCGACGTCGGCGCCGCAGTCGACGGGAGTCGGCAACTCGGCGCTCACGGTTACCACCATCGCGGCCGCCACGACGGAGACCACGGCGGCGACCGGCCAGGTCACCGTCGTCGCCGAGCGCGCGTGCTACGTGACGGTCTATGAGGGTGAGGGCACGAAGGGCCGGGTGCTGTTCTCGGACACGCTCGATCCCGACACGAAGCTGGCCCAGGTCAAGCTGCCGCGCGTCGAGGGCGGCTACACGTTCGAGGTCGGCAACGCGGGCGGCGTCTCGTTCGTCGTCGGCGACCGGCACCTGTTCTCGCCCGACAACATGAACGTCTTCTGGCTCGACCCCGACACCGAGCAGATCAAAGCCGTCGAGTGACCCAGGTGCGCGCGGCCGTCCTCGTCACGGGGTCGGAGATCCTGATCGGCCGGACGGTCGATACCAACTCCTCGTTCATCGCCCGCGCCCTGGATGGACTCGGCGTGCGGCTGGAGCGCATCGTCGCCGTCGACGATCGCGAGACCGAGATCGTCGCGGCGCTGTCCGGGCTGCTCGCCAGCGGCGTCGACCTGGTGTTCACCTCCGGTGGCCTCGGCCCGACGCACGACGACCGCACGGTCGCCTGCGTCGCCCGGGTCGCAGGCGTGGAGATGGTGCTGGACGAGCCGACCCTCGCCCAGATCGACGCGATCGTGGCGGAGTTCGCGCGTGTCCGCGGCGTGGATCCGTCCGGCTTCGAGCGCGGTAACCGCAAGCAGGCCACCGTGCCCGCCGGCGCCGAGGTGCTGGCGCCCGTCGGCACCGCGCCCGGCATGGTGATGCCGGTCGGCGACCAGCGGATCGTCGTCCTGCCCGGGCCGCCGGTCGAGCTGTCGCGCATGTGGCCCGCCGCGGTGGCGAGCCCGCTGGTGGCGCCGCTGCTGGCGGGTGGGCTACCGCGTAAGGTGCTGCGCCTGTACGGCGTGCCCGAGTCGACGATCGCCGACGCGTTCGAGGACCTCGGAGGCGACGCCGGCGGCACCGAGACGACGATCTGCGCCTCACGCGCCGAGATTGAGGTCGTGATCCGCCATCCCGAGGCCGCCGCGGACGCGGCCGAGCAGCTGGCGACCGGCTTCCGCACGCGCTTCGGCCGTGCGGTCTTCTCCGAGGGCCCGGCCACGCTCGAGGCGATCGTGCTCGAGGCGCTGCGGACGCAGAGGCGCACGCTGGCGACTGCCGAGAGCTGCACCGCCGGCCTCGTCGCGGCCCGCCTGGCGAGCGTCCCGGGTGCGTCCGACGTGCTGCTCGGCGGCATCGTCGCCTACGCCAACGAGGTCAAGCAGGCGCTGCTCGGCGTGCCCGCCGGGCTGCTCGCCGCGCATGGCTCGGTCTCGCCCGAGGTCGCGAAGGCGATGGCCGAGGGCGCGCGTCGCGCAACGGGCGCCGGCGTGGCCGTCTCGGTGACGGGCGTCGCCGGCCCGGGCGGCGGCACCGCGGCCAAGCCGGTCGGTCTGGTCTACCTCCACGTGTCGGCGGACGGGGTCGATCGGCCGCTGGAGCGGCGCTTCCCGGGGCCGCGCGAGAACGTGCGTGACTGGTCGGCCACGGCCGCGTTGCATCTGGTGCGGATCGCGCTCCAGCAGTCCTGAGATCGACGCCGAGTCGGAGTTGTCCGATACGAACGTCTGTCCGGTGTCGTTCCTATACTGACGTCCCGGCCGCTGCTGCGACCGGCGACAACGCTCAATCGCAATCGCACCTCGCCATCACTGCGGGGAGGAGGCCACGAATGGATCAACGGACTCAGGCGCTCGACGCAGCCCTGACCCAGATCGAGCGCCAGTTCGGCAAGGGCTCGATCATGAAGCTCGGCGACGACTCGCACGTCCCGGCCGCCGCCATCTCGACCGGCTGCCTGTCGCTCGACATCGGCCTCGGCATCGGCGGTGTCCCGCGCGGCCGGGTGGTCGAGATCTTCGGCCCCGAGTCGTCCGGTAAGACGACGCTCGTGTACCACATCATCGCGGAGGCCCAGAAGCAGGGCGGGATCGCGGCGTTCATCGACGCCGAGCACGCCATGGATCCGGCGTACGCGCGCCGCATCGGCGTGAACGTCGACGAGCTGCTGGTCTCGCAGCCCGACAACGGCGAGCAGGCGCTCGAGATCGCCGAGCTGCTCGTCCGCTCCGGCGCCATCGACGTCGTCGCCATCGACTCGGTCGCGGCCCTGGTGCCGAAGGCCGAGATCGAGGGCGAGATGGGCGACTCGTTGGGCGGCCTGCAGGCGCGGCTGATGAGCCAGGCGCTGCGCAAGCTCACCGGCGGGCTCAACCGCACCGGCACGGTCTGCGTGTTCACGAACCAGCTGCGCGAGAAGATCGGCGTCATGTTCGGCTCACCCGAGGTCACGCCCGGCGGCCGCGCGCTCAAGTTCTACGCGTCGATCCGGCTCGACATCCGCCGCATCGAGACGCTCAAGGACGGCGGCGACGCGTACGGCAACCGGGTGCGTGTCAAGGTCGTCAAGAACAAGATGGCGCCGCCGTTCCGCCAGGCCGAGTTCGACATCATCTACGGCGAGGGCATCTCCTGGGAGGGATCGGTCCTCGACGTCGGGCTCGAGAACAAGGTCGTGCAGAAGTCCGGCTCGTACTTCTCGTTCAACGACACGCGGCTCGGTCAGGGCCGCGCGAACGCCGTCGCGTTCCTGAAGGAGCATCCCGACACACTGCGGGGCATCCTCGAGGCGATCGTGAAGGACGACCCGTCGATCGTCATCCCGGGCGTCACCGCGCCGCCGCCGTCCGACGAGGTCGCCGACGCGATCGCGAACGGCCGGGCTCCCATCGACCTGCCCGCCGAGGCGCCCGTCAAGGCGTGAGTGATGAGCGAGACCGCGCGATGCGCCGGGCGGGGGAGCTCCTCGCCCGGCGCGCGCACGGCCGTGACGAGCTGCGCCGCAAGCTGGCGCGAGGTGGCGACGACGAGGTCGCCGCCGAGGTCATCGACGACCTTGCGCGCATGGGCTACGTCGACGACGAGCGGTACGCGGCGGCGCTGGCCGAGCACCGGCTGGTGCGGGGCTGGGGCCCGCTCCGCATCGAGCACGACCTGGCCGCGGCCGGCGTGCCGGAGGCGGTCGTGAACACCGCCATCGCGGCGCTCGACCGCGATCTGGTGCGCGACGCGGCGCTGCGCGCCATCGGCGGCCGCAGCGGCGCCGCGGCCGCCCGCCGTCTGGGAGCGCGCGGCTTCGGCGAGGACGTCGCCGAAGGTTTGCTGGACGGCTCGTAACGATTGCCGCACCCACGGGGTCGCGCTACGCTGCACCGGTTCTTCCGACGGTCCTGCACCGTCCGCTTTCCTTTGCAATGCCTTTCGTAGCGTGATTTCCCACCGGCGCGCGGCTGGAGTCGGGCGCCGGATCTGACATACCCCGCCCATGCGCGGGGGGAAGAGGTGGTTTCGTGAACGTCCTCGTGGTTGCGGTCGCCGTCGTGGCGGCGCTGCTCGTAGGCGGAGCGGTCGGATTCCTCCTGCAGAAGAAGTTCACCGGGGCGCGGGCCGAAGCCGACACCCTGAAGGCCGAGTCGCTGCTCGAAGACGCGCGGCGCGACGCCGACGCGCTTCGCAAGGAGGCCGAGCTCCAGGCCAAGGAGCTGCAGCTCCGCGTGCGCCAGGAGACCGAGGAGCAGCTCGAGCTGCGCCGCAGTGAGGTTGCGCGGGCCGAGGAGCGCGCCGGCTCGCGCGACGAGCAGATCGATCAGAAGAGCGCCGAGCTGACCCGGCGCGAGCAGGGCATCAACGACCGCGAGGTCCACGCCCGCACGCTCCAGGACGAGCTGAAGGCGACCAAGGACGCCGCCGTGCGCGAGCTCGAGCGGGCGTCCGGCATGACCCAGATGCAGGCCCGCGAGCAGCTGCTCAAGGAGACCGAGGACGCAGCGCGCCACGACATGGCGAAGATGATCCGCCGCGTCGAGGAGGAGGCCAAGCAGGAGTCCGACCGCCGCGTCCGCAACATCATCTCGACCGTCATCGGCAGGTTGGCCGCCAGCCACGCGGCCGCCACCACGGTGTCGATGGTCGAGCTGGCCTCGGACGATATGAAGGGCCGCATCATCGGTCGCGAGGGCCGCAACATCCGGGCGCTCGAGACGATCACCGGCTGCGACGTGATCATCGACGACACGCCTGGCATGGTGATCCTGTCGGGCTTCGACGGCGTGCGCCGCGAGATCGGCCGGCTGACGCTCGAGAAGCTGATCCAGGACGGGCGCATCCATCCGTCGCGGATCGAGGAGATGTACTACCAGGCCAAGGCGGAGATCGAAGAGAAGATCGTCCAGGCCGGCGAGCAGGCGTCGTTCGAGGCCAACGTGCCCGGCCTGCACCCCGAGCTGATCAAGGTGCTCGGGCGCCTCAACTACCGCACGTCGTACGGCCAGAACGTGCTGCGCCACTCGCTGGAGTGCGCGCACCTGGCGGCGATGATGGCGGCCGAGATGGGCGCCGACCAGAAGACGGCGCGTCGCGCGGCGCTGCTGCACGACATCGGCAAGGCCGTCACGCACGAGGTGGAGGGATCGCACGCGATCATCTCCGGCCAGCTGTGCAAGAAGCACGGCGAGTCCGCCGAGGTCGTCCACGCCGTCGAGGCGCACCACTTCGACGTCGAGCCGCAGACGGTCGAGGCGGTGCTGGTGCAGGCCGCCGACGCCATCTCCGCCGCCCGTCCGGGCGCCCGCGGCGAGAGCCTCGAGAACTACGTGAAGCGCCTCGAGGCGCTCGAGGCGATCGCGATGGGCAAGAAGGGCGTCGAGAAGTGCTTCGCCATGCAGGCCGGTCGCGACCTGCGCGTGATGGTGAAGCCGGAGGAGATCGACGACGATGCCGCCACGCTGCTCGTGCATGAGATCGCGAAGGAGATCGAGGCGAGCCTCGAGTATCCGGGGCAGATCAAGGTCACGGTGATCCGCGAGTCGCGGGCCACCGAGTTCGCCAAGTAACCCGCTTGTCCGTCGCCGCCGCCACCCAGACCCGCCGCACGTTCGCGGGGCTGATCGCTGCGGCGATGACGGGGTACCTGTCGATCGGCGTCGTGATCGCGGTCCTGCCCGTGTACGTGAAGGGCACGCTGGGCGGCTCCGACGTGACCGTCGGCATCGTGCTCGGCGCGGTGCCGGTCGGCATGCTGCTGACGCGGCCCCTCGCGGGCCGCGTCATCGACCGGCGCGGGCCGCGCAGCGTGATCGTCGTCGCGCTGCTGGCGGCGACCGTGGCCGGCGCGCTCTACCCGCTCGCGGGATCCAGCCTGACCCTCCTGCCGGCGCGGGTCCTGCACGGCGCCGCCGAAGCCTGCGTGTACACCGGCGGCCTGGTATGGGTGATCGGCATGGTCGCGCCGGAGCGCCGCGGCCGGGCGATCGGCCTGTACGGCCTGTGCGTCTGGAGCGGCTTCACGATCGGCCCGCCGCTCGGGCAGGTCGCGCACGAGCTCGGCGGATTCAACGCGGTATGGGCTCTCGCGGCCGTCCCGCCCGCGATCGGCGCCCTGGTCGTCAGCCGGCTGCCGGCGCCGCCCGAGCCGCCAGCGCATGAGGGCCGCCGGCAGCTGCTGCCGGCCGGGGCGGTCAAGCCCGGCATCGGAGGCGGCCTGGCCGGCATCGGCATCGCGGCGATCAACGGCTTCGTGGTGCTGCTGTGCATCGACCGCGGGTTCGGCCAGACCAGCGGTGCCATCGCGATCGCGCTGTTCGCCTTCGCCACGCTGGTCGGCCGCCTGGTAGCCGGCGGGCTGCCCGACCGGCTCGGCCCGCGCCGCACGATGGTGATCGCGGTCGCACTGGGCGGCTCCGGCCAGGCGCTGATCGCCGTCGCACCGACGTGGTGGGCGGTCTGGCTCGGCTGCATCCTGTTCGGCTTCTGCTGGACGCTGCTGTTTCCCGCGCTCGCGCTGCTGGTCGTCGACGCGGTGGAGCCGTCGCAGCGCGGCGCCGGCCTCGCCGCGTACTCGAGCTTCTTCGACCTCGGCTTCGGCGTCGGCGCGCCGCTGCTCGGCCTGATCGCCTCGCAGCTGGGCTACGGCGCGCTCTACGTGACGTCCGCCGTGCTCGTCACGTGTTCGCTCGTCTCGGTGGCCGGACGGCGACGGTAGGGCCGCGAGCCCGGGCGCTCTATCCTTCGAGCCGTGCGGCGCTATCACGTCACCACGTACGGCTGCCAGATGAACGCGCACGACTCGGAGCGCATCAAGGGCCTCCTCGAGTCGTCCGGCCTCGGAGAGGCGCCGACCGCCGCTGAGGCCGACGTGCTGGTGTTCAACACCTGCACGATCCGCGAGAAGGCCGACGGGCGCTTCCTGCAGCACCTCATGAACGCGCGCGCCGCAAAGCAGCGCGACCCGGGCAAGCAGATCATCGTCGGCGGCTGCTGGTCCGAGTCGATGAAGGACGAGCTGTTCGAGGAGTACCCGTTCGTCGACTTCGCGTTCGGTCCCGGCGCGATCGCCCGGCTCGGCGACTACGTCGGTGCCGGCGGCTCGCTGCCGCGCGGCCACTTCTCGACCTTCGACGAGTTCGCCGGCGATCTGCCGATGCGGCGCGAACGGCAGCACCAGGCGTGGCTGCAGATCTCGATGGGCTGCAACTCGGTGTGCTCGTACTGCGTCGTGCCGAGCGTCCGCGGCCGGGAGAAGTCGCGGCCGTGGCAGGACCTGATCGGCGAGGCGCACCGGCTCGCGGCGGACGGCGTGCGCGAGCTGACGCTGCTCGGTCAGAACGTCAACTCCTACGGGCGTGACCTGCCGGTGGGCGACCGGATGACGTTCGCCGAGCTGATCCGCGAGCTCGACCGGATCGATGGCCTGGAGCGCGTCCGCTACACGTCGCCGCACCCCAAGGATATGCGCGCCGACGTGATCGCCGCCCTGGCCGGGTGCCGCGTGGCGTGCGAGCACATGCACCTGCCACTGCAGTCGGGCTCCTCGCAGATCCTCAAGCGCATGCGCCGCACGTACGACCGTGACCGCTACCTGGCGCTGGTCGAGCGCATCCGCGACGCGATCCCGGACATCGCGCTCACGACGGACGTGATCGTCGGCTTCCCGGGCGAGACCGAGGCCGACTTCGCCGAGACGATCGAGGTGTACGACGCGGTCGGCTTCGACCACGCGTTCACGTTCATCTACTCGCCGCGGACGGGCACCGAGGCCGCCGTCATGGACGACCAGGTGCCGGAGGAGGTCAAGCGCGAGCGCATCGAGCGGCTCGTCGAGCGCGTGCAGCACCATGCCCGGCGCCGCAACGAGGCGCTCGTCGGCACCCGCCAGGAGGTGCTGGTCGAGGGCACGAGCCGCACCGACTCCGAGCTCGGGCGCGGCCGCTCGCGCGGCAACAAGACGGTGCTGTTCACACCGCCGGCGCCCGAGGGCGCGCTGGTGCAGGTGCGGATCGACTCCGCCACGTCGCAGACCTTGCGCGGCACCGCGCAGGTCGCCGTCCCGGCGTGAAGGTGGTCGCGGTCTTCGGCGCGACCGGGGCGGGCAAGAGCGCCGTGGCGCTCGACCTGGCCGAGCGGCTCGACGGCGAGATCGTGTCGGCCGACGCGATGCAGCTCTACGCGGGCCTGCCCGTGCTCTCGAACCAGCCGTCCGCCGCCGACCGCGCCCGGGTGCCGCACCACCTGGTCGGCATCTGGCCGCTGACGACCGATGGCGACGTCGCCCGCTACGCCGCGGCCGCACACGCCGCCATCGACGACATCGTGGTGCGGGGCAGGGCGGCGATCGTGGTCGGCGGCACGGGCCTCTACCTGCGGGCGGCGCTGGCCGACCTGGAGCTGCCGCCACCGCCGCCGGCCGGCCTGCGCGAGCGCATCGGCGGCGAGTACGACGCCGATCCGTCCGCCGCCTACGCCCGGCTCGAGGCCGCCGACCCCGCCGCGGCCGCACGCATCCACCGCAACGACCGTCGCCGCGTGGTGCGCGCACTGGAGCTGGCCGAGCTGGGCGAGTCGCTGCACCCCGGCGACACCGACCAGCTGTGGACGGCGAGCTACCGCCACCCGAGCCGGGTCGTCGGCCTGCAGGTCGACCGGGCCGAGCTGCACCGGCGCATCGCGGCGCGCACCGAGGCCATGTTCGCGGCCGGCGTGGTGGACGAGGTGCGCGCCGCGGTGGCCCTGGGCGAACCGTCGGCCACGGCCGCCCGCGCCCTCGGCCTGGCCGAGATCCGCGAACAGATCGCCGGTGTGACTTCCGCCGAGGAGGCCTGCCGCCGCCTCATCGAGCGCACGCGCCAGTACGCTCGCCGGCAGGAGATCTGGATGCGCCGCATTCCCGGCATCGAGCTGCTCGATGCTGCCGCCGTGGCACACCTGGAATGATTCCCCCGGTGCGCCCCGATCGCCTCGGCATCGTGCTCGTGCTCGCGTCCTCGGCGGCGTTCGGTGCCAACGCCATCTTCGCGAAGCTGTCGTATCACCAGGGGGCCACGGTGGGCGAGTTCCTGTCGATCCGCTTCACCATCGCGGCGGCCGTGTTCTGGATCTTCCTCCGGCCCCGCGTGACGCGATCCGAGGTGCTGCCCGGCCTGCTGCTGGGCCTCGCGTACTGCGGCCAGGCGAGCTTCTACTTCTGGGCGGTGTCCATCCAGGACGCCTCCGTCACGTCCGTCTTCCAGGCCGTGACGCCGCCGATCGTCGCCGTCGCGGCCGTGCTGCTGGGCCGCGAACGGGCGTCGGCCCGCGTCTTCGTCGCGATCGGCGTCGCGGGCGTCGGCATGGTGCTGGTCGGGCTTACCGGCGGCGCCTCCAGCGGCCACGTGGTGCCGCTCGGCGCGTTGCTCGCGATCGCCTCCTCGGCCTGGTACGCGGGCTACCTGCTGGCCGGCGAGCGCATCGTCAAGAACATCCAGCCGCTGGTGCTGGGCTGCCTGATCACAACGGGCGGCGCGATCGGCTTCAGCGCGGGCAGCCTCGCGATCGGGCAGCTGCACTTCGACTTCGGCAGCCGGGCCTGGTTGTGGCTCGCGCTGTCGGCGCTCTTCTCGACGGTGTTCGCGGTGACGGCGATCATGGCCGGCATGGATCGCATCGGCCCGTCGCTGGCGGGGCTCCTGACGGCGTTCGAGACGCCATCCACCATCATCTACGCCACCATCGTGTTCGGCGAGACGCTGTCGGCGTGGCAGTGGGTGGGGGCGGCGCTCGTGCTCGGGGCGGTGGTCGCGGTGCAGCTGCCGGGGCGGCGCGCCGCTACCGTTCCGGCCCGATGACGACGACGCGCGAGACCATCGAGGCGGCCTTCAACGGCGCCATTCCGGCAGCGGACGCCCGAGCCGCTGTGGACGAGGCGATCGGCCTGCTCGACCGCGGCGAGGCACGCCTGGCCGACCACGGGCCCGACGGCTGGACCGTCAACGGCTGGCTGCAGCAGGCGATCCTCCTGCACTTCCGCCTCCAGCAGATGGAGGTGATCGAGCACGGGCCGTTCACCTACCACGACAAGATCCCGCTCAAGGGCATCGATGCGCTGCAGGGCGTGCGCGTCGTGCCGCCCGCGACGGTGCGCCGTGGCGCGTTCGTCGAGGCCGGCGCAGTGCTGATGCCGAGCTACGTCAACATCGGCGCCTACGTCGGCTCCGGCACGATGATCGACACGTGGGCCACGGTCGGGTCGGGCGCCCAGGTGGGCCGCGACGTGCACGTGGCCGGCGGCGTCGGTATCGGCGGCGTCCTCGAGCCGCCCGGTGCGCGTCCCGTGATCATCGAGGACGGCGCCTTCCTCGGCTCCCGCTGCATCATCACGGAGGGCGTGCTCGTCGAGCGCGAGGCCGTGATCGGCCCGAACGTGGCGCTGTCCGCGTCGGTGCCGGTGATCGATGTGACCGGCGCCGAGGCGGTCGAGTACCGCGGCCGCGTGCCGGCCCGCGCGATCGTCGTGCCCGGCACGCGCCCGAAGACCTTCCCCGCCGGCACCTACCAGCTGTCGTGCGCGCTCGTGATCGGGTACCGCACCGAGTCGACCGACCGAAAGACGTCGCTGAACGCGGCGCTCCGCGACCATGGCATCGCCGTTTAGCGGCCCGATCGCCGCCGTCTGCGAGGCGCTCGTCGCGACGCCCTCGGAGTACGGCGACGAGGAGCTGATCGCCGGCCTCGTCGAGGAGCGCTGCTGCGAGCTCGGCGTCGTCCACGAGCGCCGCGGCAACGCGATCGTGGCGCGCACCGGCGGCCCTGGCCCGGCCATGGCGCTGGTCGGGCACCTCGACACCGTCCCCAACTGGGACGGCGGCACGACCCGCATCGAGGGTGACTGCATCGTCGGTCGCGGCACCGCCGACATGAAGGGCGGCGTGGCCGTGATGCTGCGGCTGCTGGAGCGCTTCGCGGCCCACGCGCGGCCCGTCTCGTACGTCTTCTACGACCGTGAGGAGGGCCCGAACCAGCTGAACGGCATCCATGCGGTGCTCGCCGACCGGCGGCTGCTGGAGGAGCTCACCTTCGCCGTGGTGCTGGAGCCGACCTCGAACACCGTGCACGCCGGCGCGGTCGGGACGATGAACGCCGACGTCGTCTACCGCGGCCAGCTGGCACACAGCGCGCGGCCGTGGCAGGGTGTGAACGCAATCTATGAGGCGGCCGCCGCGCTGGGCCGGTTCGCCGCCCGCAAGGAGCAGCCGGTCGTCGTCGAGGGACTCCAGTTCCACGACACCATCACCGTCACGCTCGCGCACGGCGGCGCCACGCGCAACGTCGTGCCGGACGAGTTCCGGCTCGCCGTCAACGTGCGCGTCGCCCCGGGCCGCGAGCTGGCGACGGCCAGGACAGAGGTCGAGGCGCTGGCGGCGCCCGGCACCGTGGAGTGGCTCGACGAGTCGCCTGCCGCCCTACCCAATGTGACCGACTCGGCCGTGCGCGCGTTCATCGCCGCGACCGGGGTGGAGGTGCATCCCAAGCAGGCCTGGACCGACGTCGCCACGCTGCAGGCGGCGGGCATCCCAGCCCTCAACTATGGCCCCGGCGATGCGTCGCAGGCGCACCAGCGCGACGAGTGGGTCTCGATCGCCGCGCTCGAGCACTGCGAGCGGGTCCTGGCCGGATACCTGCTGCGCTGATGCGGGCGGAGCGCTGGCAGGGGGCCGGGAACGTCTATCTCCTCGTCGCGGAGGTGCCGGCCGACGTGGCGCTGGCGTGCCGTGACCACGAGGCCGACGGCGTCCTCGTGCTGACGCCAGTGACGGGAGCGCACGTCGCGATGCGCATCATCAATCCGGACGGCTCCGAGCCCGAGGCGTGCGGCAACGGCACGCGCATGGTGGCGCGGTTCGTGGCCGAGCGCGATGGCCTCGAAGAAGTGCGGATCGCCACGCCGGCCGGCGTGCTCGAGACCGTCGTCCACGCCGACGGCACCGTCACGGCGCGCATGGCCGACGCCCGGCTGACGGACGACGACCAGTACCGGCCCACCGGCGAACCGTTCCCGTACCCGCACCGGTTCGTCTCGGTCGGCAACCCGCACGCCGTGATCCAGGTCGACGACCCGGCGGCCTTCCCGCTTGCCCACCAGGGCCCGCTGCTCGAGCACCACGAGTGGTTTCCGCAGCGCGCCAACATCGAGATCTGGCGGCCACTCGCCGACGGCTCGGCCGAGATGCGCGTGTGGGAGCGCGGCGTCGGCGAGACGTCCGCGTGCGGCACCGGCGCTTGCGCCGTGGCGGTATCGGCCGTGCTCGACGGCCTCGCGCACAGCCCGGTCACGGTGCACCTGCCGGGCGGATCGCTCGAGATCGCGATCGGACCCGAGCTCGAGATCCGCATGACGGGGCCGGCGGAGCGCATGGCGGTGCTGGACCTGTGAGGTTCGCCCGCCGGCTGGAACCGGTACCGGAGTACCTGACGGCGCGGCTCAACCGGCTGATCGCCGAGCGCCGCGCGGCCGGCCGCGACGTGATCTCGCTCGGCGTCGGCGACCCCGACCTGCCGCCCAGCGTGGCGGCGCGAGAGACGCTGGCGACCGCCGTGCGCCGCGACGACATGGCGCACTATCCGACCAACCGGGGCCTGCCGCAGCTGCGTGAGGCCGTGGCGCGGTTCTACGACCGCCGCTTCGGCGTCACGCTCGATCCGGAGACCGAGATCGTCCCGCTGCTCGGGGCCAAGGAGGGCCTCGCGCACCTCGCGCTCGCCCAGCTCGACCCCGGCGATGTCGCGCTGGTGGCCGATCCCGGCTACCCGGTCTACGTGGGCGGCCCGCTGATCGCCGGCGCCGAGCCGTACTCGCTGCCGCTGCTGCGCGAGCGTGCCTTCCAGCCCGATCTGGACGCGGTACCCGCCTCGGTCCGCGACCGCGCCAACCTGCTCATCCTCGGCTACCCCAACAATCCGACCGGGGCCGTGGTGGAGAACGACCTGTTCGAGCGCCTGATCGCCTACGGCGTGCCGGTCTGCCACGACAACGCCTACTCCGAGATCACGTTCGACGGTTACGTGGCGCCGAGCTTCCTGCAGACGCCCGGGGCGCGCGAGGCGGGCATCGAGCTGCTGTCGCTGTCGAAGGCCTTCAGCCTGCCGGGCTGGCGGATCGCCTTCGCGGTCGGCAACGCGGCGATGATCGGCAACCTCCTGCGCCTGAAGACGAACGTCGACTCGGGCATGTTCACGGCCCTGCAGCATGCCGCGATCGCGCTGCTGGACTCCGATCCGGCGGAGCGCACGGCGCTGGCTGCGACCTACGGGCGCCGTCGCGATCTGGTGTGCGGCGCACTCGCGGCGGCCGGGCTCGAGGTGACTCCACCGCGCGGCGGCATGTACGTCTGGCTGCCCGTTCCGGGCGGCGAGGGATCGATGACGTTCTCGGAGCGCATCCTCGACGAGGGCGACGTGGTGATCTCGCCCGGCGTCGCGTACGGTCCGGCCGGCGAGGGGTTCGTGCGGCTCGCGCTGACCCAGCCGGAGCACCGGCTGATGGAGGCTGTCGGGCGTCTGATCCGCTGCCTGTAGGCTTCGCGGACTTGGGAGACTCGTTTCACACCATTCGCGACGCCGAGCCGGAACGGGCCGTGGTCATGGCCGTCTGGCCGTCCGGGTTCGATGGCGAGGCCGAGCTGGACGAGATGGACGAGCTGCTGCGCACCGCCGCGGTCGCGGGCGTCGGCCGCATCGTGCAGCGCCGGCTGAACCCGCACCCGCGGACGTACCTCGGCCCCGGCAAGCTGCAGGAGCTGCAGGCGCTCGCCCACCAGGTCGACGCCGAGGTGGTCGTCTGCGACGACGAGCTGACGCCCGTTCAGCAGCGCGTGCTCGAGGACACGCTCGAGATGCGCATCGTCGACCGCACGGCGGTGATCCTCGACATCTTCGCGGCCCACGCGCACACCGCCGAGGGCAAACTCCAGGTCGAGCTGGCGCAGCTCCAGTACAGCCTGCCGCGTATGCGCGGCCTCTGGAAGCACCTCGAGCGCCTCGGCGGCGGCGTCGGCACCCGCGGCCCGGGCGAGTCGCAGCTCGAGACCGACCGCCGGCTGGCGCGCACGCGCATCCAGTTGCTGAAGAAGCGCATCGCGCTCGCGTCGCAGCACCGCCGCACGGCCCGCAAGCGGCGCGAGGGCTCCGAGACGCCGTCCGTCTCGCTCGCCGGCTACACCAACGTCGGCAAGTCGACGCTGCTGAACACGCTCACCGGCGCCGAGGTGTCGTCGGCCGACCGCCTGTTCGAGACGCTCGACCCGACCACGCGGGCCTACGTGTTCGGCGGCCGGGCGTACACGCTGACCGACACCGTCGGGTTCATCCGCAAGCTGCCCCACGGCCTCGTCGAGGCGTTCGCGTCGACGCTCGAGGAGACGATCGCCGGCGACCTGATCATCCACGTCGCCGACGCGTCGGCGCCGGAGGAGGAGCGCCTCGCACAGCAGGCCGCCGTCGAGGAGGTGCTGGACGAGATCGGCGCGGGCGAGATCGCGCGGCTGCTGGTGCTGAACAAGACCGATCTGCTCGACCCGTTGGCGCGCCGGCGCCTGCAGAATGCCAATCCCGATGCCGTGCTGACCGCTGCCCGCACCGGCGAGGGCCTCGAGGAGCTCGAGGCCAAGATCGCCGCGTTCTTCGCCAACCGCTTCGAGCCGATCGAGCTTCTGGTGCCGCACGGGCAGGGCAAGGAGCTGGCTGCGCTGTACGCGCTCGGCGCGCCGATCGAGCGCGAGGACACCGCCGAGGGCGTCGTGATCCGCGCGCACCTGCCCGAGGCGGAGGCGCGCCGGTTCGCGCGGTTCCGGACGGACGGTCAGTAGTGGACGTGCCGTTCCAGGTGCTGCATGCCGACGCACGGCTGCCGGCCGCGGCGCACGAGCACGACGCCGGGCTCGACCTGCGCAGCGTCGAGGCCTGCACGATCGAGCCGGGCGACCGGGCGCTGGTGGCGGTCGGCCTGGCGGTCGAGATCCCACCCGGGCACGCCGGCCTCGTGATCCCGCGCAGCGGCCTCGCCGCCCGGCACGGCATCACGATCCTGAACGCGCCCGGTCTGGTCGACGCGGGCTACCGCGGCGAGCTGATGGTGGCGCTCCTCAACACGGATCGCGCCGAGCCATTCGCGATCGAGGTGGGCGACCGCATCGCGCAGCTGGTGATCGTGGCCATCCCCGAGGTGCAGCCGGTGCGGGCCTCCGAGCTCTCGGGCAGCGCGCGCGGCGAGGGTGGGTTCGGCTCCACGGGACGCGGCTGAGCCGTGCACCAGCAGCCGCGCATCCGCGCCCAGGCGCTGATCGTCGTCGACCGGCGGGTGCTGCTGATCCGGCACGAGAAGGAGGGCCGCGCCTACTGGCTGCTGCCCGGCGGCGGTGTCGAGCCGGGGGAGACCATGGAGCGGGCGCTGCGGCGCGAGCTGCGCGAGGAGTGCGGGCTGCACGACGTCCAGGTGGGCGGCCCGGTCGCGATCGCCGAGTCGATCGCGCCGGTGCACGAGCGCGGCGGCAAGCACATCGTCCACGTCATCTTCGCGTGCGAGGTGACGCCGGGCGCGCTGGCGCTGGTCTCCTCCTGCGACGAGGCGGTGCGCAACCACGCGCTGGTCGGGCAGCGGGAGGTCGGACAGATCGACCTGCGGCCGCCGATCCAGCGGTTCGTCGAGCGGTTCCAGCCGGGCGACCCGTTCGTGGCGCTCGGCCACGCGTGGGTGTCCTAGGAGCGGTCAGCCGACGATCGTGCCCGTCAGGTACATGACGGCGATCCCGGCGACGTAGCCGCCGATCGCCCAGCCGGAGCGCAATCCGCCCGGCGCGCGCCGGGCGACGTTGCGGCCGACCTCGACCACGACCTGCAGGGCCGCCCCGGCCGCGAGGGCGAAGAACAGCACGCCGAGCACGTCGTTGGTGACGTAGCCGCCGAGCCACGTACCGAGGATGGCCGGCGCGCCGGCCAGCAGGGCGAGCAGCGTGAGCTTGCCGAAGCTGAACCGCTCGGTGGCGCTGACGGCGGCGATGCCGAGCCCCTCGGTGACGTTGTGCACCATGAAGCCGATGATCAGGAAGGTGCCCAGCTGGAGGGCGCCGAAGGCGAACGACGAGCCGATCGCGAGGCCCTCGCCGAGGTTGTGGACGCCGATGCCGACGGCGACGAGGAGCGCCAGCGAGGCCCCCGTGGTGGCCTTGCCGCGACCCAGCCAGGACGAGAGGAACGTCATGCCGAGCCCGCTGCCGGCGGCGCCGAGCAGCACGAGGCCGGGGCCGCCGAGGGCCGGCGGCAGCCCCGCCTGCAGCTCGAACGCCTCGAACAGCGCCTCGACGCCGAGGAACGTCAGCAGCCCGGCCGTGAGCGCGAGGAACGCGGCCAGCCACCGCTCGCTGGCGCGACGCAGCGACGGCAGCCAGAGCAGGCCGAGCGCCACGGGCACGACGCCGACGAGGAACCCGACGAGGGCGTAGCCGAAGAAGCCGCTCACGGACGGCGCGGGCGTCTCGACGGCGGCGGGGATCTGCTCGGTGGTCTGGATGCCGGTCGAGCTGGTGACGCCGACGGCGATCGGCTCGTTTTCGACCCACGGGTACGGCACGGTGATGGTGCTCGTGCGGAGACGGCCGAGCACGGACGAACCGTCGACGGTGAACGGCACGATGGCGTCGTCGACGGTCACCAGGGCGATGTTCAGGTCGTCGGCTTGCGGGTTTCGGACGGCGATCGTGATCTCGCCCGGGTGGAACTCGACGCGCCGCACGTCGAACGCGTCGGCGGGCGGCGCGTTGCGGCCGATCAGGTCGACCAGCGACGAGCCGCTCGATACGAATAGGCCGACGACGATGGTCAGCAGCAGCAGCGGGGCGAGCGCGTACAGGTGCCAGCCGACGCGCGACCGCAGCGTCGGCGGCGACGAGGCGTTCACCGTTCGGCCACCTCGAAGTAGCCCATCCAGCCGAGCTCGGTGAACTCGGACTGGTGCGCGTGGAACATGAACGTGCCCGGGTGCGTGAAGTCGATCTCGAGCACGCCGCGCTGGCCCTGGGCCTGCACGACGATGTCGGTGTACTCCCAGTGGTCGCCGGTGCCGGTCGGCTGGTAGCGGAAGAAGTCGGCGTGCAGGTGGAGCGAGTTGACGAGGTCGAACTCGGTCAGGTTCGCGAGGTAGATGCGCACCTTCGTGCCGAGCTGCACCTGGATCGGATACCGCGCGTAGTAGAACGTGCGGCCGTTGACGGTGTAGAGGTTGTTCTCGCCGTCGCCATCGGTGTCGTAGCCGTTCATCACCATCACGAGCTCCTGCGCCGGCGGACGGGGCTCCTTGGGATCGATGATGAAGGCGCCGTAGAGGCCTTTGTGGATGTGCTTCTTGAGCGGCGTCGCGTGGCAGTGGTAGAGCTGCATCCCGGCCGGCCGGGCGATGAACTCGTAGGTGAACTCGCCGCCCGGCTCGACCACTTCGAACACGCCGTCCATGTTGGTCGGGTGGATGCCGTGGAAGTGGATCGTGTGCGGGTGCGACCCGGCGTTGCGGAAGTGCACGCGCAGCAGGTCGCCCTCGGTGGCGCGGATGATGGGGCCGGGAACGGTGCCGTTGTACGTCCAGGCCTCGAAGAACACGCCGGGCGCGACCTCGATCTGCTGGTCGGCCGCCGTCAGCGTGTACTCCCGCACGCGGCCCGGCTGGTACGGCAGCGCCGGTGGCGGGTAGAGCAGCCCGTCGAGGTCGTGCGGCCCGCCGACGGCGGGCGCGCCCTCGCGGATCATCGCGGCGTGCCCGCTGTGCCCGCCGGGCGCCGCCGCGGCGGCGACGACGTGTCCGGCGTGCTCCGCGGCCGGCGTCCCGGTGTTCGCGCCGCGCGCGATTCCGGCCAGCACGGGCGTGGCGGCTAGGGGTGCGGCGGCCAGCAGTGCGTTCCGGCGGGTAAGTAGTGGTTTAGGCATGCCTAGAATTAAATTCTAGCCGAGCCTAGCCCGGGCACCAACATTTCCGCGCGCCTGCGTGCGCCTTCCATGTGCGGGGTCAGACCCCGAAAACGCTCCCCCTGGGGTCTGACCCCGGAACGTTTCCGCGCGGGAGGTGCGCGAATCGCGCGACTGGCGCTCGATGTGTGCGGGCCGGCATGAAGCGCGCGTCGTCCGACACGCCGAACTCGACTAGGCGCTCGAGAGCGTCGCGGACTAGTGGCCGCGGCTCTCGGACAGGGCCGAGAGGAAGTCGGACACCGGGATCGCCGGCAGACTCTGGATGCGGGTCGAGCCGCGCGAGCCGAGCTCGACGGCGATCTGGGCGACCGTCAGGTGGTCGGGCGCCTCGAGGATCGTGACGAAGTCGTACGGGCCGAGCACTGCCCACTGGCTGACGATCTTCGCGCCCATCGCCTCGACCTGGGCGTTGACCTGCTGCAGCCGGCTCGGGTTCTTCTTCAGCGTCTCGATGCCGTCGGAGGACAGCGTCGAGAGGAGGACGTAGGTCTGCACGGCGGCATCCTACCGCCGCTCGGCCCGGGCGATCGTCGCGGCGCCCTCGGCCGTGCGCAGCTCGAGCGCGTCGTCGAGCGGCGCCAGCGGGCCACCGCCGCGCCGCGCCAGGGCGTGGCCGATCAGCTCGTCGGCGATCCACGGGTTCTTCGGCAGCAGCGGGCCGTGCACGTACGTGCCGACGATGCGCTCGGCGCGGCAGCCCTCGGTCCGGTCCTCGCCGTTGTTGCCGGCGCCCGCGACGATCCGGCCGAGCGGCTGCAGGCCGGCACCGAGCCACGTGCGCCCAGCGTGGTTCTCGAACCCGACCATCGTCCGGCCGCCGCCGCAGTCGACCAGCACGTTGCCGATCAGGCGCGTGTCGCCGGCCACGGTCTCGAGGTCGACGAGGCCGGTGCCGGGGATCTCGTCGCCCTGGTGGCCGCGGTACCGGTGCCCGAGCAGCTGGTAGCCGCCGCAGACGGCGAGCAGGCACGCGCCGTCGTCGATCGCCGCGCGGATCAGCGGCGTCTGCCGGATCAGCTCCGGCGCGACGAGCACCTGGTCGCGGTCCTGGCCGCCGCCGAGCAGGATGATGTCGGCGCCGCCCGGGTCGAGGTCGGCGCCGAGCGCGAGCGGCTGCACGCGGTAGTCGATACCGCGCCAGGCGCAGCGCTGCTCCAGCACGCGCACGTTGCCGCGGTCGGCGTAGATGGAGAGCAGCGTGGGGTAGACGGGGACGATGGTGATCACCGGGCGGTCGCCTCCCAGTACGGCCGGACGAGGCCGCGCTCGGCCGCCACCCGCTGGAGCTCGAGCATCGCGGTATAGGTCGGCAGGACGTAGGCCGTGCCGCCGGTGCCGGCGCGCTGCAGCGCACGGTCGAGGGCGGCGGCTCGGTCGACGACGATCTCGATCCGGTCGCCGGGTACGCCGGCGTACTTGGCGCGCAGCGCGATGTCGGCGGCGCGCGTGCCGCTGCAGACGACGAGGCCGGCGCGGGGGAGGGCCATCTCGAAGTCGACGTCCCAGATCCACGACACGTCGCGGCCGTCGGCGATGCGGTCGTTCAGCGCGAGCAGCAGCACGGCGTCGTCCAGGTTGGGCGCCAGCGTGCGCAGGGCCTCGTTGGCGCCGGCCGGATTCTTGACCAGCAGCAATACCGCGTCGCGGTCGCCGACGACCACGCGCTCGAAGCGGCCGAAGGCGGCCCGTGCACTGCCGATGCGCTGCGCTGCCGCCGCCGGGTCGACGCCGAGCGCGGTCGCGAGCGCGAACGCGCCCGCGGCGTTGTAGACGTTGTAGATGCCGGGCAGCGCGAGCTCGAGCGGCGTGCCGCCAACAACGAAGGTGCTGCCGTCGAGGCCGCGCAGGCCGATCGAGGTGACGGCCACATCGAGCGGCGGCCGGGAGTGCCCGCAGTTGGGGCAGCGGTAGTCGCCGAGGTGGCCGAGGTAGATCGCCGCGTAACCGTAGGCGTGGCCGCAGCGCACGCAGGTGGTGGAGTCGGCGGCGTCGGCCAGGTCGGGCAGGGCGACGGCGGGGTCGTCGAGCCCGAACCGGATCACGTTGTCGCGACCGTCGCCCAGCGCGCTGATCACGGGGTCGTCGGCCGCGAGCACGAGCACCGTTTCGGGCGGGAGCGCGGCCACCATCCCGCGCCAGCGCTCCGCCACCAGCTCCAGCTCGCCGTACCGGTCGAGCTGGTCGCGGAACAGGTTCGACAGGAGCAGCGCCCGCGGCCGCGTGCGGCGGGAGATCTCGGGCAGCGCGAACTCGTCCACCTCGAACAGGCCCAGCTGCGCGCCGGCCGCGCCGGTCAGGAGTGCGCTGGCCACGCCCGACAGCAGGTTCGCCCCCGCGCCGTTGCGGCACAGCTCGTGCTCCGGCCCGAGCGCGGCGGCCACGAGGGCGGAGCTGGTCGTCTTGCCGTTGGTGGCCGAGACCAGCACCACGCCGTCCCCGAGCCGCGCCGCGAGGCGCTCGATGGCGTCGGGCGCCAGGCGCAGCAGGGCCTTGCCAGGGAGGCTCGTGCCGCCGCCGCGTCCGCTCCGGCGCGATAGCGACCCGATCACGCGCGCAGCGGCCATCTTGGCGGGGAAGAGGCTCACGCGAGCGCATCGTAGCGTTGCAACACGCGTATCACTTTCAGTGCGTCCCCTTGCAACTTCTCAAGACTGCTCTATGCTGACTGATCAGAGGATCAGTACGCTCGTCGGGGTCTGGCGATCTTCCCGGCAAGGTGGAATCTCCTTGGCCCCCGTTACGGGGCCCTGTATCAACGACGGCAGGCGGTTAACGGATGCGATCCAAGACGGTCTTCACGGCACTCGAGAACATCGATCAGGAGCGCCTCGCGCAGTTCCAGGCGGGCATGCGCAAGCGGTACTCCGATACGCAGATCCTTGCGCAGCTGAGCGCTTGTGCGGAGCGACTCGGCAAGTCGCCGACGATGCGCGAGTTCGAGGCCGACGCCGAGACGACCGTCCACCCGCAGACCGTGATCGAGCACTTCGGCTCCTGGAATGCGGCCAAACGCCAGGCGGGTCTCGTGCCGCGCCGGTTCGCGACGCGCGAGGAGCTGCTCGACCAGCTGCGCGCGCTGGGCGAGGAGATCGGCCGCGTGCCGACCGCCAAGGATATCGAGGCGCGGCGCGGCCGGATGCCGTCGAAGTCGCTCTACTGGCACACCTTCGGCTCGCTCACCACCGCCCTCCGTGAGGCCGGGTTCGACGTCGCGGTCGGCGAGGAGCGCCTCGACCGCGCCCTCGACCAGGGCGTGCTGCTGGCGATCCAACTCGGGCGCCTGCCGAAGTTCGCCGACTGGGCCGAGGCCCGCCGGTCCGACATCAACATGCTCACCGAGTGGCAGGTCTACCGCATGTTCGACGCGCGTCGCGGTGCCTGGTCGACGTTCCAGTTCCTGCTCCGCGAGCGCCTCATCAAGCAGGGCGTCGAGATCAAGGGCGACGGCACCCTCGCCTAGCTCAGGCTGCGAGGCGGTCGGCCGCGATCCGCACGTCGGTCGCGAGCGACTCCATCCGGCGCACGTCGCCGCCCGGCAGCTCGACCCGGATGCCCGGATGCACCACCGCCGCCTCGAGCACGCTGCCCGGGGCGAGCACGATCGTCAGGCCCGCGCCGGCGCCCGGCACCACCTCGTGCAGCACGGCCGTCCCGTCCAGCACCAGCCGGCCGCCGCGCATGATCGCGCCGTCGCTCTCCAGCTCCAGGCGCCCGCGCACGTGCAGCGACGACTCGATGATGCCCTTGCCGGTGACGACCATCGTCCCGACCATGTCGACGGTGCACTTCTGCAGGAGCGACGCCGTGAACAAGGGCGCCTCGGCGGTCAGCTCCGCGAGTCTCGCGGTCTCGTGGGCGAAGGTCGCGGCCACCTCGCCGAGCCGCGTCATCGGCAGGCGCCCGAACCGCACGGCCTCGAGGTCCTCCTGCGCGGCGCGCAGGGCCGACAGCACCTCGTAGGGGACGCTGCCGCGATCGCGGTCGGCCTCGGCCAGCGCGTCCTTGATCTTCTGCTCGAGCTCCGGCGCGACGCGCTCCAGCACCATCGCGAGCATGCGCAGCGGCGGCAGCTCGCGGCCGGTCGCGCGGGTGGCGGCGATCAGCTGGCCCATGCCGTGCTGCACGCGGCCGACGTCGCGTGCCAGCGGCGCGGTGAGCGCGTGCAGGGCGACCATCGCGGAGTGCGTGTGGCCGACGCGCAGCGTGGAATCGAACGACGGTCCGGCGATGTGCAGCGCGTGTCCGGCCTCGACGGTCGAGCGGCGCACCGCGTCGCCCACCACGACGGCGCGCTTGGCCCGCACCAGGCCGTCCTCGACGGAGCCGGTCACCTCGATCGAGCCCGGACTGGTCAGCTCGCCGCTCGAGGCGCGCACGTCGCCGGTGTGGACGAGCGAGGCGGTGACGGTGACGACACCGTCCTTGAAGCGTGCGTGGCCGTCGCGCGTGGCGACGATGCGGCCGTCCGACTCGACGATCGCGCCGTCGCCCAGCCGCAGCTCGGCGGGACGCGGCTCGCCGACGCCGATCGCGCGGCCGGTGACGGTCGTACCGTCGGCGCCGCGGCGCGCGCTCTCGACCCGCGCGAGCAGGGCACCGGCACGCACGAAGCGCTCGGTCCCGCGCGCGTCGACCGCGTGCAGCTGAACGGTCGCATCCTGCGCGCGCACGGGAGCGACGCCGCGCGCCACGGGCTCGTTGACGCCGCCGTGCAGCAGGCGCTCGAGGGCATCGTCCAGGACGCCCCACACGACGCCGTGGTCGGCGAGCGCGCCGTACAGGTCGTCCAGCGACGGCTCGGGACAGGGGATGCGCTCCGCGACGAGGCGGCGCAGCGTAACGGTGCGGTTCGGCGGCTGGTCCTCGAGCCGGTACCGCGCGCCGGGCACGCGCTCGACGGTCATCGTCGCGAGCAGTTCGTCGGGCGTCACCTGGACGCGCACCTCGAGGCGGGGCAGGTCGTCGGGCAGGTGCACCCCGACGTCGGCGCGCGACGCTGCCTCGACCGGGCCGCGGCCGGGCTCCTCGCCGGCGACCAGCAGGTCGATGCCCGTCTCGGAGCGCACGACGGCACGGCGCCCGTCGTGCTCCGGCGGCAAGATCACCAGCGCGCCGCCGACGACCCATGCTGTCCCATCCTGGCTCTGCACGGACACGGTATCGGCGCGACGTTCCCCCGTCTTGAGGATCGAGTCCGTCGCAAGATCGGCCGTTCGGCCCCTCATGCTCGGCCCGCCCGCTGCCGATCTTCGGGATACGAGATCGCCACGGATGGCGCCTCGAGGAGGTTCCCGACGATGACCGAGTACCGCACCGCACACGACGTCGAGGCCTGGTTCGCCGGCCGCATGCAGGAGTGCGCCTCGCGCGAGCGTGACGCATGGGAGGAGTACCTGCGCACGATTCGCGGCATCGACACCGACGTCTACCAGCAGGCCGAGCCGCTGGCCTGGAGGCGCCTGCGGCGTCAGATCGCACAGCTCGCGCACGATCGCCGGCGCGACGAGTTCGAGCGCGACCGAGCGGTCGCCGAGCTCAACGGCCTGCGGTTGGCGAGCTGATGGAGCTGCGGCTCCTCGACATCGAGGAAACACCCCGCCCTGACATCGCGTACTTGACGGCGCGGCTCGCTCGGTGGTGCAACCACGTGGCCGTCGACGGCCGTCTTACCCCGCTGGGCTACCGGTTCTACCCGATGCCCGGGTCGGAGGTGCCGTCGTTCTTCTGCAAGCGGTTCATCGCCGGCAGCCGCTCGGCCGCCATCACGCTGCTCGCGGGCTACGACCCGCAGACCGGCGAGGCGGTGCTGGAGGATTGCCGCTCCGCTCGCGAGGCGGCCCGCCACATCGCCGTCGGCAGGGCCGGCTGGTGGGTGGTCCGGCTAACCTACGGAGCGCGGATGCTCAACCTCGACGAGCTCTCTGGATCCTACGCTCGGCGTGATCCAGCCTGCTTCGCGGCGTTCGTCGCGGAGCTCGACGCCCTGGGCCTTGCCCGCCGGGCGTCCTGTCCGATCTGCCATCCGGAAGCGCCGTAGCGTGGGCACGGCGCCCGCCCTCCGGCAGACGCGCTCGTCGTCCCGCACGGCGCCACTGCGGTCGCACCGCATCCTGCGGCTGCGCCAGGGACACTTCTTCCTGGCGCTGCTGTGGTTCTCGGCGCACGAGCTGTCGCGCGATGCCACGCTCGGACGGGCGCTGACCGCCCTGCTGTGGACGATGGTCTGGTACGCGTCGATCCGCTGGACGCTGCTGCGCGAGTCGCGCGCGGCGCCGAGCTGGGCGTTCACCGTCGTGCGGGCCGCGCAGGGCGCACTGCTGGCCGGCATGGTGATCCTCGCCGGCAACGCGATCCTCGGCGCCGGCGACAGTACCGCCTCCGAGCTCACCGCGATCACGGCGATGGGCACGATCGCCTTCCTCTGGCAGGCCACGGTCGCCGGCCACCACGCGCTGGGCGAACCGTTGCGCTGCGTCATCATCGGGCCGGCCGAGACGGTGCGGATGATGGAGACCGAGCGCGTCGCGCCGGGCGCCCGCGCGTTCGAGCTGGTGGGCTGGGTCGACGACCGGGCCGAGCCGGGCGCGCGCGGATCCACCCTCGCGCCCTGTCTCGGCACGCTGGACGACCTGGAGCGCGTCGCCTACGGCGGCGGCATCGACGTGTTCGTGATCGGCGTGCGCACCGGCCGACCGGCGCTGTACGGCCGCCTGCTCGAGCTGCTGCACCTCGACGTCTCCGTGATGGAGTTCCCGCCGTTCTTCGAGCGCACCTTCGGCCGCGTGCCCCTCGAGGGCCTGACGCCGACGTGGTTCCTGCACACCATGCACCTGCACCGCCGCGACGAGGAGTCGGTCTCCAAGCGCCTGCTGGACCTGGGGATGGCGGGCGTCGGGCTAATCCTCGCCTCACCGATCATCGTCGGTGCGGCGATCGCGGTGCGCCTGCGCGGTGGTCCAGGTCCCGTCATCTTCCGCCAGACGCGCATCGGCGAGCACGGCCGCCGGTTCACGATGCTGAAGTTCCGGTCCATGCGCAAGGACATCTCCAACGACGGCACGACGTGGACGGGAGAGGACGACCCGCGCATCACCGGCGTCGGCAAGATCCTGCGCCGGTTCCGCATCGACGAGCTGCCGCAGCTCGTGAACGTGTTGCGCGGCGAGATGACGATGGTCGGCCCGCGGCCCGAGACGCCCGACTACGTCCGCTGGCTGGCGGACGAGATCCCGTTCTACAAGCCGCGCCACTTCACGAAGCCCGGCATCACCGGCTGGGCCCAGGTCTGCGCGGGGTACGCCTCGTCGCTCGCGGACACGCGCACAAAGCTGTCGTACGACCTCTACTACATCCGCAACCGCTCGTTCTCGCTCGACCTGGCCATCATCCTGCGGACGTTCGCGACGGTGCTGACCGGCAGCGGGGCGAAGTGAGCGTCCGGATTCGTGTGACTCATGAATATGCTCTAAAGAACATATAAACATCTCCCGATACAGGTATTGCTCGCACGGACCGCGAGCAGCGCCAGTATCCACGGAAGGACGCCCCGACGGGCGTCCTTTTTGCGTTCTGAAGGAGGTGTCATGGAGCTCTTCGACGTCACGCAGAAGTCACTCGAGGTCGCCCTGCACGGCACCGAGCTACGGCAGCAGGTGGTCGCGAACAACCTCGCGAACGTCAACACGCCGGGATTCAAGCGCTCGGACGTGGAGTTCGGCCCGGCGCTCGCCGAGGCCCTGCAGTTCTCGGGCACCAGCTCCGCGGTCGGCGGCGTGTCGGCGGTCGTGAAGACGGACAACCAGTCGGCCATGCGGGCCGACGGCAACAACGTCGACATCGACCGCGAGGCCACCTACCTGGCGCAGACGCAGCTCCAGTACTCGGCCCTCATGGCCGTCGTCACCAAGAACCTCACGACCATGTCCAGCATCATCACAGGGGCGCGCTGATGGGGCTCTTCGACGCGATGAACGTCGCCGCCACCGGGCTCACCGGTGAGCGCATGCGGATGGACACGATCGCGGCCAACCTCGCGAACGCCAACTCCACCCGGCGCGCCGACGGCCAGCCCGGCCCGTACCTGCGCCGCCAGGTGGTGCTGCAGGAGTCGTCGCCGAACGCGGCCGGCCCGGCGCCGAGCTTCTCGACCTTCGGCGACTTCGCCAGCTCGGTCACGCCGGGCGGCGTCAAGATCGCCGGCATCGTCGAGCAGACCGACGGCACCGGGCTGATCCACGATCCGTCGCACCCGGACGCCGACGCGGACGGCAACGTCCGCACGCCGAACGTGAACTCGGTCGTCGAGATGACCGACCTGATCACGGCCACCCGCGCCTACGAGGCCAACACCACCTCGATGAACGCGATCAAGGCCGAGTTCACCCGCGCCCTGGACGTGTTGCGCTAATGGCCATCGCCCCGATCGGCGCCGTCGGTATCGACGCGCTCCAGCTGTACCGCTCGCTGCCCACCGTCGGCGGCGCCACCGCACCCGGCGGCGCGGCGCCCACACAGGGCTTCGGCGAGCTCATCTCCTCGAAGCTCCAGGGCGCCGTCGAGATGCAGAACACCGGCGCGAAGGCCTCGCAGGCCCTGGCGACGGGCACGGCCACGGACATCTCCGCCGCGACGGTCGCCGTCGAGAAGGCGGCCATCGCGCTCCAGCTCACCGCAGCGTTCCGGAACAAGGCCGTCGAGGCCTACCAGGACGTCATGCGGATGCAGATCTAACAGGGGACACGGATGCAGATTCTCGGTATCGCAGTCGATCGGCTCGGCACGGCATCCCGCCTCATCGTCGGCGTGATCGCGCTGGCCACCATCGGCGTCATCGCGTACATCGTGATGAGCGCCGGCGGGGCGGCGTACACGCCGGCGTTCACGAACCTCGACGCGCGCAGCGCCGGCGATCTCCAGTCCGCGCTCGCCGGTGCCGGCATCGCGACCAAGCTGTCCGACGGCGGGGCCACCGTGCTCGTGCCGTCCAGCAAGGTGAACGAGGCCCGCGTGGCAGCCGGGAAGGCCGGCGTCGGCGGCGACCGCGCCGACTGGTCGCTGCTCGACAAGAGCTCGCTGTCGCAGACCGACGGCCAGTGGCAGATGAAGGTGCAGCGCGTGCGCTCCGAGATGCTCGCGACGCAGATCGAGGAGATCTCCGGCGTCTGCCGCGCCGACGTCAACCTGGCCATCCCCGAGCGCAGCGTGTTCAGCGCCGACCAGGAGCAGACGCACGCCTCGGTGAAGGTCGACAGCTGCGGCGGCATCCTCGCCGACTCGGCCGTGCGCGGCATCGTCGCACTGGTCGCGAACGGCATCCCGGGCCTGACGCCGCAGAACATCTCCGTGATCGACGCCGACGGCCGCCCGCTCTCCAACCCGACCTCGGCGATCGGCCTCGCCACCGCCGACGCGATGGCGGCCGAGCGCTCGTGGGAGAACGCGCAGACGGCCATCGCGCAGGCCACGCTCGACAAGATGGTCGGCGTCGGCGCCGGCTCCGCGATCGTGGCGGGCCAGCTGAACTTCGACGAGACGACCCTCAAGTCGCAGACGTTCGGCGACACGAAGGGCGCGATCCAGGTGTCGAGCGAGACCGAGAAGCTGCGGCAGGCTGGTGGAGCGACCGGGGGAGTCACCGGCACCACCGCGAACCTCCCCGGCGCGGCCGCGACGAACGGCAGCTCGAGCTCGCAGTACGACCACGTCAAGAAGAACGGCACGAACGCCGTCGATACCACGCAGACGGAGACCAAGAAGGTCGGCGGCACGCCGAGCAAGATGTCCGTCTCCGTCGTCGTCGACAAGAAGGCGCTCAAGAACGTCGCCGCCGACGAGGCCGGCGCCCAGCAGATCATCCAGGACACGATCGCGAACGCGATCGGGCTCGACACCACGGACGCGACGAACAAGATCAGCGTGTCCGCCGTCGACAAGCTGCCGAACCCGATCGACTCCCTCAAGGCCGCCGGCGTGATCGTGGGCGGCGGCGGTGGCTCCACCAAGTCCGGCACGGCGCTCGGCGGGCTGATCCCGGCGCCGTTCGGCGGCATGGTGAACCCGATCATGGCCGGCATCGGCCTGCTGGTGCTGCTGTTCCTGGTTCGCAAGTCGCTGGCCAAGCGGCAGGCGCTGCTGGGCGAGACCGACGCCTCGTGGCTGCCCGCGCTGGAGGCGCCGCCGATCAAGATCGACGAGCTGATGCCCGCCAGCTACAACGCGCCCAGCCAGGGCGAGATCCACGCCGCCGAGAAGAAGGCCCTGCAGGGCCGCGTCGAGGAGATCGCCCAGAACCGTCCCTCCGATGTCGCCGCGCAACTGCGCGGCTGGCTCGCCACTGACGCCTGATGGCCGACGAAGCAGCAACCGCAACGGTGGTGGAGGAGGCCGGCGTCGTCGTCGCGCCGCCGCGGCTCTCCAACCGCCGCAAGGCCGCGGTCATGGCGGTCGCGCTCGGACCGAACCTCTCGGCCGAGGTGTTCAAGCACCTCTCGCAGGACGAGATCGACGAGCTCGTGCTCGAGATCGCGTCGCTCGACAAGGTCGACCCGCACGAGCGCAACCAGGTGATGGAGGAGTTCTACGAGGCAGCGCTGGCCCAGGACTTCGTCTCGCAGGGCGGCATCGGGTTCGCGAAGGACATCCTGGAGCGCGCGGTCGGTGGCGAGAAGGCGATCGAGATCATGGGTCGCCTGTCGACCTACATCCGCGTCACGCCGTTCGAGTTCCTGCGCAAGATCGACCCGATCCAGGTCTTCAACTTCCTGCAGCACGAGCATGCGCAGACGATCGCGCTGGTGATGGCCTACCTGCCCGCCGACGGCGCCGCCCAGGTGATGGGCATGTTCCCGCAGGAGGTGCAGACCGAGGTGGCGATGCGCATCGCCGCGATGGACCGCACGGCGCCCGAGGTGCTGCGCGAGGTCGAGACCGTCATGGAGCGCAAGCTGTCGAGCCTGATCAACCAGGACCTCGAGGCGGCCGGCGGCGTCAAGGCGCTGGTCGACATCATGAACTACTCCGACCGGGCCACCGAGCGCAACGTGCTCGAGTACCTGGACGAGAAGGACGCCGAGCTGGCGGACGAGGTTCGCAAGCTGATGTTCGTCTTCGAGGACCTGCTGATCCTCGACGCCAAGGCGATCCAGCAGCTCCTGAAGGAGGTCGACATGAAGGACGTCGGCCTCGCCCTCAAGGGTGCGAACGAGGACGTCAAGGCACTCATCTTCGCCAACATGTCGACCCGCGCGAGCGCGATGCTGAACGAGGACATGGAGTTCATGGGCCCGGTCAAGCGCCGCTCGGTCGAGGAGGCGCAGGGCCGCATCGTCGCGATCGTGCGGCGGCTCGAGGAGACCGGCAAGATCCAGATCGCCCGCGGTGGCGCGGGTGCCGAGGACGAGCTGGTCACCTAGCCGTTGGCCGAGAACCGCATCATCGCCCGCGCCACCGCCGCGGGCACCCGGCGCCTGGCCGCCGTGCCACTCGACCCACTGGTCGAGCCGCACGAGGGCGGCCGCGTCGCGACGAGGGCCTCCGGGCCACCGGCCACCGGCCTGAACGCCTTCCTGGCCGCCGCGCAGCGCCAGGGCGCGGCGCTGGTGGAGGTGGCGCGCGAGCAGGCAGAGCAGATCGCCACCCAGGCTCGCGAGGACGGGTATCGGAGCGGCTACGAGGAGGGCAAGGCGCAGGCCCAGCGTGAGACCTGTGACCTGCTGCAGTTCGCCGAGTCGGCCGTCCGCGAGGTGTCCGACACCCGGTCACGGCTGCTCGAGGAGAACGAGACGGCGCTGGTCGAGCTCGCCATCCAGACGGCCGAGAAGATCCTCCAGGCGACGCTCGACGCCGAGCCCCAGCGCGTCACCGACGTGCTGCGCGGCGCGCTGCGCAAGGCGTACGTCCGTGACCGGCTCCAGGTGGTGTGCAACCCGGAGGACCTGGCCATGATCGAGAGCTCCGAGGATGCGCTGCAGGCGCAGGTCGGCACGCTCAAGGGCCTCGAGCTGATCGGCGACCGCCGCGTGCAGCGCGGCGGCGTGATCGTGCGCACGCCGGGCGGCGACGTGGATGCGACGATCGGCTCCCAGCTGGAGCGCATCCGGGCCGCGCTGCTAGGTGAGGACGCCAGTGGCTGAGGGCCGCCTCGGGCAGTACGCGGAACGGCTGCGGATGGCCGACCCGTACCGCACCATGGGCCGCGTCGCCGAGGTGATCGGCCTGGTCGTGGAGTCGACTGGCCCGGACGCCGAGGTGGGGGAGCTGTGCCTGATCGGCAACGACCGTCGGGAGCGGGTGCTGGCCGAGGTGGTCGGCTTCCGCGCCGGCCGCACGATGCTGATGCCGCTCGGGGAGCTGACCGGCATCCGGCCCGGCGACCCCGTCGTCGGCGCCGGCCGCTCGCTGCGGGCGCCGGTCGGCGACGCCGTGCTCGGCCGCGTGCTGGACGGGCTCGGCAACCCGATCGACGGCGGCGAACCGCTCGATGCCGGCGGCCGCTACGTCGAGCGCCGGCCGCTCGACGCGACGCCGCCCTCGCCGCTGCTGCGCCGCCCGATCGACCAGCGCCTGCCGCTCGGCGTGCGCGCGCTGGACGTGCTCGTCCCCTGCGGCCGCGGCCAGCGGCTCGGCATCTTCGCCGGATCCGGCGTCGGCAAGTCGACGCTGCTCGGCATGATCGCCCGCAACACCGAGGCCGACGTGACCGTGATCGGCCTCGTCGGCGAGCGCGGACGTGAGGTGCGCGAGTTCGTGGATCGCGACCTCGGCCCGGAGGGCCTGAAGCGCTCGGTGCTGTGCGTGGCGACCTCCGACCAGCCGGCGCTGGCCCGCGTCAAGTGCGCCGAGACGGCGATGACCATCGCCGAGGCGTTCCGGGACGAGGGCAAGGATGTGCTGCTGCTGATCGACTCGGTCACGCGGTTCGCGATGGCGCACCGGGAGATCGGCCTCGCGGTCGGCGAGCCGCCCGCCAGCCGCGGCTACACGCCGAGCGTGTTCGCCGCCCTGCCGAAGCTGCTCGAGCGCGCCGGCAGCGGTACGCGCGGCTCGATCACGGCGCTGATCACGGTGCTGGTCGAGGGCGACGACATGAACGAGCCGGTCGCCGACGCCGTCCGCGGCATCCTCGACGGCCACCTCGTGCTCGACCGGCGCCTCGCGCACCGCAACCAGTACCCGGCGATCGACGTGCTGCAGTCGGTCTCGCGCTTGACCGGCTCGATCACGACGCCCGCGGCGCGCCAGGCCGCCGGCCGCCTGCGCGACCTGCTCGCGACGTACCGCGCGAAGGAGGATCTGATCTCGATCGGCGCCTACCAGCGCGGGTCGGATCCGAAGATCGACGAGGCGATCGACATGATCGGGCCGCTGGAGGAGTTCCTCCGCCAGGGCGCCGAGGAGATCGAGCAGCCGGAGATCGCGGAGCGCCGTCTGGCGACCATGCTCGGCCTTTAGACTTTACAACTTTCAACCGATATAACTGATGGCTATGGATGGCCGGCGACGCCCAGGAGGGCGAGGCCGGCCTTTTGCATTTTCATGAAGCGTTTCCACTTCACACTCGACAGCGTCCGCGATCTGCGGGAGGACCGGCAGACGGCCGCCATGATGGCGCTCGCCGACCGTATCGCCACGCATGCGCGCGCCCAGGAGGCAGCCGAGGTCTCGTTGCGGCGCCACCGCGCAGCGCAGGCGGCCCTGGCGGGAGCGGGGCGGCCGGCAGCGCTGCTGCTGCAGGCCGATCGCAACCGCGACGCGGCGCGCCTCGGGCTCGAGGCGGCGGTGGTCGAGCTGCGCGACACGGCGTTCGGCGTCGACGCGGCGCGCGACGATCTGGTCGAGGCACGACAGGCCCTGGAGAGCGTGCGCAAGCTCGAGCAGCGCCGCCGCGACGAACACCGTGCGGTCCGGCTCCGGGACGAGGAGCGCGAGGTCGCCGACATCGTCGAGGCGCGGGCGGCGCGCGCGATGGCGCTGGCCCGGCGCGGGGGCGCAGCCGCGTGAGCGTCACCGAGGTCCTCGCCCGGGTCTCCGCGATCCAGACCCAGATCGCCGCGCTCGCGCCGGCACCGCCGGCCAGCACGGCGACGCAGGCCTTCGGCACCGTCCTCGACGGGCAGCTCGGCACGGAGGGCAGCGGCCGCACCACGTTCGGCGGCACGTCGCTGGGCACGCCGTCGCCGTACGACGCGATGATCAGGCAGGCCGCCGACGAGGCCGGCGTGCCGCCCGCGCTGGTGAAGGCCGTCGCCAAGGCCGAGTCGGACTTCAACCCGCAGGCCGGCTCGCCCGCCGGCGCGCAGGGCCTGATGCAGCTGATGCCCGGCACCGGCCGCGGCCTCGGCGTCACCGATCCATTCGACCCGATGCAGAGCCTGCGCGGTGGCGCCAAGTATCTGCGCGCGCAGCTCGACCGGTTCGGCGGCGACTACGAGAAGGCGATCGCCGCCTACAACGCCGGTCCGGGCGCCGTCCAGAAGTACGGCGGCATCCCGCCGTACGCCGAGACGCAGGCGTACGTGCCGAAGGTGATGGCGTACTTCCAGGAGTTCGGCGGCGCCACCGGCGGCACCGGATCGGCCCTTGGCGTCGAGTCGACCGACCCCGGCCGCCTGCTCTCGATCGCGGGCGGCGGCTCGGTCGGCAGCACCGTCGTCGCGAAGGGCCTCCAGCACCTCGGGACGCCCTACGTCTGGGGCGGCGCCAAGCCCGGCGGGTTCGACTGCTCGGGCCTGATCCAGTACCTGTACGGCCAGGAGGGCGTGCAGATCCCGCGCGTCTCGCAGGACCAGTTCCGGGCCGGGCGCTCGGTGCCGTCCGCGCAGATGCAGCCCGGCGATCTCGTGTTCTTCCAGAAGAACGGCGACGTCCACCACGCCGGTATCTACATGGGCGGCGGCAAGTTCCTGCACGCGCCCCACACCGGCGACGTCGTGAAGATCTCGTCCCTCTCCGAGCCGTACTACCGCGCCCAGTTCGCGGGCGCACGACGGTACGCGTGAGGCGACGGAAATCCCAACTGAACGAGAGGAGGTGAATCACATGGAACAGACCATCAGCACCACCGCCGCACCCGTCACGCCCGCCGTCACGGCGGTCGCGGGAGCCCTCGCCGTCACGACGAGCGCGTCCGGGTCCGGTGCGAACACCGACAGCGCGGCCCCGTTCAGCGCGCTGCTGGACGCCATTCGGGTCGGCGCTGCACCGGCTGCGGCCGAGGCGGCTCCGGCACCGGTGACGGGGGAGACGGAGGAGCACGCCGAGACGTCCGACCCGGACAGCGACGCGGCACCTCCCGCACCCACCGCCGCGGCGGCGACGATCGCCGTCACGGTCGCCACGCCGGCACCCATCATCGAGGCCCTGGCCGCCGCGCCGGCCTCGATCTGGGCGCACGCCCGGGGCACGAAGTCGGGCGAGGCCGCGACCTCACCCGTCATCACGGACGGGGTCGGAGCAGGCGAGGCCGCCGGCACCGCGCCGGGTGCGGTCGTCGCAGCGGCTCCGGCCGTCGCAGCACCCGCCACCGGGCCGGTGGCGGCGACGACACTGCCGACGGCAACCACACCGCCGACGGCAACCACACCGCCGGCGGCGACCACACTGCCGGACGGCGACGTCGATCCGGCGATCGTGCAGGCCGCGATCGCAGCGGCTGCCGAATCCGCACCGGCGAAGCCGGCCGCAGCTTCGGCGAAGCCCGTCGGCCGGACCGTCACCGCCGCCGTGCACGCGACGGCGGAGACCACCGAGACGGCAGAACCGCAGACGACCGCGGTCGAGCCGGCGACCGTGACCCCGGCCGCAGCGGCACCCGTGGCCGCACCGGCCGAGGCCGTGGCCCGCGAGGGCGGCCCGGCGGCGGCGAACGGCCACGGTGGGCGGCTCGACCTGCAGGTGCAGGGAACTGCGCCGGCCCGGCCGAGCACCGCCGAGGCGACGGTCGAGACACCCGTTCAGATCATCGACCGGGAGCGTGTCGAACGGCTCGTAGACGGGCTCGCAGCACGCCTGAGGGTGTCGCACGCCGCCGACGGCGCGCGTATCCGCATGCAGCTCGAACCCCGCGAGCTGGGCGAGGTCGTCGTCCGTCTCGAGATCCGGAACGGCTTGGCGCACGCCCACCTGATCGCCGAGTCGGCCGATGCCAAGAGCGCGCTGCAGGCGTCGCTCGCCGACCTCCGCAGCTCGCTCGCAGACCGCGGGCTCCAGCTCGACAGCGTCTCGATCCGCGTCGCGGGCGAGGGCGCATCGAACGCCCGTGAGCAGGCCGCCCAGTCACAGGGCGACCGGCGTCCCCGCGCCCCGCTGTCGTTCGGCCGCATCGACCAGGCCGGCTCGATCGCGGCCGCCACCGACCAGATCGACCGCGCCCGCGAGGGCCAGGCCGTCTGGATGCTCGCCTAGTGCGAGCCAACCCATCACAACGCACGACACCTCGAGGAGGTGAACCACATGACAGACGCGATCACCAGTTCGGGCACGATCTTCGGCGCCTCCGGCACCGGCGGCTCCGTGAACCGGATCGACTCCGGCGGCTCGATGGGCCAGGACACGTTCCTGAAGCTCCTGATGGCCCAGATGACGCATCAGGACCCCATGCAGCCGACCGACTCGGCGCAGATGCTCAGCCAGCTCGCACAGTTCGCGAACGTCGAGGGCATCAACAAGCTGAACAAGCAGACGACCGCGCTGAACCTCGGTCAGGACTTCTCCGGTTCCGTGGCGATGATCGGTAGGACCGTCACGTGGCTCGACGACAAGGGCGTGCCCCACTCGGGCATCGTCGACGGCGTCAAGCCCAGTCCCAGCGGCGCCCTGCTCATGATCGGCGCCGAGGAGATCCCCTCCGGCTTCGTCCTGAAGGTGCAGTAGGTGGATCCCCGCCTCTCACCCGTTTCCCGCGCCGGCGGTCTGACGCCGGTCGAGGGCACGCGCCCGGCTGCAAGGCCGGCGTCCGCCGACGGCCCCAGCTTCGCCGAGTCCCTCGGTGGAGAGCTCGGGATCCGCTTCTCGGCGCACGCCCAGGCCCGCCTGGAGAGCCGCGGCGTCTCGTTCGACTCGGGCCAGATGGCCCGCCTCCAGTCCGGGGTCGACGCCGCTGCCGCCAAGGGCAGCCGCGAGGCGCTCGTGCTGCTCGACTCGGTGGCCATGGTGGTCGCCGTCCGCAACCGCACCGTCGTCACGGCCCTGCCGCACGACGAGTCCGGTCCCGCCGTGTTCACCAACATCGACTCGGCAGTCATCACCTAACCCGACCCATCTACCGGCTGGACCGCGACGGCACTGTCGTCCGGGCGCCGCAGGGACCCGCCCGAAGCGCGGGCCCCTCCAGGAGAACCCCAATGCTCCGCTCCATGTTCACCGCCATCGGCGGTCTTCGGAACCACCAGGTCATGCTCGACGTCACCGCGAACAACATCGCGAACGTGAACACCGTCGGCTACAAGTCCCAGCGCGTCGCGTTCGAGTCCATGATGGCCCAGGTCATGCGCGGCGCCGCGGCGCCCGTCCCGGGCACCATCGGCGGCTCCGGCCCGACCGAGGTCGGCCTCGGCATGACGCTCAACTCGATCGGCTCGATCATGACCCAGGGCTCGCTGCAGACGACCGGTCAGTGGTCGGACATCGGCCTCAACGGCGACGGCTACTTCATGGTCGGCAGCGCCCTCGACAGCGCCGACCTCGTGCAGGGAACGAGCCAGATCCAGTTCACGAGGGCGGGCAACTTCACCGTCGACAAGGACGGCTACCTGGCCGACCAGCACGGCAACTTCGTGCTCGGCCTGCAGGCCACGCCGCCACCGCAGACGCCGCCCGTCACGTTCGGCACGTCGCTCGGCGCGCTGAAGCTGCCGAGCGGCGCCTCGAGCGTGTCGATCGACCAGAACGGCGTCATGTCGTACGACCTGAACGGCCGCCAGATCCTCGGCAAGCTGCAGCTGGCGAAGTTCCCGAACCCCGCCGGCCTGTCGCGCGTCGGGGCGAACAACCTCGAGGACTCCCCGAACTCCGGCATCTTCGATCCGGCCGACTCGACCGGCACCACGAACGGCGGCAACGTCCTCTGGGGCGACGCGAACACGCAGGGCCTCGGATCGATGGCGTCGGGCGCGCTCGAGATGTCGAACGTCGACCTGGCGCTCGAGTTCACCAACATGATCGTCGCGCAGCGTGGCTTCCAGGCCAACACCCGCGTCATCACCACGTCCGACGAGGTCCTGCAGGAGCTCGTCAACCTGAAGCGCTGATAGGTGGCGCTGAGCGCCCTGATGCTCGCGCTGTCCAACTCCCGTCGCCGTGTTCTGGCGGCGGGAGAGCGCCCGCCCGTGGCCGAGCTGGCCCGGGCGCGGCGCACGGCGCTGCACCTTCGTCCAGATGTCCGAGACCGCCTCGTCAGGCGGGAGGAGAACGACGCCATGATCAAGCTCCACCACGGGCGCGATCGCAAGGAGATCTGGGTCAACGCCGACCTGATCGAGACGGTCGAGGCGACGCCCGACACCGTGCTCAAGCTGACCACGGATCGTCGCATGCTCGTGTCGGAGACGCCGGAGGAGATCGCGGCGCTCGTGCTCGAGCACAAGCGGCTGGCGCAAAGTCGCCCTCACGTTCTCACCAATCGTTGACGATAGAACGCAAGTGCGTACTACTACCCCGAACGGGTGACTAGCTAACCGTGGATCCTGGAACCATCATCGGCCTGCTGCTCGGCGTCATCGCCGTGTTCGCAGCGCTCTTCATGGAGGGAGGCAACCCCGCCGCCTTCCTCATCCCGTCGCCGATCATCCTCGTGATCTTCGGGACGCTCGGCGTCTGCATGGCGTCGACCGGCCTGAAGGCGACGCTGCGGATCCCGAAGCTCTGGATCAAGGCGATGACCGGCACCCCACCGGACCGCCCCGAGGCGATCAAGACGCTCGTCCGGATGGCCGAGCGCGCCCGCCGCGAGGGCCTGCTGGCCCTGGAAGAGGAGGCGCAGGGCGTCGACGACCCGTTCCTGTCCAAGGGTCTGCGCCTGGTCGTCGACGGCACCGACCCGGAGCTGGTCAAGGACATCCTCGACCTCGACGTCGAGTCGATGGCCGGCCGCCACCACGAGAACGCCGCGCTGTTCACGCACGCCTCGGGCTTCGCGCCCACGATCGGCATCATCGGGACGGTGATGGGGCTGGTGCACGTCCTCGAGAACCTCTCGAACCCGGCGGCCCTCGGCCCGTCCATCGCCGCCGCCTTCATCGCCACCTTCCTCGGCGTCGCGTCCGCGAACCTCTGCTACCTGCCCGTGGCCAACAAGCTCAAGGAGCTGTCGACCCACGAGGCGGATGCGCGGACGATGATGATCGAGGGCATCCTCTCGATCCAGGCCGGTGACAACCCGCGCATCGTCGAGGAGAAGCTGAAGACCTTCCTGGAGCCCGGAGAGCGCAAGCACTTCGAGGAGGACGACTCGAGCGCGGGCGGCGGCAGCGCGGAGCGGCAGGCGGCGTAGTGGCACGGAAGCGGGCGCACGAGCACGCCGACGAGCGCTGGCTCTTGACCTACGCCGACATGATCACGCTGCTGATGGCGCTGTTCATGGTGATGTTCTCGATGGCGGTGGTGAACAAGGGCAAGTTCGACGAGCTGGCGAAGTCGCTGCGCGAGAGCTTCGCCGGGCCGCTGGAGCGCGGCGGGTCGTCGATCCTGAACGTCGGCACGCCGAATCCCACCGCCCAGGCGAACTCCGAGCTCAGCTCGCCGCCGAATCCGATCCAGGCGAGCAACGACAAGCTCGTCAGGGAGCGCCTGCAGCGCCAGCTGCGCACGGCGCAGGCGGCGGTTGCCGCGAAGGGCCGCGAGGCCGCCCAGGCCCACGATCTCGAGGTCGCCAAGGCCGCCGTCGACGCCAAGATCCACGAACTGCACCTCGAGGACAAGGTCAAGACGGAGATCACCTCGAGGGGCCTCGTGATCCGCCTGATCACCGACAAGGTGCTGTTCGACATCGGGTCGTCGACGATCCGGCCCGAGGCGAGCCCGCTCCTGACCGCGGTGGCCCGGGTCGTGAACGGCATCGGCACGAACCCGATCCGCGTCTCCGGGCACACCGACGCGATCCCGTTCGCGGACGACCCGCACGGCAACGACCGCCTCTCCGGCGACCGCGCCCAGGCCGTCCTGTACTTCCTGCAGGACCACGGCTTCGACGTCCATCGCCACCGCGACACCGCGTACCAGGGCTTCGGGTCGCTCGACCCGCTGGTGCCCAACGATCCGGCCACCGGCGCCGGCCCGCGCAACCGTCGCGTCGAGGTGATCGTCCAGCGCATCAACTACCTGAAGGCGGCCGAGCGCGAGGCGCAGGGGCCACTCGGGTCGCTGCCGGCGGGCGCCGCCGTAGATGTCGGAACCGTCGTCCCTAAGATCACGCCGTGATCTGCCGATATACGCCGTGAAAGCGATACGACCATGATCAAGAAGCTTCTCCCAGTAGTGCTCGGACTGATGCTCGCCGGTGGCGGGTTCTTCGCGTACACCACGTTCTTCAGCGGCGGCGGCCCGACCGAGACGCCCGTCCAGGCGCAGACCAAGGCCCTCAAACTCGACGCCACCGACAAGAAGAAGCGGCTCAAGGACAAGATTGACGGCCCGATCGTCTCGCTCGGCGACCCGTTCGTGGTGAACCTGTCCGATCCAGGGCTGTCCGCGTTCGCGAAGCTCGACGTGTCCGTGCTGGTCGACACCGGCTCGCCGCTCGAGGCAGCGGCGGCCGAGGGCGCCGCCGAGGCTCCGAAGCTCGAGGAGTGGACCGAGATCCGCGACCTCGTGCTCGACGTGATCAACTCGCACTCCTCCGAGGAGCTGGCGAAGGCCGAAGGCCGCACGCAGGCCAAGGAGGAGATCATCAAGGCGATCAACGAGCAGACGCGCAAGACCGTCGCGCTCGAGGTGTTCTTCCCGACCTTCGCGATCCAGGCGCAGCCGCAGAGCTGATGGCAGACGAACTCGACCCCGCCGAGATCGACGCGCTGATCGCGCAGCAGGCCGCCGAGGCCGCGGCCGACGACGCCGAGATCGCGGCTGCGATCGTCACCGAGGAGGAACCGGAGGACGCGCCGACGGAGGCGCCGTTCTCGGCCGAGGACATCGCCGAGCTGATCGCGCAGGAGTCGAACCACGCGCGGGTGCCGGCCGTGCACGAGCCGCTGATCGAGCAGGTCTCGTTCACCGACCTGCCGCCGGTCCACGCACCGATCGATCAGCTGGCCGACATCGACCTGCTGCTCGACGTGCCGCTGCAGATCACCGTCGAGCTGGGGCAGGCCAAGCGCACCATCCGCGAGCTGCTCGAGCTCGGGCAGGGCTCGATCCTGCACCTCACGCGCCACGCCGGTGAGCCGGTGGACGTGCTGGTCAACGGCCAGCACATCGCGCGCGGCGAGGTGGTCGTGATCGACGAGAATTTCGGTATCCGCGTCACCGAGGTCGTGTCGCCCGCCGATCGCCTGCGGACGATGGCCGCGTGATCCGTCCGCTGCGGGCGCTGACGGCCGGCCTGCTGGGCCTGCTGCTGCTCGCGCCCGGCGCTTTGGCGGTCGAACCGGGCGACGTCGGCACGCTCACCGCCGGCGGGCCCGAGACGACGACCGTTCCCTCCACCGGCGTCGCCGACCTGGGGCGGGTGCTGATCGGGCTGGTCCTGGTGGTGCTCGTGATCGGCGTGCTCTACGCCGGCATGAAGCGCGCGCAGCGGGGCAAGCAGCCCGGCGGCCGCGCGTCGGGAACCGTCAAGGTGGTCGAGACGACGCAGCTCGGTCCGGGCCGCAGCCTGCACCTGGTCCACATCGGCGATCGCGTGCTGCTGGTCGGCGCCACCGACCACGGCATCTCGTTGCTGCAGGGCTACGGCCACGAGGAGGCCCTGCACGAGGGCCTGCTCGAGGAGCGGGAGGCGGACATCGCGCTGCTGCCCGCCGTGCGCGAGGTACAGGCGAAGACGTTCGTCGAGTCGCTGCGCGAGCGGACGATCAGATAGCGGCGATGGCGCGGTCGGCGCCCATGGCGGCGAACAGCAGCGCCAGGTAGAGCAGCGAGTAGAGGAACGTCGCGCGAGCTGCGAGCGGCGAGTGCGTGCGCAGCAGACGCCGGGCGAGCCAGATGAACCGCCCGCCGAGCGCGATCGCCGCAATCGCGTAGAGCACGCCGAGCAGTCCCGTGAAGACCGGGATCAACGACACGGCCGCCAGGATCACCGTGTAGACGAGGATCTGGACTGCGGTCTCGCGCTCGGTCGCGACGACGGGCAGCATTGGCACGCCGGCCCGCGCGTAGTCGTCCTTCTTCAGGATCGCGAGCGCCCAGAAGTGGGGTGGAGTCCAGAGGAAGATGATCAGGAACATGATCAGCGGTGCCAGGCCGATCTCGCCGGTCACGGCCGCCCAGCCGGCCAGTGGCGGGATCGCACCGGCCGCGCCCCCGATGACGATGTTCTGCGGCGTCCGACGCTTCAGCACCATCGTGTAGATGACGACGTAGAACGCGCTGCCGCCGAGGGCGAGCGCGGTCGTGAGCACGTTCGTGAAGGTCAGCAGGACGACGGTGGCGATCACGTTCAGCGCCAGGCCGAAGGTGGTCGCGGCCGCAGCCGAGACGCGACCGGTGGCGACGGGCCGGTTCTGCGTGCGCTCCATCAGCCGGTCGATGTCGCGGTCGATGACGTGGTTCAGTACCGCGCCGCCGCCGGACGCGCACGCCAGGCCGACCAGCGTGGCGATCGTCAGCTCGATCGGCGGCAGGCCGTTCGCGGCCCACACCATGGCACCGGCGCACGTGACGAGCACGAGCAGCGTGATGCTCGGCTTCGTCATCTCCCAGTAGTCGGAGCGGACGCTCGGGCGGCGCTCGACCGGGGTGACGGCAGCGTCAGCAGCCATCGGCTCGTGGGCTTCCGACGAACACACCGGCAGGATACGTCAACCGCCTCTCGGCTCCCACCGGAAGGTGCGCAGGGCGACGACGGCGCCGCCGACACCCCAGAGGACCACCACCAGCAGCCCCCCGAGATCGTCGCGTCCAATACCGCCGTCGATGAACACGCTGCGCATCGCATCGAGCAGGTGGGTGAGCGGCAGCGCATCGGCGAACCACTGCAGAAAACTCGGCAGGCCGTGCACCGGGAAGAAGGCGCCGGACAAGAACAGCACCGGCAGGTACATGGCGTTGACGACCGCGGAGGAGCCCTCGGCGTTGGGCACGAACCGCGTCACGGCGATGCCGATGCCGGCGAACGACCCGGCGCCGAGCACCATCAGCAGCACGATCTCCCACCAGTTCGACGGCAGCGGCACGCCGAAGGCGACGTCGCCCAGGATCAGCACCACCAGACCTTCGAGAGCGAGCACGACGGCGGTCGAGGTGACGAGTGCGCCAAGGTAGACGAGCGGCGGCAGCGGCGTGCCGCGGACGCGCTTCAGCATGCCGCGCTCGCGCCGGATCACCAGCGTGATCGCGAGGCCGGCGAACGTCGTCATCACGACCGCCATGCCGAGCATGCCCGGCACGAAGAAGTCGGCGTACGGCCGGCCGTCGACGATGCGGTCGCGGCCGAACAGGCCGAGGAACACGAGGAACAGGATCGGCAGGAAGAACGTGAAGAACGCGCTCGGGATGTTGCGCCAGTAGACCCGCTGCTCGGCGGTCACCTGGCGGAGGTAGCGCCTCACGTGGCGGCCGCCGTCAGCGCCAGATAGACGTCCTCGAGGCTCGGCCGCGCCACCTCGAGCCGCTGGAGGGTGGTGCCGCGGTCGAGCGCCCAGCCGGTCAGGATGTGGAGCGCACGGGTGGGGTCGTCGACCTCGAGCACGAGCCGGTCGCCGGTGGCGAGGATGGTGCCGCCGGCCAGCGACGCCAGCAGCGACGCGTCCGCGCCGTCGGGCACGACGAAGCGGATCTGCGGCCGGCCGCCGGCGCCGAGCGATGCGGGCGGTCCCATCGCGACGATCTCGCCCTCGCGCATCACGGCCACGCGGTCGGCGAGCGACTGCGCCTCGTCCATGTAGTGCGTCGTCAGCAGGATCGTGGTGCCGGCTGCGGCGAGGCCCGCGATCATCTCCCAGGCGCCGCGCCGCGCGCTCGGATCGAAGCCCGTGGTCGGCTCGTCCAGGAACAGCACATCGGGGTTGCCGACCAGTGCCAGCGCCACGTCGAGCCGGCGGCGCTGCCCGCCCGACAACGTCCGCACGCGCGTCTGCGCCTGGTCGGCCAGGTCGACGGCGGCGAGCACCTCGCCGACGGGCCGGGGATTGGGATACCAGCCGGCGAACAGCCTGGCGGCCTCGTGGACACTCATGTACGGGTAGACGCCGCTCGCCTGCAGCACGATGCCGATGCGCGCCCGGTAGGCGGTGCCGCCGGTCGCCGGGTTCATGCCGAGCACGCGGATCGTGCCGGCGTCGGCGTCGCGGTAGCCCTCGAGGATCTCGACCGTGGTCGTCTTGCCGGCGCCGTTCGGCCCGAGGATCGCGAATACCTCGCCGCGCGCCACCTCGAACGAGATGCCGCGCACCGCCTCGTGCGGCCCGTACGCTTTCCGCAGGCCGTCGACCTCGATCGCCGCGTCGGTCATCGGCGACGGCCGGCGACGAGCAGATCACGGATCGCGACGCCCATCAGGAGCCCGCCGATGAACAGGACTCCATGCTGCGTGTAGTGCAGCGTGGCGTTGGTGGCCGTGGCGTCGTCGATGGGCGGAATGATCGCGAGCACCTCGAGCAGCAGCGCGAGGGCTCCCACCAGCACGGCCGTGCGCGGCGTGAGCAGCGTCATCGCGGGCAGTTTAGTTCACGAACGACGCACGACGCGCAGGACGTCGCGCATGCCGAGGCGCTCGTGCGAGAGCGCGGTTCCCGCCGCGATCGTGCAGTACAGGACGTACCGGCCGGGCTGCAGGCGGATCCGGAACCGGCGCGGTGGGCCGCCGGGCAGCACGGTGCCGGTGGCGACCAGCCGGTGGCCGCCGACGCGGCGGATCGCGACGTCGTGCGGATCGGAGCCGCGGTTGATCGCCTCGATCCGCAGCAGCACCGTCTTGCGGCCGCGGACAACCGTCAGCTTGTGCCGCGACGACGTCAGGCGCAACCGCGACCGGTCGTCGAGGGTGACCAGCGCGTGCACCGGCGGCGGTGGGAGGACCAGGGCCACCCCCTCAGCGTAGTAGGATCCCAGCGTGGTGACACGCGCCGATGATTCCCACGATCGCGAGCAGGACGTCCTGCGCGCGCTCCGCACGGAGATCTCGAAGCTCGACGACGACACCCGCCAGGCGCTCTCGAACGCGCTCGACGACGACCGGCTGAAGCTCGCCGGCGGCTGGGGCGACCGTGACGACGGCACGGGCTGCGTGCTCTCGATCGCGGCGTGGAACATGGGCCTGCCGAGCGGCGAGGAGCTCATGCACCGGTCGGTGGCAGCCGTCCGCGTTCCCGCCCTGTTCGACGAGTTGTGGGCGCTGCTGCTGACGCGCCTCGGCGATGTCGAGGAGTCCCGCGACGCCGCCCGCCGGCTCGTGGGCGACGCCCTGATCACCGTCGACGACCGCCCGCGCGTCCCCGTCCCCGGCTAGCAGCAACCGCGTGCTGACGGTCGTCCTCGGGCTCAGCACGGCCCTGCTCTGGGGGTTGCCCGACGTGCCGCTGGCGGTCGCCGTGCGGCGCGTCGGGCCGACCGCGGTGCTGGCCGGCTCGATGGTGATCGGCACGATCCTGATCGCGCCCGTCGGCCTGTTCGTCGACCTGCCCGACGTGACGGGTCGTGGCGTGCTGCTCGCGGCTGCCGACGGCGTGCTGATGGCGGCTGCGTACGGCATCGCCTACAACGCCTTCGCCCGGTGTCCGATCTCGATCGTGACGCCGATCATCTCGTGCGAGGGCGCGGCGGCGGCGGCGATCGCGATCGCCTTCGGCGAGCGTCCCGGCGTCGCGCTCGCGCTGCTGCTCGTGGTCGCGGTGGTCGGCGTCGTCCTGGTCGGAACGGCCGGCCGCGCCGGGGTGAAGGTCTCGCGCGCGGGGCTCACCTTCGCCGTCGTGGCGGCGCTGGTCTGGGGCTTCGTGCTGTTCCTCGGCGGGCCGGTGACCGACGAGCTCGGCGCGTACTGGGGCTTCTTCTTCGTCCGCTCGGCCGCGTCGCTGGTGCTGCTGCCCTTCTTCTTCCGCGGGTCGATCCGCGCCGGTATCCGCAGCGAGCCGTGGCGCATCCTGATCTGGGCCGCGGGCGACACGCTCGGCAACCTCTGCTACTTCGCGGCGGCCGCCTCGGGGCCGGTAGCGCTGGCGGGCGTGCTGGCCGCGCAGTTCGCCCTGTTCGGCACGCTGGCCGGTGTGATCGGCCTGGGGGAGCGCCTGAAGGTGCACCAGTGGGTCGGCGTTGCGGTCGTGGTCATGGCCGTGACGGGAATCGCCGCGATCAGCGCCTGACCCACTCGCTCCGCAGCACCGCGAAGCCCTCCAGCGTCGTCCACTCACCCTTGAACCAGTCGGCGTCCAGCTGCCGCGACTCGCGGCGCATCCCGACCCGCTCGAGCAGCGCCTGCACCGCGCCGTTGCGCGCGTCGCACTGCGCGATCACGCGATGCGCGCCGTGGGTGGAGAACAGCGCGTCGAGCACGGCGCCGAGTGCCTCGGTGCCGTAGCCGCGACCGTGCTCGGCGGAGGCGAGCGTGACACCGACCTCGAAGCTGTCGGGCTGGTCGGCCAGGCGATGCACGGCGACGTCGCCCACCAGGCGCGCGTCGTCGGCCGCGTGCAGTGCGAGCTGCAGCCAGTCGCCGGCATCGGGCAGCTCGGTGGTGGGCTGCGCAGCGACCAGCCGGGCAGCGTCGGCGGGCGAGTACGACGTCTCCCACGACTGGTACCGCGCGACCGCGGGATCGCGTCGGTACGCCGCGAGGGCCTCGGCGTCGGCCTCCGCGAGGGGTTCGACGCGGAGCCGCTGGGTCACGAGTCGCATGTGTAAAAGGCTAGGCCAAAATCCCACACCCACAAATCCGGTGCCTGGCACCGGATTTGTCGTCTTGGCGCACTTCCGTGCAAGACGGCACAGTTCCTTGACGGTTCGCGCGTCGAACGTGTGCTCTCCGAGGCTACGGCGCCGGAGCTGCAACGCGGACTGCGAGAATGCGAGGGTGGCTCACCATCCGTTGTTCGCGAACGTCCGCCGATCGCCGTACTTCGACCGCACCGAGGCTGCGGGCGCCGTCGCCTACATGGCGTACAACCACATGTACATGGCGATGGACTACGGGCGCCAGCCGGCCGCCGAGTACCGCGCGCTCACCGAGGGCGTGACACTGTGGGACGTGGGGGCGGAGCGTCAGGTCGAGCTGTGCGGCCCCGACGCGCTGCGGTTCGCCGACCTGCTGGCGACGCGCTACCTGTCGCAGCTCGCGCCGGGCGGCTGCCGGTACACGCTGATCGCCGACGAGAACGGCATCGTCATCTGCGACCCCGTCGTGCTGCACGTCGAGGACGGCCGGGTCTGGCTGTCCCACGGCAACGTCGACCTGCTGCTGTGGGCGAAGGGCGTTGCGCTCGGCGCAGGCCTCGACGTCACCGTGCGGGAGGCCGACGTCGCGCCCATGCAGCTGCAGGGGCCGCTCGCCCGCAGGGTGCTCGAGCCGCTCGTCGGCGAGGCGCTGGAAGGCCTCGCCTACTACCGGCTCATGCACGCCGAGATCGCCGGCGTGCCGTGCGTCGTCTCCCGCACGGGCTGGAGCGGAGGGCCCGGGTACGAGATCTTCCCGCTCGGATCGGAGCGCGCGCTCGACGTGTGGGACGCCGTCGAGGCGGCCGGGACGCCACTCGGGCTGCTGATCGTCGGCCCGAACGTGCCGCGGGCGCTCGAGCGCGGCATCTCCGACATCGCGTGGTTCCACAACCTCGGCGTCAACGCGCTGGAGGCGGCCGAGCGGCTGGTCAACCTCGACGGCGGCAACTTCATCGGCCGCGACGCGCTGCTGACCGTCCGCGACGACGGCATCAAGCGCCGCACCGTCGGCTTCCTCGGGCCCGACGTCGTGCTGCCACGCGCCGACGGCACGTGGCAGCTGACGCGCGACGGTGCTCCGGCCGGCGCGACCCGGTGGGTGACGCGGTCGCCGGCGCTGGGCCGCATCATCGGCATCGGCGTCGTCGACAGCGCGCACGCCGACGAGGGCACCGAGCTGGCGCTCGTGGCGCCCGGCGGCGACGTGCCGCTCGCGGTGGCGCCGCTGCCGTTCGTCCCTGCACCGCCCGGGACCAACGACTGACATGCGGGCGCTGTCGTTCCTCGGCTCGGCGGCTCGACCGCACTACTCCGCGGTGGCCGCGCTCGTGGCACGCGCGCTGGGCGAGCCGCCGCCAACGATCGAAGAGCCCGGACTCGACCGCCTGGCCGACGCCGTCGCCGACCCGCGGCCGGCGCTCGCCTTCCTCTGCGGGCTGCCCTACGTGCGCCTGCGCGACCTCGACGCACCGGTCGAGGGGCTGGCGGCGCCCGTCCCCGACGAGCCGGGCGCGACCGAGGCCGCGGTCTACTTCAGCGACGTGCTGGTGCGGCCCGGTGCGCCGGCGCTCGCCGACTGCCGGATCGGGTTCAACAACGACGACTCGCTGTCAGGCTGGGTGCTGCCGCGGTCGGGACTCGAGCAGCCGGACGCGCTGGACTGGGTGCGGACAGGCAGCCACCGGCAGTCGCTGGAGCTGCTGGAGGTGGGGGAGATCGACGCGGCGCCGATCGACTCCTACGTGCTGCGCCTCGAGCGCCGCGAGACGCCGGCGTACGGCGCCTTCGAGCGACGCCTGCGGATCGGCCCGATGCCGGCGCCGCCGGCCGTCGCGTTCGGTGCCGACGTGAGCCTGCGGCGGGCCATGCGGGCGGCGCTGCTCGACCTGCCGCGCACGGCCGAGGGTCGCCGCGCGCTCGCACTCGGGGCGGTGCTGCGCTACGCGCCGGTCACGTCGGCGACGTACGAGCCGGTGCGGGCGCTTGATCGGTCTGCGGGCGTCGCACCGCGGTGCTGACCGCGCGTCCGAGATAGCGCCACAGGTGCCACTGCAGCAGCAGCGTCCACCAGGCCGAGGAGATCAGGTGGAAGTAGTCGACCGGCGAATCGCCGTTCGGCTGGATGAGGAGCCAGATGCCCGTCGCTGCCAGCGGCACGCCGAGGGCGAACAGGATCAGCGAGCTGATCGCGCGCTGCGGCTTCTGCGCGTCGACCTCGCGCCGGATGTGCTTCCAGCCGAGTTGCGCCACCTTGACGCTGACCAGCAGCAGGGCGAGTACCGCAGCGCCGGTGTGCACGTAGATGTGCAGCTCCGACGGCCGGTCGCCACGCAGGTTGAAGGTGTAGATGGCCAGGCCGGTGCCGAACGTCAGCAGCAGTGGCGCGAGCGCCAGCAGCCCGAGTTTCGACGCCCGCCGGGAGACCGGGCGCTGGCGCTCGGCGCGCAGTGCGTCGCGCTCCTGGAACCACGCGATCACTTCCTCGTCGCCCAGTTGCTGCGGCGGCTGGTCGGCGGCCCACAGGCCGAGCCGGGTCAGGAACGCGAACGCCAGCAGCGGCGGCAACAGGTGCGGCAGATGGATCAGGACCCAGACAGCCACGGGCCCAACTTAGCTCACGTGACGTGCGTGGGCAGGAGGTAGACGAGCGTGTAGAGGACGATCCACACGACGTCGACGAAGTGCCAGTAGATGCTCGTGATCACAAGCCCGACCATGCCGTCCTTCGAGAAGTGCCCGCGCAGCAGCCGGATCAGGCAGTAGATGAGCAGGTTGATTCCGATGAAGACGTGCGCGCCGTGCAGGCCGGTCAGTGAGAAGAACGTCGAGCCCATCGCGTTCGTGGCCGGCGTGAAGCCGATCAGCATGTACTCGCGGACCTGGAGGCCGAGGAACGCCGTGCCGAGCAGGATCGTCAGCACCATCCACGCGATGGCTGCGCGCCGCATGTTGCGGATCAGCAGCAGCAGCACCATCTCGCACGTGAACGACGAGGCGATGAGGATCATCGTGTTGAACGACGTCGCGTCGGCGGGGATCTCGAAGCCGGGCTGCGGCCATTCGTAGCCGCGGATCAGCCGCGTGTGACCGTAGAACAGGAAGAAGGCGCCGAACAGCGCGATCTCCGAGGTCAGGAAGATGACCAGCCCGAGCGTGGTGGGGTCGAGCTTGAACGGGTTCGGCTGGTAGCTGTGCTCGGCCGGCCCCTGGTGCTCGTGCTCGGTGTGCGCCGCGGCGCTCATACGACTGCCGGCTCCGGCTTCGAGGTCGCCGGTATCTCCGGGAAGATCGCGTGCTGCGCGCCGGGCTCGCCGTACCGGTACGGGCCTCCGACCACGCGCGGCGGGATCTCGAAGTTGAACGTCGGCGGCGGTGAGGTGACCATCCACTCGAGCGTCATCGCGCCCCAGGGGTTGTTGCCGGCGATGGCGCCGTGCCGGGCGGAGTGGATCATGTTGTAGAGGAAGATCAGCATGCCGGCGCCCAGACAGAACGCCGAGATCGAGATGAACAGGTTCCAGTTCTCGTACACCGGGTCGTAGTCGGCGACGCGGCGCGGCATGCCCTCGAGCCCCAGCCAGTGCATCGGGAAGAAGGTGGCGTTGGAGAACACGAACGTCGA
>JBKJIG010000071.1:0-5639 GCA_046598415.1 Gaiellales bacterium
CGGCGATGCGGTTGAGGTCGACCAGCACCGCCGGCGCGGCGAGCCGCAGGTTCATCAGCGGCACGAGGCTCTGCCCGCCCGCCAGCGGCTTCGCGTCGTCGCCGTGCTCACCGAGCAGCGCGACGCACTCGGCCACCGTCGCCGGGGCGTGGTAGGCGAACCGGTTCGGCTTCACCGGGAAAACGCCACCGCGATGCCCGGCGCCATCGTGCCGGTGCCGACCACGCCGACGGTCATCCGACGCCCCTCCGTTCGAGCACGTGCTCGCGGTGCCCGTCGTTCAGCCGCACCGCCTCGGCCACGTCGCGCGCCAGGCACGCCTCGCAGATCGCGCGGTGCTCGGCGTTCATCGGCGCGGACGCCGACTCGTCGGTGAACAGGTACAACGACCGGTAGTGGTCGGTGTGGTCCCACAGCCGGCGCAGCTCGGAGACGAGCCGCGGCAGGCCCGCGCTCTCCATCGGGACGAAGTGGAAGTCCTGGTGCACGGCGATCAGCGGCCACAGCGTCACGTCGGTCGCGTTGACGACGCTCGGCGCGGCCTCGAGGTCGGCCAGCAGGGCGAGCATCCGCGCGTCCTCCGCCGGGCCCATCGCCGGGACGCCGCGGCGCAGCGCCTCGCCCTCGAGCAGCCGGCAGATGAGGAAGATCTCGTCCACCTGAGCCGGCGACAGCACGGTGACGCGGTAGCCGCGATGCGGCTCGAGCTCGACGCGTGACTCGGCCAGCAGCACGCGCAGCGCCTCGCGCACCGGGATCACGCTCACCCCGAGCTCCTCCGCGACGAGGTCGGCGCGGATGCGATCGCCGGGCAGCAGGTCGCCGCGGATCAGCTGTCCGCGCAGATCGCGCAGGATCTCGTCCGGCAGCGTCGAGGGCCGGAGCTTCCGCACGGCGCGTGCCGGCGGCGGCGTGGAGGCCGCGCTCACGGCCGTGAGCATAACTTATAAGATGGCGTGATGCCAGCCGATCGGAGGACGCCGTGACCATCGCCCGAGAGGTCATCCGGACGCCGGGCGCAGCCGTGCCCGGGGCGCACTACTCGCAGGGCATCCGTTCGGGCGACCTCGTCTTCACCGCCGGCTGCGTCGGTGTCGACCCGGCTACGGGTGCCGTCGCCGAGGGCGGCTTCGAGGTGCAGGTGCACCGCGCGATCGAGAACGTCCGCGAGACCCTGCGGGCGGCGGGCAGCGACCTCGAGCACGTCGTCAAGACGCTCTGCTTCGTGACGCGACGCGCCGACTTCGCCCGGCTCGACCCCGTCTACCGGGGCTACTTCGAGGCCGATCCGCCGGCGCGCTCGACCATCGTCTGCGACCTCGTGCACGAGGACTTCCTGTTCGAGATCGAGGTCGTGGCGCGGGTTCCCTGACGGGGCTGAAGATCCGGCCCGTTGGTACGCTCAGGCGATGGCGATCGGCGAGAACGAGGACGCGGCCGACCGCCTGCGCGCGGTGACCGAGGCGCTCGAGGAGATCGTCCGCGACCGCAGCATCCTGGGCGAGCTGTCGACCGAGGAGCGGGCGCGGCTGGTGAACGCCGCCGGCGACGTCTTCAACCCCGACGTCGAGCAGCGACGCGACTGGGCCCGGCAGATCAAGCGGCGCGAGAAGATCGCGAAGCGCGAGCGGGACGAGGCGGCGCGCGCCTCGACCGGCATCCGGGTGCAGCGCGAACGTCCGGTGTTCACGACGCCGAACGTGATCGCGCCGGCCGGTTTCGACCAGGCCGACGTCGAAGATGACGCCGAGTTCCGCGAGCTGGTCGACCCGCGGCACTGCTACGTCTGCAAGGAGCCGTACGGCGAGGTGCACCCGTTCTACGACCAGCTCTGCGGGCCGTGCGGCGACTTCAACTTCACGAAGCGCACCGAGACCGCCGACCTCACGGGCCGCGTCGCGCTGCTGACCGGCGGCCGCGTGAAGATCGGCTACCAGGCCGGCATCAAGCTGCTGCGGGCCGGTGCGCAGCTGATCGTGACGACGCGCTTCCCGCGCGACTCGGCCGCCCGCTACGCGCAGGAGCCCGACTTCGCCGACTGGTCGCACCGCCTCGAGATCTTCGGGCTCGACCTGCGCCACACGCCGAGCGTCGAGGCCTTCTGCCAGCACCTGCTCGAAACCCGCGACCGGCTCGACTACATCGTCAACAACGCGTGCCAGACGGTGCGGCGCCCGCCCGACTTCTACCGGCACATGCTCGAGCTCGAGACGGCCTCGCTGCACACGCTGCCGCCCGCGGCGCAGCAGGTGCTCGGTGCCTACGAGGGCCTGCGCCGCTACGACCTGCTGCAGCCCGACGGCCTCGAGCTGGCCGAGCGCGGCGCGCCCGCCCTGGTCGGCGTGATGCGTCCGGCCGAGCTGTCGCAGGTGCCGCTGGTGGCCGACGATCTGGCCGGCGGCGGCGAGCTGTTCCCCGACGGGCGTCTCGACCAGGACCTGCAGCAGGTCGACCTGCGCGACCGCAACTCCTGGCGCCTGCTGCTGAACGAGGTATCGTCGGTCGAGCTGCTCGAGACGCAACTCGTCAACGCCGTCGCGCCGTTCGTGCTCAACGGGCAGCTCAAGCCGCTGATGATGCGCACGCCGGAGCGCGACAAGCACATCGTCAACGTGTCAGCCGTCGAGGGCCAGTTCTACCGCAAGTTCAAGACCACGCGCCATCCGCACACGAACATGGCGAAGGCGGCGCTGAACATGATGACCCGCACGTCCGCGACCGACTACCGGGCCGCCGGCATCCACATGAACAGCGTCGACACCGGCTGGGTGACCGACGAGGATCCGGCCGCGATCGCCGAGCAGAAGATCGCCGAGCACCGGTTCCAGCCGCCGCTCGACATCGTGGACGGCGCCGCCCGCATCGTCGACCCGATCATCGACGGCGCCAACACCGGCACCCACGTGTGGGGCCGGTTTCTGAAGGACTACCGACCGACCGACTGGTGACGCGGTTGTCGATCAGTTGTAGGTGAGTGTCACGCCGACGGGCGCGGACTGGAAACCCGCCGCGTCGAACCCGACGAGGGCGTAGCAGTACGGGCCCGCGGCGATCAGACCGTTCGCCGCATCGGTGTCGTCGAAGGTCCCTGTCTGGGGGTAGAAAACGTCGCCGATAGAAGTGTTGCCGTCGACGACGATCGGCACCGCGCACGCTCCGGCGGAGCGGTACAGCGTGACCGTGGTCACGCCGTCGCCGGGCCAGTGCCAGCCGACGTGCCCCACCCCGGAACCGTCGACGCTTCCCGCCGCGCCGGTCGGGGACGGTGCTCGCGGTGGAACATGGTTGATCGTTGCGAATGCGCCGCTCGCAGCCGTGCGCCCCCACAGGTCGATCGTGAAGGCGACGTAGCACCAGCTGCCTTCGACCGTGTTCGACGTGTCGTCGATCGTTGCGTGCGTCCCCTGGATCGCCACGCGGTCGACGGGCGTGCCAGTCGTGCTGGTGGGGCAGACACCGAGGTCGCGACGAAGCTCGACTGCCGACAGCCAGCTGACGTTCGGCACGGTGATCGATGCGGTGACCTCGACGCCGGTCGTCGCGTTCGACATCTCCGTCAGTGCAATCGAGGTTGCTGGCGGCACCGCCGGCGCTCCGGGGTATGCCAGCGTGACCGTCTTGCTCAGCCCGACGCGCCCGAAGTCGTCGGTCGTCCAGACGCGGTAGCAGATCGGGCCTGCGGCCAGGGGCGTATCGGTTACGTCGGTCGCCGACACCAGATTCGCCGCCGCCTCGAAGCTCTCGCCATCGTTGACGCTCGTGGGGCACCCGCCCGCCTTGCGCAGGATGACGACGCCCGTGATGAGCTTGCTCGGGTTCTTCCACGTCAGCCTCGCCGGATATGCGGGGCTTGCCCTGAGTGGCGCCGCGCTCAGACCGGTGACTGCGGGCGGCTTCGGCTGCTTCTCGCAGAACTCGTGTTTGTTGAGGTGGGGGCGTCCTCCGTACAGTGCCTTCGCTCCTGCCAGGTCATCTTTCTGCAGGATGCGGCAGCGCCACAGCCACGGCGCTTTCGGCCGCTTCGGCTTGCAGGTTCCGTATAGCTCCGAACCGTTCATGACGGAGCATCTTCGCTGCTCGTGATCGAGCCCCAGCACGTGCCCCATCTCGTGGGCGACCAGCGCGCCCATGTAGAACCGGTCGCAGCCGTGCTGGCAGCCGGTGAGCTTGATGTAGTTGTGCGACTGAAAGCCGATCGATGCGAACCCGCGGCTTGGCAGGATGCCCGCGTCCTGGGTGATCACGACCCGCGCCCGGCGGCGCGACTTCACCCGCACGAAGCGGACGGGGATCCCGCTCGTGTTCCAGGCCTTCGCGCCCAGGGCGATCGCTGTGTGATAGCCCTTCGGCGTTGCCTCGAAGTACGTGATTCTCGCGGGGTGGCCACTCCAGCGTGACCCGCCGATCTTGTACGCGAGCGCGGGCTCGGCGCTCGCGAGCAGCGCAAGGACGGCGATCAGCGGAAGAAGAAGGGGGCGGCGGAGCACGAGCTTCGCTCAATCGTATACCGGATCTTGCCGAATCCTTATCTCACCTTACGAAGCGACATTCACGGCCGCCGCCGCCCGGTGACTTCTTACGTGGGCTTGCCGCCCATTGCCCAGACGGCGACGACGTAGACGGCGACCAGCAGGGTTGCGATCACGCCGCTGGCCTTGAGCAGCCCGGTGCCGCGTCCGTTGCGGGCGCGACGCAGTCCGATGCCGCCGATGATCAGGGCGATCAGCAGGAGCAGGCCGCCGCCGTCTGCGGTGATGTAGCCGATGCCGAGCCACGTCGGCTGCTCCGACAGGCTGTCGAGGTGCTCCTTCGACTCCGTCCACTGGGCGCCGATACGCATCACGATATAGCCCGGGAACGCGACCCAGAGCAGCGTCTTGTACGAGAAGCGGCGCAGCGCGATGCCCTCGTCGCGCCAGCCGATGAGCGACGCGGCGGCGGCCGTCAGCACGCCCCCGACCAGCACCATCGCGCCCAGGACGTGGACGAGGAGCGCGACGTTGATGTCATCGGGTCGCACGTCAGGCTCCCGGCTTGAAGATCATGTCGAGGACGATGAGCACGAAGATCACGACGCTCACGAGGTGCAGCGCCGCCCCGGTGGGTGCGCGCAGCCTGGCGACGACCTCGGCCTCGTTGGCGTCGGACGCCTCGGCGAGCTTCTGCACCTCCGTGTAGTACGCGCCGCTGCGCTGGCCGACGCCGCCGAACGCGATCGTGAGGACGATGGCCGCGATGATCCACGGATCCCAGATATCGAACCTGTCCGAGTCGAGCGAGAGGACGATGCCGAAGATGAGCACGAGCACCAGTCCACCGCCGATCAGCGCGGTGCCGACCGGCGCGACGCGGAAGAGCGTCCGCGTCTGCTCGAGCGTGGTCATGCGCCGCCCGCGGTAGACGAGCACGCTGAACAGCACGAGCGATGCGGCGACCCCAAACGCGGAGATCAGATGCAGGGCAAGCATCCAGCCTGTGAAGTCCACGCGGCGAGGGTAACGCATCCGATCCGCGGTCGCACGACCCGAGGTCGTTACGTGATGGGGCGCACTCCGGTAGGGAGCGCCGCGCCGCCGAACAGATCGGCCGCCGTGTCGGACCAGGCCGTCATCGCAATGCGCTGCGACCAGGGGCCGAAC
>JBKJIG010000128.1:0-5412 GCA_046598415.1 Gaiellales bacterium
GGCGGCGCCCTTCGACGAGGTCGCCGACTACGCCGCCTACGTCGACGGCAAGCCGCGCGCCGACGGCGTTCGCTCCTTTCTAGCCTCGCGCGGCATCCGGTTGCCCGAGGGGTCGCCGGCCGATCCGGCGTCGGCAGAGACCGTGCACGGCCTGGGCCTGCGCAAGAACGAGCTGGTGCACGAGCTGATGGCGCAGCGCGGTGTGGCCGCCTACGCCGGGTCGCTGCGTTTCGTCGCTGCGGTTCGAGAGGCGGGCCTGGCTCGCGCGGTCGTCACCTCGAGTGAGAACGCGGACGTTGTGCTGCACGCCGCCGGGCTGCAGGGTGTATTCGACGTCCAGGTCGATGGCACCGTCGCGGACGAGCTCGGGCTGGCCGGAAAACCGGCACCCGATGTCTTCCTGGAAGCGGCACGACGCCTGGGTATCGCGCCGGAGCAGGCGGCGGTGTTCGAGGACGCTCTGGCCGGCGTCGCGGCCGGGCGCGCGGGTGGCTTCGGCCTCGTCGTCGGCGTCGATCGCGTTGGACACGCCGCCGAGCTCCGAGCCGGCGGCGCCAGCGTGGTCGTCGGTGACCTCGCCGACTTGATCTGCGCGCTGTGATTGCAGATCACGAACCGTGGGTTCACCGCGAGACGGGCTGGTCGGCCGCGTACGCCGCCCAGTCCGAGTCCCTTCTGGCGCTGAGCAATGGCTACCTCGGGCTCCGCGGCAGCCTTGACGAAGGCGAGCCGGCCGCGCTCGCCGGCACGTACCTGAACGGGTTCTACGAGACCCGGCCGATCCCCTACGCCGATCGCGGCTACGGCGATCCGAAACTCGACCAGGTCATGCTCGCCGTCGCCGACGGCACACGTATTCGGCTGGTCGTCGAGGACGAGCCGCTCGACGTGCGCACCGGCACGGTCGTCGAGCACGAGCGCGTGCTCGACCTGCGCGCCGGCCAGCTGGTACGGACGCTCCGCTGGCGCTCGCCGGGCGGCCATGATGTCCGCGTGCGCTCACGGCGGCTCGTGTCGCTCGAGCACCGCGAGCTGGCGATGATCGAGTATGAGGTCGAACCAACCGAGCGGCCGCTACGGCTCGCGATCCACTCCGACCTGGCCGTGGAGCGCAACTTCGCGCAGGCATCCGGCGACCCTCGCTCGGGTCTCGTGCTGCCACCGGGCACGCTCCTCCCACTGCTGGCCGCCCAGCGCGACGCGCGTGCGGTGCTCGTCCACCAGACGCAGTACAGCCGGCACGTCGTCGCCGCTGGCATCGACCACGCCGTCGTCAGCGCGCCGCCGTATGCGGCAACCTACGACGCGGCCGAATCGCTGGCGCGGTGGTCGCTGACGACCACCGCCGAGCCGGGCGCGCCGGTACGGCTGGTCAAGCTGCTGGCCTATCACTGGGGTCCAGACGGTGACCCGCCCGCATTGGCCGCCGACGTGCAGTACAGCCTCGACCGGGCACTCGCGCTGGGCTTCGAGGCCGTCGCCGCGCGCCAGCGCGCCACCCTGGACGTGGTCTGGGCGCATGCCGATATCGAGCTTGACGGTGACCCGGAGCTCCAGCACGCACTGCGCTACGCGCTCTTTCAGCTCCACCAGAACGCGGCGTGTGCAGCCGGCCACGCGATTCCCGCCAAGGGCCTAACCGGGCCCGGGTACAACGGCCACAGCTTCTGGGACACCGAGATCTTCCTGCTACCCGTCCTCACCTACTGCGCCCCGCACCACGCCGCAGACGTGTTGCGCTGGCGCGCATCAACATTGCCCAAGGCGCGGGCCAGAGCACACCAGCTGGGCCTGCGCGGCGCGGCGTTCCCGTGGCGGACGATCAACGGCGAGGAATGCTCCGGCTACCTGCCCGCGGGAACGGCGGCCTTTCACGTCAACGCCGACATCGCGTACGCGCTGGTGCGCTACGTGGTCGCCACGGGGGACGAGAGGTTCGAGCGCGAGGTCGGCGCGCCGCTGCTGGTCGAGACGGCGCGGCTGTGGGTCAGCCTCGGCTACCACGACGAGCGCCGCGGTGGGCGCTTCTCGATCGACGGCGTGACGGGGCCCGACGAGTACTCGGTACTGGTCGACAACAACCTCTATACCAACCTGATGGCGCAAGCCAACCTGCGCGCGGCGGCCGACGTGGTCGAGCGTCACGGCGCCGAAACGCTGCGCGTCGACCCGGGCGAGCCGGCGGCCTGGCGCCGCGCCGCCGATGCCATGACGATCCCCTACGAGCCGCAGTTGGGCGTCCACCTGCAGGACGAGGACTTCGCCCGGCACGCACGGTTCGACTTCGACGCCATCCCGCTCGAGCATTACCCGCTATTGCGCCACGTCCCCTACTTCCAGCTCTACCGCCAGCAGGTGATCAAGCAGCCGGACCTCGTGCTGGCCATGTTCCTTCGCGGCGACGCGTTCACCGCCGACGAGAAGCGCCGCAATCTCGCCTACTACGAGGCCTTAACCGTTCGCGACTCGTCACTGGCGGCCGGCACGCTGGCCGTGCTGGCCGCCGAGGTCGGCGACGTGCAACTGGCCTACGACTACCTGGCCGAGGCCGCGCTGCTCGATCACCAGGACATTCATCGCAACACCGCCGACGGCCTCCATCTCGCCGCACTCGCCGGCGGCTGGACCGCCGTCATCGCCGGCCTCGCCGGTGCGCGCGAGTACGACGGCCGCCTGTCCTTCGCCCCGAGGCTTCCCGAGCCTCTGAGTCGCATCGCGTTCCCGTTCGCGTTCCAGCATCGGCGCCTGCACGTCGAGATCACTCCGGCCACTACGACCTATCGGCTTCGGGCGGGCGACCCGCTCAAGATTGAACACTGGGGTGCGAGCCTCACGGTCACGGCGGACGCCCCTGCCACCAGACCGATCCCGCCGGCCCCTGCGGTCGAACCACTGCACCAGCCGGCCGGTCGAGCGCCACCCCGCCGTCGTCCACCGGCCGAAGCCGGTAACGGCTCCGAGACGTCGAGGCCGATGGCATGAGCGAGCATCGGAACCAGTACCTGGAGATCGCCGACATCCTCTCACGCCACGGTATGGGGTACCTCGTGGGCGTCCTCGGCCTGGGGCGCCGCGTGCCATTCCACCGGGGCCTGCTCGGCCACGAGCGCCGCGACGAGCCCTACACCCGCTCGGAGCATGTGCGGCTCGCGCTCGAGGAACTGGGCGCGGCGTTCGTCAAGCTCTGTCAGATTCTCTCTACGCGGAGTGTTCTCCTGCCTCCCGCCTACCAGGTCGAGCTGGCGAAGCTGCAGGATGCCGCTCCGTCCGTGCCCGGAGCCGCTTCCCGCGGCGTCATCGCCCAGGACCTGGGCGATGCTCCCCGACCAGGCGTTCGCGACTTTCGACGTCGAGCCGATCGCGGCCGCCTCGATCGGGCAGGCGCACGCCGCCACGCTACACGACGGCACCCCGGTGGTGGTCAATGTCCGACGACCCGGCGAGGCCGAGCCTTGGCGCCTACCTGGCCTGGATCGCCCGCCGCGGCACGCGCGAGCCGCTCCCGTAGCCGATCTGACCTCGAGCAAGCCCGCGACTTGGGGAAAGCGCGCGAGCCCAAGCTCCCAACGGTGGTGCGGGTTATCGCCTCCCTCCGGCGGCGACGCGGTTCTGACGGCACAGCGGACGTCTGAGCAGTTCCTTCCGCGAAGCCACGCCCGATCGTATCTGCGGGTTTTCCGCGGCTCAGGGCAGCGGTAGCACGGACGCGGCAGTTACCCCGGCGGGGTAGCGTCCCAGGTGAGCGATTCGGTACATCCGGAAAGAAGGACGGTCGACAATGAAGCACCGCATGGGGATGCTGCAGATGATCCTCTTCTGCATGGGCGGGGTCGTGCTCGCGCTGCTCGCCCTGGCCCTCGGGTTCGGCGCGGTCGCGCCGTTTCTGCTGTTCGGCGGCTGCGCGCTGATGATGGTGATGATGATGCGCGGCATGCACGGCGGCGGCCACGATGACGGCCACGGTCACGGCCACGACTCTGGCGACAAGCCGGCCTGAGGCCGGGGCAGTGGACGGCTACGGCTATGGGCTGTGGGTGTTGGTGGTCGTCAACTCGGCCCTCTTCATCATCTTCGCGGCCAGCTTCTTCCATCCGCGGACGGGTCGTGATTGGCGGGCGATGGGCGGTTTCTCGGCGTTTATCGTCGCGCTGTTCGCCGAGATGTACGGCTACCCGCTGACGATCTACCTCGCCTCGAGCGCGCTCGGCGATCGGCTGCCGCTGAGCCACGACGGCGGCCATCTGTGGGCCGACCTGATCGGCTGGCCGTATGACCCGCACCTGTCGCCGTTCCACGTCGCGAGCTACGCGCTGATCGGAGGCGGCTTCTGGCTGATCTCGAGCGCCTGGCGGACGCTGCTCGCCGCCCACCGCGCGGGTACGCTCGCGACCAGCGGCGCCTACGCCCGTGTTCGCCACCCTCAGTACGACGGGTTCCTGCTGATCATGACCGGGTTCCTGTTGCAGTGGCCGACGCTGGTGACGGCACTGATGTATCCGATCCTCGTGCTCGCCTACCGGCGCCTCGCGGCCAATGAGGAGCGCGAGGTGGAGCGCCGGTTCGGCGCCGATTGGACCGCGTACGCCGCCGTTACGCCCCGGTTCATCCCGCGTCGCGCCCGGCCCGTCACCCCGCCGACGAGAGGCGTTACCGCTCATGGCTGACGCACCCGCTGCTGCGCCCGCGCGGCGCCGCCGCGCGAGCCTCGCGGACTGGATCGAGGAGCGCTTCGGCGTGTTGGCGCTTGCGTATCCGGTGCCCCGCCACGCTAACGGGCTCCTCTACCTCCTCGGCGGCATCACGGCCGGCTCGTTCGTGATGCTGGTCGCGACCGGCATCTACCTCGCACAGCAGTACGACCCGACCACCGCGGAAGCGCACGCGAGCGTCGTGCAGATCACCGCGAGCGGATTGGGCGGCGTCGTCCGCAGCGTCCATTACTGGTTGTCGACGATCTTCATGGTCACGCTCGCGCTGCATCTGCTGCGGACGTTCCTGACGGCCTCCTTCAAGCGGCCGCGTGAGGGCCTCTGGCTGACCGGGATCGGCCTCTTCATGGTCTCGGGCCTCGTGCTCTACACGGGCACGATCTTGAAGTCTGATCAGGAGGCGGTCGAGGCGCTCGCCCACAACCGCGAGCTGGCGAACATCGCCGGCTGGCTCGGATTCTGGTTCTCGACCGGCTTCTCCGATCACGTCTCGCTCCTGACGCGTGCCTACGCCGCTCACGTCAGCGTCCTGCCGCTCCTGCTGGCAGTCGGGATCGGCGTGCACATGCTGCTGATCAAGCGTCTGAAGATCTCGCCGCTGGCATCGGGCAGCCCCGCGACCATCGCAGAGCGCGCCGCGAACGAACCGCAGGAACCGTTCACGCGCCACCTCGGTCGTCTCGGCGCCCTGACGCTGGCGACG
>JBKJIG010000056.1:0-3965 GCA_046598415.1 Gaiellales bacterium
GCCGACGCCCTCATCCTCGGCAACCCGTAGGCGGCGCAGCGCGTCGATCAGTGCCGGGTTGCGGGCTGCCTGCGTCTCGCGGATGTTCTCCACCGTGACCGGCTCCGGCAGCGAGCCCGGCGACGTGATCGCGACCTCGGTCGGCGTGATCTCGACGATCACGGCGCTGCCTCGCGCCTCGTACGTCCGATGCGCGACCGCGTTCGCGAGTGCCTCGCGGATCACCCGCTCGGGTAGTCGCGGGATCTCACGCCGGCGTGCCCCGACGATCACCGACTCCGTCCCCAACTCGCGTCCGATCTCGACGACGGCGCGCTCGATCTGCGTCTGGATCGGGCCGCGGATCTCGAGGCGCAGGTCGCTCGAACCCGACGCCGTCAACCGGCGGATCTCGATGAACGCCTTGCCGAGAACCTCGCCCGGGTCGGGAAGCACCAGCAACGCCCCGGCAACTGTCAACGCGTCCGAATCCGCCGCCACGAACCCCCGCTCGCGCAGCCGCTCCTCTACGAGACCCCCCGACCATCGATGCGCCGCCGCCAGCGCCGCCAGCGCTGCCGGCTCAGCATCCGATACCCGTGCCGACGTCGACACGACCTCGAACCGGCCGTGCGCCCGCGCATTCATCACCCCCAGTAGCTCCTCCCCGAACAGCGGCACCTTCTCGGTAGCCCCGGCGGACGAGCACACGACCGTCGCCAGTCTGCGCGACACCCTCCTGCCGCCTGGCAGTCGCCACCACAACGACCGGCTGCCCACCGACCTGCACGGCGTGCAGCCAGATCCTGCCGAGGTTGCGTGCCTGCCCGAGTGCGCCGTAGATCCGATCCCGCGTGGACGGCGAGTCTGCCACGCCCACCACCCGGCCATCCGGCGCCACCCCGACCAGAATCACACCACCATCCGCGTTCGAGAACGCGACCGCCACCTGCTGCAGTTGATCCGCCGACAGGCCCTGCTTGAACTCCACGTGCTCAGACTCTTCCGGAAACGCGTCACGGAACTCCGCCGAGGAGAGGAACAGCGGCGCCGGGTCGGGAGAGGCGGGATGAAACAAGCAGCATCCTCGGAGCGTCCCAAACGCCCGCGCCGACGACCGCCATTCCGGCCGGCCGAGGTTTTGGCACCCCTCACGCGTGTCCGGGGCAAGCGCCGGCCGTCCCGGTCCTCGCCGGGACTGGCGCCAGCGTCGCCGAGCCAGGTCGCGGGGCCAGCGAACCAGCGTCGCCGGCGCCACCACCAACCCGGCCCGCCAGTCGGCCGGCAAGAGCCGCGCGAACGCCGCGAACAGCGCCCGGTCAGCCCAATCAATCCGAGACCGGCCAGCGGCGCGCCGAACTATCGCCACCTCGTGACAAAGCATCACCACCTCGGCGTTCAGAGCAACGTCATTACGACAGCGAAAGACCAATCGGAGCGTCGCGCAAAACGCGAGGAAGAAGAAGCGCAGCAACATCGCCGCATCCCGACCGCCAGCGCCAAACCCCACTCCAGAGCCGAATCCAAAAAGAGACACCCTTCAGGCGCCGATCCGCGTTGCGGGCGTGTGTGCCCGCCTGGGGTGCTTTTCGTCGGCGATGCACGCATTCTGCGACTGCGGGCTACGGTTTGATCCGCCACCCGCGGTCGAGCAGTGTGGCAGCGAGTATGAGCACGCCGACGGTGGCGGCGGTGGAGAGCGCCAGCGCGCTGGCGATCGGCGCTTCGTGCAGACCGACCAGGCCGGTGCGGGTCGTCGCCACGAGGTAGAAGAGTGGGTCGAGGCGCGTGAGCGTCGACCATGGCTCGGGAAGCTGCTCGGCGCGGTAGAACACGCCGGCGACCAGGGTAAGCGGGGTGACGACGAGGTTGGCGACGAAGGCGTGCTGGTCGAAGGTGTCTGCCCAGAGGCCGGTGATCAACCCGAGTCCGGCAAACAGCAAGCCGGTGATCGCGAGCGCCGCGACCGCGTACAGCGGGTGGGACGCGCCGCCGGCGGTTGGCCAGGCGGCCGCGGCGAGCAACCCGGCGGCGAGCCAGCCGCGGAGCACGCCGCCAGCCAGGTAGCCGACGGCGAGCTGCCGGCCGCTCAGCGGGCTGGTCAGCAGGTCGTCGATGTAGCCCTCGTTCTTGGCCTGAAAGAGGCTGGTCGCGCAGTTCGCGAACGCCTGGCTGGCGGCCGTCATGACGAGCAGGCCGGGCAGCAGGAAGCGCGCGTAGCTCACGTGATCGGCGACGCTGAGACGCGTCCCGAGGGCGCCGCCGAACACGGCCAGGAAGAGCAGCCCGGTCACGACCGCCGGCAGCAATGTCTGCGTCCACAAGCTGAGCACGCGGCGCGTCTCGCGGCCGGCCAGCGCGACCGTCCCGCGCCACGCGGCCGCGCCCGGGTCAGCGCTCGGCGGCGTCATCGCTCATCGCCGCCAGGTAGGCGTGCTCGAGCCGCTCACCGCCGAACCGCGCGATCAGCTCTCGGCTTGTGCCCTGAGCGAGGATGCGCCCGTCGCGGATCAGCGCGACCTGCTCACACAACGCTTCGGCCTCCTCCAGGTAGTGCGTCGTCAGGAGCACGGTCACGCCTTCGCGCTCGTGCAGGCGCCGCAGATACCGCCACAACTCGCGCCGCAGCTCGACATCGACGCCGGCCGTCGGCTCGTCCAGCACCACCAGCCGCGGTGCGTGCACGAGTGCGCGCGCCAGCAACAAGCGGCGGCGCATCCCTCCAGACAACAGATGAGGCTTGATGTGTGCCTTGTCCTCGAGCTCGAACACCCCCAGCAGCTCATCGGCGCGCGCCTCCGCAACGGCTCGGCGCATGCCGAAGTAGCGGCCGTGGTAGACGAGCAGCTCGCGGCTCTCAAGGAAACGGTCGAGATGCACTTCCTGCGGCGCGACACCGACCAGTCGCCGCGCTCGTTGGTGGTCGGCGACAACGTCATGGCCGTAGACGAAGATCCGCCCCGCCGGCGCCTGCACCAGCCCGGTCGCGCTTCCGATCAGCGTCGACTTGCCGGATCCGTTCGGACCCAGCAACCCGAAGAAACAGCCCGCCGGGACGTGCAGACTCAACCCGCGCAGGGCGTGCGCGCCGCCGGCGTAGACCTTGTCCAAGGCGTCCACGCGCAACGCCGGCTCGCTCTTCATGCTCGGAGTATCCCGGACGCAGTATCCTGCCGTCGATGAAACGCGAAGCGACCGGACGCGTACTGCGCGCTCTGGGTATCGCCGGCGGGCTGATTGGCTGCGCGTCGATGGCGGCCATGTTGCCGGCCGCTGCCGGCAGCTTGCTCGGCGCCGTCGGACTCGGCGCAAGCAGCGGTCTCGCCCACGCGCTCGCGCCCTACGCCGAACCGCTGTTCATCGTGTCTGCGGTCCTGCTCGTCGCCGGCGCTATCACCTGCAGCCTGCTCGCGCTCACGCTCGCTACAGCGGGCAGCGGCCTGCTCTACGCGAGCATGTGGCCGCTCGCGTCCGGCTCAATGGCCACCATGAGCAGCGCCCATGCCGAGCCGGCCGCGTTCTGGAGCGGCCTCATCCTCGTCACCAGCGCGCTCGCCGTCACCGCCTGGCGACGCCACTCGCATACCTGCCACCCACTGCTCGGCGGAGATCGTGGGCGCTAGCTTGGACTCTCTCGGAGCTCTCCCGACACTTGTCGGTTTGAGGCCTGACATCGAATTGGTGCCTGTATTGTCGAGGGCGGTTCGGGCGCGTTCGAGTTTGCTGATGATGTCGTCGGGTCGGGCCGTCCAGCGAAACGGTGTGGGTTGCGGTTCCATTCTTCGGCCCACAGCGTGATCGCGGCGCGGAGGTGGTCGAGGCTGCGAAAGCTGCCGCGCCGCAGGCGTCGGTTGGTGAGCTGCGCGAACCATCACGACCCACTCCTCAGGTGTCAGCGGGCCGGCCTTGTGCAGAATCTCCTTCGGAATCCCGATCTTGCCGATGTCGTGCAGTGCCGCCGTCAGGCGCAGGTCCTGGATCGCAGC
>JBKJIG010000081.1:0-70011 GCA_046598415.1 Gaiellales bacterium
GATCGCCGCGAGGATGCCGGCGAAGATCGCCACGATGAAGAAGGCGATGATCTGCCCGGTCGGGAAGGCGAACGGGATCTCGTCGATGCGGTAGATGACCATGCCGCCGAACACGACACCGACGAACACGCCGAGAGTGGCGCCGATGACCGACGTGATGACGCTCTCGTAGCGCACCATCCGCCGCACCTGGCGGCGGGTCGTGCCGACCGCCCGCAACAGGCCGATCTCGCGTGTCCGCTCGAACACCGACAGCAGCAGCGTGTTGATGATGCCGACGATCGAGATCACGACGATCACGGCCAGCAGCGCGTACAGCGGGTAGACGACGGAGTTGATCTGGCCGGAGATGTCGTCGATCACCTCCTGGTTCGACTGCACGCTGGCGAGCGGGTTCGACGCCTCGGCCACCTTCTGCACCGCGGCCTGGACGGTGTCGACGTTCGCCTTCGCGTCGGTGACCACGAACATGAACGCGACGCCCTTGCTCTCCGCCAGCGGAACGAGGCCTTCCGGTGAGGTCAGCAGTCCGGACACGAGGTTCGACTTCTTGACGATTCCGGCGATCTGGAACGTGCGCTTCGTCCCGTTCCGGGCTTGGATCGTGAGCGACGATCCGACGCCGAGGTGCTCGCTCTTCGCGGTGTCCGCATCGACGATGCCCTGGGTCGACGACAGGTTCCTGAGGACGTCGTCCGAGCCTGAGATCCACCGCAGCCGGTAGGCGTCGGCAAAGCTCGGGGCTGCCGACGAGACGGGGATATCCGTGCCCGCCGGGACCACCTTGCCCGAGACGAAACTGGTCGGAGCGACGGCCGCGACGCCGGGCACCGCCTCGATCTGCTTGATCAGTTCGGGCTGGAGGGGCGCGTTGTTGCCGCCGCCGATCGAGTTCGACACGAACAGCTGCGCCTTCAGGTCGGTCGACAGCACGTCCGAGATGCTCTTCTTCAGACCGGCGGCGAACACCGCCACGAAGCTGACCAGGAAGATGCCGATCATCAGCGCGGCGGCTGTCACGGCCGTGCGGGACGGGTTCCGCTCCGCGTTCTCGCGGGCGATGCGGCCCGGGATGCCGCCCCACTTCACGCCGGGGTAGCCGATCGTCCGGGCCAGGATCGGCACCACGTAGGGCGCCGTCAGCGCGACCCCGAGCAGGAGCAGCAGCGCGCCCGCGCCGAGCGAGATCAGCACCGGCGCCGTGCCGTCGACGACGAACAGGCCGATCGCGACGATCGCGAGGCCCAGGATCGCGACGATCGGCGCGATGATCTTGCCCTTGCGGGCGAGCCAGCCGGGCGGCAGCTGCGCACCCTCGCGAATCGCGGCGACGGGTGGGATCTTGGTCGAGCGGAGCGCCGGGATGAACGACGCGATCAGCGTCACGCCGATGCCGATCGCGAGTGCCACGATGATCGTGCCGACTCCGAGGCTGAGGCTGCCGATCGGCAGGCCGAACCCGATCGCGTCGAACAGCAGGGCGATCAGCTTTGCGACGCCCAGTCCGGCGAAGATGCCGACCACCGACGCAATGACGCCGACCAGCAGCGCCTCGGCCATCACGCTCGCCAGCAGCTGGCGTCGGGACGCGCCCAGCGTGCGCAACAACCCGAGCTCCTTGATGCGCTGGCCGACCGTGATCCAGAAGGTGTTGAAGATGATGAACGCGCCGGCGAGGGTCGAGACGACGCCGATCGCGATCAGGATGTACCCGAGGACGTCGATGAAGCCGCCGATGTCGGCGGACTCCTGCTTGGCCTGTTCAACGCCGGTGCGCACGGTGTAGCCGGGCAGCGCCTGGGCGACGCTGTCGCGCAGCTCCGCCTCCGACACGCCCGCGGCTGCCTGGACGTCGATCTCGTCCACCTGGCCCGAGCGTTCGAACCACTGCTGCCCGTCCGGGAACGTGACGAACACCTGCGTGGCGCCACCGACGGAGCCGGCGAACTTGAAGATGCCGACCACCGTCACCGGGTGGACGCCGGTCGACGTCGCCAGCGCGATCTGCTGGCCGACCTTGATCGTGCCCTTGGCGGCCGTGCGTTCCTCGAGGGACACCTCGTTCGGCCCGGACGGTTGCCTGCCCGCGACGATGGTCGTCGGATCGAACGGCGCCGGCGACACGGAGTTGCCGAGCGCGGGCGCGCCGCCGCTCGGCTTCAGCGGGTCCGGCTTGCCGTCCTTGACGGTGATCGGGACGGCCGAGATGGTGCCGACGGAACCGACGGCCTGCTGCACGCCGGACACGGCCTGCACCTTGGCGACGAGGTTCTGGTCGAACGGCACGGTTGTCGTGCCGTTGTCGTCCTTGAAGGTGGCCTTCTTGGTGACGACGACGTCCGTGCCCTTGCGGGCCTGCAGGAAGATGCCGTCGAAGGCGCCGCGGATCTGGTCGGTGAGGACGGCGGAGCCGACGATCATGGCAACGCCGAGGATGATCGCGAGCGCCGTCAGGATGGAGCGGAGCTTGCGGCCCAGGAAGCCGCGGACGATGACTTGTCGCACGGCTACTCGAGGCCCTTCATGACGTCGAGGATCGCGTCGGAGCTCATGCGCGGCTGGTCGCGGACGATCAGGCCGTCCTGCAGGAACACGATCCGGTCGGCGTAGCTCGCGGCCCGCGGGTCATGGGTGACGATCGCGACCGTCTGGCCGAACTCGTCCACGGAGTGCCGCAGCAACGTCATCACCTCGGCGCTGGTCTTGGAGTCGAGGTTGCCGGTCGGCTCGTCGCCGAAGATGATCGCCGGGCGCGTCAGCAGCGCGCGGCCGACGGCGACGCGCTGCTGCTGCCCACCGGAGAGCTCGGCCGGCTTGTGGTGCAGGCGGTCGCCGAGCCGGATGGCGCCGATGAGCTCCTGCTTCCACGCCTGATCCACGGGCGTGCCCGACAGGCGCAGGGGCAGCTCCATGTTCTCCTCGGCCGTGAGCATCGGCAGGAGGTTGAAGAACTGGAAGATGAAGCCGACCTTGCCGCGCCGGATCAGCGTCAGCTCGGCGTCGGACGCCTTCGTGATGTCGTTGCCCTCGATCAGGACCTCGCCGCTGGTGGGCGTGTCGAGACCCGCGAGGCAGTGCATCATCGTCGACTTGCCGGAGCCCGAGGGACCCATCACGGCCGTGAACTGCCCGCGCGGGAGGGCGATCGTGACGCCGTCCAGCGCGCGCACCTCGGCATCACCCGCGCCGTACACCTTCGTCAGGTTGCGGCCCTCGACGACGATCTCCGTGGAGGTGGGAACAGGGGGCCGGGGGACAACGGACATGCAAGCGCTCCTGGGGCGAATCGGGACAGTGCGAGGCAGCCTACCGGCCCGCGCCTACCACCCGAGCATGATCCGCATCCGCCGGAGGACGGATATCCGGAGCGCTGTCGGAACGTCCGGCGCCTCCGCGAACACGGATCCGCCAGCCCGTGGCTAGCGGTACACGTACACGGCTTCGCCCACCGGGGACTGGCGGTACAGCCAGTCGGCGGCCCAGATCGGAATGCGCGCACAGCCGTGGCTGGCGGCATAGGCCGGCACCGGCGCGAAGCCGTGGATGGCGTACTCGTTGCCCTTGAACGTCATCGTCCGGTAGAGAATGGCCGAGCCCAGCCACGTCGTCGTCGACGGGGCCTTCCAGCGGATCTTCCACTTGCCCTCCGGCGTGTTGCCGGTGGCGCCGGTGGAGGTCGGGAGGATGTGGATGACGCGGCCGTTCTTCACGACCAGCAGGATCTGACGCCGCTTATCGATCTCGATGTGCAGCTTCGGGCCCTTGAAGCGGGGACGGATCGTTCGGGCCGCCGCGAACTTGCGCCAGTCGTCACCGTCGAACACGTAGTTGCGTGGCAGCCTGTACGCCTTCTGGAACGCGACGATCGCGTCGATCGCCTGGCGCGAGAGCGTGGTCGAGATGCCCGGCGTGTGGAACCCGAGCTTCTCGAGCCCGCGCAGCAGCACGCGCACGTCGGCGCCCGAGTCGCCCGCGGCGAGCCGACGGCCGTTGGCCTTGAAGCTGCGCTGCGAGGTCGCCGCCGCGTACGGCGCGACCGCGGGCACCTCGACGACGACGCGCATGCGGCCGAGCGCCGGCGCGGGGATGACGACGCGCGCCCTGCCCTTGTGGATCCGCACGCGCCGCGCACCGGCGCCCTTGTCGCGGACCTCGGTGCGCGTCAGCACGCGGCCTTTCCACGTCGACGGCTGCACGCGGATGTCGATGGTGGCGCCACGGAATGCGACGGCCTTGCGAATGCGGATCGAGACGAACGGGCTGACGGCGAGCGCGACCGGCGCGCTGGCCGACGGCGACGTCGCGAGCCGCGCGACGACCGGTCCGCCGCGAGTGGCGGAAAACGGCACCGCGAAGTGACCGGCCGCGTCGGTGGTCGCCGTGGCGACGTCAGCGCCCGCGACCGCGACCACGACCGCGAGGCCGGCCGTCGGCGGTGTGACGTCGCCCGCGGCGGTGACCGGCGTGTGCCAGACGGCCGCCGGGTGATCGAGCGTCAGCGTGAGTGTCTCGCCCGCCGCCTGGGCGGACGCGGGCAGGGCAAGCAGAAGGAGGGGGAGAACGATCAGCCGTCGCAAGGGGAGCATCCGTTTCGGTCGCGGCAGGGTGACTCCTGCTAGCTTCGCCGCATGGATGAAACAGTAGGTCTGATCGGCCTCGGAATGTTGGGCGAGATCTTCGCCGGCCACCTCGCAGCCGGCGGTGGGCGCGTGGTCGCCTACGACGCCGATCCGGCGCGCAGCCATCCCGCCGTCGAGCGGCTCGGGAGCGCCGCGGCGGTCGCGGCCGAGGCCGGCGTGATCGTCCTCTCGCTGCCCTCGCCGGCCGCCGTCGACGACACGATGGCGGGCATCCTCGAGACGGCGCGGCCCGGCACCGTCGTCGTCGACACGAGCACCGTCGATCCCGGCACGAACCGCCGCTGGCACGAGGCGGCCCGCGCGAAGGGCGTCGGCTACCTCGACTCCCCGCTGTCGGGTGGCGAGCCGATGGAGGGCGGCACCGACGGCGCCCGCGCGGCGTCCGTGACCTTCATGGTTGGCGGCGATGCGGACGACCTGGCCCGTGCGGAACCCGTCATGCGCCGGCTCGGCCACCACGTCTTCCACCTCGGCGACAGCGGCGCCGGCTCCGAGGTGAAGCTGATCTCGAACATGTGCTCCGGCGCCTACGTGCTCGTGGTCGCCGAGGCGTTCGCCGCCGGCACCGCGCTGGGCATCGCGCCGGAGCGCCTGGTCGAGGTCTTCCGCCACACCGACGCGAAGTGCTTCTTCATGACCGACTACCTGCTGCCACGCCTCGTGGCGGAGCGGTTCGACGACGGCTTCGCGGTCCGGCTGCAGCTGAAGGACCACCGGCTGTTCGCCGATCTGGCGGAGCGGCTCGGGATCGCGACGCCGGTGAACGACCTCGCGCGCGCAACGTACGAGGCGGCGATGGACGAGGACGCGAACCGCGAGATCACCACGGTCGTCGCCCGCGCCGTCACTGCTGCGAAGGCGGGTCCAGATCGGCCGCGGTGACCTCGGTCGAGACGCTCTGCGCCAGTGCGGTCACCCCGGCGGCCGAGATCTGCGTGATGAAGCCCGAGCGGCTCACGCAGAGCCGTCCGCCCTGATCTGACGCCATGCACGAGACCGGCACGCCGGCCTGGTCGTCGTTGCCGACGAACACGCCGGTGGTCTGCGCGGCCATCGGCGCGAACACGTTCGTGACGAAGTCATTGCCGAGCACGCGCGAGATGCGCTCGGCAGCGCGCGCTCCCTCGCCGTCCGGGTCGCCATCGCGGCACGAGGGCACCTGGCCGGCCGGCGCCGTGCAGGCGTAGGTGACGGTGTTCGTGGCCAGGTCGAGGCCGATCCACGTCTGGCCGTCCTCCTGCAGCTGGTGGATGCGCGCGCGGCTGTCGTCGCTCGCGATCTGGACCGTGTAGTTCACACCCGGCGTCGTGTCGCTGCCGACGACGTCCACCTGGTAGGCGGAGACGCCGGACGGCCGCTGCCCGGCCAGGGCCAGCACCTCGCTCGGCGTGGTCGCCGGGAAGGTCAGCTCGGCGCGCACGGCCGTCGTGGCGGGAGCCTGCCCGGTGAGCCCGGTGACCGCGGCCGTGGTGGGCGGAGGTTCGGGCGCGGTCACCGTCGGAGCCGCAGCGTTGCCCCCACCGCAACCAGCGACGACGAGAGCGATCAGGAGGGCCCACGTTCGCATCGGTCGAATCCTACTTTCCGGGGAACCGGCTGCCAGTAGTGTTCGAAGGGCGTGAGCGCGACCGTCTCCGACCTCATGGCCGATCTGGCCGCGCTGCGTCCCCGGCCAGACCTGGGGGCGACGCTCTGGCGCCACCCGGCGCTGGTGCTGCGCTTCTACCAACCGGCCGCCGCGTTCGCGCTGCGCGCCACCGAGGGCCGGCGCCGCGTGCTCGACGTCGGCTGCGGCTACGGCACCGTCGCGCTTGAGCTGGCCCGCGCCGGTCACGAGGTGACCGCGCTCGACGCCTCCGAGGAGACCTGCGCTGTCACGCGCCGCACGCTCGCGGGGGTCGAGGCGACCGTCATCCACGCCTCGTTCGGCGCCGACGAGTTGCACGACGGCTCGTTCGACGCGATCCGCTTCGGCCGCTCGCTGCATCACATGGACGACGTCGGCGCCGCCGCCGAGCGCGCCGCGCTGCTGCTGGCACCAGGCGGCGTGGTCGTGATCGACGAGTTCTGCGCCGAGCGCATCGACCGCGCCACCGCCACGTGGCTGGCGTCGATCACCGGCTCGCTGACGCAGGCCGGCGTCGTGCCGGCGGGCACCGGCCTCACCGACGCCGACGAGATCGTGCGCGTCTGGACCGACAAGCGGCAGCACCACAAGCTGATCGCCGGCGAGCAGATGTGGCGCGCGCTCGAGGCCCGGTTCGTGCTCGACGAGCCGCGCTGGTACGCGTACCTGTGGAAGGAGCCGGCCAAGCACGTCGCCGACGCGCAACGGGCCGCGCTGGTGGCGCATCAGGTGGAGGCCGCGGAGGCCGCCCTGATCGCAGCGGAGACCATCCCCGGCGTGGCGTTCCGCACGTCGGGCACCGTGCGCTGACGCACGGGCGGCGTCAGTCGTCCTTGCGGCGGAAGATCGAGCCGAGCACCGCGCCCATTCCCGGCGTCTCGGCGCGCACCGTCTCGCCGGTCTGGAGCGTCGCCTCGAGCGCCTTGGCCATCTCGCCGATCATGCGGGTCGTGACGTTCTCCATGATGCCGCGCCCCATCTGCGCGACGCGGCCGGAGACGAGGATGTCGCTCGACATCGTCACGCGGCTGCCGTCGCCGTCGGGCGCCACCGCCATCGACATCAGCGCCTGCGCCGTGCCCTGGCCCTTCTGGTCGGTGCCCTTGGCCTTCAGCACCGCCGTGCGCGCGACCGGGTCGGACTCGGTGATCTCGGCCGTGCCCTTGTAGGTGAGCGACATCGGACCCACCTTCACGGTCGCCCTGGCGTCGTAGGAGCCATCCTCGCGACGGCCGAGCACCTCCGCGCCGGGGATGGTCGGAGCGACGCGCTCGACGTCGGTCAGCAACTGGTAGACGTCATCCGGTGCGGCGGCGACGGTGAACTCGTTCTCGATGACGATGCCCATCGGGTCAGGTTACCGCGGCAGCGCGAAGCGCGGGATGAGCGCGCTCGCCGCGACCTGCTCGCCCGGGGCCGCGAGGCCGATCGATGCGGCCAGCTCGCCGACCACCTGCTCGGCGGTCCGCCCGGCCGTGCGCAACGACTGCAACGTCTCGTCACCGTGACGCTTCGCCAGGCGCTCGCCGGTCGGGGCGCGCATCAGCGGCACGTGCGCGTACACCGGCACCGGCAGCCCGAGCAGGTGCTGCAGCAGCAGCTGACGTGGCGTCGACGACAACAGGTCGTCGCCGCGGAGCACGTGGGTGACGCCGATCGCGCCGTCGTCGACGACCACGGCCAGCTGGTACGCGTGCAGGCCGTCCGCGCGGCGCACCACGAAGTCGCCGCCCTCGGCCACGTCGCGCTCGCAGCGGCCGTGGACGAGATCGTCGAACACCATCACCTCGGGCTCAACCCGCAGCCGGAGGGCGGCGCGGCGGCCGGCCGCCCGCCGCTCCTCCCGCTCGGCGGCGGAGAGATTCCGGCACGTGCCGGGATAGACCGACTCGGGTCCGTGCGGCGCCGACGCGGCCCGCACCTCGGCCCGGGTGCAGAAGCACTCGTACACGACGCCTGCCGCGACCAGCCGCTCGAGCGCCTCATCGTAGACCGCGCCACGCTCCGACTGGCGCTGCTGCTCGCAGTCCCAGTCGAGCCCGAGCCACGCCAGGTCGTCGCGCAGCGGCGCCTCCCACTCCGGGCGACAGCGGTCGCGGTCGAGGTCCTCGATGCGGAGCGCGATGCGCCCGCTCGCCGCGCGCGCCTGCAGCCACGCGAGCAGCGCCGTCCGCGCGTTGCCGAGGTGCATGTGGCCCGAGGGCGAGGGTGCGTACCTGCCGAGCATTACCATCCGGATCGTGTCGAACAGCCGACCTGTCTACTCCACCGACGGCGGCGACCTGCGCCGCACCGCCGGCGAGCGCCGCCTGCCGCCGGCCGCGCCCACCGGCGACGGCATCGTGCGCATCTTCCGCGAGAAGGGCGGCCGCGGCGGCAAGGTCGTCACCGTGGTGCGCGGCCTCGACCCCGGCCTGCTGAAGACGGTCGCGAGCGACCTGAAGAAGCTGTGCGGGTCGGGCGGCGCCGTGAAGGGCGACGCCGTCGAGATCCAGGGCGACCACCGCGACAAGGTCGCCGATCGCCTGCGCGGCCAGGGCCACACCGTCAAGCTCGCCGGCGGCTGACCCCGCCGGTCCCGACCAGGGCTGAGGATGGCTCAGCCGATCCGTTCCAGCAGACCGGTCAGCGCCGCCGGGTCGGGGCCGGGCTCACCGCACGATCCCAGCACCCGGCCGTACCCCTCGAGCGCCGGGCCGTGGTAGTCGGAGCCGCCCGTGGCGAACAGCCCGTGCTGCGCCGCCAGCGCCGCGTACGCGGCCTGCTCGGAAACCGGCGTGTCGCCGCGGTACGCCTCGACGGCGTCGAGCCCGCACGGGACCAGCGCCGCGACCAGTTCGCCCAGCCCCGCGGCGTCGAGCAGCAGCGTGCCCGGATGGGCGATCGACGCGGCGCCGCCCGCGGCCTTGATCAGTCGCACCGACTCCTCCGGTCCCAGCGCACCGGCGGCCACGTAGGCCGGCGCCGCGGAGCCGAGGTAGCGGTCGAAGGCGTCGCCGATATCGGTGCAGTAGCCGGCGGCGACCATGGCGGCGGCGATGTGCGGCCGGCCGACGCGACCGGTGGCGCGTGCACGCACATCGGCCTCCCCGACCGGCACGTCGAGGGCGGCGAGCCGCGCCAGGATCTGCGCGTTGCGGCGCTCGCGCGAGCCCGCGATCTCGTCCATGCGGGCCATCAGCTCGGGCGGTGCGGCCTCCCGGAAGTAGCCCAGCAGGTGGAACGTGCCGCGCTCGACGAGCACCGACAGCTCGATGCCCGGCACGACGGCCACGCCGAGCGTCTCGCCGGCGGCCATGGCCGCCGCGCAGCCCTGCACGGTGTCGTGGTCGGTGAGCGCGAGCGTGGTGACGCCGACGGCGGCCGCGCGGGCGACGAGATCGGCGGGATCGAGCACGCCGTCGGATGCCGTCGAGTGCGCGTGGAGCTCGATCACGAGCGGACACCGTATCGCGCCCGTCGGCGTACGATACGGCCCGTGGCGGAGCAGCGAACAGGGACGATCTTGCCGCTCCCGGCCGGCGCGCGGCAGCCGCTCGACGTGTACGTCAACGGCGTCGCCCAGGCGGAGGGCACCGACTACGCGTTCCGCGACGGGGCGATCCACTTCACGAAGCCGCTCGACGCGGGCCGCTCCGAGGGTCTGTGGAAGAAGCTCGTGATGTCCACCGCCGGCGTCGGGTACTACAACCGCGGCGACTCGATCGACGTGCACCTGCATCGCGCGGACGGCAGCGCGACGGTCCTCTCCGGCAAGCGGGTCGAGCCCGCCGCATGAGCTTCGAGCCGCTGGTCGACCTGCCGGGCGCCCACGAGCCGGACGCGCTGGCGTTCGCCTTCAGCGGCGACCGCATGCTGGCGCGCGACGGTCTGCCGCTGACGGCCGCGGAACTGGACGGCATCGCGCCGCTGCCGCTCGGACGACTGGACGGGCGGCTGTGCCTGGCGTACGAGCTGCCCGCCGGCTACGAGCCGGGGCCCGGGCTCGAGCTCGAGCACCTCCGGCCGCTGTGGGGTCGGCTGGAAGATCCGCTCTGGACGCTCGCCGGCCGGGCGCTGCAGACCGTCGCCTGGTACCGCGACCACGCGTTCTGCGGCCGCTGCGGCACGCCCACCGAGCGGCTCGCGGGCGAGCGGGCGCGCGGCTGTCCCAGCTGCGGGCTGACGGCCTACCCGCGCCTGGCGCCGGCCGTGATCGTGCTGATCGAGCGCGACGGCGAGGCGTTGCTCTGCCACGGCGTGCGGTTCCCCGGCAAGATGTACTCGTGCCTGGCGGGCTTCGTCGAGCCCGGCGAGTCGCTCGAGGAGTGCGTCCACCGCGAGATCGGCGAGGAGGCCGGCATCGAGGTCACCGACGTCCGGTACTCGGCCTCGCAGCCGTGGCCGTTCCCGCACTCGCTGATGGTCGGCTTCTTCGCGACCTACGCGGGCGGCGAGCTGAAGCTCGACCCGTCGGAGATCGTCGACGGCGGCTGGTTCCGCCCCGACGACCTGCCCGCACTGCCGCCCTATCCGTCGATCGCGCGCCGGCTGATCGACGAGTGGCTGACGCGGGCAGGCGTCAGCCCCACGTGAGCTCGACGGCGGCCAGCACCGCGTCGCCGTCGTCGCTCTCCACCGGTGCGACCACCCGCAGCGCCGTCGATCCGCGCCGCACCTGGATGTCCTTCTCCGCCGCCTCGGGCGCGACGACCGACACGGTCGGCACCTGACCCGCCAGACGGCGCAGGCCGAGCGCGTCGGAACGGGCGCCCTCGATGATGTAGAAGCACGCCAGCGCCAGCGCGATCAGGTACGGGTTGTCGCGATCGTCGCCGTACGCGAGGCGGCCTCGAGCACGTTGCGTGACGTCGACCAGGAACGGCAGCAGCGACGGGTCGATGCGGCCCGATCGGTGGGTCGGCTGCACCTCGGGATCGCTGCCGCGCTCGAACAGCACGGCGACCGGGGCCGCGGACAGCACGTAGTGCCCGCGCGTCTCGTGCGGCTCGATCGCGAACGCCAGGCGCGCAGCCAGCCGGGCGGTCTCCTCCGCGAGCTGGTCGGCGAGTTCCTCTTCGGACTCGGACACGTCCCAAGTATCGACGGCACCGGGTCGGCGAGCGCCGGGTACAGTGACTCCCATGGCAGCGAACGAGCCCCGGCTTCGGGTCCGCCGCCCGGTCACGGAGCGCGAGCCCAATCCGCCCTGGCGGGTGGAAGGCGAGCGCGAGCCGCAACCGCAGAAGAACGGCGAGAAGCCGAAGCACCGGCAGTTCTTCACCTGGCGGGTCGCGGCCATCTTCGGCGTGCTGCTGGTGATCAACTACTGGATCGGCTCGACGGTGCCCGACCGCGACCCGCGCCTGGGCGCCTCGTACACGCTGTTCGTGAACCAGGTGCAGGGCGGCAACGTCAGCGAGCTGACGGCGCGCGCCGACACCATCCAGGGTGAATTCAAGAAGCCCGTGCCCGACCCGAAGACGAAGGCCGGCGACACCCCGAAGACGTTCCAGCGGTTCGAGACGGTGATCCCCACGTTCGCGAACACCGACGACCTGTCGGCGCTGCTGACCGAGAAGAAGGTCGTGCTGAACGCGAAGCCGCTGGACGAGAAGCGGAACACGATCTTCACGCTGCTGATCTCGTTCGGCCCGACGCTGCTGCTGGTCGCGATCTTCGTCTTCATCATGCGGCGCGCGTCCAGCGCGGCGGGTGGCATCGGCGGCATCGGCAAGTCGAAGGCCGTGCGCTACGAGGCGACCACCCAGCGCACCACCTTCGACGACGTCGCGGGCATCGACGAGGCCACGGAGGAGCTGGCCGAGATCGTCGACTTCCTCAAGAACCCGACCCGCTACACGCGGCTCGGCGGCGCGATCCCGAAGGGTGTGCTGCTGTCCGGCCAGCCGGGCACCGGCAAGACGCTGCTGGCCCGCGCGGTGGCCGGCGAGGCGAACGTGCCGTTCTACTCGCTGAGCGCCTCGGAGTTCGTCGAGATGATCGTCGGCGTCGGTGCGAGCCGTGTCCGCGACCTGTTCGACCAGGCCAAGAAGACGGCGCCGTCGATCATCTTCATCGACGAGCTCGACGCGATCGGCCGCCAGCGCGGCGGCGGCGCGTCGCTGGGCGGACACGACGAGCGCGAGCAGACGCTGAACCAGATCCTCACCGAGATGGACGGCTTCACCGGGTCGGAGGGCGTGATCGTGCTGGCGGCGACCAACCGGCCCGAGATCCTCGACGCGGCGCTGCTACGCCCTGGCCGGTTCGATCGCCGGGTGTTCGTGAACGCGCCCGACGCCACCGGCCGCGAGAAGATTCTCGTCGTGCACACGCGGCGCGTGCCGCTGGCGACCGACGTCGACCTGAAGTCGCTTGCCTCGAGCACGTCCGGCATGGTCGGCGCCGACCTCAAGAACCTCGTCAACGAGGCCGCGCTGACGGCGGCGCGGCGCAACCACGAGCAGGTCGAGCTGTCCGACTTCACCGACTCGCTGGAGCGCATCATCCTCGGCGCCGAGCGGAGGATCCTGATCTCGCCGCACGAGCGCGAGCGGACCGCGTACCACGAGTCCGGCCACGCGCTGATCGGCATGTTGCGGCCCGGCGCCGACCCCGTGCGCAAGGTCTCGATCGTGCCGCGCGGCCGCGCGCTCGGCGTCACGTTCCAGTCGCCCGACGCCGACCGGTATGGCTACGACGTCGCCTACCTGCGAGGCCGCATCGTCGGCGCGCTGGGCGGACGGGCCGCCGAGGAGGTCGTCTACGGCGACTTCACGACGGGCGCCGAGTCCGATATCGAGCAGGTCACGCGCATCGCGCGGATGATGGTCGGTCGCTGGGGCATGTCGGAGAAGGTCGGCATGGTCTCGGTGCTGCCGGGCCCGCAGGACGAGCCGCTGCTGTTCCCCGGCCAGGGCCCGGGCGGGCCGTCGGAGGAGACCCGGCAGCTGATCGACTCCGAGGTGCGGCAGATCGTCGAGGACTGCTACGTCGAGGCGAAGGCGACCATCATCGAGCAGCGCGACAAGCTCGAGGCGCTGACGAAGGCGCTGCTCGAGCGCGAGACGCTGGACGAGGTCGATGCGTACGCCGCCGCCGGCGTGCCGCGCGGCCTGAACCCGCTCGCCGCCGACCCCGCCGAGGGCTAGCAGGCCCTCGGCGCCGATCCGCGCGCGGTCCGCGCGCGGACCGCGTCATCTGTGGTCCCGGCGCGCGACCTTTGCGCGATCCGGGCGTCTTCCGTTCTGGGGTCAGACCCCAGAAAACGCCTTTCCGGGGTCTGACCCCGGAACGCGGGACGCACGAGAACACACCGGAGACGCACGGCCACTCAGAGGACTCGGGCGGGCACCTCGCCCAGGTGGTAGCACGACATGCGCCAGTCGGGGTCGTCGATCAGGACGATGTCGGCGGTGAATCCAGGGGCCAGCTGCCCGACCTCGTCCGACAGTCCCAGCACCGCGGCTGGGGCGACGGTAGCGGCGTGCAAGGCCTCGGCACACGAGAGGTGAAGCTGCGTGCAGGCCAGGTTCATGACGGCCAGCAGGGACTCCGCCGGCGCCGAGCCGGGGTTGAAGTCGGTGGCGAGCACCACCCGCGCGCCGGCGTCGGCCAGCGCCCGGGCGGGCGGCATCGGCAGGTCGAGGTACAGCGCGCAGAGCGGCAGGCAGACCGCGGCCACGCCCGACTCGGCCAGCAACCGCACGCCGCCGGGCCCCGTCTGCTCGAGGTGGTCGACCGACGCCGCGCCGAGCTCGACGGCCAGCGGGATCGCGCCGCACTCCGAGAACTGGTCGCCGTGGATGCGCAGCGCCAGCCCGCGCTCGCGCGCTGCGACGAGGAATGGCCGGCACTCGTCCGCCGAGAACGCGCCGCGCTCCAGGAAGCAGTCGGCCGCGGTCGCGAGCCCCTCGCAGGCCGGCAGGATCTCGTCGATCGCCAGGCGGACGAACTCCTCGGCCGACGACGCCTCGGGCGGCAGCGCGTGCAGCGCCAGGCACGTGCCCGTCACGCGCACGCCCGCGGCGGCACCCGCGGCGTGGGCGGCGCGCAGCATGACCGCCTCGCTGACGGCGTCGAGGCCGTAGCCCGACTTGACCTCGGCCGTGGTCGTCCCGAGCGCGCGCATGCGCTGCAACCGGCGAGTGGCGGCGGCCACCAGCTCTGCCTCGGAGGCGGCGCGGACGGCGGCGACGGTCGCCTTGATGCCGCCCCCGGCTGCGGCGATCTGCTCGTACGGCTGGCCCTGCGCGCGGCGGTCGAACTCGTCCACCCGCGACCCGGCCCAGACGGCGTGCGTGTGGCAGTCGACGAGCCCCGGGACGGCGCTCATGCCGCGCCCGTCGATCACGGTCGTCCCCGCTGCGGACTCGGCCGACCGCAGCACCTCGTCGCGCGGTCCCGCAGCCACGATGCGGCCGGCGCGCACCACGATCGCGGCGTCGCGGTAGACGACGGTGGGCGTCGCGATGCTCGCAAGGTTGTCGATCACGAGGTCGCCGGCGTGCATCCGCCGAGTATGCCCGTCCGGAGCGCCGGGCGCCTCCGCGTCGTGCACTAACCTGCCGGTCGTGAACGTCACGGAGTTGATCGCCTCCTCCCGCCCGTGCTTCTCGTTCGAGTTCTTCCCGCCCCGCGACGACGCCGGCGTGGAGCAGCTGCTCGAGACGATGCGGCTGCTGCGCACGCTCGACCCGGCCTTCGTGTCGGTCACGTTCGGCGCCGGCGGCTCCACCCGGGCGCGCACTGCCGACCTGGTGGTGCGCCTCCGCAAGGAGGTCGACATCGAGGCGATGGCGCACTTCTCGTGCGTCGGATCGACCCGCGAGGAGCTGCGCGAGGCGCTGCAGCGCATGCGCGAGTCGGGCATCTCGTCGGTGCTCGCGCTGCGCGGCGACGCGCCGCGCGACCAGACCGACTGGACGCCCGCCCCGGGCGGCCTCTCCCACGCGAGCGACCTGGTGACCCTGCTGCGCGAGGAGTTCGACTTCGCGGTCGGCGCGGCGTGCCATCCGGAGAAGCACCCCGAGGCGCCCGATCCTGCCACCGACCTGGCCTACCTGCGCCGCAAGGTCGAGGCGGGCACCGAGTTCCTGATCACGCAGCTGTTCTTCGACAACGCGAGCTACTTCACGTTCGTCCAGCGCGCCCGCGAGGCCGGGATCATGGTGCCGATCCTGCCGGGGATCATGCCGATCACGAACGTCGAGCAGATCGAGCGCTTCACCAAGCTGTGCGGCGCGATCATTCCGGCCCCGCTCCAGGAGGCGCTCGAGATGCGCCGCGGCAACGAGCGGGCCGTCCAGGACTTCGGCGTCGCCTACGCGACGCTGCAGTGCGCCGAGCTGCTGCGCAAGGGCGCGCCCGGCATCCACTTCTACACGCTCAACCGCTCGACCGCGACGGCCTCGATCCTTCGGGCCCTGCGCCTGCACGAGCCATGGCGCCTGACATGAACCGGCTCGCGCACGAGACGTCGCCCTACCTGCTGCAGCACGCGTCGAACCCGGTCGACTGGTACGCGTGGGGCGAGGAGGCGTTCGCGGCCGCGCGCGGCCGCGACGTGCCGATGATGCTCTCGATCGGCTACAGCGCCTGCCACTGGTGCCACGTCATGGAGCACGAGTCGTTCGCCGACGACGCCATCGCCGAGGTGATGAACCGGCTGTTCGTCTGCATCAAGGTCGACCGCGAGGAACGCCCCGACGTCGACGCCATCTACATGGACGCGGTCGTGTCGCTGACCGGCAGCGGTGGCTGGCCGATGACCGTGTTCTTGACGCCCGACGGTCGGCCGTTCTGGGGCGGGACGTACTTTCCGCCCCAGCCGCGGCACGGCCTGCCGTCGTTCCGCCAGGTGCTGGAGGGCGTCGACGAGGCGTACCGCGCGCGCCGCGGCGAGGTCGACGCGCAGGCCGATCAGCTGACGAGGACCATCGGCAGTCTCGTCACGGCCGCGCCCTCCGGCGCGCTGCAGCCGGCGCTCACCGACGCCGCCGTCGCTGCGCTGGCGCGCGTGTTCGACGGCGTGCACGCCGGTTTCGGCGGCGCGCCCAAGTTCCCGCCGTCGGCGCTGCTGCCCTTCCTGCTCGGCCACGGCGATCCCGCCCGCGCGATGGCGGTGGCGACGCTCGACGCGATGGCGGACGGCGGCATCCACGACCAGCTCGGCGGCGGCTTCCACCGGTACGCCGTCGACGGCCGCTGGCTGGTGCCGCACTTCGAGAAGATGCTCTACGACAACGCATTGCTGGCCCGTGCCTACTCCATCGCGTCGGTCGCGACCGGCCAGGAGCGCTACGCCGCCGTGGCGCGCGACGTGCTCGACTACCTCGACCGTGAGATGCAGCTCGACGGCGGCGGCGTGGCCAGCGCGCAGGACGCCGACACCGAGGGCGAGGAGGGCCTGACGTTCGTGTGGACGCCGGGCGAGGTGGCCGCCACGCTCGGCGATGACACGCTCGCGAGCGCCGTCTGCGACTGGTACGGCATCACCGGGCCCGGCAACTTCGAGGGCTCGAACGTGCTGTCCGTGGTCGGGATCGGGTCGCCGCCCGCCGGGCTCGACGGGGCCCGCGCGACGATGCTCGCCGCCCGCGAGTTGCGGCCACAGCCGGGCCGAGACGACAAGGCGCTGGCGGCGTGGAACGGCATGGCCCTCGCGGCCTACGCCGATGCCGGCCGCCTGCTGGGCGAGCCCGCCTACCTGGATCGCGCACGCGACATCGCGACCTTCCTGCTCGGCGCGCTGTCGGACGACGGGCGTCTGCGGCGGACGTGGCGTGACGGACAGGCCAAGATCACCGGGTTCTCCGAGGACTACGGCGCCGTCGCCGACGGGCTGATCGCGCTGCACCGCGCCACCGGCGAGCTGGTGTGGCTGGACGAGGCGCGGCGGCTGATGCTGATCGCCGTCGACCTGTTCGGCGACGCCGGCGGGCCGTTCGCGCAGACGCCGCGTGACGGCGAGCGACTGGTCGCGCGTCGTCCCGATCTCGACGACAATCCGGCCCCGAGCGGCAACTCGCTGCTGGCCGGCGCGCTGCTCGCGCTGTCGCGCATCTACGGCGAAGCGGAGTGGGAGGATCGCGCGATCGAGGCCGTCAGCGCCGTGGCCGAGATCGTCGATCGGGCCCCGCAGGGCTTCGGGCACGCGCTGGGCGTGATCGCCCAGGCGACCGCCACGCCGCGCGAGATCGCCATCGTCGGCGACCTCGCCGATCCGCGCACCGCCGCCCTGCGCGCCGTCGTCGACGCCCGCTACGCCCCGCACGAGGCGGTCGTGGTGGCGAACCCGGCCGACCCGCTGTTCGAGACGGTGCCGCTGCTGCAGGGCCGCACCACGGTCGACGGCGTACCGGCGGCCTACGTGTGCGAGCGCTTCGCTTGCCGGCGTCCGGTCACGGATCCGGCCGAGCTCGCGACCATTCTGGCCGACTAGTCACGGTCCGCGCGCCCGGCGGCACGCGCGCCGATGGCACGCTCGCTGCATGGCCTACCGCATCGCACGCGACTCCCTGATCGACTTCGTCGACCGCCAGATCCGGCTCATCGAGTCGACGCCGTTGCCGCCCGATCTGCGGGCGATCATCCCGTCCGGCAATCTCGGCGACGAGGACCTCTCGGGTGTCTGGCTGGGCGCCGGTCTCGCGACGCAACTCGGCCTCGCGCTCGTCGACCGGCCCGAGGTGTTCGTGGAGCGCGCTTAGAGGCTCGACCGCAGCTGGTCGATCGCGGCGCTCCAGCGCTCGGTCAGCCGGCGCGCCTTCCAGCGGTCCTCGAGCTCGGCCAGGTCGTCGTCCTGCAGCGCCTCGCCGAACACGCACACGAAGCGTGGCAGGCGGGGCGGGAACAGCCGCGCGCGGTCGGTGCCGACGACGGCGACGGGAATCATCGGCACGCCGGCCGACACCTTCATGCGCGCTGCGCCCGACATCGGCTTCGCCCTGCCGTCGCGGTTGCGCGTGCCCTCGGGGAACACGCACACCAGCTCGCCGTTGCGGGCGAACTCGATGGCCAGGTCGACCGCCTGGATGTCCGACTTGCCGCGCTCCACCTTGAACGCGCCCGTCGACCGCAGCAGCCAGGCGAACGGCCGGAGCCGATACAGCTCGGCCTTCGCCATGAACCGCAGGTGCCGGTCGAGCGACACGCCGACCACGACCGAGTCGAAGTTCGAGCGGTGCGTCGGCGCCACGATCGCGCCCCCCGTGGCCGGCACGTGCTGCTGGCCGCGCACCTCGAGCCGGAACACGCCGCGCACCGGTATCCAGCACGCGTACTTGACGAGCGCATAGCACCAGCCCTTGAAGTCGCCGCGACGGTCGATCGCGTCGCGAGCGGTGCGATCAGGCGTAGACGCCATCGGTGACGGTGGCCGGATCGGGCCAGGGCGAGGCATCGGCGCGCTGCGTCGCGTCGTCGACGTCGGCCCGCACCGACGCCGCGAGCGCGGCGGCCTCCTCGTCCGTCCAGCCTGCCTGGGCGCGCAGCCAGGACTCGAACCGGGCGATCGGATCCTTCAGCTCCCACGCAGCGTGCAGCTCGGCCGGCACGTAGCTCGCGTCGTCGTGAATCGCGTGGCCATCCATCCGCAGCGTCACCAGCTCGAGCATGGTCGGCCCGCCGCCGTTGCGCGCGTGGTCGAGCGCGGTCTGCGCCTCGCGATAGACGGCGAGGATGTCGGTGCCGTCGACGACGACGCCCTCGAAGCCGTAGCTCTCGGCCCGGTCGGCCAGGTGCTCGCAGGCGTAGTTGAGGTTCGTCGGTGTCGAGTACGCGTACTGGTTGTTGTCGCAGATGAAGACCATGGGCAGGCGCCGGACGGCCGCGAAGTTCATGCACTCGTGCACGTCGCCGCGGGCCGAGGCGCCGTCGCCGAACCAGCCGAGCGCCACGTTCGGGGCACTCGTGATCCGGAACGCGAGCGCCACGCCGAGGGCGGTCGGCAGGATGCCGGGCAGGTGCGAGACGCCGGCGATGAGGCCCTTCTCGAGGTCCTGCGAGCGCAGGTTCGAGTCGCGGCCGCGCGTCGCACCGCCGTCGCGGCCCATGTACTGGCACAGCAGCCGCCAGGGCTCGGCGCCGCGCGCCACGTGCACGCCCATGTTGCGGTGCAGCGGCGCGCCGACGTCGCCGGGAGCCATCGCGCTCGCCACGCCCACCGACGCCGCCTCGTTGCCACGGCCGGTGTAGAACGAACCGGGCAGCTTGCCTTGCTTGAACAGGGCCGTGCCACGGTTCTCGAGACCGCGCGTGAGCAGCATGTCGCGGTACATCTTCACGAGCGCCGCGCGATCGAGACCGATCGCGTCGGTCTCCTCCACGGACTGCACGGGCACCGATTCGCGGACGACCATCGCCCGCATTGTACGAGCGGCTACCGGCTGGTGAGCGTCACCAGCACCGCAGCGGCCGTGTGGAGCCGGTTCTCCGCCTGGTCGAAGACCACCGACTGCGGGCCTTCGAGCACGGCGTCGGTGACCTCCTCACCGCGGTGGGCGGGCAGGCAGTGCATGAACACGGCGTCGGGGCGGGCCCGCGCCATCAGGGTCTCGTCGACCTGGTAGCGGCCCAGCACGGCGAGCTTCGCCTCGCGCTCGTCCTCCTCGCCCATCGACACGAACACGTCGGTGTAGACGGCGTGCGCGCCGGTGACCGCCTCGGCGGGATCGTCGAGCACACGCACCGAGCCGCCGGTCTCGGCAGCGACGGCGGTGGCCCAGGCGATCACATCGGCGCTCGGCCGGTACCCCTCGGGGCAGGCGAGACGCACGTGCGCGCCGGCCAGCACGCAGCCCTCGATCAGCGAGTGCGCGACGTTGTTGCCGTCGCCCACGTACGCCACCTCGAGCCCGGCCAGCGAGCCGAAGTGCTCGTGCAGCGTCAGCAGGTCGGCGAGCGCCTGGCACGGGTGGTGCGTGTCGGTCAGCGCGTTCACGATCGGAACCGACGACCACCAGGCGAACTCCTCGACGTCCGCGTGTGCGTGCGTGCGGATCACGATCGCGGCGCAGTAGCGCGAGATGACGCGCGCGGTGTCGGCGATCGGCTCGCCGCGGCCGAGCTGCAGCTGGTCGGGGCCGGCGAAGATCGGGTGCCCGCCGAGGCGCGCCACGGCCGCCTCGAACGAGACCCGTGTGCGCGTGGAGGGCTTGGTGAAGTGCAGGAGAACCGAACGCCCGCTGAGCACTCCCGCGTGGACGGTGGGATCGGCCTTCAGCTCGGCCGCGAGTGCGATCAGCGACTCGAGTCCGGCCGAGTCGAGCCCACCGAGCGACAGCAGGTGGTCCGGGGCGTTGGCAATCATCTGCATGAGTATACACAGACGTGTATACTCATGCGTGCGGGCCTAGCGGAAGCGGTGCAGGAGCAGCGAGTTGCCGATGACGAACAGGCTGGAGCAGGCCATCGCGGCACCGGCGACCATCGGCTGCAGCAGACCGGCGGCGGCGAGCGGGATCGCCGCGACGTTGTAGGCGAAGGCCCAGAACAGGTTGCCGCGGATCGTGCCCAGCACCGCGCGGGCCAGGCGGATGGCGCGCGCAACCTCGCGCAGGTCGCCGCCGGTGAGCGTGATGTCGGCCGCCTCGATGGCGACGTCGGTGCCACCGCCCATGGCGATGCCGAGCTCGGCGCGGGCCAGCGCCGGCGCATCGTTGATCCCGTCGCCCACCATGGCGACGACGCGGCGCTCGCCGTGCAGGCGGCTGACGATGCGCTCCTTGTCGGCTGGGAGCACCTCGGAGATCACCTCGCGGATACCGACCGCGTCGGCAACGGCGCTCGCGGTGCGGCGGTTGTCGCCGGTCAGCAGGAGGGTGCGGAGCCCGAGCGCGCGCAGCTCGGAGACGGCCGCGCGACTGGTCGGGCGGACGGTGTCGGCCACCACGACGACGGCAGCGGCCCGACCGTCGACGGCGATCGCGACCGCGGTGCGGCCGGTCGCCTCGGCCCGGGCCGCCAACTCGGCGAGCTGCACCGGCAGTGCGATGCCGGCGCGCTCCAGCAGCAGCCGGCGTCCGACGGTGACGTGGCGTCCCTCGACCACGCCCTCGGCCCCCAGCCCCGGGTGCGAGAGGAAGCCGGAGACCGGCACCGGCACCGCGACGGTCGCGGCGAGAGCGCGCGCGATCGGGTGCTCGGATGCGTGCTCGACCGCCACCGCGAGACGCACGGCGGCGGCGTCGCCGAACACGTCGGTGACGACGAGAGCGCCGGTGGTGACGGTGCCGGTCTTGTCGAGCACGACGGTGTCGATGCGGCGCGCCGACTCCAGCACCTCGGGCCCGCGGATCAGGATGCCCAGCTGCGCGCCGCGGCCGGTGCCGACCAGCAGCGCCATCGGCGTGGCCAGGCCGAGCGCGCAGGGGCAGGCGATGATCAGCACGGCGACGGCGTTCGCGAAGGCGACGTCGGCCGCCGCTCCGCTGACGAGCCAGCCGCCGAGCGTGGCCAGCGAGAGCACGATCACGACCGGCACGAACAGGGCGGCGATGCGGTCGGCGAGGCGCCGGGCGGCGGCCTTGCCGGACTGGGCCTCCTCGATCAGGCGGGCGATGCGCGCCAGGGCGGTGTCCGCGCCGACGTGCGTCGCCTCGACGACCAGACGGCCGCCGGCGTTCAGCGTCGTGCCGGTCACCGGCTGCCCGGGCGCGACCTCGACCGGCACGCTCTCGCCGGTGAGCAGCGACCGGTCGACGGCCGAGAAGCCCTCGCGCACGATGCCGTCGGTGGCGATCAGCTCGCCCGGACGGACGACGAAGCGGTCGCCGGCGCGCAGCTCGGCCAGCGGCACGCGGCGCTCGATCCCGTCCGCCAGCACGGCCACGTCCTTGACGCCGGTGTCGGCGAGGTCGCGAAGCGCGCGTCCCGCCTGACGCTTCGCGCGCTGCTCGAGGTACCGGCCGAGGAGGATGAACAGCGTCACCCCGGCGGCCACCTCGAGGTACAGGTGCTCGGTCACGCCGGGCGCTACCAGCGCGACGATCGACCACCCGAGCGGCGCCGTGACCCCGAGCGTGATCAGCGTGTCCATCGTGACGCCGCCGCGTCGGAGGTTGCGCCACGACGCGCGGTGGATCGGCCAGCCGCCCCACAGCACGGCGGGCAGGGCCAGCGCGAGCGCGATCCAGTCGCGTCCCGTGGTGTGCAGACCCGAGGCCATCGAATAGGCGATCACCGGGATCGCCAGCACGGCCGTGACGGCGACGCGCAGGCCGGGGCGGTCGTCGACCGGCAGGTCGGCGTGCGCGCGCAGGGCCTGCCTCATGGCGAGGATCGTACCATACCCCCCTAGGGTATTTGTGGTAGATTGCCGGGCGTGACTACCGACACCCGCGGCTACAGCGCCTCGCGCGACGACCTCAAGGCCCGGCTCCGCAAGATCGAGGGCCAGGTGCGCGGCGTCGAGCGGATGATTGACGACGACCGCTACTGCATCGACGTGCTGACGCAGATCGCCGCCGTGCAGGCGGCCCTCGACAAGGTCGCGCTGGGCCTGCTCGACGGCCACGTCTCGCACTGCGTCGTCGGCGGCCACGGCCCCGGCACCGAAGAGGAGCGCACGACCGAGCTGATGTCCGCCGTCGGTCGCCTGCTGCGACGGTGAGCCCGGCCTCCCTGGCGCCCAGCACCCTCGTGGCCGCGGCCGGCACGCTGCTCGATCGCGCCATGGCGGGCGACGTGGGCACGCTCGCGGCCACCTTCGCGCAGACGACGCTGGTGGTCGGCTCGGCCCAGACCGAGGCCTCGATCAAGCGGCGCGCGTGCGAGACCGACGGGATCCCCGTGATCCGGCGCGGCTCGGGCGGCGGCGCCGTGCTGTGCGATCCGGGCCTGCTCGAGGTCGATGTCGCGCTCCCCGCGGGCCACGCCCTGCTGGACGACGACGTGACGGAGTCCTACCGCTTCCTCGGCCAGGCGTGGGTCGACGCGCTGGCCGCCATCGACATCGAGGGCCGCCTGGTGACGGTGGACGAGGCGCGGGCGCTGTCCGACGACCGCCGCGCCGCGGCCCGCGTCGCCTGCTACGCCGGCCTGTCGCCGTACGAGGTGGTCGATTCCGGCGGCCGCAAGCTGGTCGGCCTCTGCCAGCGGCGCCGCCGCGGCGCCGCGCTGTTCCAGTGCAGCCTCGCGTGCGGCCGGGATCCGGCCGACGTGGTGCGCTACGTGCGCGTCGACGCCGGTCAGCTGACCGCGACGCGTGCGGTCGACCGCACGCCGGCAGCCGTCTGGGCTGCGCTGGGGCCGCTACTCGGCGTCTGAGATCTTGGCGCGCGCCTCGCGTGCCTTGGCACGCACGCGGGCCCGGGAGGCGGCGATCTCATCGACGTCCTCGGCCACGCCTGCGGCGACGGACGCGTCGGCGTTCGAGGTCTCGACGTCGCCCGCGCTCTCCGCGAGCCGCGCCCGCAGCGACATGCGCAGGTCGTCCGTCTCGCCCTCCGGCTCGGCCTGGTGCTCCGCCTCGGCGTACTCGTGCTCGGCGATCTCGGTCTCGTAGTGGTGCCGGTCGGACACCCTGCCGGTCGCGCGGCGAAGCCACTCGTAGGTTCCCGGCGACGCGACGAGGGCAGCCGCGGCGCCCGCTGCACCGGTCGTCAGGATGATGATTGAACGGATTCGCACCACGGACGCTCCTTGCGGGGAATTGGTCGAGTGTAGCGGCGCGCTCGCCCGCGCGATACTGGTACATTCAGACGGCTGCGGCCGCCCTCGGCCGCTTTCGAGTGCCCTCGAGGAGCGTACGTACCTTGCAGTCCTACGAAGCCCTGATCCTGATCGAGCCCGACGTCGAGGAAGAGCGTCAGGACGAGATCATCGCCCGCGTTCGCGAGATCGTCCTCGGTGGAGGCGGCTCCTGGGACGCGGTCGATCCGTGGGGGCGCAAGAAGCTCTCGTACGAGATTCAGAAGCACACGGAGGCGCACCACTGGATGGTGCAGTTCTCCAGCGAGCCCGTCGCGCTCGCCGAGGTCGATCGCGTGCTGCGCATCACCGACGGCGTGCTGCGGCACAAGACGCTGCGGCGCTCTGCCGCCGTCGCCTGATTTGACAACGTCCGACCCGTCACCTACCTTTCCCCGAACAGATGTTCGGGAAGGAGCCTTGCTATGGCCAGTATCAACCGTGTGGTGCTCGTCGGAAACCTGACGCGCGATCCGGAGCTGAAGTCGCTGCCCAGCGGCATGGCCGTCTGCGATCTTGGTCTGGCGGTCAACCACCGCCGCAAGAACCAGCAGACCGGTGAGTGGGTCGAGGAGCCGAACTACTTCCGCGTCTCGGTGTTCGGCACGCAGGCCGAGAGCTGCGCGCGGTTCCTCACCAAGGGCCGCTCGGTGGCCATCGATGGCCGGCTGCGCTGGCGCCAGTGGGATGCACCCGACGGCACCAAGCGCGAGGCAGTCGAGGTCGTGGCCGAGACGGTGCAGTTCATCGGCCCGCGCGACGGCGCGGGCGGTGGCAATGCCGGCGGAGACGACGGCGGGTACACCCGACCATCGGCTGCGCCTCCCGTGAGCACGCCTGCGCCAGGCCCCTTCTCCGGTGACAGCAACGTCGACGACGACATTCCCTTCTGATCCTCAAAGGAACACGGCTCTCTCATGACCAAGTCCGGTAGCGTCAAGGCGATCCTCCTCGTCGATGTCGAGCACCTCGGGCACCGCGGCGACGTCGTCGCGGTCGCTCGCGGCTATCTGCGCAACTACCTCCAGCCCCGGCACCTCGCCGAGCAGGCGTCCGAGGCGCGCATCGCCGAGATCGATCGCGTGCGCTCGCAGCGCTCCCGGCAGGAGGCCAAGAGCGTCGACGAGGCGCGCGAGATCGCGAAGGTCGTCGATCGCACGGTCCTGAAGATCCCGGCCCGCGCCGGCGCCGACGGCCGGATGTACGGCTCGGTCACCTCGGCCGACCTGGCCGACGAGATCTGGCGCACGCGCAAGATCCGCATCGACCGCCGCAAGGTGCGTCTCGACGAGCCCATCAAGGCGCTCGGCGACTACCTGGTCGCGATCGACCTGTTCCCCGAGGTGCGCGCCAGCCTGCGCGTGTCGGTGGCGCAGGCCGAGGGCTTCGACGCGACGGCGACGGCGGTCGACGCCGAGCCCGCCGCCGCGCCCGCCGCGGCCGCCGTCGCAGCAGAGTAGAGGCCGCCTCGTGAGCGCCGTGAGCGCTGCCGGGCCGACCCTGCCGCCACAGGATCTCGACGCCGAACAGTCCGTGCTCGGCGCGATGATGCTGAACGAGAGCGCGGTCGACGTCGTCACCGAGATCGTGCGGCCGAACGACTTCTACCGCGAGTCGCACGCGGTCGTGTACACGGCGATCCAGAGCCTCTACGGCAAGAACTCGCCGGTCGACGCGATCACCGTCGGTGACGAGCTGGCCACGCTCGGCAAGCTCGAGGATGTCGGCGGCACGCCGTTCATCTACGCGCTCATCGACGCCACGCAGGCGGTGGCGAACGTCCGCCGCTACGCCGAGATCGTCCACGACCTGGCCGTCATCCGCCGCCTCATCGGCGCGGGCATGGAGATCGCGCAGCTGGGCTACGAGCGGCTAGGCACGGCCAGCGAGCTGGTCGACAAGGCCGAGACCATCGTCTTCGACGTCGCGCAGGGCCGCACGCAGGAGGGCCTGACGCCGATCAAGGGCCTCCTCGTCGAGGAGTTCTCGCGCATCGAGAAGCTGGCCGAGTCGGGCGGCGACGTCACGGGCGTGCCGAGCGGCCTGAAGGGCCTCGACCGTGTCCTGTCGGGTTTCCAGCCGTCGAACCTGATCATCCTGGCGGCCCGGCCCGGCATGGGCAAGACGTCGCTCGCGCTGGGGATCGCGCGCTTCGTCGGCGTCGAGGCGAAGCTGCCGGTGGCCATCTTCTCGCTGGAGATGAGCCGCCACGAGGTGACGCAGCGCCTGATGTGCGCCGAGGGACTGGTCGACTCGCAGAGCCTGCGCAACTCGCGGACGATGCGGCAGGAGGACTGGGGCCGCCTCGTCGGCGCGTGCGACCGCCTCTCGCGGGCGCCGATCTACATCGACGACACCGCCGGCATCAACGTGATGGAGATCCGGTCGAAGGCCCGTCGTCTGAAGACCGTCGAGAAGGGCCTGTCGCTGATCGTCGTCGATTATCTGCAGCTGATGCAGGGCGCGACGGCGTCCGAGAGCCGCGTCCAGGAGATCTCGCACATCTCGCGCTCGCTGAAGCTGCTGGCGCGCGACCTGGACGTGCCGGTGATCGCGTTGTCGCAGCTCTCGCGCGCGGTCGAGAGCCGTCAGGAGAAGGTCCCGATCCTCTCCGACCTGAGAGAATCGGGCTGCCTCACGGGCGAGACGCAGGTCCTGCTGTCGGAGACGGGCCGGTACGCGCGGATCGATGAGCTCGTCGGCCGCGAATCGTTCGGTGTGATGGCCGTCTCGACGGACACTTGGCGCATCGGTCCGGCGACGGCAACCCGCGCGTTCGCAACCGGCACGAAGCCGGTGTTCCGCATGCGCATGCGGCTCGGTCGCGAGATCCGCGCGACCGCCAACCACCGGTTCCTCGCCAGCGACGGATGGCGCCGGCTGGACGACCTCACGCCCGGCGACGCGATCGCGGTGCCGCGCACGACAACGGCCGGTGAGCCCGATGTCGACTGGCACGACATCACTGCCATCGAACCCGACGGCGTCGAGTCCGTCTACGACATCACCGTCCCCGGGCCGCACAACTTCGTTGCGAACGACCTGATCGTCCACAACTCGATCGAGCAGGACGCCGACGTCGTGATGTTCATCTACCGCGACGAGTACTACAACAAGGACTCCGAGACGAACAAGGGCATCGCCGACCTGATCGTCGCCAAGCACCGGTCCGGTGCAACCGATAAGGTCGAGCTCGCGTTCCGCCAGAAGTACACCCTGTTCTCCGACCTCGCCCGCGGGGAGGCCTAGCGTCATGTCCGGCACCGTCATCGTCGGCGCCCAGTGGGGCGACGAGGGCAAGGGGAAGATCGTCGACCTGCTTGCCGACCGGTTCGAGATCGTGGCCCGCTACCAGGGCGGATCGAACGCCGGCCACACCGTCGTCGTGGGCGACGAGACGTTCAAGTTCCGGCTGCTGCCGTCGGGCATCCTCGACCCGGGCAAGCTCTGCGTGCTCGGCAACGGCGTCGTGCTCGACCCGGCCACGCTGTGCGAGGAGCTGAACGAGCTCGAGAGCCGCGGCCGCACCACCTCGGGTCTGCGCATCTCAGGCAACGCGCACCTCGTGATGCCGTGGCACCGCATCCTCGACGAGCAGATCGAGGTGCGGCTCGGACCGCTGCAGATCGGCACCACCAAGCGCGGCATCGGGCCGGCGTACGCCGACAAGGCATCACGCATCGGCATCCGCGTGCAGGACCTGCTCGACCGCAATATCCTGGCCGAGAAGGTCGCCGCCGCGCTGGCGCTGAAGAACGAGCAGCTGGAGCGCATCTACGGCCTCGAGCCGCTCGACGGCACCGAGTTGCTCGCCGACCTCGACCGCTTCGCGCACCGCCTCGAGCCGTACATCGCCGACACCGCGAAGCTGCTCGACGACGCGCTCCGCGCCGGTCAGGCCGTGCTGTTCGAGGGTGCCCAGGGCACCATGCTCGACCTCGACCACGGCACGTACCCGTTCGTCACCTCATCGAATCCGGTGGCCGGCGGCGCGTGCACCGGCAGCGGCATCGGGCCGACCATGATCACGTCGGTGGTCGGCGTCGCGAAGGCGTACCTGACCCGCGTCGGCTCGGGCCCGTTTCCGAGCGAGGCAGACCCCGAACGCGGCGCGCGCCTGCGCGACATCGGCGCCGAGTTCGGCACCGTCACCGGTCGCGAGCGGCGCTGCGGCTGGCTCGACCTGGTCGGCCTGCGCTACGCCGCCCGCGTCAACGGCATGACCGAGCTGATCCTCACCAAGCTCGACGTGCTGTCGTCGTTCGAGACCATCCCCGTCTGCACCGGCTACCGGCTGCGCGACGGCTCGGTCACCGCCGACTTCCCGCCCCACCAGTCCGACTTCCACCACGCCGCCGGCGTGTTCGAGGAGCTGCCCGGCTGGGGCGTCGACATCTCGCGCGTCACCTCGTACGGCGACCTGCCCGCCGCCGCCCGCGACTATGTCGCCTGGGTCGAGGAGCGTCTCGAGCTGCCCGTCACGCTCGTTGGCGTCGGGCCGCGCCGCGACCAGATCCTGTCGCCCGACAGCGTGGGCGTCGCGTGATCGTCCTGGTCGTCGGCTCCGGTGGTCGCGAGCACGCGCTGGTCGCCGCCCTCGCCGCCTCGCCCTCGGTGACCGAGGTGCACGCCGCGCCCGGCAACCCCGGCATCGCGCGCACCGCGGCGTGCCATCCCGTCAACGCGCTCGACCTGGAGGGTGTCGCCGCGCTGGCCCGCTCGCTCGACGCCGCCCTCGTCGTCGTCGGCCCCGAGGCACCCCTCGTGGAGGGCCTCGCCGACCTGCTGCGACACACCGGCATCCCGGTGTTCGGGCCAGGCGCGCCCGCCGCGCGGCTCGAGGGGTCGAAGGCGTTCGCGAAAGAGGTCATGCAGGCGGCGGGCGTGCCGACCGCGGCCTCGTTCAACGCCGCCACCATGACCGAGGTACGCGCCGCGCTGGCGGCGCTCGACGGCCCCGCGGTCGTGAAGGCCGACGGCCTCGCCGCCGGCAAGGGGGTCGTGGTCTGCGACGACGCCGCCGAGGCCGAGGCGGCCGCCGCCGAGATGCTCATCGGCGGATCGCTCGGCGACGCCGGCCGCACCCTCGTGATCGAGGAGCGTCTGACCGGCCCCGAGGTGTCGCTGCTGGCGCTGTGCGACGGTGAGACCGCGGTGCCGCTGGCCGCCGCGCAGGACTTCAAGCGCATCGGCGACGGCGACGAGGGGCCCAACACCGGCGGCATGGGGGCGTTCTCGCCCATACCCGGCATCGGCGCCGTCGGCGCGGCCGAGATCTGCGACGTCGTCCACGTGCCGGTGCTGCGCGAGCTCAGCCGCCGCGGTATCCATTTCAACGGCTGCCTCTACGCCGGCATCATGCTCACGCCGACGGGCGCGAAGGTGCTGGAGTTCAACGTCCGGTTCGGCGACCCCGAGACGCAGGCGCTGGTGCCGCGCATCGAGGGCGACTTCGCGCAGCGCCTGCTCGACGCCGCTTGCGGGCGCCTGACACGCGACGCGATCCGCTTCCGCCCCGGCGCGTGCGTGCACGTCGCGATGGCGTCGCGCGGGTATCCGGCCACCAGCGAGAGCGGCGTCGAGATCACCGGCTGCGACGCGGCCGAGGCGTCCGACCCGGACGGTCGCGTCCAGGTGTTCCACGCCGGCACCGCGCTGCGCGGCGACCGGCTCGTCACGGCCGGCGGTCGCGTGCTCGGCGTCAGCGCTCTCGGCGACGACATCGCCGACGCCCGCGCCCGCGCCTACGCCGCCGTCGACCTGATCGCGTTCGACGGCATGCAGCGCCGCACCGACATCGCCGCGGCCGCAGCCGCACAGGTCGAGGTCTAGGCACCCTCCCGCTCCGCTCGCCCGGCGCCGACCGGCCGTCAGCCGACACCTGCCCGGAAGCGCCGCCGACGGAGGGGCCAGCCGGTAGCCTACGGAGACGTGATCGCCCGCTACACACGCCCTGAGATCGGGGCCGTCTGGACGGACGAGCGACGCCTGGAGCGCTGGCTCGACGTGGAGCTGGCGGCCCTCGACGGCTGGGTGACGCTCAACGTCGTGCCGGCCGACGCCGTCGCCGACATCCGCGCGAACGCCCACATCGACGTGGAGCGCGCAAAGGAGATCGAGCGCCGCACGAACCACGACGTGATCGCCTTCACCGAGTCGATCGCCGAGCAGGTCGGGCCATCGTCGCGCTGGTTCCACTACGGGCTCACCTCGTCCGACGTCGTCGACACCGGCCTCGCACTGCAGCTGCGCGACGCGGGCGCGATCATCCTCACCTCGCTCGACCGGGCCATCGCGGCCGTCGAGGCGCGCGCGATCGAGCACCGCGACACCCCGTGCATCGGCCGCACCCACGGCGTCCACGCCGAGCCGACCACCTTCGGGCTGAAGCTGCTCGGCTGGGCCTGCGACCTGCAGCGCAACCGGGTGCGGCTGCGCAGCGCGCTCGACGGCGTCAGCGTCGCCAAGCTGTCGGGCGCCGTCGGCGCGTACGGCAACCTCGATCCTCGCGTCGAGGAGCACGTCGCGCGCACGCTCGACCTCGAGGTCGAGACGGCCGCCACGCAGGTGATCGCCCGCGACCGGCACGCCACGCTGCTGTGCGCCCTGGCGGTGCTGGGCTCGTCGCTCGACCGGTTCGCGACCGAGGTCCGCCACCTGCAGCGCACCGAGGTGCGCGAGGCGGAAGAGCCGTTCGGTCGCGGCCAGAAGGGCTCCTCGGCGATGCCGCACAAGCGCAACCCGATCACGTGCGAGCGCATCTCCGGCCTGGCCCGGGTGCTGCGCGGCAACGCGGTCGTCGCGCTCGAGAACGTCGCGCTGTGGCACGAGCGCGACATCTCCCACTCCTCGGCCGAGCGCGTCATCCTGGCCGACTCGACCATCCTCGCCGACTACATTCTCGACAAGTTCTCCTTCGTGATGGAGGGCCTCGTCGTCCGGCCCGAGCGGATGCTGCAGAACCTGAACGCGTCGCACGGCCTGCCCTTCTCGGGCCGCGTGCTGCTGAAGCTGGTCGAGGCGGGCCTGTCCCGCGAGGCCGCCTACGACATCGTGCAGCGCAACGCGATGCGCGCGTGGGAGACCGACGAGCAGCTGCGCGACCTGATCGCCGCCGACCCCGACGCGGCCGCCGTGCCGGCGTCGGTCCTGGACGAGGCATTCGACCTCGCCGACTTCCTGCGCCACGTGCGCGTCCCCTTCGAACGCGCGCTGTCCCTGCGCGAGGAGCCGATCGATGTCCACGCTTGACGACCTGCTCGTCGCCTCCGGCAAGGTGCGCGAGATCTACGACCTGGGCGACGGCACGCTGCTGCTGGTGGCGTCCGACCGCATGTCGGCCTTCGACGTGATCCTGCCGACGCCGATTCCCGACAAGGGCCGCGTGCTGACCGGCATGACCCGGTTCTGGCTCGACCGCACGCAGCACATCGTCGCCAACCACATGCTCGGCACGGCGCCCGGCGAGCTGCCCGAGCTGGCCCGGACGCCCGAGCTGGCGGGGCGCACGATGCACGTCAAGAAGCTCGAGATGCTGCCGGTCGAGTGCGTGGTGCGCGGCTACCTGGTCGGCTCCGGCTGGAAGGACTACCAGCGCACCGGCACCGTCTGCGGGCACAGCCTGCCGAAGGGTCTCGAGCAGGCCGCGCGCCTGCCGCACCCCCTGTTCACGCCGTCCACCAAGGCCGAGCTGGGCGAGCACGACGAGAACATCACCGCCACCCAGGGCATCGCGCTCGTCGGCGGGCCGCGGTTCCGCGAGCTGGAGCGCGCGTCGATCGCGCTGTACGAGGTGGCCGCCAAGCACGCGGCGGCGCGCGGCATCATCCTCGCCGACACGAAGTTCGAGTTCGGCGTCGACCCCTCGGGCACGCTCGTGCTGGCCGACGAGGTGCTGACCCCCGACTCCTCGCGTTACTGGCCGGCCGACTCGTACCACACCGGCATCAGCCCGCCGAGCTTCGACAAGCAGTACGTTCGCGACTACCTCGAGACGCTCGACTGGGACAAGACGGCGCCCGGCCCCGAGCTGCCCGACGACGTGCGCGACGGCACCGCGGCGAAGTACCGCGACGCGTACGCGCGCATCACCGGTGCCGACTTCGGCGCCTACCTCCAAGAGATGGGAGTGACCGCATGAAGGTGACGGTGCTCGTGCGGCCCCGCGACGGGATCCTCGATCCGCAGGGACAGGCGATCGACCGGTCGCTCCAGGGTCTCGGTTACGCCAGCCGCGGCGTCCGCGCCGGCAAGGTGTTCGACCTCGAGCTCGACGCCGCCGACCGTGGCGCGGCCGAGTCCCAGGCCCGTGAGCTCGCGGAGCGGGTGCTCACCAACCCGCTGATCGAGCAGTTCGAGGTCGTCGTGCATGGCTAGGCGCATCGGCGTCGTCACCTTTCCCGGCACGTGCGACGACCGCGACGCGCTGCGCGCCGTCGAGGCGTGCGGCGGCGAGCCGGTCGCGCTCTGGCACAAGGACGACGATCTGCGCGGCGTCGACGGCGTGTTCCTCCCCGGCGGCTTCTCGTTCGGCGACTACCTGCGCTGCGGCGCCATCGCGTCGCTGTCTCCGGTCATGGCCGCGATCGCGCGCTTCGCCGCCGACGGCGGGCCGGTGCTCGGTGTCTGCAACGGGTTTCAGATGCTCTGCGAGACCGGCCTCCTGCCGGGCGTGCTGCGCGGCAACCACCACGGCCGGTTCAACTGCCTGGAGGTCGAGCTCGTGATCGAGCGGCCCTCGCCGTGGACGGGCAACCGCCCGGCCGGCGCGACGCTGACGATCCCGATCAAGCACGGCGAGGGCGCCTGGTACGTGCTGGACGACGAGGCCGAGCGGCTTGCGGCAGGCGGTCAGGTGCTGCTGCGCTACGGCGCCGACGTGAACGGCGCCACCGCCCTGGTGGCCGGCGTCTGCAACGAGGCCGGGAACGTGTTCGGCCTGATGCCGCACCCCGAGCACGCCGTCGACGCGCTGATCGGATCGACCGACGGCCGCGCCATCGTCGGCGGCCTGCTCGAGATCGCCGCCGTCCCCGCCTGACGTTCAAGCCGGCGGGCCATCCGGCCGATGCCAAGACGGTGACGGATCACGCCCACCTGCGCCTCGTTCCCGACCGCTCGGCCGAGGTCATCGCCCGCGCGGTCGCGCTCATCGCCGGCGTCCGCGAGGGCCATCCGCCGGCCCATGCCGAGCGCGTCGCCGAGCTGGCCGGTGCGATCGCCGCGCACGCCGGGCTGGACGATCAGGCCGCGTCGCACTGCACCGTCGGCGCCTGGCTGCACGACGTCGGCATGGTGGCACTGCCCGACTCGGTCCTCGCGCCGGCCGACCCTGCCGGCTACGTCGACTCGCCGCTCGTCCGCGCCCACGTGACGCTCGGCGCCGACCTCGTGAGCCGCGTCGCGGAGCTCGCCCCGGCGGCCGACGCGATCCGCCACCACCACGAGCGGTACGATGGCTCGGGCTATCCCGACGGCCTCGCCGGCGAGGCGATCCCGCTCATCGCCCGCATCGTCGCGACGGCCGACGTGGTCGCCTTCCTGCTGCCCTCGTCCCGCGGCGACGCGCGCGGGCGGAAGGCCGCCGCCCGCCGGCTGCACGAGTTGGCCGGGTCGATGCTCGACCCCGCACTGGTCGCCGCGGCCGCCGCCGTGCTCGCCGGCGAGGCGCAGGCGGCGGGCGAGTATCTGCCCCGCACCGCGTAGAGTGCACCCGTGCTCTGGGAGTCCCGGCCGGTACTCCGGTCACCCGTTTTGATCGCGTCGTTCTACGGCTGGAACGACGGTGGGAGCGCGGCCACGCTGGCCGCGTCGTTCGTGCGCACGTCGCTCGACGCCACCCGCTTCGCCAGCATCGACCCCGACGACTACATCGACTTCCAGCAGTCGCGGCCGCGCGTGTCGCTCGACGAGGGCCTGACCCGCGAGATCACCTGGCCGGATACCGAGTTCTTCCAGGCGGCGCTGCCGGGCGCGAACCGCGACATCGTGATCTGCATCGGAACCGAGCCGAACCTGCGCTGGAAGGCGTTCGCCAACGAGATCGCCGATCTGGCCACCGGACTCGGCGTCGACCTGGCGCTGACGCTCGGCGGGCTCCTGGCCGACACGCCGCACACGCGACCCGTGCCCGTCACCGGCAGCGCCCACGACGGCGAGCTGGCCGCGCGACTCGACCTGCGCCGGTCGCGCTACGAGGGCCCGACCGGCATCACCGGCATCCTCCACGACACGTTCGCGCGCCGCAACGTGCCGTCGGCCAGCCTTTGGGCGGCGGTGCCGCACTACATCGCCGCGAACACCAACCCGGCGGCGGCCCTGGCCCTGGTGCGGCAGCTCGAGGGCGTCCTCGACGTGCACCTGCACCCCGACGAGCTGGAGTCGGCCTCCGAGGTGTTCCTGCGCCAGATCGCGCAGGTGCTGGAGTCGGACGAGGAGACGGCCGCGTACGTCAGCGAGCTGGAGCGCCGCGAGGGCGAGGACGAGGACGAGCCGATCCCGACCGGCGACGAGCTGGCCGAGGAGCTGCAGCGGTTCCTGCGCGAGCGCCGCGAGCGCCCCGACGAGACCCCGTAGCGTCACGTCCCAGGACATGGAAGAGGCCGGGGCCCCCCGGCGCCGGCCTCTCCCGATTGCGTCCTTGAAACGGCGAGCCCCCCGGCCTCGCCGCGCATCCCCCAGGCCGCACTGATGATGGAGATGCACGGGACGGGGAGAACAGTCGCCACAATAGTCGTACCTTTTTTCGAAAAGTATTACTTAGTGATCTTCCGTTCACGGCCCTCCTGCAGCAGGGCGGCCAGTTCGGCCGGTGTGGCGCTCATCGGGCCGCGCAGCATGCGGCCGTCGCGGCGGTAGCCGAGACGGACGAGCGGACCGGCGGCGGTGTCGAGGCGCTGCACGACGAGCTCCTCGCCGGCCCGCCCCCCGGCCGCCACTGCGGCTTCGGCAACGACCCGGGCGGGCCCCAGCGGGCTGGCCACGGTCTTCGGTTCGGGCGACGTCTTCTCCATGGCCCGATCGAAGCACGGGGCCATCCCGGGCGTTGTGCACGGTCCGTCGAGAAAGCCGCCCGGACCGAACGGGAACCGTGACGGTGTCGCGTAGGATGCAGGCATCGTGCAGCCCGTTGCCGACCTTCCGCTGCATCGCCGTCTCGGTCTCACGGATGGCGAGCTCGAGCGGATCACCGCCGACCTCGGACGCGATCCGAACGCGTTCGAGCTGGCCGTCTACTCACTGCTCTGGTCGGAGCACTGCGGCTACAAGCACTCCGCGCTGCTGCTGCGCCGCCTGCCGACCGAGGGCCTCCGCGTGCTGCAGGGGCCAGGTGAGAACGCCGGTGTGATCGACGTGGGCGACGGCCTCGCGGTGGCCTTCAAGGTCGAGAGCCACAACCACCCGTCGGCCGTCGAGCCCTTCCAGGGCGCCGCCACGGGCGTCGGCGGCATCCTCCGCGACATCTTCGCGATGGGCGCGCGCCCGATCGCCGTGCTCGACTCGCTGCGCTTCGGCTCGCTGGGCAGCGAGCGTTCCCGCCGGCTGTTCGACGGCTGCGTCCGCGGGATCGGTCACTACGGCAACTGCGTCGGCGTCCCGAACGTCGGCGGCGAGGTCGTGTTCGAGCCCGGCTACGACTCCAACTGCCTCGTCAACGCGATGTGCGTCGGGCTGCTCGAGGCCGAGTCGCTGCAACGCGCCAGCGCTGCCGGCACGGGCAACCTGGTCGTGCTGTTCGGCGCGCTCACGGGGCGCGACGGCATCGGCGGCGCCTCGGTGCTGGCGTCGCAGGACCTGGACGAGGGCGACGACTCGAAGCGGCCCAGCGTCCAGATCGGCGACCCGTTCACCGAGAAGAAGCTGATCGAGTGCTCGCTCGAGCTCGTCGAGCTCGAGCTGCTGGTGTCGCTGCAGGACCTGGGCGCCGCCGGCCTCGCCTCCTCCACCTCCGAGATGGCCTCCAAGGGCGGCGTCGGGCTCGAACTCGACCTCGACCGGGTGCCGGTCCGCGAGGAGGGCATGGAGCCGTTCGAGATCATGATCTCCGAGTCGCAGGAACGCATGGCGGCCGTGGTGGAGCCCGCCCAGCTGGCGGCGGTCGAGGCGGTCTGCGCCAAGTGGGACCTGCCCTGCACCGTGATCGGCACGGTCGTCGACGGCGACACCATGATCTGCCGCTTCGACGGCGAGGTCGTGGGCGAGCTGCCCGTCGCCTCGCTGGTCGACAACTGCCCGCGCTACGAGATCACGCCCGTCCGGCCCGACCGCCTGGCAACCGACCCGGTCGACCCGGCGACGTACCCGGCGCCCGACGACCCCGGCGCCACGCTGCTGACGCTGCTGGCCGCTCCCAACATCGCCTCCAAGGCGTGGGTGTACGCCCAGTACGACCAGTACGTCGGCTCGGGCTCGATCATCCGCCCCGGTGCCGACGCCGGCGTCGTCCGCCTGACCCCGTCCGACCGCGCCATCTCGATGTCGCTCGACGGCAACGGCCGCCGCGTCTGGCTCGACCCGCGCCGCGGCGGCGCCGAGGCCGTCTGCGAGTCGGCGCTCAACGTGGCCTGCACCGGCGGCACACCGGCGGCGATCACGAACTGCCTCAACTTCGGCAATCCCGAGCGCGGCGAGACGCCGTACATGCTGGTCGAGGCCATCGAGGGCATCGCCCAGGCCTGCGAGGCGTTCGGCATCCCCGTCGTCTCCGGCAACGTGTCGCTCTACAACGAGACGTCCGAGACGCCGATCCCGCCGACGCCCACCGTCGGCTGCCTGGGCGTGCTCGACTCCGCGTCGCACGCGGTCGGCAGCCGGTTCCAGTCCGTCGGCGACGTCGTGCTGCTGCTGACGGCCGGCGTCCCGTCGCTGGACGGCTCCGAGTACCAGCGCACCGTGCACGGCCGCGTCGAGGGACGCATCGCCGACCGCAACCCGGTCGCGACCGCCGCGCTCTGCACCGCGCTCGCCGACGGCGCCCGCCGCGGCATCCTGTGCTCCGCCCACGACGTCTCCGACGGCGGCCTCGCGGTCACCATCGCCGAGTCGGCGTTCGGGCTCGGCTGCGACGTCCAGCTACCCGACCTGGCCGGCCGCGCCGACGTGACGCTGTTCGGCGAGGGCGTGTCCGCCGCGGTCGTCTCGTGCGCACCCGGCGACGAGGCGGCGGTGACCGCCCTGGGCGGCGTCCGCATCGGCACCGTCACCGGCCAGGGCCGCATTCAGGTCGCCTGCGCCGACGCGCGCATCGACGTCGCCACGGCCGCCGCCGAGGCCGCCCACGCCGCCACCATCCCGCAGGCGATGGCCCGCTGATGTGCGGCGTCTTCGGCATCTACGCGCCCGACCGCGACGTCGCTCGGCTGACGTACTTCGCGCTCTACGCGCTGCAGCACCGCGGCCAGGAGTCGGCCGGCATCGCCATCGGCGACGGCCGCCGCATCACGGCGCAGAAGGAGCTCGGCCTCGTCCCGCAGGTGTTCGACGAGACCAGCCTCGAGGCGCTCTCCGGCGGGCTCAGCGCGATCGGCCATACGCGCTACTCCACCACCGGATCGTCGCGCTGGCCCAACACGCAGCCGATCATGCGGCACCGCCAGGGCCGCACCGTGGCGCTGGGACACAACGGCAACCTGACCAACACCGCCGAGCTGCGCACCGAGCTGGCCGAGCGCGGCGTGCGCCTCGAGACGACGTCCGACACCGAGGTGATCGCGGCACTCATCTGCGAGCACCCCGGCTCGCTGGCCGAGGCCGTCCGCGACGCGATGGGCCGCATCAACGGCGCGTTCTCCGCGGTGGTTGCCGACGGCGCCCAGATCATCGCCTTCCGCGACCCCGACGGCATCCGGCCGCTGGTCCTGGGCGATCTCGACGGCGCGCCCATCGTGGCCTCCGAGACGTGCGCGCTCGACATCGTCGGCGCCACCTTCGTCTGCGACATCCAGCCCGGCCAGATGGTGATCCTGGACGAGAGCGGCGCGCGCATCGCACAGGCCCAGCCCGCCCGCCAGGGAGGCGGCGCGGCGCTCTGCATCTTCGAGTTCATCTACTTCGCGCGACCCGACTCGCGCATGGACGGCATCGGCCTCCACGCCGCGCGCGTGCGGATGGGCGAGCACCTGGCCGGCGAGTCGCCCGTCGACGCCGATGTGGTGATCGCCGTGCCCGACTCCGGCACGCCGGCCGCCCAGGGGTACGCGCGGGCGAGCGGCATCCCGTTCGCCGACGGCCTGGTCAAGAACCGTTACGTGCACCGCACGTTCATCCAGCCCGAGCAGGGTCTGCGCGACAACGGCATCAAGCTGAAGTTCAATCCGATCCCCGACGTCATCGCCGGCAAGCGCGTCGTCGTGGTCGACGACTCGATCGTCCGCGGCTCCACCACGCGCAAGATCGTGAAGATGCTGTTCGAGTCCGGCGCCGCCGAGGTGCACCTGCGCATCTCGTCGCCGCCGATCGTGTCGCCGTGCTACTACGGCATCGACATGGCCGGCTCCGAGGAGCTGATCGCGGCGCAGGGCAGCGTCGAGGACACGCGCGCGTCGCTCGGCGCCACCTCGCTCGCCCACCTCTCGCTCGATGGCCTGCAGGCCGCGACGACCCTCCCGTCGAATCGCTTCTGCCGCGCGTGCCTGACGAAGAGCTACCCGACGACGATTCCGGACGAGCTGCGCGAGGGCGGCCGGTTCCGCTTCGAGGCCGCGCCCGTCGGATGACGGAGCACACGTACGCCGCTGCCGGCGTCTCGCTCGATGCCGCCGAGGCGATCGTCGGGCGGCTGGCCGCAGCAGTACGTTCCACCCGTCGGCGCGGCGTCGTGGAGTCGCACGGCGGGTTCGCAGGGCTGTTCGACCTCGGTGACCGCCTGCTGGTCGCCGGCACCGACGGCGTCGGCACGAAGCTCGTGCTGCACCAGCGCTGCGGCACGCTGCACGCGGCGGGCGTCGACTGCGTCGCCATGTGCGTCAACGACGTGCTCTGCACCGGCGCGACGCCGCTGTTCTTCCTCGACTACATCGCGGTCGGCCGCATCGATCCCGAGCGAGTCGCCACGCTGGTCGAGGGCGTCGCCGACGGCTGTCGTCAGGCCGGCGCGGCGCTTCTGGGCGGCGAGACGGCGGAGCATCCCGGCGTGATGGCCGACGACGACCTCGACATCGCCGGCTTCTGCGTCGGCGAGGTGGCGAAGGATCGGCTGGTCGACGGCCGGCGCGTGGACAGCGGCGACGTGATCGTCGGCCTGGCCGCGAGCGGGCCGCACTCCAACGGCTTCTCGCTGATCCGCCGCGTGCTGGGCGACGACCCGCCCGAGGCCGACCTGCTGGTGCCGACGCGTATCTACGCGCCCGAGGTCGCGGCGCTGCTCGACGCCGTCGATGTGCGCGCGATGTGCCACGTCACGGGCGGCGGCATCGAGGGCAACCTGCCGCGGGTCCTGCCCGCCGGCCGCGGCGCGCGCATCGACGAGGAGCGCTGGCCCCAGCCGGCCTGGCTGCAGCGCCTCGCCGCCGCCGGCGTCGCCCGCGACGAGCTGCGCCGCGTGTTCAACTGCGGCGTCGGCTACCTCGTCGTCGTCCCGGCCGGCGACGCCGACCGTGCCGTCGCCACCGCCGAGTCGCTCGGCACGCCGGCGTGGGCGATCGGCGAGGTCGGCCCGGCACCCGGCGTCCGCTACGCCTAGGTCGCTCGTGCTGCGCGCCGCGACGCCCGCCGATCCGCTGCGGCTCGGCGTCCTCGTCTCCGGCACCGGTAGCAACCTGCAGGTGCTGCTCGACACCTTCAACGCCGGGGTCTGCGCAGCACGTGTGGTCGCCGTCGCGTCCACGAGGCCGGGCGTCCGGGCGCTGCAGCGAGCGGCCGAGGCCGGCGTGCCGCACGACGTGTTCGCCCGGTCCGACGACCGCGACCAGCGCCTGGCCGACTGGCTCGACAGCCGCGACGTCGAGCTCGTGGTGTGCGCGGGCTGGATGGGGATTCTCACGCCCGGCTTCCTCGCGCGCCACGTCGCGATCAACCTCCACCCGGCGCTGCTGCCCTCGTTTCCGGGCGCTCACGCCATCCGCGACGCCCTCGACCACGGCGTCCGGATCACCGGTGTGACGGTGCACTTCGTGGACGGCGGGGTGGACTCGGGCCCCATCATCCTGCAAGCTGCGGTGCCGGTTCACTACGATGACGACGCGGAGACGCTTGGAAGGCGTCTCCACGAGACCGAGCATCGGCTCCTCCCGCAGGCGATCTCCCAGCTCGCCACCGGGAATGTCGAGCTCACCGGGCGTATTGCGCGCGTGATGGACGTGGAGGATTCGTGAACCAGATCCGCAGGGCACTCATCTCGGTTTCGGACAAGACCGGACTCGTGCCGTTCGTGAACGCCCTGGCGGCGCGCGGCGTGGAGATCGTGTCGACGTCCGGCACCGCTGCCGCTCTGCGCGACGGCGGCGTCGAGGTGACCCTGGTCGAGGACCTGACGGGCGCTGCCGAGATGCTGGGCGGGCGCGTGAAGACGCTGCACCCCGTCATCCACGGCGGCATCCTGGCACGGCGGCACGAGGAGTCCGACATGGACTCGCTGCGATCGAACTCCATCCAGCCGATCGACCTCGTGATCGTCAACCTGTACCCGTTCCAGCGTCTCGCCGCCCGGCGCGACGTCGCCGAGAACGAGCTGGTCGAGAACATCGACATCGGCGGGCCGGCGATGCTGCGCGCCGCCGCGAAGAACTTCCGCGACGTCGCCGTCGTGTGCGATCCCGAGCGGTACGGCTTCGTGCTGTCCGAGCTCGACGACAACGGCCTGACGCTGTCGCTGCCCACGCGCCGCGAGCTGGCGGCCGAGGCGTTCGCGCACACCGCGGGCTACGACGCGACCATCGCCAACTGGTTCACGGAGGCGGTCGACTTCCCGGAACGCCTGTTCGTCGAGATGGTCAAGCACTCAGAGCTGCCGTACGGCGAGAACCCGCACCAGCGCGCCGCGTACTACGGGGAGCGCGGCGCCCGCCGGCACGTGCTGTCGATGGTGCACCAGCACGGCGGCCGCGGCGTGACGTTCAACAACATCGCCGACATCTCCGCCGGCCGCGACATCGCGCGCGAGTTCACGCTGCCGGCGTGCGTGATCATCAAGCACACCAACCCGTGCGGCGTCGCCATGGGCGCCCGCATCGAGGACGCCTTCGCGAGCGCCTTCGCATGCGACCCGCAGTCGTCGTTCGGCGGTGTGATCATCCTCAACCGCCCCGTCAGCGTGGCGCTCGCCGAGACGCTGTCCGAGAACTTCGTCGAGGTCGTGTTCGCTCCCGCGTACGACGACGGCGCGGTCGACGTGCTGGCGAAGAAGCCGAACCTGCGCATCCTCGAAAGCCGCGAGCGACGCCGCTCGAACCCGGGCGAGCGCGATCTGCGACGCGTGCTGGGCGGCATGCTGGTGCAGGACTACGACTCGGAGTCCGAGGACCGCGACATGATGACGGTCGTCACGCAGCGGACGCCGAGCGAGCGCGAGTGGGGCGACCTCACCTTCGCGTGGCGCGTCGCGAAGCACGTCGGCTCGAACGCGATCGTGATCGCGAAGGACCTCGCGACCGTCGGCATCGGCGCCGGTCAGATGAGCCGCGTCGACGCCGTGCGCATCGCGCTGTCGAAGGCGCAGCAGTCGGTCGAGGGCGCGTCGCTGGCGTCGGACGCCTTCTTCCCGTTCGACGACGGCCCCAAGCTGGCGCTCGAGGCGGGGGTGCGCTCGTTCATCCAGCCGGGCGGTGCGAAGCGCGACGACGACGTCATCACGGCAGTCGACCGGCACGCAGCCTCGATGGTCTTCACCGGGCGCCGGCACTTCCACCATTGATCCGGTCGACCGAGAGCGACGCCGACATCGACCGCTGGCTCGCGATCCGCAACGAGATCTTCCCGACCATCGCGTTCTCGCGGGCGGTGCTGGACGTGCAGGATCGCCACGGGCCGACGGGGCGCGTGAAGCTGCTCGCCGACGATGCCGGCTTCGCGATCGTGACCCCCGCGCACGTCGACGAGCCGCACGCGTGGCTGACGGTCGGCGTGCTCGAGCACGCCCGCGGCGGGGGACTCGGCACCGCGCTGTGGAAGGCGGGCGCCGAGCACCTGACCGGACTCGGTGTGACGACGGCGCGCAGCCTCTCGATCGACGGCGTCGCCGCGGGCGCGCGGTTCCTCGAGCAGCGCGGCTTCACGGTGGTCGGACGCGAGACCGCCCTGGAGCGCGATCTGCGCGACCTGCCGCCGGCGCCTCCGCTGCCGGCCGGCATCGAGCTCGTGCGCGTCGAGCGCGACAGCTCGCTGTTCCGCGATGTCTACGAGCTGGAGTTGGAGACGATGCGCGACATCCCCGGCGAGGTGGGCGCGCGGCAGCCGACGTTCGACGCGTGGCAGGAGGAGCTGGACGCGGAGGGTGAGGCGGTCGCGCTCGGCCTGCTGGACGGCGGCGAGCTGGTCGGCATGGCCATCCTCTCGTTCCCGCACGACGAGCCGGGCGTGGTCTGGCACTGGATGACCGGCGTGCGCGCGGGCTACCGGCGCCGCGGCCTCGGCTTCGCCATCAAACACGCGGCGCTGCAAGCTGCTGCGGAGCGGGGCGCCACCACGTCGCGCACGTTCAACGAGTCGCGCAACGTCGGCATGCGCCGCATCAACGACAAGTTCGGCTACCTGCCGCGACCCGACCTGCTGAAGTGGGAGGGGCCGTGCTCGAGCTGAGCCAGCAGGCGGCGCGGCGCATCGCCGTCGACCGGCAGGGCTTCGCCGCCCGGACGCGCACGGCGACGGTGGCAGAGGTCGAGCGGGCGATCGAGCGGCTCGGGATGGTGCAGATCGACTCGGTCACCGCGGTCGACCGCGCACACCGCCTGACGCTCGCGGCGCGGCTCGGCCGTCTGCCCGAAGACAGCATCAACAAGCTGCGGCGCCAGGGCCGGGTGTTCGAGTACTGGGCGCACGAGGCGTGCCTGCTGCCGGTGTCGGAGTGGCGCTACTTCGCGCACGTGCGCCGCCGCCGCGAGCATCCGTGGTGGGGCGGCGTGCTCAAGGAGTACCCCGACCTGGCGGAGGCGATCACGACCGCCATCGACGAGCGCGGACCGCTCTCGGCGCGCTCCTTCGGTGGCGCCGGCAAGGGCTACTGGGAGTGGACGCCCGCGAAGCGCGTGTTCGAGGCGCTGTGGACGGCGGGCGATCTGGCGGTGTACGAGCGGCGCGGCTTCGAGCGCATGTACGACCTGACCGAGCGCGTGATCGGAGCCGAGCATCGCGCCAGTGAACCCGACGACGCCGAGACGCTGCGGCACTTCATGCGCCGCACGCTGCGCGCGCGCGGCGTGGTCACCCGCCAGCGGCTGGCCGACTACTACCGCACGCCCGGCGGCATGAAGCGGCTGGCCGAGCCGGTCGCCGACCTGGTTGCGGCGGGCGAGGCGATCGCGTGCCGCGTCGGCGAGTGGGACGCGCTGTGCGATCCCGCAGCGGCCGAGCTGGCCGAGTCGCCGCCGGGGCCGACGATCCCGGTGCTGCTGTGCCCGTTCGACAACCTGATCTGGGATCGTGAGGAGACGCGGCGGCTATTCGGCTTCTCGCACGCGCTGGAGATCTACAAGCCGAAGCCGGACCGCGTGTGGGGCTACTACGTGCTGCCGCTGCTGGTCGGCGACCGCATCGTCGGCCGCGTCGACCTGAAGTCGGACCGCAGGGCCGGCCTGCTGCGTCCGCTGGCGGTGCACTGGGAGGGCCGCCCGGCGCCGGCGCAGCTGGCCCGCGCGATGGCGCGGCTGGCCCACGCGCTGCAGCTTCAGCCGAGCAGCGAGGAGAACGCCTCCAGGTAGTTGCGCACCATGCGCCCCTCGGAGAAGTGCGTCTCGACGTAGTCGCGGCAGCTGGCCGGATCGATCTGGTCGGCCTGCGCGACGGCACCGGGCAGATCCTCGAAGCGGTCGACGATCAGCCCCGACTCGCCGGGTGAGATGACCTCGGGCACGGCGCCGCGGCGGGTGGCGACGACCGGCGTGCCGCACGCCATCGACTCCAGCATCACGAGGCCGAACGGCTCCTCCCAGTCGATCGGGAAGAGCGTGCAGCGGGCGCGCTGCAGCAGCCGCACCTTCTCCTCGTGCGAGACCTCGCCCAGGTACTCGATGCGGTCCGACAGGTGCGGCGCCACCTCGCGGGCGAAGTACGCGCGCTCGTCGGCCTCGTGCATCTTGCCGGCGAGCTTGAGCGGCAGGCCCATCTCCTGCGCGACGGCGATCGCCCGGCCGGCGCCCTTCTGCGGGCTCATGCGACCGATGAACAGCAGGTACTCGCCGCGGCGATCCGAGAACGGGTAGGCGTCCAGGTCGAGGGCGCTCGGACAGTTCGCGATCCACGGCAGGTCCTCGGCCGGCTCGCGCTGCTTGAGCGACGTGGAGATGAAGCGCAGGCGCGGGTTCAGCTCGGCGATCAGCCGGTAGATGCGCCCTGGCTCGTCGGTGAGCGGGCGGTGCACGGTGTGCACGACGGGCGCCGTGGCGAGGTCGGCCATGGCCGCGGCGGCCAGCCCCGAGTGGTCGGAGATGATGTCGAACCGCGACGCGTCACGGAACGAGAGCAGGGCATGTTCGAGCTCCGGTACCAGCTGGCCGAACTGCGAAATGCTGCCCTCCTCCGACGTCGTGACGAGGTTCGCCTGGGTGATCGAGCCGCCGCGGGCGTAGAGCGTCACGTCGTGTCCGAGCTCGGCCAGCCGGTCGGCGAGGAGCGACACGACCCACTCGACCCCTCCGTACCGCTCGGGCGGGACGGGAAGCCATGGCGGCGCGATAATCGCGATCTTCAAATGTTTGGAAAGCATGTCCTCAAGAGGGGACGACGGAATTCCGAAGAATTGACCACCGGCAGGGAACCCGGCGTAACACGACAGCGTCTACGGCGATAGGAAAGGCATGAACATGGAGTCGAAGCCGCTGATCATCTGCCCCGGTTGCGAGTCGCTGCTGATCTACCCGGTCGCCATCGATCGGCACCCGGACGGTATCCGCGTCGCGATCGAGCGCTGCTGCCCGGAGTGCGAGCATAACGACAGCGTCGTCTGCGACGCTGTCGAGGCCGAGCTGTGGAAGCGCCGCGAGCGCCGCATCCGTCTGCAGATGGTGCGCTCGGTGCTCGAGATGGAACTCGAGGACATCCTCGGCGTTCCGACCTACGGCTGAGCAGCGCCTAGGCGACCGTGACGCTCTTCGCGAGGTTGCGTGGCTGATCGATGTCGCGCCCGAGCGAGATCGCGGCGTGGTACGCGAGCAGCTGGAGCGGGATCGTGAGCAGGATCGGCGCCAGCTCGGGCGCGCATGTCGGGATGCGGATGACGTCGTCGAGCAGCGGCTCGCCGGCCTCGATCGACGCGTCGTTGGCGGCGGCGCCGCGGTCCTGGACGACGCCGATGACGGGGCCGCTGCGGGCGCGAATCTGATGGATGGTGGAGATGTTCTTCTCCACCAGGTCGTCGTCCGGCACCAGCACCACGCTCGGGAAGTCGGGCGCGATCAGCGCGAGCGGTCCGTGCTTGAGCTCGCTCGCCGGGTACGCCTCGGCGTGGATGTAGGAGATCTCCTTGAGCTTCTGCGCGCCCTCGAGCGCGATCGGGTAGCCGCGGTGACGTCCGATGAAGAACAGCGACTCGGCTGTCGCGTGGCGCTCGGCGATGGCCTTGATCTGCTCCTCGCCGGCGATGATCGACTCGATCGCGTCGGGCAGCGCGCGCAGGCCCTCGATGAGGTGCCCGGCGCGCCCGGGGCCGAGGTCGCGGACGCGGCCGAGGTGGAGCGCGAGCAGCGACAGCGCCGCCAGCATCGAGGTGAACGCCTTGGTCGAGGCGACCGAGATCTCGGGGCCCGAGTGCAGGTAGATGCCGTCGCACTCGCGCGCGATGGTCGATCCGACGACGTTGACGAGCGCGATCACCCGGCCGCCGCGGCGCTTGATCTCCTGCACCGCCTCGAGCGTGTCGGCGGTCTCGCCCGACTGGCTGAGCGCGATGTACAGCGCGTCTCGCTCGATCACCGGGTTGCGGTACCCGAACTCGGCGGCGGGCTCGGCCGTCGCCGGGATGCGCGAGATGTCCTCGATCAGCTGCGCGCCGGCCAGGCCGGCGTAGTAGGCGGTGCCGCAGCCGAGTAGCACGACGCGGCGGATCGCGAGCGCGGTGCGCGCGTCGAGGTCGATGCCGCCGAGCTTGGCGGTGGCGTGCCGCTCGTCGATGCGGCCGAGCAGGGCGCGGGAGATGGCCGCGGGCTGCTCGGCGATCTCCTTGTGCATGAAGTGCGTGTGGCCGTCGAGCGTGAAGTCGGACGGATCCCAATCGACGGTGAACGGGCGCTGCTGCGTGGGCGTGCCCTCGAGCGCGAAGGTGCGGTAGCCATCGGCGGTGAGCACGGCCATCTCGCCGTCGGCGAGGGCGACGACCTGGCGGGTCGAGCGCACGAGCGCGGCGATGTCGGACGCGACCAGCATCTCGCGGTCGCCGATGCCGATCACGATCGGCGACCCGCGGCGCGCGACGACGATCCGGTCGGGCTGGTCGGCGTCGATGACGAGCAGGCCGTAGGTGCCCTCGATGCCGGCGAGCACGTGGCGCACGGCCTCCTCGAGCGGCAGGTCGGGCTCGAGCGCGGCGGCGATCAGGTGCGCGAAGCACTCGGAGTCGGTCTCGCTGGCGAACACGACGCCGTCGGCCTCGAGGCCGCGGCGCAGGTCGGCGGCGTTCTCGATGATGCCGTTGTGCACGATCGCGATGCGGCCGGAGGCGTCGACGTGCGGGTGGGCGTTGGTGTCGGTCGGCGCGCCGTGGGTGGCCCAGCGGGTGTGGCCGATGCCGACGCGCCCGGCGAGGCGCTTCGGGAGGGAGTCGGCGAGGGTCGCCAGCTTGCCGGCGCGGCGGTGCACCTTGACGGCACCGGTCGGTGTGATCACGGCGATGCCGGCCGAGTCATACCCGCGGTACTCGACCTGACCGAGCCCTCCCATGAGAATCGGAACGCACGCCTGACGGCCGATGTAGCCAACGATCCCGCACATAAAACCGAGCTCCTATCCGTAGATCATGCGGCGCAGCTGCCGGGTGCTGAGCGGAGCCGCCCGGAAACGCCATGCTTCAACTTCGATCGCGAGGTGCGCGAAGATTTCGTCGTTCGCGAGCCCGGTGCGCTGCAGCTCGCGGTGCCGGCGCTGGACGAGCTCTTCGACGGTCTCCGAGAACCAGCTCGTCACGTCTTCCGCCACCCGTCGCGCCTGAGCCGGGTCCAGCGGTGCGGATCGCGTGAGCTGGGCGATCCCCTCTGCAAAGACGTCAAGCTCAGCGTCGTCCACTGGCGAATGATCGGCGATCATGGCTACGAACTCAACTGGTTTGCCCGAATTCGGGCAGGTACTCCGACGGGGGAGGTCATTCGGTCTGTTTCGTGCAAACCATGGCCGCGGTGGCGGGACGGTCGGAACTCGTAGACTCCATCCGGGCCGGTAGCTCGAAGGTCGAGCAGGGGACTTTTAATCCTCCGGTCAGGGTTCGATTCCCTGTCGGCCCATCCAGCAATAGAGCCAAATACGAACCGCCGAACCGCTCAGAAACGCCAGGTTGTCACGCACGGTGTCACGTACAATTCGTGTATGAGCCGCGTCGACGCTGCTGGGCCACCTCCGAAGAAGAAGCAGCAGAAGCCGCGCGCAGCTCCGCCCGACCGGCGAGAACCGCAAGTGGCCGTGTTCGAGCAGACACCAGACGGCCTGGGCGTCCTCTACTACGACGATCAGGGCTACACCGACTCTGACTGCCCGAGCGCCGACGATCCCTCCTCCAGCAGCGACGTGCCGGCAATGGAACCGTCCGACCCCGCAGGGGACGGCGACTCGCTAGTGGTCTGCCACTGAATTGTCGTGTGTGTTGGAGAGGGCGGTGCGGGCGCGCTCGAGCTGGGCGAGGATATCGCTGGTCTTGGCGATCCAGCGGAACGGTGTGGGGTTCTGGTTCCACTGGTCGGCCCACAGGGTGATGGCTTCTCGGAGGTGGTCGAGGCTGCAGAAGCTGCCGCGCCGTAGGCGCCGGTTGGTGAGCTGCGCGAACCAGCCTTCGACGAGGTTCAACCAGGAGGCGCTGGTGGGCGTGATGGAGTTCCCCCGCTACGGTGGACATGTAGCGACTGAGCGTGGCTTGGTCGGAGAGGATGTTCGTTATGCCGAAGATCCAGCCGTACTCGGCGGAGTTCCGTCAGGAGGCGGTGCGGCTTTTGCGTACCAGCGGGAGGTCGATCGCGCAGCTGGCGGCGGAGCTCGGGGTGTCGCCGCAGTCGCTCCGTAACTGGAGCCGCCAGGGCGCGGTCGATGCGGGCCAGGCGCCTGGTCTCACGAGCGACGAGCGGGACGAGCTTCGGCGCTTGCGGCGCGAGGTGCGGGTGCTCGCGGAGGAGCGGGAGATCCTAAAAGAGGAGCTCCTGCGGCTTCCGTGGGTGGTGTGATGGTGTTCCCGGCGATGCGGAGCGCCGCCCGGTCGAGCTGGTGGAGCATCGTCGGGTCGGCCCGCAGGGTCGGAGTCATTGGCGTCCTGGCAGGTCGGGCCGTAGGCCGCCGCAGGTGAGGTGCGCGAGTGCGATCAGGGCCGGGGCGGAGTGGAACCCGTAGGCGCGGCGGACGATCAGCCGCAGCGTCGTGTTGATCGCTTCGATGCGGGCATCGGTGAGGCCCAGTCGGGGCGTCGCGATGATCCCCTCGCGGTGCTCGCGGATCGTCCGTGCGAGCTTCACGAAGCTCGTCAGCCGCGAGCGGCCGGCCACGAGACCCGCAGCAACCGGCAGATCGCCGTCTTCGACGCCTGCGTCGCGAGCCAGCCGACGCCGTCCTCTAAGCTCCGCGTGTGCCAGGAGCCGTGCCGCGCCCACGGCACCTGTGCGGTCCTCACGCCATGCCTGCGACAAACGACGCGTGGTGCGTCCGCCTCGATGAAGCACCGCACCGCGCCGAGATCGAGCGACCGCCAACGCCGCCGACCCGCGCCCCGGTCGTAGCCCGACGCGCGCCGGCCGCAGACCCCGCACCGCGATGCACGCCGCGCTCGCGGCCGGGCATGCAGCACCACCGCTCCGTCCTCGTCAATCGAGACGACCTCAACCACCCCACCCTCGACGCCACCGATCCGCTGCCGAAGCGCACGCCGCCACCTGCCCTCCCAGAGAACCAGTCCTAGACAGCTGGAACCCTAGGAGCAGAGCGGCGTGCGCCCTCCTACCCGACCCACATCACCCGCCGGAGCTCCCCTAAACCCACCCTGTCCACGGAAACGGGGGAACTCCAACGTACCGATCGTCGAAGCCCCGAGATAGCAGGCCATCCCCGGATCGACCGAGACAACGCGACCACCGCGGAAGACTTGTTAATCCTCCGGTCAGGGTTCGATTCTCTGTCAGCACATCGATTATTAGAGCCAAACGCACCACTACAGCTCGCTGAAATCGCCAGGATGCCGGCTCGCGCTCCACCGCACCGGCGGACACCACGAAGGCCTCGTGCACCACACCCTGGGACGCTACTTCGGGTAGGCTTGCAGCGCGAGCGGCGACTTGCGTATGGTGGATGCGTGTCCGTGGAGCATGAATGGTGAAGCTGCGTAATTGTTCTAGGCGCTTCGCGCCGGGGGTCAGCGCCGTCGAGTCGGCAGCGCTGGCCCGATAGCCGTGGCCCGGACCGCCATCGTCAGGCGCGAGTCGCCCTGGACCCTCGTCGACCTGGTCGGTTCCGAGACGCTCCAGGCGGTACAGGACGCGTTCGCGACGGCGTTCGACCTGCCGACGGTCATCCTCGACCATGAGGGGCACAACGTCAACGAGATCACGTATCGCGTGCGGTTTTGCGAGGATCTCACGCGGCCCTCCAGTGCGGGCGCGAAGTGTCTGGCGTGCGACGTAGCTGCTATGCGTCGTTCTGAGGTCACGCGGGAACCGACGATCTTCCCCTGCTGGAACGGCCTGTACGACTGCACGATCCCGATCGTGTCGGGCGATGGCGAGGTGTTCGGGCACTTCCTCAGCGGCCAGGTGATCGATCGGCCGCCGACGGAGTTCGGCCGCTGGCGGACCGTTGCTCGCGACCATGGCATCGACCAGTCTGACTACGTGAACGCCCTGAAAGAGGTCAGGGTGCTGCCTCTCGACATTTATCGCCACAGGGTCGATTGCATGGCGATTCTCGCCCGCATGATCGCCGACCAGGCGAGCCTCGCCCTGCAGCACCGAGCGATGCTCGAGCAGGCGCTCGACGCCCGGGCGGCGACCGAACAACTCACTGCGGAGCTCGACGTGATCGCGCACGCTTCGGCCGCGACGGCCGAGACCGCCGATCTGCATGAGACGCTCGCCGACCTCGCCAACGCGGCCCGCAGGGTGATCCCGCACGAGTCACTCGTGATCTACATCGTCGAGCCGTCGGGTCGGCGACTCCAGCCGATCGTCGTTCGCGATCCGCTCGCCGCCGCCTTGTCGGACTGGCAGCCGACGGTGGGTGAGGGGATCGTCGGTGTCGCAGCCGCGGACTGCGTCGCCCGACGGCTCGACACCGTGACCGGCGATCCCGCCCACCAGTCGATTCCAGGGGTCCCCGACGAGCGGGAAGCGATGCTCGTCGTTCCGATCGCGAACCAGGGTGCAGCAATCGGCGTGATCACTCTCAGCCGGTTCAAGGGGCGGACGTTCAACGAGCACGAACTCGAGCTTCTACGGATCATCTCGGTTCAGGCTGCCAGCGCGATCCGGACCTCGGCGCTGCGAGCCGATGCCGACCGCACGAGTCGACTGCGCGTGATCGAGCGCACGACATACGCACGGATCGCCACCGGTGCCCGTCCGCGCGAGGTGATCGAATGGCTCCTCGAGCAAGCTCGCCAGCTTTTCGCGGCGGATCAGGTCGTGCTGGCAGACGGTCGCGAGAGAGTAATCGGCGCGCCCGAGATCGCGCCGCGGCGCTGGCCTCCCCGAGCGCTTGTCGAGCCGGTTGAACGCGCACGCTCGACGGGGCGTGTCACATCGTCGACTTATCGCGGACTCGAGGTAACGATTGTGCCGGGCGGAGTGGGTGATGCGGCGTACCTCGTAGTCATGCGGCTTGCATCGCTCACGCCGGCCGAGCGGGAGTGTGCGTTGTCACTCGCGGCGCTCGGCTCCCGACTCGGAATCGTCGAACAGGACCTTGCTCGCGCGACTCGGTTCGCCGCGCGCACGGGTGCATTCGTCACCCTCAGCGAACGCCTTGCAAACGCACGTACACCGGGCCACGTCATGCATGTTCTGCTCAACGCACACGATCTCATCGATGGATCTCGCACTGCAGTCGTGACTCGCACGGCGCTTTCCAGCGTGCTGCGGCTGCACGTGAAGGGTTTGGCGACCATCGAGGAGGAGCTGATAGTGGCTTCAGGGCGCCCGCGCCTCCGGTTGCCGGATCAGTCCGAGGAGGAGAACACGAGCGGCCGGTGGGATGTCTGGGCGGCTGCCATAATGGGAGCGAGCTCGCACGCATCGAGCTGGCACGAGCCGATCGCGGTGCCGTTCTCGAACGACGAAACGGCCGGCGCAGTCATCATCGATGCGAGCCCGGACGCGACGAACGACGAACGCGAGCTTCTGCAGTCGCTTGCGCGCATGGCCGCAGCTCAGCTCGATGGACGCGGGCCGGGCTGCGGCCGGCCCACGCACGACGAGGAGGCCCAGTCCCTGCTCGACGGGCTCGCGGCGATGCGCCCTCAAAGCGAGCGCGTCGCTGCCGAGGGGGTGCTGCGGACGTTTGCAGCAATTGCAGACGCGCCCGCCGCCATGCTCGAGAGTACAGCCGGCACGGTGCTGGCCACTCTCGGGCCTGCGCCGAAACGCAACTGGCCCGTGACGTTCTCGTTCGACGCCGGGCTCATCAAGAGCTCGCAACCTCCTGCGGAGCGTTGCCTCGATGTCCTCCCGCGCCTCGCGCATCTCGCCACCGGCCTGCTCCGGAACGGGGAGGCGAATCAGCTTGTTGAGTCCCAGATGATGGACGCTCTCAACGACATCGAACGTCTCTCGATCCAGCTCTCGGCGAGCGAGCGCATCAACGCCGACATGCGCGGGATCGTGAGCGCTCTCGAAGGGTCGGGCGGGCTGCAGGATCTCGTGGCGCGCCTGCATAGCGTGACGGGGACAGCCGTGGAGCTGGTCGACGAGGATGGACGGCGGGTCGCTGCGGCGGGCGGCGATCACTACCCTAGTCTGGGCGGCCTGCGCCGACTCGCCATACGCACCGGCACGACGCCGCTCGGGGAGCTTCGCACGTGCACGATGGATGACTCTCCTGTCGTCGAGTTCGCGGGCACGCTCGTGTCCGTGATTCTGGGAGCCGGCCGACGGGTGCGCGATATCGAGGCGCGACTCGACGGCGAGGTTGTCTCGGCGCTGATCGACAGCGATCGTTCGAGTGCCGAGCTCGTGCGACGTGCCAGCGCAGTAGGCCTGGAGCCCGGCACCAGCGTTCGCGTCGCCGTCGGCCTTTTCGGAGGGCCGCCCGATGGGCGAGCGGAGAACGTGCTGGCGGCAGCTGCCCGTTGGGCGCGTTTGCAGCGAGTACGGGTCATCGTCACGCGTCGCGAACGCGCGATAGTCGCGGTCGGCCCCTCAGATGCCGAGTGGGCCTCAAGACTGTACGAGGCCCTCGGCACGGCGGCAGCTTCGGATGTGTACATTGGGATCGGATCCAAGGCGACCGATGGGCCTGGATATCGGGACTCCTATCTTGGCGGTAGGGCAGCTTCGCTTGCGATGGAGGCAGCCGGCCGCCCCGGCGTCCTGATCGCGGGTGACGACAGCATCGAGTCCGTGCTCCTGCAGTCTGCCGATCCTGCCCGGATCGTCGCGTTCGCGCGGCACATCATGGATCCCGTCGAACGGTACGACACGGAGCGGAAGTCAGCGCTCCAGAGCACCCTCACAGCGCTCGTGGCTCACGGATGGAACCTGCACGCCGCGGCGCGGGCGTCCCACATCCACGTGTCAACGCTTCGCGACCGCGTGCGTCGGGTTGAGGAGCTGACAGGTCTCGCCCTGTCGAGGCCGGACGACCGGCTCGCGGTTCAACTCGCCCTCATGACCACGCGATTGCTCGACATCTGAGCCGACGAACCGTAGGAGCGTTTCGTGCAAACGTCCTACGGATCGTCGGTTGCGATCGTTTTCTCGCGGGCTGATCCTATCGCGGTACGTGACCCACGATCCCGACAGGAGGGCCTCCCATGGAGCTCACATCTGCGCCGCCGACGCTTCGTGACCACCGGCCGGAGTACGACCAGAAGGGCGAGGAACTGCGCGGGGCCGGAGTCAAGTACGTCTTTTCCGCCTACTGCGACGTACACGGGGTCGGTAAGGGGAAGATGGTGCCGATCGAGCACTTCGCGCAGATGATGCGCGGGTCGGAACTCTTCACCGGTGCTGCGATCGACGGCCTGGGCCAGTCGCCGGCAGATGACGAGCTCGGCGTGAGACCGGATCTCGAGCGCATCATCGTCATGCCGCATCGCCCGACCGTCGCGTGGGCGCCGGGGAACCTGCATCACGGGTCAACGCCGTGGCCCATGTGCAGCCGGAACGTCTTGCAGCGCGCCGTCGACCGGGCCAGAGGAATGGGCCTTACGTTCAACCTCGGGATTGAGACCGAATTCTACCTCGTGCGCAAACGCGATGACGGTTCGATCGAGCAGCACAACCCGTTGGATGTCATGGAGCGCGCGGCCTACGACATCGTCGACACCCTCGGCGCATACGACTTTCTCGACGACGCCGTCACTCGCATGAATGCGGCCGGCTTCGACGTCCACTCGTTCGATCACGAAGACTCGAACGGACAGTTCGAGATCGATTTCCACTACTCCGATGTCATGACCATGGCCGATCGACAGGTCTTCTGGCGCATGATGATGAAGGAGCTAGCACGGAACCATGGCTTCGAAATCACGATGATGCCCAAGCCCTACTCGAACCGCACTGGGACGGGCGCGCACTTCAACATGTCGCTGGCCGACGAGAACGGTGTCAACCTCTTCGACGCAGCGGCAGATTCTCGTGGCTGCGGCGTGTCACAGATGGCCTATCAGTTCATCGCTGGAATCTTGCGCCATGCGCCCGCACTCACGGCGGTTGCCTGTCCGACGGTCAACTCGTACAAGCGGCTCGTGGTCTCCGGCTCGATGACCGGTTTTACATGGGCCCCCGTCTTCATGTCGTACGGACGCAACAATCGGACGCACATGGTCCGGATTCCGATGACATCACCGCGCGTCGAGAGCCGCGCAGTCGACCCGACCTGCAACCCGTATCTTACTGCGGCGATGTACCTCCATGCGGGCCTGGACGGCATCGAGGCTGGGCTCGACCCGGGCGACCCCATCAACCTCGACATGTACGTCCAGTCGCAGGAGACGATCGACGACCTCGGCATCCAGACGCTCCCGCGAACCCTGCTCGAGGCCGTCGAGGCCTTCGCCGTCGATCCGCTCTCCGAACGCGCTTTTGGCACCGAGCTGCGCGACGCGTTCGTGGAGCTCAAGACCCGAGAGTGGTGGGAGTACCACAACCACGTCTCGGAGTGGGAGCTTCGACGCTACCTGACGTTCTTCTAGGCGCATGGCCGACCCAGTCCGACTCGAACAGCTCAGCTGGCCGCAGATAGGCGTGCTCGTGCACGCGGGCGAATCACTCTGTTTGCTGCCAATCGGCGCAACCGAGCAGCATGGACGACACCTTCCGTGCGCGACAGACACCTTGCTCGTCGAGGCCGCATGCGAGGAGGCGTCGGCGCGCACCCGGGCTCCGCTTGCCCCAACCCTCTCGGTCAGCTCATCCCACGCCCACACGACCAAGTGGCCCGGGACATTCTCGTTACCGCCTCGTGTCGTGATCGAGGTCGTGTGCGAGTTTGCTCGCTGGGTGCGGGCAAGTGGGTTTACGAAGCTGCTGCTCGTCAACTCGCACGGCGGCAACCCGGGGGCGCTCCGTGTCGCCGTAGACGAGGTTCGCCGAGCCAGTGAGCTTCAGATCGGCTGTGTCCACACCTTCGCGCTTACACCGGCCATTGCGGCGCAGTTCGAACGCGATGCGATCGACTGGCACGCAAACCGGGCCGAGACCTCTCTGATGCTCCATCTGCACCCCGAGCTCGTCGACCGGAGCGCGATCCACGACGATCCCGACCGCACGATCGGACGGGTGTTTTCCTACCACGTCGCGCAGACGAGCATCGATGGTTTGACGGGATCGCCGAGCGAGGGCACCACGGCCGAGGGGGCGGTGCTCTTCGAGCAGATTGTCGAGGCGCTCTGCGACGTCGTCATCGCAGCACGCGCTGAGAGCTATCCGGACATCGGCGCAGCGCCCGACGGCGCCGTCGGAACGCAACGAAGGGATGGACGATGACCATTTCGACCCCAACACAGGAGCCTGTCGAGGAGACACCGCGGACACTCCTGAAAACGATGCGGTGGTACGACGGATTCATCGTATGCCTGTCGGCCTCCGGCTTCCTGCTGGCCACGCTCGGCTACACGATCGGGTCCGTCGGCGCGCTCGGCGCACTGTTCCTCTGCGCGATCACGGTGCTGATCGGCGGGGTGCAATCCTACATCTTCACCGAACCCGCCACGATGTTCCCCGACAGCACCGGAGGGCTTGCCGCCTATGCGCGCGAGGCGTGGCGGCGGCGCCTGAACATCGTATCGCCGCTCGCCGGCTTCGCCTACTGGATCGCCTACACGTCCACGTTCTCCGTGTTCGGCCTGCTCGCCGGACAGCTGATCCAGGCCCAGTGGTTCAGCGGTCAAACCTGGTCTGCCGAGGTCGGTCCGCTCTCCGTCGGGTTCGCGCAGGTCGTTGCGTGCGCCATCATCGTCGCCGTCTGGACGATCAACGTCGCTGGCATGCGGCCCACTCGCATCTTCGGATATATCACCGGTGTGCTGTTCTGCGTCGTGCTGTTGCTTTTTGCGTTTCTGCCCTACTTGACAGGGCACTTCGACACCTCCCTCCTGACCTGGAAGATCGGAGGGTCTGACCAGGACTGGGGTGGTCTTCGCCTCGTTTTCGTGTGGATCTACCTGCTCGGATGGTCGGCGTATCCGACCGAACAGGCCGCGACGTTCGCACCGGAGTACCACGATCCGCTCGATGACACCCGAAAAGGCCTTCTCTCGTCGGCGGGCTTCGCGCTATTCAGTTTCACGCTCGTGCCGCTCGGCCTCGGCGGCGTCCTCTCGCAGGAGACGATCGGAAGCGATCCGGTCGCGTTCTACGTCACGGCGCTCGAGAAGATGATCGGATCGGTCGGATCGGGCGCTGCAGTCGTTCTCATCGTGGTCGCGTGCTTGCTCACGATGAATGCCTCTACGATGAACGCCTCTCGGGCCCTGTATGCGACCTCGTTGCGAGGCCACACGATCCGGATCTTCGGCAAGCTCAACCGAAGCCACGTCCCGGCCAACGCCATGACGCTGGACATGGTCGTGAACGTCGTGGTGGTCATCGTGCTGAACAGCGTCATCGGGATCATCGCGGCGAGCAACTTGGCGTACTTCGTGGTCGTAATCCTGGCTCTCGGCGGTGTAGTGCTGCTCCGAATCGATGCGCCGGGGCAGGCGCGCCCGATTCGGCTCCGCCGTCGGTGGTTGGTTGTCGCCGCCGTTCTCGCGGTTTTCAACGCTATTGCGCTCGTCGTCGGGGCGCTCTCGTTCCAGCTGACCGGCTACGGCGGGATAGGCACGCTTGTCGTCGGCGTCGGCGCACTATTTCTCGGCATCGTGCTCTACCTCTGGAGGGTCTACGTCGAGGAGCGTGGCAAGATTGTCTGGCGCGATCTCAGCGATTAGGTGTCCCTGTCTTCGGAGGTGGCGTACGCGGCTGATGGGTGGCGGCGGGGTTGCCGATGGCTCGGTCGGGGGCGGTGTACTGAGCAACCGCTGCAGCCCGCGTCGAGACCTCGGCGCTTTTTGAGGCGTCATCGGCGTCGCCGTCACAAGCGGCCAGCAGGACGGTCACCGCCCCGATCGCCAAGACATTCGCGCCCAGCCTGACCCTATACCCGCACCATCCGACGAGGGCTTCCTCGATCGAGCGCATCCCCAAGCGCCGCCCGGCGAGGGCGACGGGTGCCACGCAGCTGTCACGTTGATCCACCCAGATCCACCGGGATCGACAGCCGCCCGGGTGTTACTTTTCCAGCGATTTCCGGCCAGATCCTTGATCCACGGAGACCCACCGAGCTCACGTCGGGCGACTTTTAATCCTCCGGTCAGGGTTCGATTCCCTGTCGGCCCATAAATCCTGCAAATCAACATGCTCTGAGCTGAGGCTCCCGACGGTTGCATCGCTACCGAACGCGCTAAGCCCGCCTGTGATCGCAAGAAATGCCTGCAAATGAGCGCGTAGACAAATTCAGTTGACCGATCGACTGATAATCCTCCAGTCGTCGAGCCGCGTCATTCTTCTTCCTGCAATTCCACGCTTTCGTGGCCGGCCGAACGCCGAGGTAAGCGAGAGGTCAGCCGCAGGCGTGGGCAGAATCTACCTCGGATCCGCCGACGCCAGTTCATTTCCTCGATAGCCTGAACCGGGAGCCGGCGGTGACGGCCGCGCCATCGGACTTCCGCGGGCACTCGATCGCCCAAACAGGCTATTCCTGGCCCCAGAACCCAGCGAAATCGCGAGACGGGTTCGGCTGCACGCCGATGCAGGCGGCGCGCCGACGCGCTGTATGCTCGCTCGTCCCCGTCGAGAGGAGCGCCGCCAATGCCCGTGAAGGCACTCCACCGTCTCCAAGGCGACTCGCGGTAACGACGCGCTGCGGGTGATGCCCCAGTTCGACCGCCGTGTGAGCGCGAGTGTGCGAGTATCGGCGGCATGAGCGATCCGCGCACCGCACCGTACGGCGCCATCCGCTGGGTCGACGTTGACACCCTCGCCCAGGTCGACCCGAGGAACGCGCACATCAGCGACTCGGACTTTTATCTCGTTCGTCGCCATTTCGACGTCCAGGCGTTCGGCGTCAACGCCGCGACCGGGAACGCCGGCGCCGAGATGATCGAACCACATCACGAGGCCGACGACGAGGCGAACCGGACGAACGGCCACCAGGAGCTCTTCGCCGTGATGACCGGACACGCGGTCTTCACGGTCGCCGGGGAAGAGATCGACGCGCCGGCCGGGACGATCGTCTTTGTGCGCGATCCGGCGCTGCTCCGCGCCGCCCGGGCAGTCGCCGACGACACGGCGATCTTCATGGTCGGAGGACCCGCCGGCGCCCCGTACACCATCTCGCGCTGGGAAGTACCGCTCCCGTAACCGAGCAGCGCCCCGCGTCAGCCGCGCAACGCCACACAGCCTTGGGTAGTCGCTAAGTTCGAGGACGTCTATCTGCCGGCGTTCGGGTTGAGCGCTGCGCTCTGCGTCGTCGAGGCGGCGGCGGAGGTCGGTGATGTCGTCGCGCAAGCCTGCGAGGCCCTCGCCGCATCAGTCCGCGGCGGTACCTCCCGCTGGCGGAACTCAGCATCCTTTGCCTCACGTCCGAATAACCTAAGGAAAACGCGTTATCCTTTGCTTGATGACGGTGAAGCCAAGGATGATGAGGTAACTCGTGGCCAGCCCTCCGAAGGCGCCCGGCGTCACGGACCGGGCAGGAAGCTTCCGACGCGTGAGCGGCGGCGGCGAGACGTAGTTCGCGTTCCACCCGCGGCCGCTTCCGCCGAACCCGGCTCTCCTGATGGACCCCGACGTGCAGGAGTTGCTGGATCGAGCCAACCAGGCGCTCGGACGCCTTGACGGGATCACGCTGCTGCTGCCCGATCCGGACCAGTTCCTGTACGCCTACATCCGGAAGGAAGCCGTGCTCTCGTCGCAGATCGAGGGTACCCAATCATCGCTCTCGGACCTGCTGCTGTTCGAACACGACGAGGCCCCAGGCGTGCCGGTGGCCGATACACGAGAGACCTCCAACTACATCCGAGCAATGAACCACGGGATCGAGCGGATGCGTGACGGGTTCCCACTGAGCCTCCGCCTGTTCAGAGAAGTCCACGCCCTGTTACTCGAGTCCGGCCGCGGAGCCGGCCAGGCACCGGGCGAGTTCCGCTCATCGCAGAACTGGATCGGCGGCACTCGACCCGGGAACGCACGCTACGTGCCGCCGCCTGCCCACGAGGTAGTGCCCGCCATGGGCGCGCTTGAGAAGTTCCTTCACAACGATCCGGTGAAGACGCCGGTGCTTGTGAAGGCGGCGCTGGCACACGCCCAGTTCGAGACCATCCACCCGTTCCTGGACGGCAATGGACGCGTCGGGCGACTCCTGATCACGCTGCTCCTCTGCGCCGAGGAGCAACAGGTCCTGTCCCGGCCGCAGCTCTATCTCAGCCTCTTCCTGAAGCGCAATCGGGACGAGTATTACACGCACCTCCAGCGCGTCCGAACCCACGGCGAGTCGGAACAGTGGCTGCGCTTCTTCCTCGAGGGCGTCAACGACGTCGCCGGCTCTGCAACCGACACGACCAGGCGACTGCTGACGCTCGTCGAAGAAGACCGGCAGGCGATCCATGGACTGCGCCGCGCCAGCGGATCCGCGCTTCGCCTCCACGAACTCGCGATCCGCCAGATCGTCTTCCGGATACCCGAGGCCGCCGACACCCTCGGGCTGTCCGAGGTGACCGTCGCGACCACGGCGGCGCACCTCGCAGCTCTCGGCATCGTCCGCGAGGCCACCGGCCGGTCGCGCAACAAGCTGTTCGTCTACACCAGATACCTCGCCGTCCTTGAAGAAGGTACGGCCGTCGCGTGAGCACCGTTCACACCGCTTCCGAGCCCGACCCCACCACCGAGGTCAACACGAGGTACGCGAGAACCACCGAGACACCCCGAACACAACCGCACCGCCGCGGCCAACGTAGCGGGGCCCGTTCCGGCCCTTGGCGACGGCCTGGATCCGGCAGGCCCTCCAGCAAGCGATCGCCGAGCATTCGCGGCCACTACGCCTACCCCGACACCTGCTCTGGGACATCCACCAGATCAAAGACGCGGAGGCAACGCTCCTGCAGCGGCGTGGGCGCCAGCCACGCGCGATCGACGTCGCCGACCACCTCGGGTGGGCCGAAGGCCGCGTCCACGCCGGCCTCCAGTTCAGCCAAGCACCCGACGAGCCAGACGCGATCGACCTGCTCGACGACCCACTCGGAATCGCCGCCTAGGAAGACGTGATCACGCGACGCGCAGCCCGCCAGATCGAGCCGCTAACCCGGATTCCTCAGGAAGCGGGGCGTGAGGTGTGGGCGGGTGCGGTGATGTCCGCCTGAGCAGGGAAGATTCGTGGTGTCGAGACACGAATCAGCCTGCTCAGGGGGATCACCGTGAGGGTGAACGCTACAGCGCGGATCGGTCGGGTCGGTGTGCTGGCTGATGGTGAGGGTTTGACGAGCCGGGTCGGTACCGCGGCGATCGTGGAGCTGGCGGATCGGGTCGGGCTGACCGCCGGCTTGTCGCGTGCTGTCGCGGGCCGCACGGTGCGGCGCTCGGCGGTGGATGGCGGGCGGGTGCTGCGCGATCTGATCGTGATGCTCGCCGATGGCGGCGATGCGGTGACCGATCTGGGCGTGCTGCGTGATCAGCCGGCGCTGTTTGGCGGGGTGGCGTCGAACGCGACCGCCGCCCGCGTCGTGTCCTACGTCGGAGACGACCAGCTGGAGGCGATCCGTGCGGCTCGCGCTGCGGCGCGGGCGCGGGCCTGGGAGCTGGGCGCGGCGCCCACACGGCTGGTGATCGATGTCGATGCGACGCTGGTCGGCAGCCATTCCGAGAAGGAGGGTGCGGCGGCGACCTGGAAGCGCGGCTTCGGGTTTCATCCGATGCTCGGCTTCCTGGACGAGACGCGGGAGGCGGTGGGTGGGATCCTGCGGCCCGGCAACGCCGGGTCGAACACCGCCGCTGACAAGGCCTGCGTCGTTGCCGAGGCGCTCCGGCAGATCCCCGTCGAGCGGCTCGCCGCGGCGACCGCGCACGACGCTGCGGAGGCCTGCCGGATCGTGGTGCGGTGCGACTCGGCCGGCGCCACCCACGACCTGCTCGACGGCTGTCGCGAGCTGGGCCTGCGCTTCTCGGTCGGGTTCGCGATCGACGCGGGCCTGCGCGAGTCGGTGCTGGCGCTGAAGCCGTGGCGCTGGCGCCGCGCGCTGACCAGCGACGACGAGCTGCGCGAGGGCGCCTGGGTGGCGGAGATCCCGGCCGTGCAGATGCCGGCCGGCTGGCCCGCCGGAGCCGCCTGATCGTCCGCAAGGAACGGCCGCACCCGGGCGCGCAACTGGCGTTCACGGACATTGACGGGCACCGCTTTCAGCTGGTGTTGACCGACCAGCACGGAGACGCGCGGATCCTGGAGCGTGACCATCGCGCCCGCGGCGACGCCGAAAACCGCGTCCGAAACGCGAAGGATTGCGGGCTGCGGAACCTCCCGTTCAAGGCGTTCGCGGACAACGAAGTGTGGCTGGAGCTGGTCCTGTGCGCGGCCGATCTGATCGCCTGGACACAAGCGCTGCTGCTGGACGGCGCGCTCAAAACGGCCGAGCCGAAGACGCTCCGCTACCGGATCCTGCACGTCGCCGGGCGCCTCACCCGCCACGGCCGCCGCGAGACGCTCCACCTCCCCGCCGGCTGGCCCTGGCGCGACCAGATCCTCGCCGCCGCCCGCCGTCTCGACGCGCTCCCAGCGCCGTAGCGGTACGCGCGGCGCGCCTCGCGATCACCAGCCCGGACACCCGCCCGCGCCGCGCTGCGCCGACACCAGCGCCGAGCCCGCCAACACCGACCCGCACCGCCGTCCGCGACCACCGAACAGGCGCCACACCCCGCACCACACCGACCGACACCCCGAACAGCCGGCGCGAACGCCACTCACGCCGCTTCCTGAGGAATCCGGGCTAACGTTGCGCGAGCGCGAAGTCCTCGAGCTGCGCCAGGCCGACGTGCCGGTCCGCGAGATCGGTCGGCGGCTCGGCATCTCCGGACAGCGCGTCAGCGTGATCGAACAGCGCGCGCGCCAGGCTGGCGCTCGCCGCAACACGCTGACCGCCCCCACGCCACAGCAGCTCGCCGCCACGTCAACGAAAGGGATAACGTCTCCACGGAGGGTGACCGTCGATCACGTCCTGCCGGGACTACCGGACGCTCGTGAGACGTCTCGGGGGTTGCTCGGGTGGTAAGCGATTGGGCGCGTCGGATCCGCACAACGCGCCCCGGGACGTCACCGGACGCACGAGCGCTGAAGGAATCTGGCGGTTCGGGTACGTCCACTCGCAACTGTCCGACCATCCGCGGGCGCCGGTAGCTCCGTCGGCTCCGACAGCGACAACTGCGCCGGCATGTCGATCGTGAGCCGGCCGCGGTCAATCCCGCGGCCGCTGAGTCAAGGTCGAGAGGGGTTGGCGTCGACGAACGACATCGTCCAGTCGCCGGACACGGCGACGCCGCGGACGAATCGCGCGCCGTCGAGCGCGAATGTGATGGAGTGCCGTTGTCGGTAGCGACCAGTTGCCGCCGCGCAGCCCGAGGGCCCGCACCAGCGCCGCCACGATCCACGGGTCGAGCTGCGTGCCGGCCGAGCGCTCCAGTTGGCGGATCGCGTCGGTGTAAGATCGGCTGGGCTTGAGCCGGCGGTCGTCGGTGGTCGCCGGCCACCGACCCGGCCGCCGTGTCGTGCGCGCTGGCGCCAAAGGGTCTAGAGTCGGCCTCGGCAATGCCTCCGGCCGGGGTCGGTCCGCTCCGTGCCCGGGGGGCAACGGAGGGAAGCTATGTCTCGACGTCCTGTTCTGGCGCGGCTCGCAATCGCGGCCGCGGGGATATTGATCGCCGTGGGAGTGGCGGCGGCAGCGTCCGGCGAGCCGGATGGCGGCGTCACCGTCGCTGATGGCGCCCGGGACGCACAGCAGCACGGGGTGACGGCGGGTCACCTGGAGCCCTCGGGGACGAGGGCCAATGTCGATCTCGTCAGCAAGTTGAAGCTCAAGAATGTCGTGCCGGAGAAGATCGCCGATGTCGGCATCTTCAACGGGTACGCCTACCTTGCGGCCTGGGGCGTCGTGACCTGCAAGTACAACGGCGTGCATGTCGTCGATGTGCGGAATCCGTCGACCCCCAAAGAGGTGGCGTTCATCGGCTCCAAGGAGGGGAGCTATCCGGGCGAGGGCGTGCAGGCGTTGCACATCGATACGCCCTCGTTCGTCGGCGACGTCCTCGTCACCAACAACGAGAAGTGCAAGGAGCCGGCCGGCTTCGGAGGCATGAACATCTACGACATCACGAAGCCGACCGCGCCGACGCCGCTCACCGAGGGCTTTGGCGACTCGCTCGTGCCCGGTGCGGGCAAGAAGGATGCGCACGAGATCCACAGCGTGTTCGCCTGGGACGCCGGCGACCGGGCGTTCACGGTGATGGTGGACAACGAGGAGGCCTTCGATGTCGACATCGTCGAGATCACCGACCCACGGAAGCCTGTGCTGATCGCCGAGTACGACCTCGACCAGAGGTTCCCGCAGATCCTCCAGGCTGCGCCCGCGAACCTCCGTTCGGTCTTCCTGCATGATCTGGTCGTCAAGCAGATCGCCGGGCGGCAGGTGATGCTGCTGTCGTACTGGGACGCGGGCTACGTGAAGGTCGACGTCACGGACCCGACGAACATCACCTATCTCGGTGATACCGACTTTACGAACCCCGACCCGGAGGCCGCGGAGAGCGGCTTGATCGTCCCGCCCGAGGGCAACGGCCACCAGGCGGAGTTCACCAGCGACAACCGGTACGTGATCGGGGCCGATGAGGACTTCGATCCGTTCTCGCTGCAGGCGCGAAACGTCACCGACGGCACCGACCTGGCCGCCAGTCAGGGCAGTGATACCCGGCAGCTCGCCGAGGGGCAGACGATCGAGGGCGGGTCGGTGTTCGTCGGTCGTGCCTGTCCCGGCGACGCCGCGGTCCCGGCCGGTTCCGCGAGCACCGTCGACATCGCGGTCGTCGAGCGCGGCGTCTGCACCTTCACGGAGAAGGTCGCCAGCGTCCTCGCCGCCGGCGGGTACGACGCCGTGCTGGTCTTCAACCGGGTCGGCTCGGATGCCTGCAACCAGTCGCTCGGCATGAGCGTCGAGGGCGACATCCCGACCTTTGGCGTGGCACCGCGCCAGCAGGGCTTCGCGCTCTTCGGCGCCGAGGGCCTGTACGACGACGCCGCGTGCCTCGCGGCGCCCGCCGGATCCCAGCTCGCGCCGATCGCGATCGGGGCGCATGGCGACACGCTGCGCTTCTCGTCAACCTTCGACGGCTGGGGCTACGTCCACCTGTTCCGCAACCAGAACGGCAAGATGGCCGAGCTCGACACCTACGCCATCCCACAGGCGCACGACCCGGCCTTCGCCAGAGGGTTCGGAGACCTGTCGGTACACGAGGTCGCTACCTCGGCTCGACGAGCCGACCTGGCGTACTTCTCCTACTACTCCGGCGGCTTCCGCGTGGCGAAGATCCAGAGCGGCAAGCTGGTCGAGGTCGGGCACTTCATCGACGTCGGCGGCAACAACTTCTGGGGTGTGCAGGTCTTCCAAAGCGGCGGCCAGGAGTACGTCGCAGCAAGCGACCGCGACTTCGGCCTCTACATCTTCAAGTACACCGGATCAGCCTGACACGAGCTTCGCAGGGGCCGGCCACAGCCGGCCCCTGCGGAGCAACGTGTGCGGGAGAGGACTGAACCGCCCCGGGTTGACCACGCCGGCGCCGCCTGGTTTACTCGGCCGTACGCCGCATCGGCAGCGGCGTTCGACGCAGAGGTGACACGAAGCATGCCGCCCGCAGCCGGTCGACCTTCCAGACGGACGACGCTCGTCGCACGCGTGTTCCTGGTCGTCTGCGCCGTGCTCGCAGCCGTGGAGCTCGTCATCGGAAATGGCTGGATCGGACTGTTCCTGGTCGGCGCGGTGGTGCTGGTCGGAGCCGGTCTTGCCGCGCCGCGTTCGATGCCGACGTGGCTGGCGACGACACTCGTCATCGGCGGCGCGCTGATCGGGGGCATGATGCTGGTGTGGACGGTCATCGGCGCGCTCCTCGCCGTCGCACTGGTCGCGTTCTCCATCCTGGACACGCGTCGAGGCGACCCACCGCCCAGCCCGGCGTAGCTGCGCCCATGCCGCTCCCGCCTGGCATCGCCGCGGACGATTTCCGCGTGCGCCAGGACCGCGCGCGGGCCACGACCGATGTCAATCAGTGCGCCGGTCGCTTGTCACCGCCAGGATGCTGCGGGACGAGACCGATCGGCGTGAGATCAGCGTGCGGGCACTGATTCGGCGGCCCGTGCGGGACGGTAGATGCACACCAATCAACCAGTTCCGCCAAGAGGCGCGCGGGCTGAACTCGCCCCGCTCCTGGCGTACGGATAGCCGGCGATGGTGGCGGTCGACCGGATGCCGTATCCGGGGGCGAATCAGATGCTCGACGCCGCGTACCCGCGCGGCGCCCGCAACTACTGGAGTCGAGCTTCGTGCAGGGTCTCGACGACGACCTGATCGACGTCATGATCGAACGATTCGCACGTGCGCCGCCCCCCATGACCGCAATGATCTAAGAGCACTTCCACGGCCAAGTCACGCGCGTCGCCGTGTCCGACGCCGCATTCCCGCATCGCCAGCCAGGCTACAACCTGGTCATGACCTCGGTCTGGACCGATGTGTCCACCGATGACCAGAACACCACCTGGACGCGGGACACGTTCGCAGCGATGCAGCCGCACTTCGCGGCTCGCCGCTACGTCAACTACCTCGACGCGGACGACACCGGCGAGATCGTCCGATCGGCGTACGGCCCGAATCACGCGCGCCTCTCAGACATCAAGCGCCGCTACGACCCCGACAACGTGTTCCGCCTGAACGCGAACATCGAGCCCGCCTGAGCGGCAAGGCAAACCCCCCGCCCGCGGTGGCGGCTCCTCGGCGGGAAAGGCGGCCGCGATTCCTGTCGGCCCATCAAGGAATAGAGCCAAACGAGATCACGGAGGAGGCCGTCGAGCCGGTCGGGGCGGCGAGCGTCGCCGAAACCCCGGCGCTCATCCGCTGCACGCCGTCAGCGGGCCGACATCGAGGGACGAAGGACCGCGGCGACCTCGGCGGCGGCTCGCTCACCGGACCGCACGGCCCCGTCCATGTATCCGTTCCACACGTCGGCGGTCTCGGCGCCCGCGAAGTGGATGCGCCCGACCGCTTGTCGCATGGCGGCCCCGTACTGCGTCCACGCATTGGGCGTGAGTCGACCGCCGTAGCAGCCGCGCGACCACTCATCGGCGGCCCAGTCGTGCTCGATGTACTCGCGCTCTCGCACACGCGGCAGATTCTCATGGGGAACTTGGGGCAGGTTGAGTCCCACGGAACGAGGCAGGCGTCGCCGCCGCACGAGATCGAGATTTGGCGCGCATCGAAGTACCGGGCTGTCGGTCACCGACAGCTGTGTGCGATTCCGGCCTCCCCAGCCGTCCGTCTCTACGAATGGAACGCGCTTGGGTCGCCACCATGGAAGACGATGATTCTGCCTCCCAAGCAGTTCGCACAGCAGCCTGGAGGTCGATCTCGTTAAGGCAGGCCGTGCGTGCGTGCGCGAGCCTTCAGGATGGGCGTGGAGGGCTACGAAGGCCGCATAAGGGCCGCTTTCCGTTCTTCATTAAATCAGGAGAAGGAAACGACTGTCCCTATTTATTCCGAGCTTAGAGTGGCTCGCCGTAAGCCTCGCGCAGTGTCCAGCTGGAACGCTTGGGGGCGGCTGCCCGGAGTCGGGGTGTGCGCGCCGACTCTCAAGTAGACTGTAGCGCTAGACGCCAAGCAGCCGGCCCATTGCTCGAATGCCGATGACTACGTCACAATGATCGACGTAAGCTTTGTCCGATCCCTTGTCTACGATTCCCGCCGGAGGGAGGCAGATGGCTGAACCAATAGCCCGATGGGTAACGAGCACGAACAAGCTCCTGGTCCTGAACTCGGACGGGAGTCTCCTAGAGAAGGGCCAACGGGGCGCTGACTACAAGACAGTCAGTAAGCGAACCACCGGGGTGGAAGCCCTCATGTATGCCGCAAGGAACGGCTACTCACTCGTTGAGGGAAGCTCCGTCCCGTCAGATTTCATTCCAGAAGAAGGGACGATCATGGCAGCCACTGTCAGGAAGTCGAAGAACGATCCGCTCTACGACGAGATGAGGCCACTCATCGAGGGCGGCACGAGCGCACTAGCTGCCGCCAAGCAGGTGGCAGCGGGGCATCCCTTCGCGAAGGAGAACTCCCTCTACCAGGGATACCAGCGGAAGTTTGCCGGCGGCACGGCACGTCCTCCAAAGAAGCGGACCGCTGGCGGCAACAGGGACGCTCTCTCGGTGGTCTCGACCATCAGCAACAGCAACATCGAGATTGGCCGCTTGCTGGCCGGTCAGTGGAAGGCGTTGCAGTCCGGCAAGGCTGAGATCGCCAAGGCCAAGGATCGTGCCCAGTCTGACTACGACTCGGCTATTGCCGCCATCGACCGTGACGGTGCCACGCTGGCCGAAACCGAGAAGCGGATCAAGAAGCTGGCCGGAGAGTTCGGCATCGATCTGAGCTAGCTCCGTACGAAGGCAAAGAAAAAGGGCCACTCTCAGTTTTCGAGAGTGGCCCTCTTTCATGGTGCTGTGTCTGCCCTGTCTGCCTACCGCGCTGTAAATGGGGAACGTCTCCGGGAGACAAGGTACGCAGAAACGTTCCCTCTCCCTACTGGTCGGATAGGGTCTAGCTACTTGGCTCCCTTGCGATAACCAGTCTTGATGCTGGTCTTCCACCTGGCTGAGAGCTTGCAGTAGCGCACGCCGTTCTTGGTTTGGATAAAGTTGCCGCCGTTGATGCAGATTTTGATGTAGTCGACATTGTTCTCCGTGATGACCCGTGATCGATAGTATCGGTTGTACGACGTATACTTGCGGGAGAAGACTCGGTGACCATTCACCGTCGCTTCCACCTTGAGCTTACGCACGACCGTCTTTTTGATCTGTCGCGTCTCAATCTCGATGTTGGAAACAGATGGGACATCCGGTGTATCAGTCTTCGTACCCGTATAAGCGTTGATGTACTTACCACGCCAGCGGTTGCCGTTGAGTGGCCAGCCGCTTTCGCTAAGAGCGCCGCAGGCATCGATGTACCTCAAGACTTTTGAGAGCTTGCCGCTGACGTAGATCTTCCAGGCAAATTGACCGGGCGGAAGCGCATGGCAATCATAGCCTCTCGGATAACCCCAAATCTTGAGGCGCGGGCCGAATCCATACGGATCTGTAAACTCCGCGCGGAAGGTCGCGAAAGGCACTCGGCCATCAACCTGTATCGAGTCGGTAGCCATACAGCCACTATCGAAAGAGAAGCCCATCGTGATTGTCTGAGAGCCGAGGACTGGCTTGAAGGAAGCAAACGTTTTCGTCACGCCTTCTTCCGGTACATCGCGGAAGTACAAAGGAGTCTGAACCCACGTGCCTGTTGCGTCCTTCTTCCAAGCCTGGGATGCGTCGTCGATGGACGAGTGACTCACGACGTAGGTCCGGCCAGCAAAGACGCCTCCATTGGCTGGTTCCGTGAGCCAACTACCTAGTACCCAACGGATGGACACGAATCTAGAATCGCAAGGTGGGTACGGCGGCTCGTTGGCTTGCGCTGCTGGCGCGAACACGAGGGCACCCAGTAAAGCTACGGCGGTAATCAGTGTCTTCTTCAAGGTGTCTCCTAGGATACTCGAACTGATTTTCCATCTTTACTGTACCACGGGCGTCCATAGGCCCGGTCTAAAGGCCATCTAAGGCCTATCTCAGGGGTCTCTTACGGGTATAAGCACTTAGTGGGCAATGCTCTCCTAGGCCCCCTGTAATGGACCTACCCCCCATTGACATGCAGGGAACCGGTCCTTAGGGCAGTTCTGTTCTAGGGTTGCGAAAAATAGAGTTAGTGGGCAATGGCTATCCCAGCCGCGAGTGTGCATGCGCGATGTTCGTTGGTGGCTCCGACGCAGGTTTCTGCGATACTCCCGATTCGACTCCGGCGGTCCCGCGCAGCATCGGCCGGATCATCGGGGTGGCAGCGGCGATTATCGCGGCCGCGATAGTAGCGATTGCGCTGGGAGTTCGAAATAATTCCGACCAGACTTCGTCGGTGCCCGCGCCGCTTGAGGTGCGAGCTGAAGCGAGATGCGTCGCTGCGTGGAACGCCAGCGACAACGGGTGGCGAAGCCAACTGGCTGCGCTCGGCCGTAGTCAGACGGTGTATGTCGCGGTCGGATTCTCCCGGGAGTACCCCGATCAGTGCCTGGTGGCGATGGGGGTCCCGGGGATGTTTGATCAGGCGTGGGTCCAGTCCGGAGGGACGGGTTCGGGAGGATGGGTGCCGACGGGGTTGAGCAACGTTCCAGTCTGGAATGCCACGCCGCACGTCGATGGGACGATCTTACTCAATTCGTAGGGCGGCGGGCGAAACGGGCCCCACTGGTCGCTTGAGTTCTTCGTCGGGACCCTCGGCAATACCCATGACTGACGACATTCACATAACTGGTGATCTACCTACCGGCGGCGCCGGTGGGAGCAGCTGCCGTGAGTGCGGATGCCCGGCGCTCGTGCTCGGAGGCTCCGGGCGGTACTGCACCGCCTGCGGACACGATTCAGCCGCGCATGGAAGTGCGGAAAACGCGTATTTGTCTCCACCGCCGGCGGCGTGGGAATGTCCGCGCTGCCACCAGACAAACAACAGCGAAGCTGCATTCTGCACCGGCTGCGGAGGACGTCGCCGCGGCTGTTCCGATGACTCCGAAATGGTCGGGACGTCCGGGCAAGCGCAGGCCGGAAACGCGGTGCTGGATACGCTAGTGGTCTGACACGGAATTGGCGTTAGTATTTGTGAGGGCTTCGCGGGCGCGTTGGGTCTTGGCGAGGATGTCGTCGGGCTTCGCGGTCCAGCGGAACGGGGTGGGGTTGCGG
>JBKJIG010000087.1:0-7964 GCA_046598415.1 Gaiellales bacterium
CGTGCCGCCGACGGCGAGCGCCCGCGACAGGAAGGCGAGCCGCGAGATCGAGCGGGGCCCGTCGAGCGATTCCTCGACGGAGCCGTCGAGATCGACGACCTGGAGCGTGAGATGTTCAGGCACGAGTGGAACCTTTCGATTGGGGATAGAGCACGGACACCACCGCGCAGGGCGGTGAGTGATAAGACCCATCTAGCCGAGCCGGCGAGATTGCACCATCGCGTCGCACGCGGCGAACGACTTGCTCGTCGCAACGACGGCGAACCGTTTCGAATGCGCCCGTATGAAGGGCGCGGTTTGCAGGTACTTCACGATCAACCCAACGTGACACCAGGACGTTCGTCCACCCGCCCCGAACGGTTCACGGACGGCCGGATCCTGCGCCGCCTCACGCGACGCCGTGGCCTAGCCGATGCGGCTCGGCGTATCGCAGTGTCGGTCGCCGGCCTCCTGTGCAACCGCAGAGCCAGCGGTTCCGGTTGAGCCGACGACCGAAGGTTCGCCGTCGCCGCGCCAGCTCCTCAACGTCGAAGCCGAAGGCGGGACTCGAACCCGCGACCCCCGCTTTACGAGAGCGGTGCTCTACCAGCTGAGCTACTTCGGCGAACCACCGACGAGGCTCGCTAAACCACAGCACATCATTCAGGCATTACGAGAAATGATCGGTCCTCGGTCGAAACGGCTTCGTTGAGCCGGACCTCATAGCCGCTACGGGCGGTGTGTGGCGCGTGTGTGGCAGGGCGTCGGGCGAGCGCACGCGTCAGCTCGTCGCAGGCGTCAGCGGACATGATCAGTGCGCGAAGTTCCTGGTAAACGCTGCCATTCACGACCCACGGAACATATCAATCCCGTTCAATGCTGTCGAGGTTCTCAACGCCCGGACTCCTCCCTTATCCTATGCGTCTGGGAGCGACAGCCCGAGCCGAGCAAGCAGCAACGACACGACCTCGGCATGGTCACGCGCGCCCTCGCCCTCCTCGGCGAGACTCGCCCACGCCGCCCTCGTGGCCGTCGCGAGCGGCGGCGCGAGACCGTCGGCGGCCGCGATCTCCAGCGCGATCCGGAGGTCCTTCAGGTACTGGTCGATCGTGAACCCCGTCGGGCGCCCCTCCAGCGCGAACTGCCCGACCTTGACCGTGGCGGCGTGCGAGGCGCCGGTGCTGGTGCCGATCACGTCCACGAGTACGCGGAGGTCGATGCCCTCGCGGAGGGCGATCGCGACGGCCTCGGTGACCGCCGTCAGGTTCACCGCGGACAGCATGTTGTTGAGCGACTTCGCGACATCGCCCGCACCTGGCCGGTCGCCGACGTGGACGATCCGCGCGCTCAGCGGCTCGAGGACGGGCCGTGCGCGCTCGAGCGCTGCTTCCTCACCGGCCGCCATGATGGTCAGCGTCCCCGCCTCGGCGCCCGCCACCCCGCCGCTCACCGGCGCGTCGACGAAGGCGCCGCCTGCGGCGACCACCTCGGCGGCGACCGCGCGGGTCACCGACGGCAGCGAGCTCGTCATCTCGATCCAGAGCGCGCCGGCTCGCCAGTGGCGCACCAGGCCAGCGTCGCCCTCGGCCACTGAGCGCACCGCGGCCTCGTCGGGCAGCATCGTGATCACGACGCCGGCCCCGTCGATCGCATCGACCGCCGACGACGCCACGGCGCAACCCACCTCGCCCGCCGCCGAGCGAGCCGCCTCGAGCGGGTCGTAGGCGCGCACCTCAAACCCGGCGGCGACGAGCTGCGCCACCATCGGCCGGCCCATCCGGCCAAGGCCCAGGAACGCGACGGTCGTCAGGACGCCGGGCCTTCGACGTCGACCAGGTCGCCGATCGCCTCGGCCACCATCCGGTGGAACACCCTCACGCTCTGCTCGTGCTGAGGATGCAGCGGGCCGGTCTGGTGGGTGCCCGACGCGATGCCGGCCTGGACGCCCTCCACGAGTGGGATGTCCTCCGCGATGATCTGCTCGAAGTACGCCACCGTCTCGCGTCGCTCGTCGGCCGGGGTGTCGTCGGTGAAGTAGTAGTCCATCGTCAGCGACACGCTGCTCGGCGACAGCGGCTGGATCGCGCGTGCGATCAGCGTGGGCTTGAAGACGCTCAGGAACGAGTTCGGCCACACGTGCGCGAACGCGTAACGCCCCTCGTCGACGATCGTCTGGCACTGCGTGACGCCGGCGAACTCGTACCGGTACCGGCGCAGGTCGTAGTCGCGCGCGAACGCCGGGTGGTTCACCTGGCAGTGGTAGCACTCGATCGAGTTGTCGACGACGCCCTTCCAGTTCGCCTCCATCACGTGCGTGACGCTCTGGTGGCGGCGCAGCGCGCCAAGGTCGAGACCGGTGCGGTCGACGGCGTCGGGGAAGACGCCCAGGTGTTCGGACAGCGGCGCCACGTCGGGGTTCATGCTGACGAACAGCAGCGAGCCCCACGTCGCCACCTGCAGCTCCGGCAGGCGGAACTGGGAGCAGTCGAGCTCGGCGAAGCGCGGCGCGCTCTTCAAGGTGCCGTCGAGCCGGTACGTCCACGCGTGGTACGGACAGGCGAGCGTGTTCCGGCGGCCGCTGCCGGTCGCGACGACCATGCCGCGGTGGCGGCACACGTTGGCCATCGCGTGCAGCACGCCGTCCTCGTCGCGGGTGATGACGACCGGCACCTGACCGCAGACGGCCGTCGTGAAGCTGCCGGGCTCGGCCACGTCGGTGGCGTCGCCAGCGTACTGCCACGAGCTGCCGAGGACGTGCTCCCGCTCCAGCTCGAGGACGCGCGGGCTGGTGTACCAGGAGCTCGGCAGCGACCACTCGTAGGCGCTGACCCGCTCGATGCTCGATGCCTCCACGCTGACCTTCCTCTCGGACTCGCCGTCACCGTGACCCGGCCGGCAGACACAGGATAACTCCGGATCCCTCAATTCCGCAACGAGATGCGCATTGCGCAACAAACTGATATTCTCGGCGCCGATGACCATGCAGCTGGAACCGCGTGACCATGCGCTGCTCGAGGGCGAGGCGGGCGAGGGCGTGCAGCTCGCGATGCGAGTGCTGACCGCCGCGGGCGAGGCCACCGACGCCACGCGCCTGATCGATATCTCGTCGGCCCACGTCGCGAGCGTCTTCTTCGCGGGACAGGTCAGCCTCGACTTCGCGGAGCGCTTCGTGCGCGCGGGCGCGAAGGTGGCGGTGCCGACGACGCTGAACGTGGGCCTCGTCGACCTGCTGCACCCCGAGCTGTACGCGCCGGACGACCAGCTCGCCGCCGACGGCCGCCGGCTGATGGAGTACTACGCCGAGCTGGGCTGCGAGCCCACGTACACGTGCGCTCCGTACCTGCGCGACCTCCGGCCCGCGCTCGGCGAGCACGTCGCCTGGGGCGAGTCGAACGCCGTCTCGTTCGCCAACTCGGTGCTCGGCGCGCGCACGGCCAAGTACACCGACTTCCTCAACATCTGCGCCGCAATCGCCGGCCGTGTCCCGGAGACGGGGCGGCATTGCGACGAGCACCGGCGCGGCCAGGTGCTGGTGACCGTGGAGGACGTGCCAGAAAGGCTGCTGGCCGAGACGATCGCCTACCACGCGCTCGGCTACCTGGTCGGGCGCGAGTGCGGCAGCGACGTGCCGGTGATCGTCGGGTTGCCGGCGCCGACTCACGAGGACCAGCTGAAGGCGCTCGGCGGGGCGGCGGCGTCGGCCGGCGGGGTCGAGCTGTACCACGTCGTCGGTGTCACGCCGGAGGCGCCGACCGCCGAGGCGGCGTTTCACGGTGGCGAGCCGGAGCGGACGATCCGCGTCACGGGCCGCGACCTGCTGGCGGCGCGCCGGGCGCTCTCCACGCGTGAGGACGGTCAGCTGGCGGCGGTGTGCCTCGGGACGCCGCACCTGTCGCTGCGCGAGCTCGAGGAGCTGGCCGGGCTGTTCGCGGAGACGCCCGTGCATCCCGGCGTCCGCTGCTACGCGCACACGGGCCGCGAGACGCTGGACGAGCTCCGCCGGCGCGGCGGTGACCAGGCACTTCGTGAAGCCGGGGTGATCGTCGTCGTCGATACGTGCACGTACTTCGCGCCGATCCTGCGCATGCGCTCCGGCATGGCCATGACGAACTCCGCCAAGTGGGCCTACTACGCGCCCGGAAACCTCCAGATCGACGTCGCCTTCGGCAGCACGGCGGAGTGCCTGCGGTCGGCGTCGCTCGGGCACGTGTGGCACGACGCGGAGCTGTGGGGCGATGGCTGAGGCGCGCGTCCTCGTCGCCGGCGAGGCCCACGGCGAAGTGCTGGTGCTCGACCGGCCGCTCGGCTTCTGGGGCGGCGTCGACGAGCAGACCGGCGTGATCATCGACGTCCACCACCCGCAGCAGGGCGAGGGGCTCGCGGGGCGGGTGCTCGTGATGCCGCAGCCGGGTGGGTCGACTGCCGGCCCGGTGACGCTCGCCGAGACCGTGCGCCGCGGTGTCGGCCCGGCGGCCGTCGTGCTCGGCGAGCCCGACCCCGGGGTCGTCAGCGCGCTGGTGGTCGCCCGGGAGCTGTACGGCGTCAACGTGCCCGTCGTCGTGGTGGCACCCGACGTGCTTGCGGGGCTCCGCACGGGCGCATCGCTGAGCGTGACCGAGAGCGGCGCGCTCGTGCCGCAGGTAGCGCCCGATGAGTGACCTCGGCCCGCTCTGGCAGCCGCTCCGGGTGGGGCCGATGGAGGTGCGGAACCGCATCGTCGCGACCTCGCATCAGACCGGCCTCGTGCACGACTACATCCCGACCGACGACCTGATCGCCTACCACGTCGCCCGCGCCCGCGGCGGTGTCGCCGCAAGCTTCATCGAGGCGACCGCCGTGCACCCGACCGGGCTTTTGACGGCGCACACCATCGGCGGGTTCCTGCCGGCCATCGTGCCCGCGTACCGGCGGCTCGGCGACCAGATGCGCGCGCACGGCGGACGCCTGCTCGTGCAGCTGTTCCACGGCGGTCGCGAGCAGATCGCGGCGCCGCCACGGGCGCCGTCGGTCGCGCCGTCGGCGGTTCCCAGCCTCCGCTTCAAGGCCGAGCCGCGGTCACTCTCGCTGCGCGAGATCCGCGAGCTGATCGACGGCTTCGGGCTGTCCGCACGGCACGCCCGCGAGGGAGCGGTCGACGGCATCGAGGTGTCGATGTCGCACGGCTACCTCGCAGCGCAGTTCCTCGCCGCGGCGACCAACCGGCGCGACGACGGCTACGGCGGCAACCTCGAGGCGCGGCTGCGGTTCGCGCGCGAGGTGCTGCAGGCCGTGCGCGCCGAGACGGGCGACGGGCTCGCGGTCGGCGTGCGCCTGTCGGCCGACGACCTCGCGCCCGAGGGGCTCGACAGCGCCGCGTGCACCGAGATCGCCCGGGCGCTGTGGAACGACGGTCTGGTCGACTTCGTCTCGCTGGTGCTCGGCAACTCGGCGTTCCCCGCGGCGGCGACGTGGATCGTGCCGCCGCCGCCCGCCCGCGTGGGCGCGATCGGATTCGCCGCGCAGCCGGTCCGCGCGGCGCTCCCGGACGCGACGCTGATCGGTGCCACGCGCGTCCCCAGCCTGGAGGCGGCGGCCGACCTCGTCGCCTCGGGCCTGCTCGACCTGGTCGGCATGCCCCGCGCGATCATCGCCGACCCGGAGTTCGTGGCGAAGGCGCGCGACGGGCGCCGCGAGGACACCATCGAGTGCATCGGCTGCAACCAGGGCTGCGTCGGCCACTACCACGCCGGCGTGCCGATCGCCTGCACCGTGAACCCGCGGACGGGACGCGAGCGGACGTTGCCGGCTGCCACGCCGAGCGCGTCTTCGCGGCGCGTGCTCGTGGTCGGCGCCGGCCCGGCGGGAGCCGCCGCAGCGCTCGAGGCGGCAGCGCTCGGCGACGACGTCACGCTGCTCGAGCGCAAGGATGAGATCGGCGGCCAGCTGCGGCTATCGGGCCGCGCGCCCGCGCACCACGAGACCTGGGATCGCTACCTGGCGTCGACGCGCCGGCGGCTGCGTCGGGCCGGCGTCGACCTCCGCTTCGGCATCGAGGCCGACGTCGATGCGACCAGCGGCTACGACGTCGTCGTGGTCGCGACCGGCGCCCGGCCGTACGCGCCACCGCTGCCCGAGCAGCTGCCGTTCGCGGTCGTCCAGGCGTGGGACGCCATCGCCGCGCCGCAATCGATCGAGGGTCCAGTGCTGCTCGCCGACTGGGGCGGGGGCTGGACCGGCCTCGACGCGGCGGAGACGCTCGCGAACGCCGGTCTCGACGTCGTGCACGCGTGCGCCGCGACGCTGCAAGGCGAAGCGATCCACCAGTACCAGCGCAACCTCTACCTCGCACGGCTCGACGACCTCGACGTCGCCATCTGGCACCACACCGAGCTCGCGGTGGTGGCCGGCGAGGCGGTGCTCCGGCACGTGTACTCCGGCCGCACCATTCCGCTCCCACCCGTCCGCACCCTCGTGCTCGCGCAGGGCCGGGAGCCGGTCGACGAGCTCTGGCTGCAGCTCGAGAACGACCCGCGAGCGGTGCGCGCCGGCGACGTGCTTAGCCCGCGATCGGCTGAGGAGGCGATCCTCGAGGGCACGCACGCGGTGCGTGGCGTCGCCGACGCCAAACTGGTCGCCACACCGATCGAAAGGACGACCACCTGATGCGACGGTTCACCCTGGGACAGCCGATCCCCGACCCGAGCGACCACCCGATCTTCGACGGCCCGGTACACATGCGCGAGCACGTGGGAGAGCACGAGGGCGCGCTCTACCACGTCTCGGAGGTCGCGTTCCAGCCCGGCGGCCGCACGCGATGGCACTCCCACGATCGCGACCAGCTGCTGTTCGTGATCGACGGCAGCGGCATCATCGAGAGCGAGCAGGAGCGGTTCGAGGTCGGGCCCGGAGAGGTCGTCCTCGTGCCGGCCGGGACGCTCCACTGGCACGGCCCGCAGTCGGGATCGCGGTTCACGCGGATCTCGGTCATCACCGACGGCGAAGACGCGATCGGCCCGCACGTAACTGGCGAGTCTTGAGCGCCCGGCGAAGCCGGCTAAGATCAATCCCATGGGCGCGCGCACGGATGCCGCTGACCGGGATTCGAGCGCGTCGGTGCAGTCTGTCCACCGCGCGCTCGACATTCTCCACGCGTTCCAGCTGCCCGGTCAGGAGCTGAGCGTCGGCGAGCTCGCCGTTACGCTCGGCGTGCATAAGAGCACGATCTCGCGCCTCGCCTCGACGCTGGTCGCGCGGGGCTTCCTGGAACGGACCGTCGGCGGTCTCGCTCTCGGAGCCGAACTCGGACGGCTCGGCGCCCTCTCGTTCGCGGGCCGCGACCTGGTCGTGGTCGCCCGGCCCGACATGCAGGCCCTCGCGGACGAGATCGGCGAGACGATCAATCTGATCATCCCCGACGGCCACGAGGGCCTGAGCGTGGCGCAGGTCGACGGCCACCATCTCGTCGGCGTCGGCTTCTGGACCGGCCGCCGGACGGAGCTGCACTGCTCGGCCACGGGCAAGGTCCTGCTCGCTTTCGCGGGCTCGGAGCTGCGGCGCGGCCGGCTCGAGCGGTTCACCGCGAACACGGTCACCGACCGCCGGGCGCTGCGCGCGGAGCTCGACGAGGCGGTGCAGCTCGGCTGGGCGCAGGCGGTCGGCGAGCTCGAGATCGGCATGAACGCCGTCGCCGCCCCGATCTACGACGCGACCGGCACCTGCGCGGGGGCGATCAGCATCTCCGGTCCGGAGTACCGGATGCCGGGCGACGGCCTGCCAGCGATCGCGCAGCCGTGCAAGGCGGCCGCCGCGCGGATCAGCTCCCGCCTCGCATCGCTGCACGGCAAGGCCGGCGACCCGTCACGGCCCGCAGCGGGCACCGCGCGCCGCTCCGCTAGTGGTCTGACACGGAATTGGCGTTAGTATTTGTGAGGGCTTCGCGGGCGCGTTGGGTCTTGGCGAGGATGTCGTCGGGCTTCGCGGTCCAGCGGAACGGGGTGGGGTTGCGG
>JBKJIG010000088.1:0-13484 GCA_046598415.1 Gaiellales bacterium
GTACGCCGTGCCGGCCTGCACGGCCGAGTCGACGAAGCGGGTGTCACCGGCGGTCGAGCCGATCACGACTCCGTCGCGCAGGACGTCGTAGCCGGTGACGCCGACGTCGTCGGTCGGTGTTTGCCAGCGAATCTCGGCGGTCGTTCGCGAGACGGCGCCTTCGACCAGTCCGGTCGGAGTCGCCGGCGCGGCCGTATCGTGCGCCGCGGCGCACGGGATGGCGCCGGAGTCGAGCACGACGCCGTCCTCGTCGATGAACCGGAACCCGAACCCGTGCGGATTCAGCTCGGCCCGGAGGGCGCCGAAGAGATCGCCGAAAAAGGTCACGAGGCGGGGATCCGGGGCGGGCGCCTGACCGGAGTGACCCGTCGTGCCGATCACCAGCTCGGTCGTGCCGCTCACCGGCTTGAACCGCTGGTAGGAGTGGTCGTGGCCGTTCAGGACGATGTCCGCCTTGCCGGCCAGCTCCGACCAGAGGCGCGCGGCGAGGCTGCCCGGGATGGGCTCGCCCTCCGGCCCGGCGTTCTGCACGGGGTGGTGGAAGTACGCCAGCGTGCACTGGCTCGCCGGTGTCTTGGCCAGATCGGCCTGCAGCTTCGCGACCTCGTTGTTGATTCGCGTCTGACCGATCTGGGCGTTCGAGTTGAGCGCGATCAGGTGCCAGCCCGCGACGTCGACGGTGTACATGTCCTCGGCGCCGGCGCCCCAGTACCCCCGGTAGCCCAGCGGGTCGGGGCCGAGCAACGATTCGTACTCGTGGTTGCCGATCACCGGGTTGGTGATCGACTTGAACCGGTCGAACCACTGGTGCGTCGCCTCGCCGTACCAGTTGTAGAACTCCGCGATCGTCCCGTTGTCGTACACGTCGCCGAGGTACAGCAGCATGTTCGGCGACCATGACGCGATCATGTCGGTGACGGCGGTCGCCGACACCTCGCCGCCCGCCCCGTCGCCGCCGGCGGCGAGCGTGAACGGGCGGCCCGCGGGCGGCGTGGTGCCCTGGCGGGGCACGAAGGTACCGAGCGGCGGCGCAGCGCCGCCGGGGGCGATGGTGATCCCGAACGTGGTCTCCGGCGTCGTAACGGCGCCTCCGGTTGCGGACACGCCGAGGGTGTGCCCGCCGACCACATACCGGGTCGTCGGCCAGGTGAACGCGTACGGCGGATCGAACGCGATCAGCAGCGGCACCCCGTCGAGCGTGTAGTTGACGCGGCTCAGTACCCCGGTCGTGGACGTTGGCGCGATCACGACGTCGCCGCTGACGACCGCGGGCGGCGAGAGGCAGACGCCGATCGTACCGCTCGAGGTGCATTGCTCTGCCGCGGCTGACGTGCCGGGAAGGGCCAGAGCGGCGAGGACCAGCAGCGGGGTGAGGGTGCGGCGGTTCACAGCGCCTCGGGTGGGGGGCCGGGTGTCATTCGGCGTCGCAGCAACGCGCCACCGAAGACGAGGAAGATGAGGCCACCCGCGGCGAGGGGGAGCCCGTACGAGACCGACGTGCCGGCGGGGCCGCCGTCGGAGTCGAACTCCGCGACGTCGGGCGCGCTCGTTCCCGTGATGCCGGCGACGACCTTCAGGTACTGGTCGCCATAGGTCCGGCTCGGTTCGATGTGGCTGTTCTCCGAGAACTCGTTCCACGAGATCAGGCCGATGGCGTCGGGCGACGACTTCACCGCTGCCGACCACTCGGTGCGCAGCGTGTCGCCATTCTTGCGGTCGACGACGGTCTTGCCGCCGAGCTGACGGGCGTCGAAGCCGGCCGCGGCGGGCGCGACCCACAGCCCGGAACGGTCGTGGACGGCCTTGGACATCTCGTTCAGCTTCCCCTGGTAGTCGGGGAACGTGTCGGGATTGACGCTCGACCAGTAGTACGCGTTGCCGTCGACGTACGGGGCGATGCGCTGGTAGTCGCGCGTGTTCCGCGCAGAGCCGAGCACGAGCAGGCGCCTACGGGCCAGGTGCGTGCCCTCCTGCACCTCCGCATCGCTGAACTCCCACGTGCCGGACCACACCACGAGCGGCTTCTCGAAGATCTTGAACGCGGGGTCCTTGGCGTACCGGTCCGCGAACGTCTCGAGGTCCTCGGCCACCTGTGCGACCGGTACCGGATGGCGCTCGAAGTCGAGGCCCTGGTAGATGATTCCGAGCTTGAAGCGCTCCTCGTCGGCGACTCGCACCAGCGTCGCCAGCCGCTGATCCAGCGACGGCGTGGACTTCCACGACACGATGAAGCCGTCGATGCCCGACTGCTTCGCCCACCGGATCTGCTTGCGCATGACGTTGGCATCGCCGGAGTCGTAGCGGCCGAGCACCGGGTAGTCGGTCTTCGCCCGATTCCAGCTGGTGGGCGTGTACCAGATGTAGTAGTAGGCCAGCACCGGCGGGCTCTGGTTCGCGGCGGCGCTGGCCTCGCCCACGCCGGGTCCGATCGCGCCCGCCGCCACGGTGAGGACCAGGACCAGGGCGGCCGTCCGGCCGGGCAGGATCGACCGGCGGATGCGAAGGACCGCCCGGGCGGGCGAGCGCAGGAGGTGGGGCCTGCCGATCACCACGAGTCCGATCAGGAACAGCGCCACGAACAGCGCCACGGACGCGAAGTCGAGCCACGTGATGACCTTGAACTCCGCGATCTGGGGCTTGGACAGCGCAACCGGCGTCTTGAACGCCTTGCCCGCACCGCGGATCGTCACCTCGTAGGTTCCGCGGGGAAGCGCCGGGATCACGGCGCGGCCGTGCTTGAGGGCGTACACCTGCGAGTGCCCGTCGGGGAACTCGACGAGCGCATCGCCGCTGGTGCCGCGACCGAAGAACGCGTCGATCGCCCGGATCTCCATGGGGTAGAAGTCGAGGTCGAAGGTCACCTTCGTCTCCGTGGCGGGCGTCCACTTCTGCGCCGAGGAGCGGACGACGTTCGTGCCCCGGATCTGGACGATCTGTGCGCTCCAGTTGACGTCCTTCACGACCGGGCCGCCGCCGAGCGGCTGGACGCGCTGCGCGAGCAGTTCGATCGAGTCGGCAAGCTGCTTCGTGGTGCGGTCGAGCACCTGCCCGGTCTGCGCCTTGATCCGCAGCAGCTGGATCTGGTCGGTCGGCACGATCTCGCCGTCGAGGTTGTGGAAATCGAACGTCGTCCGCTGGAAGAACACCATGCCGGCGACGATGTCGGCATCGGCGGTCGCCCCGAACCACCGGTCGAACGTGTAGCGCTTGCCGCCGCGCTTCAGCTCGCGGATCGTCACGTTCTCGGGGCGGACGTCGCGCCGCGTTCCCGCGATGCTCGCGAAGCCGTCGGCGTCGGTGCGGTACGTGACGCCGTTGTGCACGACCGCGACGCCGCTGACGGGCGGCAGGACTCGCAGCCGGACGTTGGCCGAGGCGGCCGGGGCGGCCACCAGGAGGAGCACGAGGACCGCCAGCAGCCGTCTCATCGGCGTGCTCTTCGGAGCACGAGGCCGGCGAGGACGATCAGCAGCGGCAGGGCGAAGGCCATGCCGTACGCCCAGTAGACGAGGGTCGTCTTGACGGCCTGCACCGATGGCGGGTCGCGCTCGAGCGAGAGCAGCGTCGGGCGGCGCGCACCGGGCTGGGTGAAGTCGAACGCGCCGGCGATCGACTTCGCGGCGGCGTCGCGCTGCGCGAGCGGCGCGAGCCCCCAGTTCTCCTCGATGAACTTGAGCATCGATGTGAAGTCGAGCTGGGTGGAGTCGACGTATCCGTGGCGCGACCACGGCGAGACCAGCAGGGCGGGCACGCGGAACCCGTAGCCGTAGGCGTCGACCTGGGGCGGCTTGACGTGGTCGTACCAGCCGCCCCAGTCGTCGTACGACCACATGAACGCGCTCGAGTCCCACAGGGGAGAGCGCATCAGCTCGGTCACGATGGCGCGGATGAACGACTGGCCGGCCTGGATCCGGCCGGGCGGATGCTCGCTCGACCCGGCGGGCGCGATGAACGCCACCGCCGGAAGCGTGCCCTGGGCGGCGTCGCGGTAGTACTCGTCCATGTCGACGATGTGGGAGAACAGGGCGGGGTTGTCGACGTACTCCTTGTAGGCGAGCAGCGGCACCCAGATCGGCTGGGACAGCTTGTCGTTATCCGTCAGGTTCCGGGTGCCGAACGCCGTGAAGCGCGGGTCGTAGTTCTGGACGTAGAACTTCCACGAGATGCCCTTGGCGGACAGCCGGTCGAAGATCGTCGGCGTCGTCTTGGTGTCGAAGCCCTGCTCCGGGATGACGTCGCTCTCGGGGTTCCCGGGCGTCCCGGTGACCCAGAACATGTGGTTCCACACGGAGCCGCCGGCGGCCGACGCGAAGAAGCGGTCGAACAGCACGTAGTTGTCGGCGAGGTTCCAGTAGTACGGGAGGTCGCGGTCGTCGTAGTACCCCATCGGCTTCGCGTCGTCGATGCCGCGCCGCGTGAAGACGTCGACGAACCCGTCCATCTTGCCGTTGTTGTACTGCGCCTTCGCCACATCGGTTGAGTGCAGCAGGTCGAGCGTCGGCGCGTTGCCGATCCACTCGCGCTTCTCGCACCCGGCGGTCGGGTCGCCGAGCGCCTTCGGCATGCACACGTCGGCCGGCGGGCCGTTGGCGCCGGGGTACGTGCCGAAGTAGTTGTCGAACGTGTGGTTCTCCTGCATCAGGACGATGAAGTGCTTGATCGGCGTGGCCGGCTCGGGGTCGGCCGCGACCGCGGCCGGCGCGACGGCGAGGAGGGCGAGGAGGGCGAGGAGGACTCGGATCACTTGGGGCGCACCTCGTAGATCCGGATCACGGGCACGGCGACGGTCTTGCCGCCGCGCTGGACGGGCACCGTGTACGTGTAGACCACGCGCCCGTGAAAGACGTTCGCGTAGTTGGAAAGCTGGCGCGAGAAGAACTTCGTGCGGGCGGCGGAGAACGCGTCCCACACGACGTACTGCAGGTCGCTCTGCTGGATCCGGCGATCCGGGTTGCCGGCCGGCTCGTAGGACGGGTTCCGGCGCAGCGGATTTGCGGACACCGACAGCCCGTAGGCCTTTCGATGCCCGTAGAACGAGACGATGTTCGCCATCGACGGTCCGACCGTGAGCATGGACGCGCCCTCCGGCACGTTGGCGCGGATCCACGCGCCCATCTCGCGACCGCCGGGCACGCCGCCGGAGCCGGCGAGGAACGTGCGGCTCGTCGATGGACGGGTAATGTCGATCGTGGGCACCGCGAGCGAGAGCAGCAGCAGGCACAGCGCGATGCCGGGCAGGTATCTGAGGCTCGCGCGACCGGACAGCCACCGCGGCGCGCGCAGTTCGAGCGTAAACAGACGGGCGGCCAGCAGGGCGACCGCGGGAGCCGCCGGCAGCAGGTACTGAAAACCCTTCACCGGCCAGAGCTCGAAGAAGGCGGCGGGGACGATGATCCAGCACAGGAGCAGCGTCTCGCGCCACGACCAGAGGCGCCGGCGGCGCAGGACGACGATGCAGACGATCGCGGCGAGCACCACGCCGATGCCGATCGCGACCGGCACCGCCGTCGGATAGAAGAACGCCGAGTGGTTCGGGCGGCGGAAGAGCTGCCACGCCAGGAAGTTGCCGCCGGTCTTCGGCTTACCGCTGAAGGCGATCGCGAGCGGGAACGGGATGATCGTGATGGCCATCACGACGCCCGCGCCGAGCAGGTGCCGGATCTTGATCGGTACCTGGGGCGCGAGGGCGAAGAAGGCGTAGATGCCGCCGCAGAACAGGACCGACGGTTCCTTGGCGAGGACGGCGAGGCCCATCGCCGATCCGGCGGCGTACAGCCAGTAGACCCGTTTGCTGTCCGCGTAGCGCGCGATCAGGTAGAGGGTGAGCGTGATGAAGAACGTCTGCGGCCCGTCGAGCAAAACCTGACGCGTGACCACGACGTGGTACGGCATCAGCGCGAGGATGCTCGCGCTGATCAGCCCGACGCGCACGCCGTAGAGGAGCCGGCCGACCTCGAAGATCAGTGCGATCGTCGCCAGCCCGAAGATCACGCTGGCGAAGCGGCCCCACCAGTCGCCCCAGTCCAGCTGGTAGCCGATCGAGACGATGGACTGGAAGAGCAGCGGATGCGCGCGGAAAACCGGGAAGAACGGCGCCAGCGCGGTGTCGTGCGCGATCGACGCGCCCTGGCCCGCGTAGACGGCCTCGTCGCTGTTGTAGCCGACGGCGTTGAAGTTGAGGAGCCGGACGACGGCGCCGACGGCGATGATCGCGACCAGCCGGGCGCCCACCATCGGCGAGCCGAGCAGGCGACGGACCAGCCCGGGCTCTTGCTCGGGCTGCGTACCAGGCGCGACGGACGACGCCTGGTACGCAGCCGGAGCAAGAGCGGGAGTGGTTTCAGTCATTAATCGGCTCGAGCGCCAGGAGGGCCTCCTCGCGCCGGAGCTTGACCATCGCAGCCGTCTCATCGACCAATCTCGGGAGTCGCTGCCACCAATCCATGGTCGACGACGACAGAAGCAGAGACGGAATCCCCGCGAGGGCGGCGGCCGTCGTTCGTCGTTCGGCTCCACGCAGGTCGGCGCCATGTCGCGAGTGAAGGAAGTCCTGGATCACCGGATAGGGCGGGAATCCATAGGCGTCGTCGCAGTTCTCCATCAGTGTATCGAGAGCCGCTTCGGCGTCGAGCACCTCTTCACTGTCGCCGCCGCGCTGGATGACGACCATGCCGGCGAGCTGCGCGCGCTTGGTCATCTCGGTGCCGGGAATGAGGCGGGTGACGTCGTACTTCGGCGGCGGGATGATGATCTGCACGACGGCGTTCATCGCCGCTGCCGGTAGTCCCTTCTGCGCCAGGAGCATGCCGATCGAACGGCCCTCCTTGGAGTGCAGCCGGGCCTGGTAGCGCAGCTTCTGGCGCTCCTTGAACGTGAGGTTCGACCCCTTCACCGCATGCAGCGTGTGCTGGGAGATCGTGAGCGGCTTCGGGTAGGGCAGCACGGTGCCGTCGGCACCGAGCAGTGTCAGGTCATCGGAGATGAACCCGTAGCCCGCGTGGTTGTCGAGCGTCTTCAGGATGGTCGTCGTCTTGCCGGTGTCGGTCCGGGCGGTGATCAGGAACGCCTGGTCGCCGGAGGTGACGCAGGCGGCGTGGACGAGCGCGTAGCCCTGCTCCGCGAGCGTCCACCGCATGAGCGGCTCGACAACGTTCGTATAGAGCACGTGCGGCGACCGGCGCACCAGCCTCGTGACCTCGACGATGGTCGATTCGCCGAAGCGGTACCGGGCGCCGAACTCGAACGGCTCGCGGTACGTGATTACGTCCCGGCCGTCGGTGGTCGTGAGCTCGCCGCCGTACGGGGCGTCGTTGAGCCGGCCGGCGACGATCTGGATGCGAGCCGGCTCGGCCAGCTCGGGCACCTCGAACCGCGCCAGCTCGCGCAGCCCCACAGGCGACGTGAGCGTGACGAGACCGTGCACGTCGTAGTGGTGGAGCACGACGTCCGGCGCCCAGATCACCCGGTCGGCGAACGCGTACCGCACGAGCGTCAGCGCGCAGAGCGAGATGACGTTCGAGACGAGGAGGTTGACGCCGAACCAGCTGGTCAAGACGACGAGCATCGGCCCGCGGAGCAGCAGCGCGCCGTTGTTCATCGCCGCGTAGGCGATGAACCGGACGCTCAGGCGTGCCCGCTGGTGCGGGCCCGGGAACACCCACCGGTCGGTGAGCACGAAGTTCCAGATCGTCGACACCTGTGTCGCCGCCAGCGCTCCCCAGAGGAAGTGCATGCCGGCGACCTGGGTGAAGAACGCGAGCGCGAGGGTGTTGACCGCGAGGCCGGTGAGGCCGACCATTCCGAAGCGCCCGAAGCGGGGAAGGACGCTGCCCGCGCGGAGGCGGAGCAGCAGCTTCCAGTACCTGTACAGCTCGCCGACCGTCGCCTTCGACGTCCCGACGACCCGCTTGCCGAACGTGAAGGGCTGCTCACCCACCCGGAGGCGGGGCGTCCGGATGAGGATCTCCAGCAGGATCTTGAAGCCGTCCGGGCGGAGAACGGACAGGTCGAGCTTCGCACGGCGGACGCAGAAGAATCCCGTCAGCGGGTCGGTCACACCGGCCAGCCGGAGGGGGAAGAGGGCGCGCGCGGCACCGATCAGTGCGCGGGAGGCCGCGTTGCGCACGCGGGACAGGCCGCCCTTGGCGCTCTGCGGATCGGCGAACCGGCTCGCCAGCACGAGGTCGAGGTCGTTCTCCTCGGCGTGCGCGAGCAGGAGCGGTGCGAGCTCCGGCGGATGCTGGAGGTCGCCGTCCATGACGATCACCCAGCGAGCCTCGGTGGCCGCGAGTCCGGCGAGCACGGCGCCGCCGAGCCCTCCCTCGCGTTCACCCGGTGCGCGGGAGATCAGCCCGACGCGAATCGCGGCGGTGCGAGCGGCGTTCGCGATCTCGGACGGCGTGTCGTCGTCCGAATCGTCGACGAAGACGATCTCCGCGCTGATGCCTTGCAGGGCATCCTCGAGGCTCGCCACCAGGGGCCCGACGTTACCGGCTTCGTTTCTCGTCGGCACGATCACCGCAAGGGTCAGATCGTCGGACGTATGCCGAGAATCTTCCATCGACATCTCCCTCCCGCCTAGGGGGTTAAAGGACAACTGCGTGTCGCCGCGTGGCGTCCGTCGGCCGTTGATCACTTGCGTACGCCGAGCCGAAGAGCCTCGCCGCAGCGGCGCGCGAGGGCACGCCGAGCTTCTCCAGGATGTTGTGTACGTGGCGCTTCACGGTGAACTCCGAGATGCTCAGCTGTTGAGCGATCTCGCGGTTCGAGTGACCTTCTCCGACCAGCGCCAGCACCTGCCGCTCGCGGAGTGAGAGGCCGGCCAGTTCGAACTTCGCCCGGCCGCGCCGCTCGGCGCTCTGAAGCTCGTCGATGACGTGCTCGACGAGGTGCCGGGGCAGCGATGCCTGGCCGCCGGCCACCTGGGAGACGCACCGGACGAGGGCGGTGGCCGAGATGTCGCGTTCCAGCACGCCGCGCGCTCCGGCTCGTAGTGCGGCGAGCGCGACGTCGCCGTCGATCGCGTCGCCCCAGACGATCAGCTGGACGTCGGGCGCGACCGCTCGGACGCGCTCCACGGTCGAGAGGCCGCCGTCGGGCGGCAGGTCGACGACGAGCAGGGCGACCTCGGGTGCGCGGGATGCGCATGCGCGGACGACTCCATCGGACGAGCCGACGGCAGCAACCTCGATGCCAGGCGCATTGGCGAGGCACTTGACGACGCTGCTCCGGAACTGCGAGGCAGGCTCAGCGACGATTACCCGGATTCGAGCAGGTTCCGGAAGCACCCGCCGAGACGATTCAGTGCGGTGAGACCAGGTCAAGGTTCTCCTACATTTTCCGCGGGTCGGATGGTGAGTCTTCCCGGCTGAAGAGATTGCAAAATGGGTAGTTTCTGATGAAGTCAGTGTTTCGAACTTGAACGTAGACTGCAATTTCGACGGTCTGTAGAAAGCCGCTATTTGCAGTGATTCCGTGCATCGACGCTCTGTTTTCCCGGCTCGAGATATCGAGCCATGAGGTTTTTCGAAATTTCAGGAGACTGCGGGATCTTTTGAGATAACGCATGTGCCGCACGCTCCTTACGAGCACGTCCTTGAAGAAGTGGATGTGGGTTACCCGGAGGTGACGACGAGCTGCGGGGGGAGCCGTAGATTCGCGACTGGCGAGTGATTGCGCCGTGTTGCTGGACGATCGGAGGGCCAGCATGTGTGTCCCGTCCCCGGTGATCAGCGTTCCCAGGTCGACCTCGATGTAGGCGCCTGCCGTCGTGGCGCCGGACGAGCCGATCACGGTCGTCGCCGGCTCGGGCTGGGTGGCGTACGTGAGCCCTCGCTCCGTCCCGGGAGCTGTCGGCCACGGCGTACGCCTTGAACCCGGGGCTGGTGCCGGTGTTCGCGAAGATGTGCAACTTCGCACCGGTGACGGCGCCGCTGATGCCGGCGACGGTGAACCTGAGGTAGGCCCGCGTGTCGGGATCGTTTTCGATCCGCACCTGGGCACCCGGTTCGCGGTCGCCGTCGAGATCGGAAACGACGATCCCAGGGCGCGGTCCGTCACGAGGATCTCGTTGTAGCCCTGGTCCGTGGCGAGGTTCTTCAGTATTCCGAGGTCTTCAGCAGCATCGGAGCTGAGCACCGTGTGTACGTGAACGTCGGTCTTGAACCACTGGTCTGCCGAGGCGACCGCGGGCAGCGCGAAGGTGCCGGCATCGCCGACGAATGCCAGTGCGAGCGCACGGGCCTTCTGAATCCTTCCCTTTTCCACGGCTTCACCCTATCGCCCCGATCCACGGCCGCACCGACATCCACATCCTTCCCATGGTCCGATTGATCGATGTCTGTCGGACAACGTCCGCCGCGTCTCGTATCGATCCCCGCGTGGACCGGTCGATGCACGACTCGACCCCTCCGATGGTCCGATTGATCCCCTCCGAGCCGGGGGTTTGGGAAATTCGGCGTTTCGCGGACGTTGTTCGAAGCAGACTCGTCGTCGCGGAACACGTCCACGTCGGGCTGCTTTCCCGGTGCCCGCATCGACGATGCGGGCACAGCACGCGACCGGCGATCCTTGTGAAAGCTCTGGTCGGCGGCGACATGGTCGTCGCGGGTGGGTCGTGATCGCCGTCCGACCGAGCCGTCACGGGCCGGCGACGGGCCGGGAGAAAGGTCACGAATCTTCGATTGCGCCTTGCGGCTCGAGTTCGGATCCGGACGGTCAGAACGAGCATTATCAACTTCAACTTCACCTTGAGTCTCGGCGCTGTCCGTGACCGTGCCGCCTCGACCTGGCTCGCAACGGCGAGCTCCACCGGGACCCGAAGTCGACGCAGCGGTGCGCGGCCGCCGTCGCGCGCACCCGGATGGTCCATTTCCGCCACTGGATGCTTCGGCCGTCTCGTCGGACTGTGCCATGGTGCCGCCTGGCCCCGCGGCGGAAACCGCCAGAGGGCGCTCGAGCGGGCGACGAACAGGCTCGAACGCAAGGCGGGACCTCGCCCTTGCCCGATGTGTCACGCGGTCAGCGATCGGCACAACGGCGGCGTTTCGCGGCATTCGAGGCAGGTACGGTCGCCGTAGAATCCGGTCGCCGTAGAATCCGGAAGAGAAGGAGTTCCCAGCATGCAAGTTCCGTCGCGTCGCCGTTGGCGATCGTGTACCTACGCGTTCCTGGCGACCGCCGTTCTCGTCGCCCCCGCGACGGTCTCGGCCAAGAGCAAGGGCCATCAGGCGACGGCTCCGAAGCTCTCCGCTCCGATCGCCCAGGGACTTGCAGGCCCGCTCCAGCTGGCCGTCGACGGACATTCGGTCTACGTGTCGCAGGCGTTTGCGGGTCTTCTCACCAAGTTCGGGCCGGGCGGCAGCCGGACCGACGTCGCGTCGAATCCCGGCAACGAGATCGCAGGCGTCGATGTCGGGCGCCATCACGAGGTCTTCTACACCTCGTCGACCTCCGATCCCACGACCCACGAGGTCTCGGCGTCGGCCTTCAACCGTCTGAAGAAGGACGGCTCGCCGGTGCTCGTCCGCGACATCCTCGACTACGAGTCCCAGCACAACCCCGATGCGAACGTCTCGTACGGCTTCCCGACGATCGACGCCTCCTGCGCAGCCCAGTGGCCGGTCGCCGACGCCGGACCGCCGCAGTACACCGGCATCGTGGACTCGCACCCGTACGCGGTCGCCGTCGACGGCCGTCACAACTACGTAGCGGACGCCGCCGCCAACGCCATCTTCGACATCTCGAAGAGCGGCAAGCTTCGCGTCGTCGCCGTGTTGCCGCCGCAGCCGGCCGTCGTCACGGCCGCCGGCGCCACCGCGAACAACCTGCCCGCGTGTGCCGTCGGACTGACCTACAACTTCGAGCCCGTCCCGACCGACGTCGAGATTGGCCGTGACGGCTACCTCTACGTGACCACGCTCCCGGGCGGCGTCGAAGACGCGAGCCTCGGTGCTCGCGGATCCGTGTACCGCATCAACCCGAAGTCGGGCAAGATGCGGCGGGTCGCCACCGGCCTGCTGGGCGCCACCAACCTCGCGATCGGGCCACGCGGCCAGATCTACGTGTCCGAGATCTTCGCCGGCAAGGTGTCGCAGATCGTGCACGGCGCGCCCAAGACGCTGATCGAACTCCCGACGCCCGCGGGCCTCGAGTGGGCGAACGGCAAGCTCTACGTCGGCTACGACGTGTTTGCCAACGGCACCCTTGCGACGATCAGCGTCGGGAGGGGCCACGGCGAACACGGCCACCACGGCGACGATCATCGCACGTCGCACGTCCCGCGCGACCGCGCAGCAGCGCAGCGTCTGGCTCGCATGCTGCACCTCTAGGAGCCCGTCAAAGAAGGTCGGTCCATCCGGTCGGTTGAGGACAATGCGGTATGGCGATGGGTGAGGCACGGACGGGGTCGGAGACGCTGCAGCTGCAGATGGTCTGCCTGGATGAGTTGGTCGCGGCCGATGATCGGTACCGCCGGATTGAGCGGGTGATTTCGTGGCGGGCGGTGCGTGCGTCGGCGGCCAGGTTCTACGCCGTTGATGGTCGTCCGTCGATCGATCCGGCGGTGTTGTTGAAGTTGTTTCTGGTTGCGGCGATCGAGGGGCGTCATGCGATGCGTGACACGCTGCGGTTGGCGGAGCGCGACCTGGCGGTGCGTCGGTTTCTCGGCTACGGGTTGACGGAGCGGTTGCCGAGCCACGCGACGGTCAGCTACGCGCAGTGTGTGCGGTTCGCGAACTCGTCGGTGTTCGAGCAGTTGTTCGTGCAGGTGCTCGGGCAGTGCCGCGAGGCGGGGCTTCTCGATGGCACCAGGCTGGTGGTGGATGCCACCCATGTCGAGGCGAACGCGGCGCTGCGGAGCCTGCGCGCGAACCTCGTCGCGGTCGACGCGCCCGCTGACGACGCCGACGGCGGGTCGGACGGGAGTGCGGGGCCGGGCGGATCGCTGCCGGCACCGGCACCGGCACCGGCGCCGGCACTGCAGGTTGCGCCGTTCCAGGGCGGCAAGGTGCCAAAGCGCCAGGCGCGGAATGCGACGGCGGTGTCGACGACCGATCCGGATGCGGCGCTTCGCTACAAGCCTGGGCAGCGCTCGCATCTGCAGCACCGGGTGCAGGTCGCGACCGACCCGAAGTGCCGGGTGATCGTCGCGGTCGTCGCCGAGCGCGTCACTGGCAGCGAGGCGGCGGCGTTGCCGGAGCTGATCCGGCGGGCCCGGTTCGCTGGCCACAAGGCGCGTGAGGTCTGTGCGGATCGTGGCTACGCAAGTGAGGCGAGCTATACGACGCTGGAGCGGCTCGGTGTCGAGGCGTTCATCCCGCCGCAACGAGTGATGCTGAAGAACGGTGTCGGCGCGAACGCCGCCTACCAGCGGATGCGTACCGCCCGCGGGGTGAGCGCGACACTTGATCGGATGAGCCACGGCGAAGGCGCGATCAGCGAGTTGAAGGGCTGTCACGCGCTTGACCGTGTCCGCTGTCGCGGCA
>JBKJIG010000095.1:0-39152 GCA_046598415.1 Gaiellales bacterium
GCAGCAGCGTGGACTTGCCGGAGCCGCTCGGTCCTGTCACCGCGACGAACGAACCGCGGTCGATCACGAGGTCGACGCCGCGGAGGGCGAGCACCTCGACGTCCTCGCTGCGGTACGTCTTGGCAAGGCCTCTGGCTTCAATCGCGGCTTCCATCGCCGCCCTCCTTCGTGGTGGTCACGATCCGCGCGGTGACGTAATCGAGCCACCGCAGTTCAGCCTCTGTGTGCAGCACCGCGCTCTCGATCAGGAGGTCGGCGGCGACGCCGTTCGGGCCGCCGGTGCGCCGCGCCTCAAGATCGCGGAGCGTCTGCAGCAGCTCGTGTCGCTGCCGCTCGACGAGGTGGCGCGGGTCGACAATGCCGGTCAGCCCGCCGAGCACGAGCTTCGTCACGAACTCGTCCCGCAGGCTCGCAGCCGGACTCGGCGCCTCGAGCCAGGCGGCGATCTCGGCCCGCCCGGCGTCGGTCAGCGCGTAGACCCGCTTGCCCCGTCCGTCGCCCTCGACCTGGGCGCTCTCGACGAATCCGTCGCGCTCCAGTCGCGCGAGGGTCGTGTAGACCTGGCCCACGTTGATCGGCGGTAGCAGGTCCCCGAACCGCTGCTCGAGGGCGTGCTTCAGCTCGTACCCGTGCGCCGGGCTGCCGGCGAGGAGGGTGAGGAACGCGTGCTTCATTAGATATCGAGTATATATATCTAGTAACTACCGAATGCAAGTCCCTGGCGTAAGCGTTTCGGACGTGCCGCGTTGGTCTAGGCAGCAACGAGGCACGGTGCTACGGTCCGTCCGAGGGTCGGGGGCCGTGTCACCGAGAGGCGCGATTCGATGGCTGCACGAACGACCGGCTGGCCGGCGAGGTACGAGCTCGTCTCGCCCGTCCACTGGAACGACATCGCCGCGACGGTGCGGACGATCGCAGAGTCGAGCGCCGCCGACTTCGCCACCATCACGCGGCTCGTCGTCGGACTGACCGAGCCGCTGCGGCAACTCGACAATGTCGCGACGCTGACGACGCGGGCGCTGACCGGCGATGTTCACGCGATGACGGAGCTGCAGGGGACGCTGGCGAGCCTGCGGCTGCAGACCGGCGCGACGATGCTCGACGCCGCCGCGAGGCACAGGGGCTGCGGCTGCGGCTGTGACGACGACAAATCGTCGCGGCCGGTTCTCGAGCAGCACGCCACGATCAGCGCGATCAACAAGCGCGACGACGAGTCGCAGCGCAGCCTGCTGGACGAGCCCGGGCTGATGAGCCTGACGCTCGCCGTGGCGTGGCTGCACGGCGACGACCCGCAGGCCGCGGCCGACGCCGCCGGCGCGCTCGTCGTGCTGGCCGCCGCGGCGACGCCGATGGCGTCGCTGGTCGATGCCTGGCAGCGCGAGGGCGAGCTGGGCGTGGCCGCGCAGATCGAGGCGATGGGGATGCGGGGCCAGCTCGCGTGGCTGCCGCCCGCCCCGATGCAGACGATGTCCGGCTCGCTCGGCGGCCTCGATCCAGGCGGGATCCCGGGGCTGCCGGGCGGCGGCATCCCCGGCGTTCCCGGCGGCGATCTCGGCCTTCACTTCAAGCCGCCGAAGACGGTCAACGACCTCCTCGACCTGCTGAAGCCGAAGCACCGCGGCTGGGATCCGGAGAACTGGTGCCCGGTCTACCCGTGGTGGCACGAGCCGTTCGAGTACATCGACTGGCGCCAGATCCGCTGGATCGCGTGCGTGATCGAGATGTCCAGGCAGATCAAGGCCCGCGCCGCGATCCTGCCGCCCAAACGGCCGGCGAAGGTGACGTGGTCGGACGGCATCACCTCGATCGAGCAGGGTGGCGCCTGCGCCGGCAACACCGTCGTCCTGCACGGCAGCGGGTTTTCGTCGCGCGCCACCACCGTGTTGCTGATCCCGACCGCCGACGGCTGCCGGCCGGTGTCCGTGACGGCGGCGAACTGGACGAGCAAGAAGATCACCTTCGTGCTCCCCGGCGGTGTCACGACCGGCCCCGTGGGCTTCGGCGACGCGGCGTACATCGCCGCTTACGACGCCTGGGCGGCCGAGCAGAACCGGGTGGCTGACGAGATCCGCGCGCTCGGCTGCTTCATCGGCCAGAGCCTGCCGTGGGTACCGCCGTTCCGCGAGTGCCCGCCCCTGACGCCGGTGAACCAGATTCGTGCCGGCGCGCCGCTCATCGACGCGTTCACGGCCAACGGCGCCGCGCTGGCCGTGGTCGAGCCGGGCGGCGGCGTGTTCCTCGCCTGGACGGTGCGCAACACGACGAGTGTCCGCGTCGACCGCACCTCGCCCGCGGGGCCGGCGTTCGCCGGCTCGACCTCGCTGGTCAATCCGGGGACGAGCTCGTACCTGCTGGCCGCGCCGTCGTACACGCAGGCGTCGGTGTACACGTACCGCGTCACCGTCACCGGCCCGTGCGGCACCACGACGCGCGACGTCACGGTCGTCGCCTCGCGCCGGCCGAGCCTCAGCATCGCCGGCGTCGAGGTGACCCAGAGCATCCAGAACACGGCCAACACGGTGCGCCTCGTGCAGTCGAAGCCGACCGTCGTGCGCGTCACCGTCCGGCACGGCCTCGCGGGCTTCGGCGGCAACGTCGTGGCCGGCGTCAAGGGCCGGATCCGCGTGCGCCGCGCGAACGGCTCGCGGTCGCCCTGGTTCGACGCGGCGAACGGCAGCCTGCCGATGGCGGCGAACCCCGGCGCGTCCATCACGGTCGTCGCCAACCCGCAGCGCAACAACACCAACGACACGCTCAACTTCCTCATCCCGCCCTTCTGGAACGACGGCACGGTGTCGTACGAGATCGAGGCCCGGGTAGCCGGATTCGGGGCGGCCGGCGGCTTCGCGGGCTTCGCCGGCCAGGCATCGTTCAACACCGGCTCGTTTACGTTCCAGCACCGCCGCACGCTCGAGTTCCGCTACATCCGCGTCAACTGGGGCGGCAGCACGCCGACCGACGCGGTCTGCCAGAACACGCTGCGCGGCGCGGTGCCGCTGCTGCCGACGCCGACGGCGAACATCTCCGCGCTCGGCGGCGTCGGTATCCAGACGCCGACCGCCAACGCGAACGGCCAGCAGGGCCTGCTCGACGACTTCGACGACCGGCACAACTGCTCGGTGTGGGAGGCGCTGACCGAGTGGCTCGGCTCCGACTGCCCGGACGAGGACGGGACGATCTGGATCCTCATCCCCGGCGTCTTCTTCCGGGGCAAGGCGTACGACATCCCGAGCAACGTGTGCTTCACGCCGCCGAGCGACGGGCCGTACGCCGCGCACGAGATCTCGCACTGCCTCGCCCAGAGACACGTCGGCCTGCTGTGCGCCAACGGCCAGACGGCGACCGGCGGTGACGCCGCCAGCACGTGGCCCAACAACGCGCAGCTGATCGACGTGCCGTTCGACGTGACGCGCAACCTCGCGCTGACCCTGGCGGGCATCGGCGTGTTCGACGTCATGACGTACTGCGGAAGTCCGAACAACACGTGGCCGGTGCCAGCTCGCTGGGACCGGCTCTGGGATCAGGTGGGAGGCTGACATGGCCGAGCAGGAGGTACTCCTCATCCGCGGCAGCCTCGACCGCGCCGGCCGGTTCACGCCGCAGCGCAGCCGCTCGACGACCAACGTGCACGAGTGGCCCGTGGTCGAGTCGAGCGACGTGGTCGTCGAGCTGCTCGACGGCGCCGGCGAGACGCTCCACCGCGAGCTCGCCAGCGTCAGCCGCGTGGTCGACTGCGCCCCCGGCGACGCGCGGCAGTTCCGCGTGACCGCGTACATCGAGCTGCGCGACGACGCGAGCGTCGTCCAGCTGCGCCGCGACGACTTGGTGCTGTGGCGGCGCGAGATCGCCGAGCCGGCCCGCCTCAAGGTGAAGCTGGGCCGCCGCAAGAAGGATGAGATCGTGATCCGGTCGACGTTCAGCGCGCCCGGCGACGAGGCCAGCATGCTGGTCGTCTACCAGTGGGGCGAGGGCCGGTTCCAGCCGGTCTACGTCGGCCCGCCGAGCGAGACGGTCGAGATCGACCTGGCCGAGATGCCGGGCGGCGAGGACTGCCGCTTCGCCGTCACGTACAGCAACGGCATGCGCTCGGCGTCGGACGCGACCGACACGTTCGCGGTCGCGAAGCGCGGCGCCACGGTGGCCATCGCGCGGCCCGACGCGACTGCGAAGATCGTCGCCGGCACGCCGGTGATCCTCGAGGGCGCAGTGCTCGACCGGGAGCGCCCGGGCGGCCCACGACCCGACGAGGACGTCGTCTGGCTCGTCGACGGCGAGCCGGTCGGCCGCGGCCTGATCGCCTCGGTCGACCAGCTCGAGGAGGGCAGGCACGTGGTCGAGCTCGTCTACGCCGCCGAGCCCGGCGCCAGCCAGAAGGTCGAGATCACGGCCCGCGCAGGCCGAAACCCGACGGCGGCCACCTGGGACGACTGGAACCCGCTGATCGGCTGAGTCCAGCGCCTACTCGACAAATTCCGTACCTGGTTCCGAATTTGTCGCGTGCGCGAGTTCCGTGCGGGACCGCGCGCGTCGGCACGATTCGCGCGCGACGGTCGCCACTCGCCGCGCCGGCTCTACTCGACAAATTCCGTACCTGGTTCCGAATTTGTCGCGTGCGCGAGTTCCGTGCGGGACCGCGCGCGCGTCGGCACGATTCGCGCGCGACGGTCGCGACTCGCGGCGCCGGCTCAGCCGCGCAGCCCCGCGAGACCGAAGTACGCCTGCGCCTGGGTGTGATCGGCGAGATCGTCCATCTCGACCCAGTGCAGGCCGGTGATGTCGAGCGCCTTGAACGACGCGCCCGCCCGCACGATCTCGTCGTACGCCACCTCGTAGTAGTTCTGGTGGTTCGCGGCATCGGCCATCATCGCCTCGAGGCTCGCGAACAGTGCCGCACTCGTGACCCGGCTGATGCGCTCGATGCCGATCGACTCACCGATCGCGTGGTCGACGTTCAACGTGTTGCCGATGCGGACGATGTCGCCGGTCCCGTTGCAGACGACCTTGATGACCTCCTCGCCGATGTCCGAGCTGTCGATGCACACGTAGCTCGGGCCCTCCTCCTGGGCCAGCAGGCGCTCCAGCACCTCGTCGTCGAAGATGACGTCGCCGTCCAGCTTGATGAACGCCTCGCCGTCGAGGTGATCGCGCGCGACCAGGAGCGAACAGCCGGTGTTGGTCGTCAAGAAGTGCTCGTTCGTCACATAGGTGACATCGAGGTCGGGAAACAGCCCGCCGATGTAGCCGCGGATCGTGTCCTCCATGAAGCCACAGACCACGACGAACGACGTGACGTCGGCGCGCAGCAGCTTCGTGAGCATGTGCTCGAGCACGGTGCTGTCGCCGATCGGCAGCAGCGACTTGGGCGAGTCGATGGTGAGCGGGTGCAGGCGCCGGCCGGCGCCCGCCAGGAGAATGAGGGCCTTCATGACGTTGTGGTTCCTCTACTTGCGGAGTGGATAGGTGAGCGACTCGGGGCGGCGCTGCAGCTGGCTGCCGCGCTCGACGAAGCGCACGAGGGCGATGACGAGTTGCCCGATGCCGAACAGCCAGCACCACAGATCGGGGCGGTGCATGAGCGCGGCCAGCGCGCCGAACGTGATGTGCTCGGCCTCGTCCAGCGCGAACACCGATCGGTTGCGGAACCAGATCCAGTCGAGGCGCTGACGCAACGTCTTCGGCGCGGCCCGCTCGGCGTCCAGCGTGGCGTACAGCTGACGCCGCCGGACGCCGGACTTCGCGAGATACTCGGCGTCGCGCTGCATGGCGCCGAACATCGTCTCGAGCTTGATGTAGTAGCGGAACAGGAAGCCGAAGCTGGACGCGAACCCGAGCAGGAAGTAGTACGCCTCGCCGGACATCCGGTAGGCCGCCACCGCGAATGCGAGGTTGATGACGCCGACCTTGAGCACGTCGAGCGTCTTGTCGAGGTAGTCACCGATCGCCGAGGTCTGCGCCGTGTACCGCGCCAGCTGCCCGTCGAGGCAGTCGAGCACGTAGGAGAGCGGCAGCAGCACGGCTGCGACGACGCTCCACCAGCCGCCGGCGACGATCAGCCCTGCGGCCAGCACGTAGAGCGCGAACGAGCCGATCGTGACCATCGTGGGCGTCAGCCGGCCGATGCGGCTCGCGGTCTCGAGCAGCAGGCTGTTGGCCAGCCGCGGGTACCAGAGGTCGCCCCAGTTGCTGAAGTAGTTCGGCTCGACGACCGCGGATCGGTCCGGCCGCGGACTAGGCGACGCCATGGGCCGGCTGCGCGTCGCGGGTCGCCGCGGTCGCGACTGCGACGCGCTCGGGACGCTCCAGCAGCTTTCGCAGCTGACGAACGGCGAATGCCGTGTCGTCGGCTCGCAGGGCCCCGATGTGGCCGATCTGGAAGATGCGGTCCTTCAGGACGCCCTTGCCGTTGTAGATGACGATGCCCTTGCGCCGGAACCGCCGCGACAGCTGGGCGAAGCTGAGCTGCTCGGGCAGCTCGATGCACGTGATGACGCTCGAGTTGGCGCCGTCGTACGCGGCGTAGACCAGGCCCATGCGCGTCACCTGCCGGCGCGTGTAGAGCGCACGCTGACGGATGGTCTCGCGGAAGCGCTCGACGCCGAGCGCGGTGATCTCCCGCAGCGACGCGTGCAGCGAGATGAACACGTGCACGGCCGGCGTGTTCGGCGTCTGGGTGTAGTTGCGCATGTAGTAGAAGTGGTTGTAGAGGTCGAGGTAGTGGCCGGCCCCGGACGACTCCGTGAGCGTGTCGAGCAGCTCCGAGCGCACGACCAGGATTCCCACCCCGGGCATCGCGGAGAGCGCCTTGCCCGACGCGCCGACGAGGATGTCGACGCCCCACTCCTTCGCGCGGATGTCCTCGGCGCCGATGCTCGAGATGGCGTCGACCGAGACGATCGCGCCGTTGGCGTGCGCCAGCTTCGCGATGGCGGCGACCGGGTTCAGCATGCCGGTGCTGGTCTCGTGGTGGACGACGGCGACCATCGAGTACGCGCGCGATTCCAGCGCCCCGGACACGGCGTCGAGATCGATCGGCGTCTGCCAGGCGAACTGCAGGTGATCGACGTCGGCGTTGTGCAGAGCGGCGACCGCGAACAGGCGCTCGCCGAACTCGCCGTTGCTGATGATGAGCACCGGCCCGCGGCTGCCGAAGCTCGACAGGACCGTCTCGTTGGCGGCCGTTCCGGAACCCGTGATGAGCGCGACCTCGTACGTGTCGTCGATGCCGACGATCGGTCGCAGCAGCTCCGCGCTCTCGACCAGGACGGCCGAGAAGTCGGCTTCTCGATGTCCCATGTTCGCGCGGCCGACAGCGCGCCGCACGGTCTTCGAGAGCAGGACCGGGCCCGGGCAGAGGAGGATCGTCCGGGGCTTGTTCGTCTTACGCATGAGCTCGCCGTCCTTGTACGTGGTAAGCAGAAGTGCAAGCCCTGGCAGTGCCTGTACACCCACCGGAGATGGTTGGTCCTGACGCGGTCGCTCCTCCTGCCGGCGACCTGGGTTGGGAGTCGTTCGTTCTGCCGGCGGCCGTGATCTCGCGCAGGGGTCTGGGCGCGATCGATCCACGGTTCGTCAGCCTCGACCCGGCGGACGGGTCAGGTCCGCCGGCCATCGCCTGCCTCGGGGCCGACGACTGCGCGACGGACTCGGCCTACGAGGGCCGATACGCCATCGGCCAGCCGTTTCCCGGGCGGCCTGTGACCACCGGGGCGGACATTCTTGCACCGTTTGTCACGACGTGCGCCGATCACGCACGTCGGCGCCGGCGCGCTAGCCGACGACGAGCAGATCGCGCGGATAGTCCGACAAGAGTTCCGCGCCGTCGGCCGTGACGAGCAGGTTGTCGAGCAATCGCACGCCGAGGCGCTCCGAGTGCAGGAAGATCGGCGGCTCGATCGTCATCACCATGCCCTCCCGCAGCTCGGCCGGGCTGTACGGGTAGCCGCTGTGGAAGTGGATGCTCTCGCCGTACGACGGCGGGAATCCGGGTGCGATGCCGTAGCCCGAGGTATGCGTGCGGCCGGCCTCGAGGCCCGCCTCGGCGATCACGCGCTTCGCCTCCAGATGCGGGATCTCGGACGAGATGCCGGGCCGCACGGCGGCGATCAGCGCGTCGCACGCGGCGCGGTTGATGTCGTGCAGCTCCTGGTGGCGGCGCGACGGCTCGCCGAGCGAGAGGTTGCGGCCGATCGTCGACGTGTAGCGGTGGTACGCCGCGCCGTACTCGAGGTGCATGGCGTCGCCGCGGCGGATGCGCCGCTCGGTCGCCGCGCCGTGTCCGTAGGCGGTGCGCTCGCCCGACATGAAGTTGACGGGGCTCGCCGGCAGGTCGCTGCCGTTCGTGAGCAGCGAGTGGTAGAGCGCGGCGGCGACGTCGAACTCGGAGGCGCCCTCGCGGATCGCCAGGACGGCGGCGTGCATGCCGCGGTCGGCAATGCCTGCGGCGCGGCGGATCAGCGCGAGCTCGGCGGGCGACTTGACCAGCTTCAGCGGCTCCACCAGCGACGTCGCGTCGAGCGCGTAGGCATCCCCCAGCAGCTCCACGATCTTGGTGTGATCCTGGGCCGAGAGGTAGTAGTACGGACACTCGACGCCGACCCGGCGGCCCAGGTAGCCTCTCGCCCGCAGCACGTCGGCGAGCACGTCGACGGGATCCTCGGGCTCCTGCCCCGACCAGCCGCGCACCTCGTCGGCGAGCGTCAGGTCGGTCAGCTCGGCCACCTCGGCCTTGCGGCAGAGGATGGTGAGCGGCTCGTCCTCCAGCGGGAAGACGAGGCACTGGAACTCCTGGTAGCTCTTGGCGCGGAAGCCGATCAGCCAGTTCAGGTTCTTCGGGTCGACAACCAGGAGCACGTCGATGCCCGCAGCCTCCATCGCGGCGCGGACGCGCGCCTGACGGTCGGCGTACTCCTCGGGCGCGAAGTCGAGCCGCTCCCACTCCGGGCGGTTCGCAAACCGCTGCCGCCAGCCCTCGACCCTCGTCGCGCTCGGACCCGTCACTGTTCGCTCCGTTCGTCGCCGGCCGAAATCGTACTTCGATCCGGCTGGTATCCGTGCCAGGTACGAACGCGCCATCGGAATCGGGCCACGAACACCCGGGCGAGCGTCAAGCGACACCGCGGCGGTGCCGATAGCTCAACCAGGCAGATGTCCGCCGGACTTCCATCTTCCGCGTCCGACGATGCGCCGACCGACGCGCGCCGGATCGCCACGCGCGCCCGCCGCCTCGGGGCCCGTCTGCTCGGCCGCGCACCGGTGGCGAGCGGTGGCCTCGAGGACATCCTCGACCTGTTCGACGAAGACGTCTACCGCGGCGAGGTGGCGGCCGACGGCCACTACATCGGCAACACCGAGGTGCCGCGGCTGGCGCGCTACATCGGCGGCGACGTCCCGGCCGGCGTCGAGCTCGGCGCGTTCTGGGAGTCGCGCATCCACCGCGACGACTGGAGCGACTACGAGCGCTTCAACCAGGACCTGCTCGAGGGCATCGACGCCGAGGTCACGTACCGCTTCCTCGGCCTCGACGGCGTCACGCGCTTCCTGTGGGATCGCGCCCGCCCGCGCCGCGGGCCCGCCGGCCGCGTGTTCGTGACGGGCACCCTCTCCGACGTCACGGCGCGGCACGAGATGGCGGCGCGGCTCGCCATGGTCAGCGACCGCTTCACCCAGCTGCTCGACGTGGTCGGCGAGCACGTCTATCTGGCCGTCGCACGTCCCGACGGCCAGCTGGAGGAGCTGTTCCAGGGCCCCGGTGCCGAACGGCTCCTCGGCGGCGCCGAGCCGGACAGCGCGATGGAGAACTGGGACGCGGCCGTCCACCCCGACGACCGGCCCGCCTACGACGCGTTCATCGCGACCCAGTCGACGGGCGAGAGCGCCGAGGTCGAGTACCGGCTGCGCGGCGCCGACGGCATCACGCGCTGGGTGCACGACCGCGGTGTCGCCAACAAGAAGCCCGACGGATCGGCCGAGATCAGCGGCATCGTCTCCGACGTCACCGAGCGCCGTCGGATGCGGGCCGAGCTGGCGCAGACCCACGCGTCGCTGTCCCAGGTGGTCGAGGCGATGGACGCCCACCTGTTCACGCTGGACGCCGCCAACCGCGACGTCTACCGGGGCCCGAACCGCGAGGCGCTGATCGGCGGGACGCTCGATCCGGCGGTCGACGAGTACCAGGCGTACGAGGCGCTCGTCCACCCCGACGACCGGGCGCGGTGGCGGTCGTGCGTCGATGCGACGCACCTGGGCGAGACGATCGATCTCGAGTACCGCGTGTGCGGCCTGGACGGGCGCGAGCGCATCGTCTCGGAGCAGCTGCGGCCGCGGCGCGACGCCGACGGCACCCTGTTCTTCGACGGCGTCAGCCGCGACATCACCGCGCGCCGGCGGCTGGAGGACGACCTGCTGCGCAGCATGGCCGACATGCGCGAGGCGCACGCCGAGCTCGAGGAGGCGCGTCACGCGGCCGAGCTCCGCGCCCGCACCGACGAGCTCACCGGCACCTTCAACCGTCGCCACTTCAGCCAGGTCACCGAGGCCGCGCTCGCCGAGCACCCGGGCAACTGCGCGCTCGTGCTTCTCGACGCCGACCACTTCAAGCAGGTCAACGACGCCTACGGGCACGTCGTGGGCGATGCCGTGCTCGTCGAGCTCGCCCGCCGGCTGCAGCGCTCGATCGGCCCCGACGACTGCCTGGCGCGCTGGGGCGGCGAGGAGTTCGCCGTCCTGCTGCGCGGCATCGAGTCGGACGCGGAGCTGCACTGGCGCGCCGATGGCCTGCGCACGGTGATCGCCGCCGCGCCGGTCGGGGCTGCGGGCGTGAGCCTGCGGCTGACGGTGTCGATGGGCGGTGTGCGCGCGGGCGGCGACCTCGTGAGCCTGGACGCGCTCGTGGATGCCGCCGATCGCTGCCTGTACGACGCGAAGCGGCACGGGCGCAACCGTGTCTCGCTGGTACCGCACCTCGCGACCATCGATGCGGCGGCCGACTCGGAGACCGTCTGCGTGGCCCGCGCACTGGCCATCGTTGCGAGCGCGCACGAGGGAGCGCCGAGCGCCCACGCGGAGCTGGTCGCGGCCCTCAGCGCCCAGACCGCCGAACGCCTCGGGCTGCCCGGCGAGATCGTCCTCCGCTGCCGGCTCGGGGGCTGGCTGCACGACGTCGGCAAGGCGGCGATACCGCAGGCGATCCTCACGAAGCCCGGGCCGCTCGACGACGGCGAGTGGGCGGCGATCCACACGCACCCGGCGCTGGGCGAGGCGATCGTCCGCGACATCGCGGCGCTGCGCGACGCCGCCCCCGCGGTGCGGCACCACCACGAACGCTTCGACGGCACCGGCTACCCGGACGGCCTCGTCGCGAAGGCGATCCCGGTCGAGGCGCGCATCGTCGCCGCCGCCGACGCCTACTCGGCGATCACCGGCGGGCGCCCGTACGCGCCCGCCCGCAGCCCGGAGGACGCCGCGCTCGAGCTGCGCCGCGGCGCCGGGACGCAGTTCGACCCGGCCGCGGTCGGCGCGCTGCTCGACGTGCTGGGCATCGGCGCCGCGTCCGACGCACGTGTGGCGTAGCCCGGCCATCGCCACACGCCGCGAGCGCGGAACGCATAATCTCGGCATGGCGCAGCGCATCGTGATCCTGGGGGCGGGTTTCGGCGGGATGGAGCTCAGCACGCTCCTCTCGGAGGAGGTCGCCGGCGACGCGGACATCACGCTGATCGATCACGGCGACAGCTTCGTGTTCGGCTACTCGAAGTTCGACGTGATGTTCCGCGGCGTGGCGCCCGACGCCGTGCGGCTGCCGTACACCGAGTTCGTCAAGCCGGGCGTGAACTTCGTGCGCGACACGGTGACGGCGATCGACCCGGAGCATCGTCGCGTCACCACCGCGAACGGCAGCTACGACGCCGACATCCTCGTCGTCGCGCTGGGCGCCGACTACGACTACGCGGCCACGCCCGGCCTGACCGAGGAGCACGAGTTCTACTCGTACCCGGGGGCGTTCGGGATGCGCGAGAAGCTCGCGGCCTTCAGCTCGGGCGCCGCGGTGATCGGCGTCTGCGGGGCGCCCTTCAAGTGCCCGCCGGCGCCGAGCGAGTGCGCGCTGATGCTGCACGACAGCCTCGTCCGGCGCGGTGTCCGCAACCAGTGCACGATCACCCTCGTGCTGCCGTTCCCGACGCCGGTGCCGCCGTCACCCGACACGTCGGTGGCGCTCGTCGGCGCCTTCGCCGAGCGCGACATCGCGTTCGTGCCGAGCACGAAGGTGAAGGCGGTCGACCACGACACCGGGAAGGTCGTGCTCGAGCGCGGCGACGACCTCGCGTTCGACCTCTTCCTCGGCGTCCCGAGGCACCGGGCTCCGCAGGTCGTGGTCGAGAGCGGCCTGGCGGTCGACGGCTCGGTCCCGGTCGACTCGGCCACCCTCGCGACCCGCTTCGAGGGCGTGTACGCGATCGGCGACGTCGCGACGCAGGGCACGCCCAAGGCGGGCGTGTTCGCCGAGGGCGCCGCCCGCGCGCTGGCGGCGACGCTGATCGGACGGATCCGCGGTACCGGCGACACCGGTACCCACACCGGCACGGGCTCCTGCTACATCGAGTTCGGCGACGACCGCATCGGCCGCGTCGACGTCGACTTCCTCTCCGGCCCCTCCCCCACGGGCGTCTTCCACGAGCCGTCGGACGACATGCGCGTCCTCAAGGAGCAGTTCGGCTCGAGCCGCCGCGCGCGCTGGTTCGGCCGCACCGCCTGACGTCGATTCGCAGCGGTTCCGGCGTTGTTCGCCGCGAGGTGTCAGAGGAAGATGTCGGGCAGGAGCTCGCCGGTGCCGTACTGGTAGTGCTCGAGGTCGACGATGCCCTCCTCGGCGAGCACCTCGTCGTCCATGAAGAAGTTCCCGGTGCACTCACGGGCCGGGCGCCGGAAGATGGCGTGCGCGGCGTCCGCGACGATCTCGGGCGATCGCGTGCCGGCCATCGCTTCCTCGCCGCCGAGGATGTTGCGGATCGCATCGGTCGCGATCAGCGTGCGCGGCCAGAGCGAGTTGGCCGCGATGCCGACCTCGCGGAGCTCCTCGGCCAGGCCGATCGTGCAGAGGCTCATGCCGTACTTCGACAGCGTGTAGGCGAGGTGCCGGCCCGGCCAGTAGCCGTCCAGGTGCAGCGGCGGCGACAGCGTCAGGATGTGCGGATTGGACGAATTGCGCAGGTGCGGGATCGCCGTCTTCGACAGCAGGAAGGTGCCGCGCACGTTAACGTCGAGCATCAGGTCGTACCGCTTCATCGCGATCTCCGGGGTCTTCCGGATGTCGACCGCGCTGGCGTTGTTGACCACGATGTCGATGCCGCCGAAGGTGTCGACCGCCGCGGCGGCGGCGCGCTCGACGTCGTCGTCGCTGCGCACGTCGCCGACGACCGGCAGCGCGCGTCCGCCCGCCTCTTCGATCGCCGCCACCGCCGTGTGGATGGTGCCGGTCAGCCGCGGGTCGGGCTGGTCGGTCTTGGCCAGCAGGACGATGTTCGCCCCGTCGCGGGCGAGGCGCAGGGCGATGGCGAGACCTATGCCCCGGCTCCCGCCGGACATCAGCACGGTCTTGGCAGGCGTCGGCTCGGGCACGGCCGAGATCCTACCGCCGCTCGCCCCGCCGGGGCAGCGGTTTCGCCATGGCAGACTCTCGCGATGATGATTGACGTGAGAGAAATCCCCGCCACCGCCGGCTCGGGACAGTAGGGTGCGCCTCGCGACGGTGCGCACGCCGGACGGCCCACGCGCAGCCGTCATGCGCGGCGATTCGGATGCCGTGGTCCTCGCCGGCTACGGCGACGTCGGCGAGCTGTTCCGCACCGGCGGGGTGGCCGCCGCCGAACGGGCGGCCGCAACGGGCGATGCGACGGCAGTCGGCGAGGCCGACTTGCTGCGCCCCATCCTGGCTCCCGGCGCGGTCGTCTGCGTCGGCCTCAACTACCGGGCGCACATCCTCGAGATGGGCCGCGAGCTGCCGCCCCGGCCGACCCTGTTCTCGAAGCTGCCGCGGGCGCTGACCGAGCCGTTCGCCGATGTGGCGATCCCCCGTGGCAGCGAGCAGGTCGACTACGAGGGCGAGCTCGCGATCGTGATCGGCACCGGCGGCCGCGACATCCCGGTCGAGCGGGCGCTCGGACACGTGGCGGGCCTGACCGTGCTGAACGACGTCAGCATGCGCGATTTCCAGCGTCGCACCCTGCAGTGGTTCGCCGGCAAGACGTGGCAGTCGTCGACGCCCGTCGGCCCGTGGATCGTCACCCTGGACGAGCTGGGCGACCTCGGCCCGCGAAACCTGACGACCACCGTCAACGGCGAGGTGCGCCGGCAGGCGTCGCTCGGCGACCTCGTCTTCGACGTGCCCACCCTGATCGCCGACCTGTCGACGATCGTCGAGCTGGAGCCGGGCGACATCATCGCCACCGGTACGCCCGGCGGCGTCGGCGAGGCGAAGCAGCGGTTCCTCGCACCCGGCGATGTGGTCGAGGTGCGCATCGACGGCATCGGCGCGATCCGCACGACCTTCACCGCCTGGTAGGCGCGGCGAATGATTCGCCACGAGCTGAGCGGGGATGGCGATCGGGTGTCGCGCACGCTCAACAGTCGCTTTGTCCTGCACGAGGTGATCGGCTCCGGCGCCGTCGGCCGCGTGTACCGGGCGTACGACCTGCAGTTACATCGCGACGTCGCGGTCAAACGCCTGCGCAGCGACGTGCTCGGCGGCACCGAGGAGCAGGCGCGCTTCGCGCGGGAGGCCGTCGCGCTGGCGCGGATCGCGCATCCGCACGTCCTCGCCGTGTTCGACGTGTCGTCCGATCCGCGCGACCCGTACCTGGTGCTCAGCTACTGTCCGGACGGCTCGCTCGCCGACCGGCTGAAGATCGGCGCGCTGACGCCGGCGGCGGCACGGGATCTCGCGCGGCAGGTGAGTTCGGGCCTCGTCGCCATGCACGCAGCGGGCGTCATCCACCGAGACGTCAAGCCGAGCAACATCCTCCGTCAGGGCGATCGTTGGCTGATCGGCGACCTCGGCATCGCCCGGGTCGACGATCACCACACCCTCACCGAAACCGGCGCGCGGATCGGCACCCCGCAGTACTGGGCGCCAGAGACCGCGCGCGGCGAGGCCTGTACGGCGGCCGTCGACGTCTACGGGCTCGGGTGCGTGCTGTACGAGGCGCTGACGAAGCAGAAGGTGTTCCGCGGCGACACGGCGATCGCGACCGGTCTGCTGCACGCCACGGCACCGGCGCCGCCGTTGCCGGCCGCTGTCGAGCGGGCAGATCCTCTCCTGGCGTCGCTCGTACTGCGCATGCTGGCCAAGGATCCGTCGGCGCGGCCGGGTGCCGCGACGATCCAGCGTCAGCTCGACCCGGACCTGGCTGCGGCCACGACGCAGCGGCTTGCGCCACCCGACGACGAGACGATCCCCGTGGCCGTGCCGCCATCCATGATCGACCGAACGCGGATCGTGGTGCCGGCCGCGAACCGTGAGCGCCGGCGGCCCGGCGTGATGATCGCGGTGGCGGCGGTGCTGGCGCTGGGCGTGGCCGGCGCGTTCGCGGTGATCCAGTCACCCGACGACACGCCGCCCTCCGAGGGAGCGGCTGCCGGCCAGGCCACGACCGATCCGACGGCGGCGCCGGCCGCCACCGGTCGCGTGGTACCGGACCTCGACGGCCGCAGCGTGGCCGCCGCCACCGCGCAGCTTGCGGATCGCGACCTCCGGCTGGTCGTCTCGGGCGCCGCCCCGGCGTCGTTGGCCAGCGGTCTCATCATCGACCAGGTACCCGCGGCCCGCACCAGCATCCCGCCAGGCAGCGTCGTCAGCGTGGTGCTGAGCAGCGGATCTGCGGCGACTCTGACCCAGGCAGCCGCACCGGCGGCAAAGCCCGGAAAGCCCTCGAAGCCGGCGAAGAAAGACGGACACAGGAAGCGCGGCCCCAAGCGACCCTGATCGACGGCCGACGAGCGCTCAGGACTTCGCCTTTCGCGAAGGTTGCGCCTTGCGAGCGCTGTTGACGGCGGCTGCGTCCCGGACGAGCGCCTTGAAGGCGGACTCGTCGATTTCCTCTCCCTCGTGGATGTCGATCGCGCGGCGGACGTTCCCCTCGAGACTCGAGTTGAAGAGCCCGGCGGGGTCCGCCACCGACGCGCCCTTGGCGAAGGTCAGCTTGATGTACTGCTTGTACGACTCGCCCGTGCAGATGATGCCGTCGTGCTCCCACGTCGGAACGCCGCGCCACTTCCACCCCTCGGCGACGTCGGGGACGGTCTCGTGGATGAGCTTCCGCACTCGCGCGAGAGTCTCCCCGCGCCAGTCGCCGAGATCGGCGATCCGCTGCGAGATGAGCTCCGATGCCTGGGCCGCACCCGATTCTTCCATGGCGGCATGGTACGCCGAGCGCCCTCTGCCCACGACCCGGACCCGGTAAACGGACGCACCCACACGAGGCTCGGCAGTCTAGAATCGTGGTTCCTGCAGCGACGGAGGAGCGATGACCATGAACTCGGCTCATACCACCGCCACCGAGGAAATCACGGCAGCCGCGCGCGATTACGTCGAAGGCTGGTTCGACGGTGATGCGGAGCGGATGCGACGGGCACTGCATCCCGACCTGGCCAAGCGCTCACTCGATGTGGACGATGCCGGCCAGGAGCGCATCGAGACGCTCACCGCGGAGCAGATGATCCGCTGGACACGGGAGGGTGTCGGCCAGCAGCGCGATCCCGGCGACCGGCAGATCGAGATCACGGTGCACCAGGTCGATGACGGCCTCGCGACGGCGACGTGCCTGTGCGCGCTGTACGTCGACCACCTGCAGCTCGCGAAGACGGCCGACGGCTGGAAGATCGTCAACATTCTCTGGGCGTGGCTCGTCTGATAGGGATCAGCCGCCGACCCGGATCAGCTTGCGGTTGACGAACTCCTCGGCGCCGAAGCGGCCGAGCTCGCGGCCGAAGCCGGAGCGCTTGACGCCGCCGAACGGCAGCTCCGCCGCGTCGGCGCCGACGATGTTGATGAACACCATGCCGGCCTCGATCTGGTCGGCGACGCGCAGCGCCTGGTCGGAGTCGGTGGTGAACAGGTACGAGCCGAGCCCGTACGGTGTGTCGTTCGCGACCTCGACGGCCTCGGCCTCGGAGGCGACGCGGTAGACGACCGCGACGGGGCCGAAGAACTCCTCGCGATGCGCGGGGTTGTCGTGGGTGACGTCGGTCAGCACGGTGCCGCCGAAGAAGTTGCCCTTGCGCTCGCCGCCGGCCACCAGGGTCGCGCCCGCGGCAACCGCGCGCTTCAGCTGGTCCTCGAGCCGATCGGCCGCGGTCGTGGAGGAGAGCGGCCCCATCCCGGTGTCGGACGACGTGGGATCACCCGGCTCGACGGCCGTGATCGCGGCCGTCAGCTTGTCGACGAACGGCTGGTAGAGGTCGTCTGCGACCACGAAGCGCTTCGCGGCGTTACAGGCCTGCCCGGCATTCTCGAGGCGCGCCGCGACGGCCGACTCGACGACGTTGTCGAGGTCGTCCGTGCTGAGCAGGATGAACGGGTCGGAGCCACCCATCTCGAGCACGACCTTCTTCAGGTTGCGCCCGGCGATCTCGGCCACGGCCGCACCGGCACGCTCCGAGCCGGTCACCGACACGCCCTGCACGCGCGGGTCGGCGATCACGTCGGCGATCTGCTCGTTGCTGGCGTAGATATTGGTGTAGGCGCCCTTGGGCACACCCGCCTCGTGGAAGAGCTCCTCGATCGCCGCGGCCGACTCGGGGCACTGCGGCGCGTGCTTGAGCAGCACCGAGTTGCCGATCGCGACGTTCGGGGCGGCAAAGCGCGCGACCTGGTAGTACGGATAGTTCCACGGCATGATCCCGAGCACGATGCCGATCGAGCTGCGGCGAATGAGCGCCGAGCCGTCGCCCTCGGAGAGCTCGATCTGCTCGTCTGCCAGCAGCGTCGTCGCGTTGTCGGCGTAGTACTCGTAGATCGCACCGCAGAAGTCGATCTCGCCCAGCGCTTGCTCGATCGGCTTGCCCATCTCGCGCACGATGATGTCGCCGAGCCGCTGGCGATGCTCGACGTGCAGCTCGCCGATGCGGCGGACGAGCGCGGCGCGCTCCTCGACCGACGTCGAGCGCGACCACTCGCGGTGCGAACGATCGGCGGCGGCGATGGCTGCCGTCAGATCGGCGTCACTGATCGTCGCGTACGTGCGCACGCGCTCGCCCGTCGCCGGGTTGATGACTGCGTAGTCGGTCATGGCCCTCTCGCGTTCGGAGTCTGGAGTCGCAGCCGCACGCGGGCCCGCAGGCCCTGTCGGCCGTGATGCGCCGCCGCCGCGGCGAGCCGCTGCTCGACGGTTGCGGAGACCAGTTTACTCCCTTCCGCCGAGCGGCAGTTCGACCAGTGGGTTCAGCCGAGCTCGAGGTCGGGCGCCTCGCCGCGCGCACCCATCGCCTTCAGGTGACGCACGTGGCTGCCGAGCGCGTCGCGCAGCCGCGGTGCGACGGAGTAGCTGACGCCGTGGCGCACGCAGGCCGCGCGCACGATCGGCGCGATCGACGGATAGAGCGTGTGCGGGACACGCGGGAACAGGTGGTGCTCGATCTGGAAGTTGAGCCCTCCGAGCGACCAGGTGAGCACGCGGTTGCGGGGGCAGAAGTCGACCGTCGTCTCGACCTCGTGCTCCGCCCACGCGCGCGGCTCGCCGCCGAGATCCTCGGCGCTCACGAACGCGGCCTCCTCGACGCAGTGGGCGAGCTGGAACGTCACGGCCATCACCAGCGAGATCAGGCACGAGACGCCGACGAAGCCGACGACGACCTGCCACCACGGATGGACGAGCAGCGGCACGACGATCGCCCAGACGACGAAGATGGCCTTGCCGCCGACCATGGCGGCGAGATCCCAGCCGCGCGGCCAGCGCAGCTTCGAGCGCCCGATGCGCCCGCGGCAGAAGGCCCAGGCGTCGTCCGCGATTTGCCAGCGCAGACCCATGAAGCAGTAGAGCGGCCAGACGTAGAGGTGTTGCAGGCGGTACCACCGGTGCGCCGACTGGGCGGGCGCGAAGCGCGCGATCGGTGAGAGCGCGATGTCGTCGTCGAAGCCCGCGACGTTCGTGTAGGTGTGGTGGGCGACGTTGTGCTTCACCCGCCACGCGTGGCTCGAGACGCCGAGCATCACGTCGGCGGTCCAGCCCAGCAGGTAGTTCCAGCGCCGCGCCTTGAACGTTGCGCCGTGGTTGGCGTCGTGCTGGACGCAGAAGGCGGTCAGGAGGCTGCCGACGGCGACGAGGGCGAGGGCCGCGAGCGCCAGGATCGGCCCGGGCCCGGCGAAGACCAGGATGGCCCATCCGCCGAGCATCGCGCCGACGCCGATCGGCGCCTTCACGAGCAGCGCGATCCGCCCCCGCCGCCGCCGGCCGGGCTCTGCCAGGAAGCGTTCGACCTCGCTTCTGACATCGAGTGCGAACGCGCCACCATTCGTGAAGCGGACGCGTGTCGCGCCTGACTCGCTGGTCGTATCGGCCATCATGAGGCTCCCGGATTCGGATCGCGCAGTTCCACGAAACCACCGGAATGCACGAACGAACCCTACCCGCCGCGGTCCGGACACACCGAATATAGGTGCGAGGAGAGGCTCGCGGGCGGGCGGGGTGAGGATGGCCGCACCCGTTCCGCTCCTATCATCCCGCTGATGGTTACCGAGGCGCAGCCGACGGAAGCCCGCCCGCCGGACGATTCCGGGCTGGCCCGGCTGCTGAGCCTGCGCAACCTCGCCGCGCTGGCCCTCGTCCACTGCGTGCTCTTCACCGGGCTGATGTTCTGCGCGTTCGTCATCGACCATCCGCAGCCGGTGACGTTCATCTTCGGCTTCACGCACGGCGTCCTGTACATGGTCATGTCGGTCGCGGTCGCCGTCGCGGCGAAGCTCCGGACGGTCTCCGTGACGTCGGCCATCGTCGTGATCGTGCTCGGCGCCGCCGGCCCGTACTTCGGGGCGTTCGACCTGGTGCGCGAGGAGCGCAAGCGTCGCCGCGAGGCAGCGGTCGCTACGCTCGCGTAGTGGTCACCTGTCACCTGCGGTACGAGATCGACCCCGCCGCGATCGACGCGTTCGAGCGCTTCGCCAAGCGGTGGATGGAGCTCGTCGACCGGCACGGCGGCACCCATCACGGCTACTTCCTGCCGTCGGAGGGCGCCAGCGACATCGCCTACGCGTTGTTCAGCTTCCCGAGTCTGGCCGAGTACGAGGTCTACCGCGCGCACTTCGGCGTCGATCCCGACTTCATCGAGGCCGAGCGGATCCGCGACGAGTCGGGCTGCGTGAAGCGGTTCGAACGCACGTTCCTGCGCCCGCTCCTGCCGGACGGTCGCACCTAGCAGCTCGCCGTGCGTCCCCGTGCGTCCCCGCGCGGCGCTCCTTGGCGCTTTCGTGCCAGGCACCCTTGGCCAGCGCCTGCGACCAGCGCCGGTCGCAGGAGTCGCGGTCGAAGTCGCCACCTTTCTCGGCTGAGCACGTCATCCCCGGTATGCCAGGTAGCCGCGCCGGGTCGCGATGTGGTTGGCCACGTGCCGAGCGTCGTGCCAGACGCCCCAGATGAAGCTCGACCCGCGCCGCGACAGCCACGGCAGGCCGAGGAAGTAGACGCCCGGCTCGGCCGCCACGCCGCGGTTGTGCACCGGCCGGCCGCGCTCGTCGAAGGTGTCGACCTGCAACCAGCTGTAATCGACGCGGAAGCCGGTCGCCCAGATGATCGAGGTCACGCCGGCATCGGCCAGGTCGAGCTCGAGGATGGGATCGTTGGCGGCGTCGGGGAGCGGACCGAGCCGATGCGCCTCCGGCTCGTCGGGAAGGTCGAGGCCGTTCTGCGCGACGTAGGCGTCGCCCTCGTTCAGCAGCGACAGGTAGTTGGCATCGCCCTTGGCGATGTTGACGCCCAGGTCCGGCGCCAGCTGCAGCACCCCGTCGCTGTACGAGAGCGTGCGGCCGAGCAGCACCATGCCGCGAGCGGCGAGGTCGCGGAAATCGACGGTGTGACCACCGTCGGCGCCGCTGACCACGATCGTGACGTGCTCGGTGCCCCCGGGAGGGGTCTCTGCGTCCCACTTGCCGAGCACCCCGAGCCACCAGCAGAAGTCGCGCCCGCGGTAGCTCCGGGGCGGCCGATCGTGCGGTCCGACCGAGAGGAAGACGCGCCGCCCCGAGCGCAGCAGCTCGTCCGCGATCTGCATCCCCGACGACCCGGCCCCGACCACGAGGACCGCACCGTCCGGCAGCTGGGCCGGATTGCGGTAGCCGCTCGAGTGGATCTGCAGCGGACCGGCGTCCTCGGGAACGACGGCCGGGATCACCGGTCGCTGGAACGGGCCGGTCGCAGCCACGACGAAGCTGGCTTCGATGACGCCATCCGACGTTTCGGCGCGGAAGCCCGGCCGGCCGACGTTCCTCCGCACGGACGTCACCTCGACCCCGCACCGGATCGGGGCCGCGAACTTCTCCGCGTACGTCTCGAAGTACGCCGCCACCTGATCCTTCGAAGCAAAGGCGTCAGGGTCGACGTCGGCGAACTCCATCCCCGGGAACCGGTCATGCCAGGCGGGTCCGTTCGCGACCAGGGAATCCCACCGACCCGTGCGCCAGCGCTCCGCGATGCGGTCCCGCTCCAGGACCAGGTGCGGCACGCCGCCGCTGGTCAGGTGCTCGCTCATCGCCACACCGGCCTGGCCCGCGCCCACGACGAGCACCTCTACCGTTTCGTCTGCCAACTCATCCTCCGCTCCCGGCGCGCGGAACGATCGTATCTCACGATCGCGACTGCCACGGCGCGCGCCGCGCGCCGGCAGCGAGCGCTGGTCGTCGTATGGGCAAACGCGGACAGAACGATCGCGTCCCGGCCAACATCCGGTTCTACCGTGGGGGCATGCCACAGACAGTCTTCAACAGACGATTCGACGACCGCGTCAGAATCGTCACCGAGGAACCCGCGGCGATGCTCGAGCCTCTCGCCGGTGCTCTTGCCGATAGCAACTTGTCGGTCGAGATCGTGCCGCCGCAGCTGGCCTCCGCCGTCGCGCCGTCGGTGGCCTACCTGCGTCTCGGGATTCGCACCGACATGACGGGCCCGGTTGATGGCTTCCATGAGTTGCGGCCCCTCGAGGGGAGCCCCGAGCGCGTCGTCAACACGCCGTCGTCCCTCCAGATCGCCCATCATCTCCTGCTCACCGGCCGTGCCCTGGAGCAGGCGGGCGTCCCGCATGCGTCGGTGACGGGGGTGTTCGAGCCGGTGGCGGCCAACGGTGCCGCTGACCGGATCGGCTATCCACTCGTTCTGCGTCCGCCGTATGGCGCGGCAGGTCGGTTCGCCGTCGCGGTCCGTGACCGCGAAGCCCTGGCGGCGGCGCTCGAGCAGGTCGTGCCCGAGCCGTGGTTCGAGCGGTCGGGCCTCACGCTCCAGCGATTCATCCCGGATGCGGCTGACGTCTCCGTGCTCGTCGTCGACGGTTCCGTCGTCGCCGCGACGCTGGTTGTCACCGAACCCGATCCAACGCGCGGAGGCGTCGGGGTTCGCTTCGATACGTGCCCGACCTACATCTCGGCGCGGGCCGAGGGGCTCGCCGTGGCCGCGGTCGGCGCGGTTGGTGGCGACGTGATGGCGGCGCATCTGCTGTTCGGGACGGATGGGACGGTCGTCGTCGGCGACGTGTGCGGTGTCCCTGACCTGTCGTTGTACGCGGGCCAGCCGGGCGTCCTCCCCGAGATCGCTCGCGCGATCGGCAGGCGGATCCGGCAGGCGACCAACCCCGCCGCGTCCCGCGTCGATTGGACCCCCGCCGCGTCCCGCGTCGATTGGACATCCGTCGCGTAATGGCCGCGCGAGACCGGCACTCCGGGCCGGCAGCGGTCCGGAGCGCTAGCCTTCGCGGCGTGGCTCGGTTGCACCAGACCCGCGTCTGGCTGGTCGCGTCGTTCCTCCTGGTCAGCGCAGCGACCGCGGTGGCGATCGCGGCATGGGTCGTGCCGGCTGCGGACGCGCGGTTTGCCGGGCTGGAGCGAACAGCGGCGTTGGGGAGCGCGACCGAGGCCGCCGCGCGCGTCGGTCAGGCCGAGCCGGGGGCCGTCGCGACGAGTCTATCGGCGGTTTCCCGCAACGACCAGGTATCGCTGTGGCTCGTCGGTGCCGACGGAACCGACGTCGCCCGCTCGGCGCTGCCGTTGCTCGATCGAAGAAAGCTGCCCGGAGCAGACCAGGCGGTCAGCGAGGCGCTTGCCGGCCGGCGTTCGCTCCCCTCCGAGGACACGTCGGTGTGGTTCGTCGCACTGCCGGTCGTCCTGCGGTCCGGCGAACGCGCGGCGGTGCTCGCCTACACCACCGACACCGGGTTCGGCGCAAACGCCTCGAGGGTGCTTCGCCGCCAGCTGATCTACGGCGCCGGCATCGCGTTGCTGGCGGCGATTCTGATCGGCATGCTGATCGCCAGTCGGGTCAGCCGCCGGGTCGGACGCATCGCCCGCGTCGCGGAGCGCATCGCCGAGGGCGACTTCACGGAACCGATCGGCGACTCGTTCCGGGACGAGATCGGAGCGCTGGCCGCGAGCATCGACGTGATGAGGCTGCGGCTGGCGGCGAGCTTCACCGCGATCTCGAGCGAGCGCCTCCGGCTCTCGACGGTACTCGATCAGCTCGATGAGGGAGTTCTCGCCGCCGCTCCGAACGGTGCGATCGAGGTAGCGAATCGCGCCGCCGCGTCGTTGCTCGGACGGCAGCCGCGGACGGTGGCCGAGACGGCGAAGCTCCTCGATCCGGATCGTGAGGACGACGCATGGCTGGCGCACCGTGCGCGGCCGTTCACCCACGGCCACGTCTCCGTGAACGGCCGCGTGCTCCACATCCAGATGGCACCGCTGCCGCATGCCGATGGCGACGCCAGCCTGATCGTGCTCTCGGATCGGACAGCCGAGCACCACCGAGAGGAGACGGAGCGCCGCTTCATCGCCAACGCGTCGCACGAGCTGCGCACGCCGTTGGCTGCGATCCTCGCCGCCGTCGAGGTGCTGCAGTCTGGAGCGAAGGACGAGGAGCTGACCCGCGACCAGTTCCTGGACGACCTGCAGCGCGAGGCGCAGCGCCTCGATCGGCTCACCCACTCGCTTTTGACGCTGGCGCGAATCGGCACCGGCGAGCTCGATCCGGTGTGCCGACCGGTCGACGCCGGCCGCGCCGCGCGGCGGGTGGCCGGCCTGATGCTCTCCCTGGCGAGCGCCAGCAGGATCGCGCTCCGCGTCGACGGCGCCGGCGCGGTGCTGGCCGACCCTGATGTGCTCGACCAGGTGCTGGTCGGACTGGTCGGTAATGCGATCAAGCACACGCCGGCCGGCGGCGAGATCGTCCTGAGGGTCGCTCCCGCCCCCGGCAGCGTCACGATCGCGGTGGCGGATACGGGCGTCGGCATCGCCCCCGAGGAGCTACCGCGGATCTTCGATCGGTTCTACCAGGTCGACCGCAGCCGGGCGGGCGGCGGATTCGGACTCGGTCTCGCCACCTGCCGCGAGTTCGTCGTCGCGATGGGCGGAACCGTCAGCGTCGACTCCGCCGTCAGTTCCGGCACGACGAACCGGCTCCACCTGCCGGTGCCGGCCCCCGCTGACACGACGGCGTCCACCCCGACGGCTCGGCAGCAGGCGTGATGGGCCAGCGGATCCTCCTGGCGGACGACGAGCGAACGCTGCGGCGGGCAGTGGAGTTCGCCCTGACGCGCGAGGGGTACGAGGTGCTCGCCGTCGCCGACGGTGCCGCCACGCTGGCGGAGGTGGCCTCCGCGCGGTTCGACCTGGCGATCCTCGACGTGATGATGCCCCATACGAGCGGCCTCGAGGCCTGTCGCCAGATTCGCGCGTCGAGCACGCTGCCGGTCATCCTGCTGACGGCCCGCGACGCCGAGTCCGACGTGATCGTCGGACTCGAGGCGGGCGCCGACGACTACGTGACGAAGCCGTTCTCGGTTGCTGAGCTGGTGAGCCGGGTGAACGCCCTCCTGCGGCGGCGACGGCTCGACGCCAGCGAGGCCGCCGCGCCGGCCTTCGCCCAGGCCGGCATTCGCCTCGACCTCGCCGGCCGATCGGTCGAGGTCGATGGCAATCCGGTGCGCCTCACGCCCTCGGAGTTCGCGTTGCTCCATCTGCTGATCGCGTCGCCGGGCCAGGTGTTCTCGCGGCGGGCCATCATGGAGCACCTGTGGAGCGAGTCCTTCTACGGTGACGAGCGCGCGGCCGACACGCACATCGCAAGTTTGCGCCGCAAGATCGAGCGGGAGTCGGCAGCACCTACCAGGATCCTGACCAGCCGGGGTCATGGCTACAAACTGGCGCGGGACGGCGAGGTCTCCGCGGCGGGATGAACCGGCGGGCCGCCGGCCCGTTCGTGGGTGAACGCTCACCATATGCCGATACGGCTCGCCCACGCCACCCGTAGCATCGGGGCCATGAGGAATGCGCCGAGTCGTCAGGCCCCCACCGCCGTCCGCCTGCTGCGGATCGCCCGGCGACTGTCGGTCGATCCGTTTGAGAGCCGCCTCCAACCCGGCGAGCACGCCGCCGGGCGGGCTTCCTCGGCGTCCGAACTGAGCGCGGTGATCGGCTATCTGGAGGACCTGCCGTGGCCGTCGTCCTCGACGTCGGTCCCGGGGTTCGTCCGGACCGGGATCCATACCGCGTGGCACGCCTCCCACGCCGCGCCGTCTGCGACGCCTCCGGTCGCGTCGCGGCCGTCGGAGACTGCCGCACCGGATGGGACCCCGGGCTGTGTGAGCGGATGGCCACACACCGCGCATTTCGGCGTCACGGAGGAGCGGTAGGGTCGAACCATGCTGTCGCTCGTCACATTCGTACTCGCGTTGATCGCCATCTTTGCCGCCCGCAAGCGGGGGCTGTTCGCCGAGGCCCTCGTGGCGTGGCGACGAATGGTGGCGATGCTGCTCGATGCCGGCGACCGCCACGGCACTCAGCCGCGTTGAGCACGCCGCGAGCCGGCTATCCGTAGGTCGCGACCGGAGCGCCGAGCACCTGCGGGTCGGGTTCGACGCCGATGCCCGGCGTATCCGGTGCGCGCATCGTGCCGTCGACGACGCGCGCTCCGACGGCCGGGGCGGGGTCGACGGTGACAAGCTCCTGGCAGCTCCAGGTGGCGATCAGCGATCGGGCCGGGACGGTGCTTGCGAGGTGGGCGGCGGCGGTGTCGGCGAGGATGCTGCCGCCGGTGTCCTCGATCAGGATGCCCAGGCCGAGCTCGAGTGCGAGGTCGCGGAGCCGGCGGGCCCGGGTGAGGCCGCCGACCCGCCCGATCTTGATGTTGACGATCTCGCAGACGCCGAGATCGCGTGCGCGCAGGAGGTCGTCGGGTGTCGTGATGACCTCGTCGAGCGAGATCGGCTGGATGGTTCGGCGGCGCACGGCCGCGCACTCCTCGATCGTCTCGCAGGGCTGTTCGAACCAGATCGGGAGGTCACGGACGGCGTTCATGACGGTGATCGCGACGTGCGGAAGCCAGGCGCGGTTCACGTCGTAGAAGATCGTCTCGCCGGGGCGCGCGTCGGCGGCGAGCGCCTCGATGCGCGCGACGTCCTCACGGACGCCGCTGCCGATCTTGACGGAGTGGACGAGGTAGCCACGGTCGCGGTAGCCGGCGACCGTGGCGAGCATCCCGTCCGGGGTGTCGGTCGGAACGCTGCTTGCGACGGCGACGTGCTCGACCTCGCGGCCGCCGAGCAGGTCGACGATCGGCATGCCGGCGGCTCGGCCGAGGATGTCCCAGCAGGCGGCGTCGACAGCGGCCCGAGCGTAGAGATGGCCAGGGAGGGCCGTGCCCATGACGCGGTCGAGCACGTCGAGACGGCGCGGATCGAGGCCGATCAGCGCCGGCGCGAACTCGGCGATCGCGGCGCGCGCGCCGCGACCGTGCATCGGGAGGTAGCTCGCTCCCCAGGGGCAGACCTCACCCCAGCCGTGCACGCCCTGGTCGGTGTCGATGCGGACGATCGTCGAGTCGAGACGCTCGAACAGGAGCCGGCCGCCGGAGAGCCGGTAGGGCGCGGCGAGCGGGAGCTCGACGGCGTGGACGGAGATCCCTGTGATCTTCATGGCTGCGCCGACTCGCGCACGCGCTGGATCATGGTGCAGTCAGCGAAGGTCACGCGTCCTCTTCGTGTCACTGATTATCAGACATACATGACTGTAAGACAGATACCGGGCCGGAGCGTATCCCAGCCACCGCTGGCGGTCAACGGCGGTCGCGTACCGTCAGGATCGACTCCGTCGTACGACATTTCCCGCGAGACAACGCCAGTTGCTCATTTGTTGAACAATCAGTACGCTGCTTTTGTGGACCGGAATCAACCTCAGCCCGCACGGCGCGCCGCGATTCGGAAATCCGGTCGCGTGACCGACGTCGTCCTGACGCCCGTGCGGCCACTCCTCCAATGGCTCTGCTTCGGAGCCGGGATCCGCTACATGCGATTCGTGCCGTCCCTTCCGGCCCGCCTGCGGTGGCGCACGCGGCCGGTCACGAGTCCGTGGCCCGCGTGGACGCGGACGACGCCCCCCGACTTGCTGTCGGTGCCGGGGGGCATCCGGCGCGACCCGGAGGCGGAGCAGGCGGCGTTCAGCGATCGGCCGCTGGAAGACTTCTGGCACCGCTGGGCGGCCGAGACGCTCTGGCTCTATCGGCAGATCTGGAAGGGGCAGCTGCCGACTGCGGGGCAGATCAGACGCGGCATGATCGCCGCGCATCGCACGGCCCGCGTGGCGCCGCCGAACGCACCAGCGGCGACGGAACCCACCGCGCTGGCGGCGGCGGTGAAGGCCGAGGGCGCGAGGCTGGGGCTGAGCGCCACCGGCGTCGCCGCGTACGACGAGAAGTACACGCTGCGCGAGTACGCCGGCCGGCAGGCGGGCGATCGCGTGATCGTCTGCATCCTCGAACAGAACTTCGCGGCCACGCAGTCGATCCCCAGCCTCCGCGCCGACCGAGCGACGATGTCGGCGTACGCCGAGCTGATGCAGCGGACGGCGCGACTCGCGACCTTCCTCCACGAGCGCGGCTACCGGGCCGATGCGCACGACTACGAGGGCCAGGCGATCGTGATCCACTACGGCGTCGCCGCCGGCCTCGGGCAGCTCGGGCTCAATGGTCAGCTGCTGACGCCCTGGGCAGGGTCGCGGTGCCGCCTGACGATCATCACGACCGATGCCCCGCTGGCGGTCGACCATCCCATCGACTACGGCATTCCCGCCATCTGCGACGCCTGCCAGGCATGCGTGCGGAGATGCCCGGCGAGCGCGCTGACGCCGGTGCGAAAGATGCATCGCGGCGTCGAGAAGGCGAAGCTGAACACCGAGCGCTGTTTCCCGGTGATGGCGCAGGCGAACGACTGTGCGATCTGCATGAAGGTCTGCCCGGTGCAGCGCTACGGGCTACCGGCCGTGCTCGACGAGTACGAGCGGACCGGCGTCGTCCTCGGGCGCGACACCGACGAACTGGAGGGCTACGACTGGCCGATCGACGGTCGTCGCTACGGCCCTGGCGAGAAGCCCCGACTCGAGAAGGCGTTCTTCAAACCCCCTGAGTTGTCCGCCTTCGACCCCCACGGAAAGCGCGAGCCGACCTCGCGACCACACCCCGCAAGCGAGCCCGAAAGACAGGCCCATGGCAACCCGAGAGCGTAGCGAGCTGCACGGCATCGATCAGGCGTTGACCGAGGCGACGGCCGCCCTCGCCGCAGGCCGGACCCTCCCGTACGCCTTGTACATCGATCCCCGGGTGCTGGAGATCGAGCGGACGCGCATCTTCGCTCGTCAGTGGCTCTACGTGGCGCGGACCGGGCAGCTCGCCAACCCCGGCGACTTCGTCCGTGTGAACGTCGGCGAGGTCTCGCTCGTACTGACGCGCGACAGCGCCGGCGACCTGCACGCCCTGCACAACGTCTGCTGCCACCGCGGCAGCGAGGTCGTGACCGAGGCGACCGGATGCCGGAAGACGCTGCAGTGCGGCTACCACGCGTGGACGTACGGCCTCGACGGTCAGCTGCTGAACGCGCCGCGAGCCAGGGACGAGGCGTCGTTCAGCGTCGCCGATCACCGGCTCCGAGCGGCGCAGATTGCAACCTTCGGACCGTTCGTCTTCGTCAACCTCGATCTGGATGCTCCGCCGCTCGCGGCGTTCCTCGGCGAGTTGCCGTCGATCGTCGAGAGAACGGGAGTCCGACTCGATCAGCTCCGGCGTCACGAGCAGCGCGACTACATCGTGAAGTCGAACTGGAAGGTCGTGGTCGAGAACTTCCTGGAGTGCTACCACTGCCCCGTCGCCCACCCGAGCTTCGGCGACGTGATCGACCTCGACACCTACGAGATCACCGAGTTCGAGTGGACCTCGACCCAGCGCGGCGACCCGTACGGGTCGACGGCGGCCGAGGTCGAGCAGATGCAGGTCAAGGAGGGGCGCTACAACTTCCTGTTCCCGACATTCATGCTGAACATCTACCCGGGCTCCGGCAACGTCTCCACGAACCTGATCGTCCCGATCGACGCCGAGACGACGCTGGCGGTGTACGAGTTCTTCTACGAGGAGGGAACGCCGGACGAGGAGGCGCGAGCCACCACCGAGCTGATCCACCAGGTGATGGTCGAGGACGTCGACCTGTGCGAGAGCGTCCAGCGCGGCATGCGTTCGCGGAGCCTTCAGTCCGGCTCGCTGATGCTGCGCCACGAGCACGCGATCCGGCATTTCCAGCAACTGGTCGGACGCGTGCTGGCGCAATGAGGGAGGCGGCGCTGCGACCCGTCGCGATCACGCGCTCGAGTACGGTCGACCAGCTCGTCACCGCGTTGCGAGCGCGCATCCTGCGCGGAGAACTCGCCGCCGGCGTGCGGCTTCGCGAGGCGGCGGTGAGCGACGCGAGCGGCGTCTCCCGAAACACCGTCCGGGAGGCGCTGCTGGTGCTCGCAAGCGAGGGCCTCGTCCGCCACGAGCCGCATCGCGGTGCCACGGTCACGGCGCTCAGCGCGGCCGACGTCCACGATCTCTACGAGGTCCGCCGGGTGCTGGAATCCGCCGCAATCGACGTGGCAACGACGCGCGGATCCCCCGATCTCGGGCGGGTCGACGCCGCCCTCGACCGCCTGGCCGCCGCCGCGGCGGTCGGCGAGTGGCTCGGCCTGGTCGACGCCGACCTGCTGTTCCACGCGTCGCTCGTCGACCTCCACTGCAGCCCGCGGATCTCGCGCTCGTTCCGCGGGATCGAAGGTGAGTTGCGTCTCGGCTTCGCACTCGTCGCGTACGCCGACCAGGAGTTCGTCGAGCCACAGGGAATCGTCGACGCGCATCGGCAGATCCTGGAACTTCTCCGCGCGAACGACGCCGAGGCGTGCAAGCACCTCTTGAAAACGCATCTCACCCACTACCGCGACCGGCTGATCGAAGTGGTCGTGAGCGGTGCGCTTCCGCAGTATGCCGCCCACTGACGCGACCGACACCGGCGCCGCGCCCCAGGCGCTCGTCACGGGCGGCGGGCGCGGCATCGGCCTCGCAACCTGTCACGCGCTCCTGGCCGGCGGCTTCCACGTGACCGCGGTCTCGCGCTCGGTGCCCGACCTGGCCGCGGCGACCACGGCCACAGCCGATTCCCGGTTCACAACCCGCGCCCTCGACGTGCGCGACGAGGCCGGCGTCGCCCGCCTCGTCGACGACATCGTCGCGACCGGCCCGTTGACCGCCGTCGTCGCTGCGCACGGCGTGTATCCCGACGCGCGGTCGGTGCTCGAGACCGACACCGCCTCGTTTCGAGAGGTGATCGAGATCAACCTGATCGGCTCCTTCATCGTGGCCCGCGAGGCGGCCCGCGTGATGCGCAACGGCGACGGCGGGGCGATCATCCTGGTCGGTTCTGCGAACGGGCTCGCAGCGGAGGCCGGCACGGCGGCATACAACGCTTCCAAGGCGGGGCTTCACAGCCTGGCGCAAAGCCTCGCCGTCGACCTCGCGAGCAGCGGTGTGCGTGCCGTTGCGATCGCGCCGGGATGGGTGCGCACGGCGATGACGGCGCCGCACATCACCGACGACATCCGCACCGGCCGCACCCGTTACAACGCGCAGGGGCGCGTGGCCGAGGCAACCGAGGTCGCAGCGCTCGCCGCATGGCTCTGCTCGTCCGCGGCGTCGTATCTGACGGGCTGCACGATCCCGGTCGACGGCGGTCAGATGGCGGAGGCCCCTGGACCATGGGGATAGAGGCTAGTTGTCGGTCAGCGCGTTCGCGATGGCAGCCTGCAGGCTGACGAACGACGGCCGGTCCTCCGGGCCACGGCTCCGGTAGATCCAGGTCGGCTCCGCGTCGGCGTTGAGCACGACGTCGCCCCCGAGCTGCAGCGTGTCGCCGGCGGGCGGCCCGGGTCGATGGCCCGCTCGGAGCAGGCGCGCATAGCTGAGCCACACCGCCGGGTGCAGCCACACACGCGCCCGGGAGGCGCGGCCGAGGTCGAGCCGCGTGTAGAGCAGCCGGTCGGGGTCGCAGAGGAACAGCACGTCGCGCCCGAACGCCGCTGCGTAGCGCGCGACGCGATCGGGCGAGTCGAAGTTGACGGCGACGAGCTGGATGCTGCTTCGATCGAGCTGTTCCGCAACCTCCACGAGGTGCGCCTGGCAGGGCAGTCAGGCGAGGTGGCGCAGGAGCACGACCACGCTCGGTGCGCCGCGGAGCTGTTCCAGCGGATAGGGGTCGCCGCTCGTCGTCAGGAGGGTCAGGTCGTCGATCAGCGGCATCCTCGTCACGTTGTTTGGATGCAGCATCGGCCCGGGCCGATGCGCAGCTGCATTTCGGTCCGCCGCCGACCGCTTCGTATACTCGCGGGAGTGAGCATGTCCGGCAGCGAGAGCGACCTCGTCGCGGCGGCGGCGGCGGGGGACGCTGACGCGTTCGCATCGCTCATGGGTACCCACGAGGGGCGCGTCCGGGCGACGTGCAGGCGGATCCTCGGTGACGCGACCGCCACGGACGACTGTGTGCAGGACACGTTCACGAACGCGTGGCGCGCACTGTCGCGATTCGACCACCGGTCGTCGTTCGCGACCTGGCTGTACCGGATCGCGGCCAACGAGGCGCTGCAGACGCTGCGTCGCCGCCGGCCGCTCGAGGTGCTCACCGACGAGCCGCCGTTCGATGCGGCGTCGGACATTCCCGGGCCGGGGATCGAGCAAATCGACCGCGCCGAGGTTCGTGCGGTGGTCCGCAAGCGGCTGCTCGAGCTGCCGGATGCCCTCCGCATCCCGGTCGTGTTGCGCGACGTCGAGGAGTGGTCGAACGAGGAGATCGCGACCGCGATCGGCTTGAGCGTGCCGGCCGCGAAAGCGCGGATCCACCGCGGCCGGATGAAGCTGCGCGCGCTGCTTGCCGTCGATTTCCCCGATCGCGCCTGACGGCGACGCTCAGGCCGAGTCGTCGCGCAGGTCGGCGAGAACGGAGCGTGTCGCTCGGAGCCCGCGCTGGACGCGGACGCAGGCACGGCACATCGCGAGGTGACCGCGCAACCGCAGCCGTTCGGCCAGGCCGAGATCGCCCTCTTCGAGGGCGGAGAGTCGTTCGTGGACGTGTTCGCACGAGGCGAGGAACCACATCGCGTACCTCCTCGATCGACAGTCTGATGCCGACGGGCACCGGGACGATGCGTCCGCATCGGAACGATCGCCGGCCGCATCGGAACGGATATGCGCGGATCGCGAACCATCACGGCCGTCGCCGCAGCCATCGCGGTCGTGGCCGGGGCCGGCGCGTTCCTTGCTCGCGGCGCCTCGACGTCCGCGCAGCCCACCGCATCCGGCGCAGCCTCGTGGGGTGCGATCTCGGCCGCGGCGCGCGGTCAGACCGTCGAGTTCTGGCTCTACGGTGGCGACCAGCGGATCAACGCGTACCTCGACGGCCCCGTCACGCGACGGCTGGAGGCGCTCGGCGTGTCGCTGCATCGCGTCCCGATCGACGACACGGCGTCCGCGATCGCACGGCTCGTCGCCCAGCGCAAGGGCGGCGCGGCGAAGGGGGCGATCGACCTCGTGTGGGTGAACGGCGCCAACTTCGCCGCCGCCAAGCAGGCCGGGCTGTGGGCGCCGGACTGGGCGCGCGACCTGCCGAACGCGCGCCTGCTCGACCCCGCTGATCCGACGCTCGCACACGACTTCGGAGTCGCGGTCGACGGGCAGGAGTCTCCGTGGAGCCGAGCTGCCTTCGTGCTCGCCTACGACAGTGCGCGAACCGCCACGCCGCCGCGGACGTTCGCGGACCTGCTCGCGTACGCCCGAGCGCACCCTGGGCGCGTCGCCTACCCGGCGCCGCCCGATTTCACCGGCTCGGCGTCCGTCCGGCTTGCGGTGCAGGCGCTCGGCGAGGCCGGTGCCTTCCAGTACCTGCAGGAGCTGAGACCGCTCTCGTGGCGGCACGGCGCGACCTATCCGGCGAACGAGGCCGCCCTCAACCAGCTGTTCGGCGACGGGCAGGTCGACTTCGCGATGAGCTACGACCCGTCGTTCGTCGCGACCGCCGTCACGAGCGGCCAGTTCCCGACCACCGCGCGCCCGTTCCTGCTCGGCGGCGAGACGCTCGAGAACGTGTCGTTCGTCGCGATGCCGGCCGACGCACCGCACCCGGACGCCGCCCGGGTGCTCGCCAATCTGCTGCTCGATCCCGAGCTGCAGGCCGACAAGGCCGACCCGTCCGTCCTCGGCATCCCGACCGTGCTCGACCCCGCGCGGCTCACCGACCTGCAGCGGGGGCGGCTGGTGGGTACGAGCCCGTACCTGCTGCCCTCGTTCGGACGCCCGCTCGGTGAGCTGGCGGCCAGCGAGGTGCCGCGCCTCGACGCGCGCTGGAAGCAGGAGGTGCTGCGATAGCCGCGCTCGCCGTCGCCGGGCTCGTCGTCGCGCCGGGTGGTCGCCCGGTGCTCGCCGATGTCGACCTGCACGTGCGCGACGGCGAGCTCGCGGCGCTGATCGGCCCGTCCGGCGCCGGCAAGACGACGCTGCTGCGGGCGATCGCCGGTCTCGCGCCGATCGCGGCCGGCGCGATCACGGTCGACGGCCGCTCGCTGCAGGGCGTCCCGCCACACCGGCGCGACGTCGGTCTCGTGTTCCAGGAGCCGCGGCTCTTCCCGCACCTGTCGGCAGCCGATAACGTCGCCTTCGCCCTCCGCCTGCAGGGCGTCGCGAAGCGCCCTCGGCGACAACGCGCGCTGGCACTGCTCGACGAGGTCGGTCTCGGCGCGCTCGCGACGCGCGACGCCGCGACGCTGTCGGGCGGCGAGCAGCAGCGCGTCGCGCTCGCGCGCGCGCTCGCGGCGGAGCCCGCCCTGCTGCTTCTCGACGAGCCGTTCGCGGCGGTCGACCCGAACTGCCGCGACGAGCTGCGCAGCGTGCTGCGCGGTGTGCAGCGGTCGCGCCGGCTGACGATGCTGCTCGTCACCCACGATCGCGCCGAGGCGGCGGAACTCGGTGACTCGGTCGCGGTCATGATCGACGGCCGGCTGCACCAGTACGACACGCCGGAGGCGGTGTTCGAGCGACCTTCGACGCCGGCCGTGGCGCGCTTCGTCGGGGCGACCGCACTGATCCGCGGAACCGTCGCCGACGGCCTGCTCGAGACGCCGGCGGGAACGCTCCCGGTCGGGGCAAAGGACGGCCCGGCGGTGTTCTCGATCCGTCCCGAGCAGATCGAGATCGACCCGGACGGCCCGCTCCGGATGCGCGTCGTCGAGGCGCGCTACGCCGGATCGCACACCCGGCTCGTGCTCGCGGCGGGAACGTTGGTGATCGAGGCGCACGTGGTCGCGGACGTCCCGGCGGTCGGCGCGATCGTCGGCGTGTCGCTGCCGCCCGACCGGCTGTGGTCGTTCGCGACCGTCGAGCACCTCGACCGTGCCGGCGCGGAGGTGCGCCGATGAGGACCTTCGACCTGGTCGTGGTCGGCGGCGGCACGGCCGGCCTGGTGGCCGCGATCGGGGCCGCCGGCGTCGGCGCCCGCGTCGCGCTGGTCGAGCAGCACCGGCCCGGCGGCGATTGCCTGTGGACGGGCTGCGTTCCCTCCAAGAGCCTGATCGCGGCTGCCGATGCCGCCCACGCCGCCCGCACCGCGGGCCGCCTCGGGGTCGACGCCGGCGGGGTGACCATCGACTTCACGCGGGTGATGGCGCACGTGCAGGAGGCGATCGCCGCGATCGAGCCGCACGACTCGGCCCAGCGCCTCGTCCGCGAGGGGGTCGAGTTCGTGGCCGGCCGCGGCCGGTTCGTGGAGCCGGGACGGATCGTCGTCGAGGGCGCCGGTGCGCCGCGCGACCTGCGGTACCGGCGCGCGCTGATCGCGACTGGCTCGGCACCGACGCTTCCCCCGGTGCCGGGGATCGAGGAGGTGGCGCCGCTCACGAGCGACACCGTCTGGGACCTCGCGGCGCTTCCCGCGCGGCTGGTCGTGGTCGGTGGCGGCCCGATCGGCTGCGAGCTGGGCCAGGCGTTCGCGCGCCTCGGCAGCCGCGTGACACTGCTCGAGGTTGCACCGCGGCTCCTGCCCCGCGATCACGCCGACGCCGCCGCGATCCTCCACGCCACGCTGGTCGGCGAGGGTGTGGACGTCCGCTGCGCCGTGTCGATCTCCCGCGCCCGGCGCCGTGGCGACGACGTCGAGTTGGCGTTCGCCGACGGGACGACCGTCACCGGCGACCGCGTCCTCGTCGCGGCCGGCCGCAGGGCGCGGACGGACGGGCTCGGCCTCGATCTGGTCGGTGTCGAACTGACCGAGCGCGGCGACGTCCGCGTCGACGAGCGCCTCGCGACGACGGGTGCGGACGTCTTCGCCGCCGGTGATGTCACGGGCGCGCCGGCGTTCACCCACGTCGCCGGCTACCACGGCGGCCTGATCGTGCAGAACGCGATCCTCGGCCTGCGCCGCCGAACCTCGTACGCCGCCCTGCCGGCGGTCACCTATACCGATCCCGCGGTCGCCCAGGTCGGGCCGCTCGTCGCCGACGCGCCGGCCGGCGCGCGCGTGGTCCGGTTCACGCACGACGCGCTCGACCGCGCGATCGCCGAGGCCGATACCGCCGGCTTCACCGAGCTGGTCGCCGACCGCAGGGGACGGCTGATCGGCGCTACGGTCGTCGGCGCCGCGGCAGGAGAGATCGTCGCCGCGCTCGCGGCAGAGATCGGGGCCGGCACGCGGCTGCGCACCGTCGCCGGCGCGATCTACGCCTACCCGACCCGGGCAGAGGCGATCCAGCGCGCGGCGCTCGACGACGTCCGGGCCGGGCTGCGCCGCTACCGGCGGCTGCTGCACGCCTACCTGGCGCTGCGGCGGCTGCTCGGGCGATGACCGCGGGCCGGTCAGCCGAGCATGCGCACCGCGGCGACGATCCGCTGCAGCGCGGTGATCGCCACGACGCCGGCGAAACCCCACGCGATCGATCCCGCGTGGCCCGGGGCGAGGCAGATCGCGACGTAGACGACGATCGTCTCGAAGCCCTCAGCCAGTCCGCCCACGAAGCGCAGCGACCGCTCGTCGCCGACGCGCAGCCGGCGCCGCTCCGCGACGGACGAGAATGCCAGGAACGCCGTCCCGGACACGTAGTAGGCGAACAGCAGCACCACGCACGCGAGCCGCGCCGCCGGGACGCTGATGGCGACCGCGACGACGAATCCGGCGTACACCGCGAAGTCGCCGACGAGGTCGAGGTAGCCGCCGCGCTCGGTCGCCTGCGTCAATCGTGCGACGGCGCCGTCGAGCCCATCCAGCAGCCGGCTCGCCAGCCACAGCACCAGCGCCGGCGTCCACGCCGAGTACGCGGCCGCGACGCACGCCCCGGCACCGGCTGCGAACGCGGCGGCAGTGAGCGCGTCCGCCCGATGCCGGCGCCGGCGACGCGCCGCGCGGCAGCATTCGTGGCTGGCGCGAGGCGCGCCCGGATGGCGGTGTCGAACACGTGTCAGCGCACCGTCCGGCCGTCGGCCTCGGCGCGCTCCCGGCGGTTGCGGTGATCGTGGTCGTGTTCGGCGCCGGCCTGGTCGGCGCGCTCGTGCAGAGCCTGCAGGCCTCCTCCCTCGTCGGCGGACCGCTGTCGCTGTCCGCCTGGGGCGATGTCCTCGCCGATCCGGCGTTCCGCGACGCCGTCGCGTTCACACTCTGGACGACGGGAGCGGCGACGCTCGTCGCCGTGGTCGCCGGCGTCGCGCTCGCGAGCCTGCTGCGCGGGTCGGCGCCGCACGTTCGGGCGCTGGTAGCCGCTCCGCTCGCGATCCCGCACCTGGTCGTCGCCGTCGGCGTCGTCGCCTGGCTCGGCCCTGGCGGCCTCGTCGACCGCGCCGTCGGGCTCCCGCTCGACGTCGTCGGCGATCCCCACGGGATCGGGATCACGCTCGTCTACGCCGTCAAGGAGGCGCCGTTCGTCGCGCTCGCCGTGCTCGCAGCCTGGGACGACGACACCCGTCGCCGCGAGGAGGCCGCCGCCGTGCTCGGTGCCGGCATTCTCGCGCGGCTGCGCCTGGTGACGCTGCCGCGGATCGCGCCCGCCGTGATCGTGTCGGCGCTGCTCGTCGCGGCGTTCGCCGTCGGCTCGTTCGAGGTCGCCATGCTCGCCGGCCCCACCTCGCCGCAGACGATCGCGGGTTACGCCTACGACCAGGCCCGGAGCCCGAGCGCGTCGGCACCCGCCCACGCCGCCTCCGCGCTGCTCGTGGCGACGCTCCTCGCCGTCACCGCCGCGCTCGTCGCGGGCCGGCGACTGGAGCGCTGGCGTGGCTAGGCGTCTCGCGCTGGCGGCCATTGCCGCGTTCGCGCTGCTCGCCCCCGCCGGGCTCGCGCTGCGCGCCCTCGCCGACGAGTGGCGGGCGCCGGCGCTGCTGCCCCAGCGACTGGGCTGGCGCGGCATCGACGCGATCGCCAGCGACCCGGCGCTGCGCGGCGCCGCGCTGACGTCGCTGACGGCGGCGACGATCGTCATGGTGCTCGCGTTCCCGCTCGCCTGGCCCGCCGCGCGGGCGATCGCCACGCGGACGTCGCGGACGGTGCCACTGGTGACGGTGCTGGCGCTGCCGCTGCTCGTGCCCGGATACGCGGTCGGCTCCGGTATCGCGGCCTGGCTGATCCGGCTCGGCCTGCCCGGGGGGCTGCCGGCGATCGTGATCGCCCACCTGCCGTTCGTGCTCGCGTACGAGATCCTCGTCCTCGCCCCCGCGTTCGACGGCCGAGTCGCGCGGCTGGAGGAGGCCGCAGTCGTGCTCGGCGCTGATGCGCCGCGACGGCTCGGGCTCGTCACGCTGCCGTCCGTCGCCGGGGCTGCAGCGAGCGCGTTGTTCGTCGGCTTCACCGTGTCCCTGACGCAGTACGGCTCGACGCTGGCGGTCGGCGCAGGTACGACGACGCTGCCGATCCTGCTGGTGCCATTCGCACAGTCCGACCCGCAGATCACCGCTTCACTCTCGCTGCTGCTGCTCGTGCCGGCGTTGATCGCGTTCGCCCTCTCTCGCGTCCGCCCGTCGGCCGCGACGAACCTTGGATGATCCGAGCGGAGCGTTCGATGCGCGGCGGGCAATCGATCGGCCCGGTCAACGCGCCGGAGGTCGACTGGGTGAGGCGTGCGTCGAAGCGCCCGCCCGTCAGGCGGCGGTGCGGACCGAGCCGGCGGCGGGCGCCGCGATCGTTGCGACGAGCGCCTCGACGACGCTCGGATCGAACTGCCGGCCGCTTGACTCGCACAGGCGCCGGAGCGCCTCCTCGACGGGTAGCGCCTTCCGGTACGGACGGTCGCTGGTCATCGCGTGATACGCGTCGCACGCGAGTACGACGCGGCTGATCAGCGGAATCGCAGCGCCGGCGAGACCGTGCGGATAGCCCGACCCGTCCCAGTGCTCGTGCTCGTGCAGCACCGCGTCGCGCAGACCGGCCGCGCCCGGCACCGCTGCCAAGATCCGCGCGCCGATCTCCGGGTGCCGGCGCATCACGACCCACTCCTCAGGTGTCAGCGGGCCGGCCTTGTGCAGAATCTCCTTCGGAATCCCGATCTTGCCGATGTCGTGCAGTGCCGCCGTCAGGCGCAGGTCCTGGATCGCAGC
>JBKJIG010000156.1:0-15212 GCA_046598415.1 Gaiellales bacterium
GAGCAGCGCGGTCTGCGTCGCGTCGACCGCGATCTGCATGTGCTCGCCGAGCAGGCGGTTGAGGGTGACGCGCAGGTCGACGGCGTCGTTGAAGCCCGGCTTGCCGGCGGCCGTCGTCGTCGTCTCCTCCATCGTGGAGGCCGGCATGGTGCTCGCCGTGCCGGTCGAGCCGGCAGCCGGCGTGGTGGTGGCAGTGGTCGCTGAATCCGAGCCGCCGCAACCGGCAGCAATGGCGGCAGTGAGGGAAAGGGTGGCGACAACGCCAAGCGAACGCCGCCGCAGGTGCGGGTATCCGAACATGTCTATGACTCCTTGCGCCGGGTTGAGGCGCGTCGTGTAGACCTTGTTCGCGGGCGACCGCAGATCGGTTCCGAACCGACGGAAGCTCGGGCTGCGCCGGCAGCGCCGGCGCGGCGGTCACTCGGCCGGTGGGATGGGAGCGCCCAGGCGAATCCCGCGCGGTAGGCGCTACCGAGCCCGCCCTTGCCGGGCTTCCTGGCAGGTGGGGCTGACCATCAGGCTGTGCATGGCCACCGACCTTGCATGGAGTCTCACGTACACGGAACGTCTCCGGCGAGGACGTCGAGGCTCGCTGGCGGCAACGGATCGCCCGGTCCCACCCGCGGGCCGACGCCGTTCGCGGATTGGAGCGCCAGGAACACCCTCTCCCCGCGGTCGGGGTCGGCGCCGGAGTTGGCGACGACCTTGATCTGCACCCGATCGGTGAACAGCACGCGCATGTGCGGCCGACCGCCGAGCGGCGCGCCGCGCACGCGGAACTTCTTCCAGGCGCCATGGTGCGCCACCGCGTCAAGATGGTCGCAGAGCGGCTGGATCTGGATCGAGACGGGCGGCGAGCAGCGCGGCTCGTCGCCGCCGCTCAGGCGGCAGCGCCCGTAGAGAAGGCTGATCTGACGCGAGCCCGGGTACGGGCCGAGGATGGTGACCAGCTCCCACTGCTCGAACCTCTCTCCCAGCCAGTAGAGCGGGAACTCGTCGAAGCTCCGCAGGGTCTGTGGCGTGAACGTGCTGTGGGCGACGTCGAAGCCCTCACCCTGCGGGACGAGAACGTCCCGCGAGAACGAGCATCCCCCGACGAGGAGTGGAACGAGGGCCAGGAGCGAGAGGCGGCGCATCGCTCTCCGAGGATGGTGGCCGCGACCGGAGTTGCGGCGGCGAGTCCGCCGGCGGTCGATCGCGACCGCTGAGCGGCTACGCCCGATCCTCGCGGCCCAGCTGCTCGCGCTGGTAGGGAAGGAACTGCCCGTCCACCTGATACCGCCGGGCCGCCTCGTGCACCGCGTCGGGATCGACCTCGACGCCGAGGCCCGCGCCCGCCGGTACGCCCCACGTCGGGCTCGCCGCGATCGGCAGCGGCGCGGTGAGGATGTCGCCGGCCATCACGTGGGCGGTCTGCTGGTGTCCCTCGACGATGTTCGGCAGGGTCAGCAGGACATGCTGCGAGGCCGCGGCCGCGAGGCCGAGCTCGCCGTGCGTGTGCTTGCAGACCTGCAGGCCCTCGAGGTGCGCGACGTGCGCGAGGCGGTGGAACGCTCCGATCGAGCCGACCCAGTACGGGCTGAAGCAGTACACGTCGGCCTGCCGGGCGCGGATGCGCGCATAGGCGTCGGCCTCGCTCCACAGGCCCTCGTTGGCGCACACCGGCATCGGCAGTCGTGCCCGCACCTCCGCCAGCTGGCCGATCGGGTGGTCGCGGACGGGCTGCTCGACGAGGTCGATGCCGTACTCCGCCATGCGGCCCAGAATGTGCAGCGCGTCGGGCACGCTCCAGGTGCCGTTCGCGTCGAGGCGCAGCCGCGGGCCCGGACCGAGCGCCTGGCGCGCCGTCGCGACCATCGCGATGTCGGCCACCGGATCGATGCCGACCTTCAGGTAGAACGTCTCGTACCCCCGCGCCACCCCCCGCGCGCACTGCGCCTGCAGATCCTCGTCGCTGCCGCGGGCCAGGTAGTAGAAGTACGACACCTCGCTGCGGCGCAGCCCTCCGAGCAGGCGGTACAGGGGCTGGCCGGCCGCGCGGCCGCAGAGGTCGTAGAGCGCCATGTCGACCCCGGCCCACGCGAAGTTGCCGGTGCCGGCCCGAAACTGCCACAGGCCGTGGGTGAACAGGTCGTCCTGCATCGCCTCGCGGTTCCACGGATCACGGCCGATCACGAACGGGGCCATCGCCTTGATCGCGGCCTCGACCGACGCCGCGTCGGCGCCGCTGCACGCCTCGCCCCAGCCGACCGCGCCGTCGTCGGTCTCGACCCGGACGAGGATGTCCGTCACGCCGTCGCGGGCAACCTGGCTCGACACCTCGCGGTGCAGGTACGGCACCGACACGATCGTGGTCTCGATGGTCGCGACCTTCACGGCTGCTCCTCGGGTGCAGCGCCGGCGCCGGGACGGGCGATGGTCTGACCGCCGTCGATGACGATCGTCTGGCCGGTGATGTGCTGCAGGTCGATCAGGGCGAGGTAGGTGGCCGCGATGTCCTCTGGGGTCCCGAGCCGGTCGAGCACGGAGGCCTCGCGAAGGCGGTCGTACCAGCCGGGCACGTGCGCCCACTCGCGCACGTTGCGCGCAGTGGGTACGTCGCCCGGCGCGACGGCGTTGATGCGGATGCCGTCGGCGCCGAGGGTGGCGGCCAGCGACCGCACCAGGCCGAGGAGGCCGGCCTTGGCGGCGGCGTATGCCGGTAGGCCGTAGGCGGCGAGCGCGTCGGTCGACGAGGTGAGCGTGATCGAACGGTCGCCGCCGAGCGCTCGCAGGTGAGGCAGCGCGGCCCGAAGCACGATCCACGCCGTGACGAGGTTCTGGTCGAGCGAGCGCCTGAACACTTCGAGCGACAGGGCGACCGGGTCGACGCAGCGCTTCTCGTCCGGCAGCGCGCCGCCGGCGATCGCCACCACGTGGCGGATCGCGACGCCCGCCACCGCCTCGGCCAGCGCCCCCGCGACAGCCACCTCGTCGAGCAGATCGACCGCGTACGAGCGGACGCCGGTGCGCGCCTCGACCTCCGATCGGTCGAGCGCCACTACCTGATCGCCACGCGCCAGCAGTGCATCCACGAGCGCCGCGCCGAGGCCGCCGGCGGCACCGGTGACGAGGACCGCGGAGGCGGGGACGAGCGGGTCGCGCATGGCCTCGATGCTAGCATCGGTTTTGGTGAGACTGAAATGAGCGCTGCCCCCGACTTCCGTCAGATCCAGCGTCGGCAGCTCGGCGGCGCGATTCGCCGCCGCCGTCACGCCGACGGCCTGACGCTGGCGCAGTTGTCTGCCACCGCCGCCGTATCGGTGTCGATGCTGAGCCAGGTGGAACGTGGCCTGCTCGATCCGTCGCTGGATACCCTGCGCAACATCGCCGACGCCCTCGGGACGTCGCCGTTTCGCCTGCTCGAAGAGGAGGGCACCGTCGCCGGGATCGTGCAGCGCGGGTCCGGGCGCACGATCGTCACGGAGGATGGCGCGTTCCGGTTCGAGCTCCTCTCGCCGTCGCTCGACGGAGCATTCGAGATCGCGGTCTGGGAGCTGAAGCCGGGCCACTCGAGCACCGGCCAGCCACGCGCGCATCCCGGTGAGGAGGCCAACCTGTTCCTCCAGGGCCACGCCCAGCTCGAGATCGGCGACGAGACACTCGATCTGCACGCCGGCGACTGCATCACCTTTGATCCCACCCGACCGCACCGCGTTACAGCGCTGGGTGACGAGGTCGTGATCTGCGTCGACGTGATCAGCCCGCCGAGCTTCTGACCGACGGGTCGCGGCCTTGCACTCACCGGGTCGCGGTGACATCATCCGCGGACCCGGTGGAGGTCGCCGTTTTACTGACGGTGAACGTGGGCGTGATCGAGGAGGAGGAGCCATGCGAGCTGTAGCTCGGGGATCGAAGGCCTGTTGGATAGGTGTCGTCGTCGGACTGACGGGTCTCCTGCTCGCCGCGTGCGGCGGGTCGAATAGCAAGGACTCCTCGACCGCAGCCAGCTCGACACCCGCGGCCGGCGCCACCAGCGCCGCCGCCAGCGGCGAGAAGATCGAGCTCACCATGTGGTTCTGGGGCGAGGCCGACGCGCCGGGCGCCAACGACGCGCTGGCCGGTGCCGTGACGGCATACGAGGCGGCCAACCCCAACGTCAAGATCAAGGTGGTCGAGCAGGCCACCGACACGTTCATCGCCACGTTCCAGGCGGCCGCTGCAGCGAAGTCCGGCCCCGACATCGGCGCCCAGTGGGCGACCGGCCCCGTGCTGACCCAGGTCTGGGGCGGCGCCGTCGCGCCGATCTCCGACCTCCTGCCCCCCGAGGAGGTGGCGCACTGGCTCAACACCTCCGAGAACACCTACGACGGCAAGGTCTGGGCGATGCCGCTGTACCTGATCGGGATTCCGTGGGTCTACAACAACGACCTGCTCGCCCAGGCCGGCATCACCACCCCGCCGGCCACGTGGCCCGACGTCCTCGCCGCGTGCACGGCGCTCCGCGCCAAGAACATCACGCCGTTCGCATACGGCAACGACACCTTCTGGACGACGCAGCTGATGCTGCAGAGCCTCGACTCGCTGGACGACGTCGTGCAGGCCTCGGTCGGCAACGCGAAGTACACCGATCCGAAGTTCGCCGACTTCGACAAGGCCTGGCAGCAGATGGCCGAGGCCAAGTGCTTCAACGACGACGTCGCGTCGGTCGGCCTGGCCAAGGGCCAGGAGCAGTTCGCCAGCGGCAAGGCTGCGATGACCATGGGCACGGACGGCAACGTCCGGCAGTGGGCGAAGGACCTGGGTGCCGACAAGCTGACGCTCACCAAGTGGCCGATCTTCGGCACCGGGCCGCTCAAGGACGCGTACAACGCGACCCAGTCGACGTCGTACTTCGTGACGTCGTGGTCGAAGCACCAGCAGGAGGCGGCCAACTTCCTCGCCTTCCTCCACACGCCGGAGATGCTCGACGCCTGGTACGCCGCGACCGGCACGCCGCCGGCCGACGACCGGTTCGACACGGCGAAGATCACCGACCCGGTCGACAAGCAGCTGTACGAGTTCAACACCACCGGGACGCAGATCTGGCTGCAGAACTTCTTCCCGCCGCAGGTCGACCTGAACGGCAATGCGCCGGCCCAGCAGCTCGTCGTGAACGGCCAGGGCGACGCTGCCGCAGCAGCGGAGATCAGGGAGCGCGCCGCTGCTCAGTGGCGCGCACAGAAGCCCGACGAGCTGAAGAACTGGTCGGCCTTCAAGCCGGGCTCGTGAGTTGACGGGACGCACCCCGCGTCGATTCGGCACGGCCGTCGTCACGGCGCCTCTCCGCCAGGAGGTGGCGTCGTGATGACGGCGTCGGAACGCACCCACCGTCTGCTGGCCGAGCAGGTCGGCCGGTCGCTGGCCGAGGTCGAGACGCCGGTGGCGATCGTCGATCTCGACCGGCTGGAGCGCAACCTCTCCGGCCTCCAGGCCTACGCCACCGAGCATGGCATCGCGCTGTGGCCGCACACGAAGACGCACAAGACGGCCCAGATCGGCCTGCGGCAGATGGCGCTCGGCGCCGGTGGCCTGACGGTCGCGAAGACCGGCGAGGCAGAGGTGTTCCACGAAGCCGGTGCGCCGCGGATCCTGATGCACTACCCGCCGTTCGGGCCGGAGAAGGCCGACCGGTTGGCGCGTCTCGTCGCCGACGGTCTCGAGCTGACCGTCTCGGTCGACTCGGTGTGGGCCGCCGAGGCGCTCTCGACGGCGCTGCGGCGGCGCGGCGGGACGGCGCAGCTGCTGGTCGAGCTCGACGTCGGCCTGCACCGCACCGGCCAGGGCACGACCGCGGGAGCGCTCGCCATCGCACAGGGACTGGCGCGCCTGCCGGCCGTCGAGGTGACCGGCATCAGCTGCTATCCCGGCCACTGTCGCGGCGACGCAGCGACGGTGCGCTCACGGCTGCTGGCGGCCGACGCCCAGCTGCGAGAGGCCCGCGACGCGTTCGTGGCTGCCGGCATCTCCTGCGACCGCATCTCCGGCGGCTCGACGCCGACGCGCTACCTGACGCACGAGACGTGCGTGACCGAGCTGCGGTCGGGCACCTACGCGCTCGGCGACCGCAACGACCCGGCCGACGACGGCATCGAGCAGGGCGCGCTGTGGGTGGAGGTGACGGTCATCTCCGACGCCGTCCCGGAGCAGGTCGTGGTCGACGCCGGCTCGAAGACGCTGACGTCCGACTCGCACGCCGACGGCGGGCACGGCGTGATCGTCGGATGGCCCGGCGCGCGCCTGCGCGACATCAACGAGGAGCACGGGTACGTCGACGTCGCCGCCGTGCCGGAGCCGCCGAGGGTGGGCGATCACCTGCAGATCATCCCCAACCACGCGTGCGGCTGCGTGAACCTGCAGGACGCCATGCTCGGCGTGCGCGGCGGCGTCGTCGAGCAGGTGCTGTCGGTTGCGGCGCGCGGGCTGATCCGGTAGGCGGCCGGATGCAGCACTTCACGTCGGCCGACGCCAAGTACGCCTACAGCCCGCACCACGACCCGATCGGCACGGTCGAGTCGGGGGAGACGTTCACCGTCGACGCCGTCGAGGGCTGGTCGAACCACTTCCGCTCGCCCGACGATTTCACGCCGGAGACCTACCACGCGGCCGAGGCCGTCAAGTGGGCGGTGACGGGTCCGATCGCCGTCGCCGGCGCCCGGCCCGGCGGTGTCGTGGCGATCACGATCCACGAGGTCGAGGTGGTCACGCCGGGGGTCTGCGTGTACGGACCGTACGCCGACGACGACCCGCTCGCCTGGTGGGATCACGAGACGGCGGTCGCGCTGTTCGAGTCGACCGGCGGCAGCGTGCGGTTCGACGAGCACACGACGCTGCCGTCGCGCCCGCTGGTCGGGTGCCTCGCGGTCGCACCGGCGGAGGGCGAGCTGCACGCCATGCTGCAGGGCCGGTACGGCGGCAACCTCGACTGCAGGGAGCTGGTCGCCGGCGCCACGCTGGTGCTGCCATACCAGCACGAAGGCGCAGGTCTCTACTTCGGCGACTGCAAGGCGCTGATGAGCGACGGTGAGATCGTCGGACCGCCCGAGGTGGGTGCGCTGGTGACCGCCACCGCCGAGCTGCGGCCGCGCCCGGCGTCGCTGCGCTGGCCGCGGCTCGAGGCGTCCGCGCGCATCACCGTCATCGTGGCGGGCACGCCGCTCGAGTGGGCCGCGCGGCAGGCGTTCCGCGAGCTGCTCGACTGGGTGGTCGACGACTACACGCTGCCGCGCGAGCGGGCCGCGCTGCTGATGGGGATGGTGGCCGACACGGGCATCTGCCAGGTCTCGAACTCCGACTTCACGGCCTACTGCACGATGCCGCGCGACGTGCTCGCGCCTTACGCGCGGCCCGGCGCGGAGACGTAGGGCCGTGGCGGTCGACGCGCAGGGCGCAGTCGCGGGGTCGGCGCCCCGGCGTCGCGGGCCGATCGGCGGCCGCGTGCGGCCCGTGCTCACGGCCTACCTGCTGATCGCCCCCGCCGCCGCGTTCATCGGCGTCGTGTTCCTGTACTCGCTGGCGCGGCTCGGGTACGTCTCGGTGCACAGCGGCAATAACGGCGACGAGGGCAGCGCAACGCTGACGGCGTACCGCTTCGTCGTCGACGACCCCATCTTCCGCAGCGCGGTGAAGCACAACCTGCTGCTGCTGCTGAGCGTGCCGGTGGTGCTGGTGCTGGCCCTCGCGATCGCGCTGGTGCTGCACGAGGGCGTGCGCGGCTGGCGGGTGTACCGGACGGTCATGTTCCTGCCGTACATGCTCGCGATCCCGGTGCTCGGCACCACCTTCGTGTACCTGCTGAGCCTGAACGGCGTCCTCAACACGGCGCTCGGCGCCGTCGGCCTCGGGTTCCTGCGGCAGGACTGGCTCGGCGACCCGTCGAGGGTGCTCGGCTCGATCGCGTCGATCATCATCTACCACGAGCTCGGGTTCGGCGTGGTGCTGTTCCTCGCCCGGCTGCTGAGCCTGCCGGAGGAGGTCGACCAGGCGGCGCGCATCGACGGCTGCACGTGGTGGCAGCTGCGGCGCCGCATCACGCTGCCGCAGATGCGGTCGGTCATCACCGCGTTCGTGACGCTCGAGCTGATCACGATGCTCTCGTGGGTGTTCGCGTACGTGTACTCGACCACAAAAGGGGGCCCGAACTTCGCGAGCTACGTGATCGAGTTCTACGTGTTCGACAACGCCTTCACGTTCCGGTCGCCCAGCTTCGCGGCGGCGGCGGCGATTCTGCTGCTGCTCGCGACGACCGTGCTGATCGCCGTCCAGGTGCGACGTACGAGGGTGGAAACGAACGTTGAGTAGGCGCAACGAGGGCAGCCAGATCGGCTGGGGCGGCGCGCAGGCGGCGATGCTCGGCATCGGCGTGATGACCTTCTACCCCCTGTACTTCATCGTCATCACGGCGTTCAAGACGCGCCAGGAGTACCTCGACAACCAGTTCCTGCCGCCGAGCGATCCGACGCTCGAGAATTTCCGCGCGGCATTCCGCGACGGGCAGCTGCTGACCTGGGTGGCGAACAGCCTGATCATCACCGTCGCGAGCGTGCTGGTGGCCGCGGTCGTATCGTCGCTCGCCGCGTATCCGCTGGCGCGCGCCCGCTTTCCCGGGCGGCTCCCGTTCATCGGCCTGAACGTCGTGCTGATGGTGGTGCCGCCGGTGGTGCTGGTGGTGCCGCTGTTCCTGTTCTTCGTCAATCTCGGCCTGGTCAACTCGCGGCTGGCGGTGGTGATCATCTACGTCGGGCTGCTGATCCCGTTCTCGATCTACCTGCTGGTGAACTTCTTCGCGACCATTCCCCGCAGCCTCGAGGAGGCGGCGCGCATCGACGGTGCCGGCCAGCTGCGCACGCTGTGGCACGTGATCGTGCCGCTGTCCGCGCCCGCGATCATGACCGTCGTCGTCGTGAACGCGGTGTGGGTGTGGAACGAGCTGCTGATCGCGCTGGTGTTCCTGCAGGACGACCAGGCGCGCACGCTCACCGCCGGGCTGACGTTCTTCCAGGGCCGGTTCATCTCCAACGAGCCGCTCGTCATGACGGGAGCGCTGATCGCGACGGTGCCGATGCTCCTGCTGTACATCGTCGGGCAGCGGTTCTTCATCCGCGGGCTGACGGCAGGGTTCGGCAAGTGAGCCGCGGGCTCGGCGAGCTGCTCGCCGCGCCACCTCGCGCCGGGATGCTGCCGGCGGCGATCCTGGCCCGGGCGGCAGAGCTGGCCGCGCGGCTGCCAGACCCGGCCGACGCGCCGGACCCGGCCGCGGCGCTGGTGGCGCTGCGCGCGCGGATCGGCTGGTGCCTCGGCATCGACCGGATCCCGCGCGTCCCGGGTGTGTGGCGGCCGGTGCGCGAGATCGCCGGCGACGGCTACACGGTCGAGGTCGGCACCTACGAGGCGGTGCCCGGGCTGGTCGTGCCTGCCCACATCTACCGGCCCGCCGCGACCGGCCCGCATCCCGCCGCGGTCCACGCGCCCGGCCACTGGATGGAGAACGCGCGCCTGGAGCCCGACGTGCAGCGGTACAACGTGCTGCTGGCGCGGGCCGGGATGGTGGTGCTCTGCTACGACCCGATCGGTCAGGGCGAGCGACGCACGAGCTGGCACCAGCACGGGCAGCTCGCGCCGCTGCTGGCCGGGTTCACCTCGCTCGGCGTGATGGTCGCCGAGACGATGGGCGCCCTCGACGTGCTGGCCGCGCGGGACGGCGTCGACGCGGCCCGGCTCGCCGTCACCGGCGCGTCAGGCGGAGGGTTCGTGTCGGCGTTCGCCGCGGCGGTCGACGAGCGCGTGGCCGCGGCGTGCATCTGCTGCATCGTCAACACGCACCTGTCGCAGCTGCGCGACGCCGCGTACGGCACCGGCTGGGATGGCTGGGTCGACCTCTGCAACCAGGTGCCGCGACTGGCCGCGACGGCCAACATGGGTCACGTGCTGGCCGCCGCCGCACCGCGTGACGTGACCGTCGTGCACGCCGTCGACGACCCGCCGTTTCCTGTGGCCGGCGCCCGCACCGTGGTGGCCGAGGCCGCTCGCGCCTACGCGGCGGCCGGGGCCGACGGCGGCGTGCGGCTGGTCGAGCTGGCCGGCGGCCACGGCCTCCATCCGGCGATGCGCGTCGCGGCGGCCGGAGCGCTCGCTCGAGCCCTCGGTGCGCCGGCGCCGGCTCCCGAGACGCCGGCGCCGCTCCTCACGCCCGCCTGGGAGGTGACGCACGACGTCGCCCGCACGGCCACCCCGCAGACTGCGTCGCGGCCCGCCGCGCGCCTGCCGGGCGAGGCGCTCGCGGCCGATGTCGATACGAATCCGGTACTGGTCGGGCTGGCCCGCGAGGTGGCCGGATCGCTGCGGCCCGGACGCGAACCGGATCGCGCGGCGGTGGCTGCAGCCCTCGGCGGCGCGCCCGATCTCACCGTATCGGCACGCGTCGGCAACCACGTTGCGCTGGAGGAGGGCGGCTACGGCCAGCGCCTCGAGATCGCCGTTTCGCCGGCGATCACGCTCGATGCGGTACTGGTCCTGCCGGCCGGGTGGGACGATGCGCCCGGCGTGCTGGTGACCGTCGACGAGGGCGGCAAGGCGGCGGCCCTCGGCGGCCCGGCGGCGGCAGTGGCCCGGCAGCGCGGCTGGGCCGTGCTGGCGCCCGACCTGCGCGGCACGGGGGAGAGCGCGGCGTCGGAGTTCGAGCTGGCGACCGCGGCGTGGCTCCTCGACCGCGACGTCCTCGCCGACCGCGTGCACGACCTGCGGGCGTGCGTGCGGTTGCTGTCGGAGCGCTACTCCACGGGACAGCAGATCGACAAGCGACGCATCGTCGTGCACGGCGATGGCCCGTTCGCGCTGATCGCGCTGCTCGCCGCGGCACTGGACGACGACGTCGCCGGCGCGGTCGGCACGGGCTTCGTCGCCGGCCTCGAGGAGCTGCTGATCGAGAGCCCGCGGTTCACGCCGATGGTGTTCGGGTTTCGCGCGCTGGAGACGTACGACCTGCCCGACCTGGTGCGGCTCGCCGCACCCCGGCCCGTCCATGCCGGCGGCGCCGGCGACGACCCCGCCGCGCTGGTGGCCGGCATCCTCGACCAGGTGGCCCTGTGACCCGCGCGGTCGTCCGCGAGGTCGCCGACCGGGTGTTCGCGTGCGAGCAGCCCGACGGCCCGCGCATCATCCGCCAGGTCGTGGTCGGCGGCACCGATGCAGCGCTGGTCATCGATACCGGGCTGCCGGGCTCGCCGGCCGAGGGCATCCTGCCGGTGCTCGCCCGGCTCGGCGTGCCGCCGATCCTGCTGCTCACGCACCCCGACGGTGACCACGTCGCCGGGACCGCCGAGGTGCTCGCGGCGTATCCGGGCTCGCGCGTCGTCGCCGGCGCCGGCGACGTGCCGCTGATGGGCGTGCCGGAGCGCGCGATCCGCGAGCGGTACGCGCGCTTCTCGTCATCCGACGACGTGCCGTTCACGCAGGCGATGCACGACCGCGCCAGGGTGCGGTTCGGGCAGCCGTTCGACGCGCCCGAACCCGTCGTCGACGAGACGAGGATCGAGCTCGGCGGCCGATCCGCGACGCTGCTCGCGACGCCCGGGCACAGCCCGGGCCATACCGCCGCCTGGCTGGCGGCCGACGGCGTGCTGGCGGCAGCCGACGCGGCCATGGGCAGGGCGATCACCGACCGGGCGGGGAAGGGCTACATCCCGGCCATGTACGCGCCGCCCGCGGCCTACCGGGCCACCGTCGCCCGGCTGTCCGATCTGCCCGTAAAGCTGCTGCTGACCGGTCACGAGCCGGTCATGGACGCTGCTGCGACGGCCGCGTTCCTGGCCGACTCGGCTGCGACGTGCGACCGGTTCGAGCGGCTCACGGCCGAGGCGCTGGCGGTCGGTCCCGGCACGCTGCTGCAGCTCTGCGGCCGCGTCCTTGTCGCGTTCAGCGACCTTCCCGCCGACCGCGTGGGCGACCTGGCCCTGACCGTCGACGGACATCTCGCCGACCTCGTCGCGGAGCGACGCGCAGAGGTCTCACCCGGGCCGCCACGCGTGTTCAGGAGCGTCGCATGAAGATCATCGAGCTGCGCACGACGGCCGTCGCCGTGCCCCAGAAGCGGACCTATCGCTCGAGCTGGCGGCGCACCGGCCACGGCACGAACGCGCTCCAGGCCGTGCTGGTCGAGCTGGTCACCGACGAGGGCCTGATCGGCATCGGCGAGGCGCCGGTGGTGTGGGCCGGCAGCGCCGCAGTGACGACGGCGATGATCGACGCGGTCGCGCCGCTCGTGGTGGGTGCCGACCCGCTCGATCACGATCTGATCCGGCGCCGCCTCTACGCCGAGACCGGTATGGCGCACCTCGGCACGCAGGGCGTGTCGTGGGCGCTGTCGGGCATCGACACCGCGCTGTGGGATCTCACCGGCCGTATCGTCGGCCAGCCGCTGCACCGGCTCTGGGGAGGCGCCTGGCGGACGCGGTCCGGATTCCACGCCGACCTCGTGCCCGACGAGCCGGAGCGCATGGTCGAGGACGCGCTGCAACGGGTGGCGGAGGGCTTCCGGACGCTGTACTTCAAGGTCGGGTTCGCGCCCGAGCTGGACGAGGCGCGCGTGCGCGCCATCCGCGAGGCGGTCGGCGACGGGCCGCGGCTGCGGGTCGACGCCAACGGCGCCTGGTCGCCGGGCCTCGCGAAGCGGCTGCTCGATCGGTTCGCGGCCTACGACCTGGAGTACATCGAGCAGCCGATCCCGCCCGGCGATCCCGAGGAGCTGGCGCGCCTGCGGGCCCGCGTGCCGGTGCCGATCCTGGCGCACGAGTCGAGCCTGTCCGTGGAGGGCACGCTGGCGGTCGTGCGCCACGGCGCCGCCGATGCGGTGCAGCTCGATCCGCGGTTCGACGCCGGCATCGCCGGCGCCCGCACGGCCGCGCAGATCGCGGAGGTGGCGGGCCTGCCGGCGCTGACGCACACGTTCGGCGAGCTCGGCGTCGGCACGGCGCTGATGCTGCACTTCCACGCCGCGCATCGCAACCTGGTGCTCGACTCGCAGACGTACTACCCGAACCTGACGGATGACGTGATCGCCGGCGGGCCGCTGCGGTTCGACGGGTGCTTCCTCGACGTGCCGCAGGGGCCGGGCCTCGGTGTCGATCTCGACCCCGAGCGCGTCGCGCACTACGCGGCGTTCCATGCCGCCGAGGTGGCGGGCCGAAAGACGCCGCCGCCGGACGATCCCTACTACGACCGCGAGTACCTGATCCGGCCGCGGGTGTAAGAAGAGGAGGAGTGGTGGGACGGCTAGAGGGCAAGGTGGCGGTCGTGACGGGGGCGGGTTCCGGCCTCGGCCGCGCGGGCTCGGTCGCGCTCGCGCGTGAGGGCGCCGCAGTGGTGCTGGCCGAGATCGACGAGGCGCGCGGCGAGGTGGTCGCGCAGTCGATCCGCGAAGCCGGCGGCAGGGCGCTGGTGGTGCCGACCGACGTCACCTCGGGCGAGGCGGTGGCGGCGATGGTGGAGCACGCGGTGCAGGAGTTCGGCTCGGTCGACATCCTCTACCACTGCGCCGTCGACGTGCACTTCGTGAACCACCAGGACACGCGGCTGACCGAGATGGACGACGCCGTGTGGCAGCGCATGATCGACCTGGTGCTGACGGGCACGTTCCACGTCTGCAAGCACGTCGGGCGGCAGATGATCAGACAGCGCCGCGGCTCGATCATCCTCACTGCGACCACCGACGCGCTGATCGGCGTGGCGGGCCTCGACGCGTACACCGCGGCGAAGGGCGGCGTGGTGGCGGTGACGCGGTCGTTCGCGGCCGGGATGGCGCCCGATGGCGTGCGCGTGAACGCGGTCTGCCCGGCGTTCGTGGCGACCGAGCCGCAGCTGCTGTGGCTGGACGACCCGGCGGCGCGCGCATCGATCCAGAGCCTGCACCTGCTGCCGATCCCGTCGCCCGAGGAGGTGGTGCCGTTCGTAGTGTTCCTGGCGTCGGACGAGGCGTCGGCGATGACGGGCGGCATCTTCCCGGTCGACGCGGGCTACATGGCGTTCAAGGCCAACACGGTCGACGTGATGGGCGCCATGCACGTCGGTAAGGACGACGTCTGACGCGTCAGGCGATGCGGTGCTCGAAGTCGGTGAGCACCTCGTTGCCGGTCTCGGTGACGAGGAACATCCACTCCAGCCGGGCGGAGGCGATACCCGGCAGGTAGGTGGCCGGCTCGCACATGATCACCATCCCGGGCACGAGCACGGTGTGGTCTCCCGAGACGAGCCGCGGGTTCTCGTGCACCGAGGTACCGATGCCGTGGCCCGAGTGATGCGGGTAGTCGACGCCGCCGGCCGCGATCACCGCCGCTCGCACGCCGGCGTCGAACTCGGCCGCGGTGATGCCCGGCCGCAGCGACTCGCACGCCCGCTCGATGCCCGCCTGCGCGGCGGCGAGGACCCGCCGCTGCTCGGCCGACGGCTCGCCGCCGATCACCAGCGTGTTGCACGAGTCGCCCCAGTAGCCCGCGACGCGCGGAGCGATGTCGGCGACCACCGGGTCGCCGGCCTCGAGCACGCGGTTGCGCGGCCAGTCGAACACCGCCGGCGTCCGGTCGACGCCCGAGCTGTACTCGCCGGCGACGCAGATGCGCCCACCGGCGGCGGTCTCCATCGCGCGGCGGATGTCGGCGAACACCTCGAGCTCGGTGCGCCCGGGGATGCTGGCGCGGAGCGCCTCACGTTGGCCGACGGCGGCAACCTCGGCGGCGCGGCGCATGGCCACGATCTCGTCGGCGGTCTTCACCATCCGTGCGGCGAAGAGCTGAGCGTCGAACGGAACGAACCGGTCGGCGAGGCCCGCGAGCGCCTCGCCCATGGCCCAGCCGAAGGTGGAGCGCTCGACCGCGACGTCGCCGCGCAGCCCGACCTCGGCGGCGACCCGCGCGACGGTGTCGGCGTGCTCGGTCCAGCCGTGCAGCGGGCGGTCGGTGCTGAACCCCTCGTACCCGGTGGCGGTCGCGGCGCGGCTGGCCTGCGCGCCGCCGAGCTCGGTGTTGACGACGATCAGGTGCGCCGTCCCGTCGGGCGCGATCAGCGCCGTCGCGGGCCCGCCACCGAACGGGCTCGGCCCGGTCTCGTACGGCGACTCGAAGTCGGTGGCGTAACAGACCGGATCGGGCGAGGTGATGATCGCCCATCCCGCGCCGGCCGCACGCGCCGCCGCCGCTACCCGC
>JBKJIG010000145.1:0-65396 GCA_046598415.1 Gaiellales bacterium
CGACCTTCGCGATGCGCGTCAGCTGGCCGGTCGATCGACTCTGGCCGCGCTGACGCCGAGCCCGCGCACCCGCGGCCGAGCGTGCGCCCGGCACGCGGCGGCCGCGGGTGCGCGGGCTCGGCGTCAGCGCGGCCAGAGTCGATCGACCGGCCAGCTGACGCGCATCGCGAAGGTCGTGCCACCCTCGATGTAGGGCACGAGGCGGCTCCGGAACGCGTCGGAGAGCCCGGCCTCGACCGACGCCCGGTACATCAGCTCGCCCCACCGCGCGCGCTGCGGCTCCGTGATCTGCAGGTTCTGGTGGGCGCCCTTCATGATCTCGAATCCGCCTCGGTGCTCGGTGTGCTCGGCCGGGCCGCCGAGCAGCTCGGTCAGCCACATCGCGAGCCGGTCGGCGTGATGGTCGCCGTGGTCGTGGAACAGCGGGCCGAGCAGGTCGTCGGCGAACACCAGCCGGTAGAAGGCGTCGGTGAGGCGCCGCATCCCGGCGGCGCCTCCACCCAGCTCGTACAGGTTCTCGGGCACCGGTTCAGTTCACGGGCGCCGGCGGATCGACGCCGTCCAGCACGGCGATCGCGTTGCGCGCCGCCAGCACCGCCATCGCCGTGCGCGTCTCGATGGTGGCCGATCCGAGGTGGGGGATGAGCGTGACGTTCTCCAGCTCGAGGAGGCCCGGATGCACCTCCGGCTCCTTCTCGAACACGTCGAGCCCGGCGCCGGCGATGACGCCGTCGCGCAGCGCGACGACCAGCGCGCCCTCGTCGACCACGGGCCCGCGCGTGGTGTTGACGAGGTACGCCGACGGCTTCATCTGCCGCAGGCGCGCGGCGTCGATGAGGTGCCGCGTCTCGTCGGTGAGCGGGCAGTGCAGCGAGACGACGTCGGAGCCGGCGAGCAGCTCGTCCAGGTCGACGCGCCGGGCGCCCAGCTCCTGCTCCAGGGCCGGATCAGCCGCACGCCGGCCGCTGTAGACCACGTCCATGCCGAACGCGCGGGCGCGCCGGGCGGTGGCCGTGCCGATCTGGCCGAGCCCGACGATACCGAGCGTCTTCCGCTGCACCGACGTGCCGAGCAGGAAGAACATGTTGAACGACCACGGCACGCCGGCGCGGATCAGCCGCTCGCCCTCGCCGAGACGCCGCGTGGCCATGAGGATCAGCGCGAACGCGATGTCGGCGGTGGCCTCGGTGAGCACGCCCGGCGTGTTCGTGAACCGCACGCCGCGCTCGGTGCAGGCCGGCACGTCGACGTTGTCGTAGCCGACCGCGACGTTCGCGACCACCCGCAGCTGCGGGCCTGCAGCATCGAGCAGCACCGCGTCGACACGGTCGTGCAGCATCGTCACGATCGCGTCCGCGCCCGCGACGGCATCATGCAGCTCGGGCACCTCGAGCGGCCGGTCGTGCGGCGACAGCCAGACGTGGCCGGCCTCGCCGAGCAGATCGAGCGCCGGCTCGGGGATCCGGCGGGTGACCACGATCCGCCGAGCCATCAGGCGGGAACCCGCTCGAGCAGCTCGCGCATCTTGCCGAGCGCGGTCGTGATGTTCGCGGGCGAGTTGGCGTACGAGACGCGCATGTAGCCCTCGCCGTGCTCGCCGAACGCGGTGCCGGCCAGCATCGCGACGCCGGCCTCCTCGAGCAGCTGGTTCTGCAGGTCGCGCGCCTTCATGCCCGTCTCGCTGATGTTCGGGAACGCGTAGAACGCGCCCTTGGGCTCGACGCACGAGACGCCCGGAAGATCGTTCAACCCCGCGACCACCAGCTCGCGACGGGCGCGGAACTCCTCGATCATCGCGCGCACGTCGTCCATCGGTCCGGTCAGCGCCGCGACGCCGGCCAGCTGCGAGGCGGGCGGCGTGCACGAGTGGCAGTTGATGAACAGCCGCGTCAGCGGCTCGACCAGATCCTTCGGCACGGCCGCGTAGCCGAGCCGCCAGCCGGTCATGGCGAACGTCTTCGAGAAGCCGTCGAGCAGGATGGTGCGGTCGAGCAGGTCGCCGTGCGCGGCGATCGAGTCGTGCTCGCCGTCGTAGACCATCTCGCTGTACACCTCGTCGGTGAGGATGTAGCAGCGGTGGTCGGCAAGGAGCTTGGCGACCTCGGCGTTCACCTCGCGCGGCACGACGCCGCCGGTCGGGTTGGCCGGCGAGTTGAGGATCACGAGCTTCGTCTTCGGCGTCAGGCGCTCGGCCAGGTCGTCGGCCGAGAACGCGAAGCCCGACTCCTCGGTCAGCGGCAGCGGCACGGGCGTGGCGCCGGCCCACCGGATCACCGACTCGTAGATCGGGAAGCCGGGGTTGGGGTAGATGACCTCGTCGCCCGGGTTGCAGGTGGCGAGCACGCCGAAGAAGAGGAACGGCTTGGCGCCGGGCGTGACCAGCACGCGAGCCGGGTCGATCGACAGCGAGCGCGTGCGCGAGAGGTAGTCGGCGGCCGCCTCGCGCAGCTGCGGGATGCCGGGCGCGGGGCAGTAGTGCGTCTGGCCATCGCGCAGCGCCTTCACGGCCGCCTCGACGATGTGCGGCGGGGTGTCGAAGTCGGGCTCGCCGATCTGCAGGTGGATCATGTCCTTGCCCTGGGCCTCGAGGGCCTTGGCGCGGGCGAGCACCTCGAAGGCGGTCTCGGTGCCGAGACGGGACAGGCTGTCGGCGATCATCGGGTGACCTTTCCGTAGGAGGAGCAGCCGCTGTAGAGCGGGCGGCGGTCGAGGATCGCCTCGATGCGATCCCGTAGTGCAGTGGTGTCGGGCTCGGCCGTGAGCGAGCCGGCGATCACGTCGCCGACCTCGCGGAAGTCGGCCTCGTCGAGCCCGCGCATGGTGGCGGCGGGCGTGCCGATGCGGACGCCGCTCGTCACCATCGGCGGGCGCGGATCGAACGGTACGGCGTTGCGGTTGACGGTGATGGCGCACGCCGCGAGGCGGTCCTCGGCTTGCTGTCCATCGAGCTCGGAGTCCTTCAGGTTCAGCAGTACGAGGTGGTTGTCGGTGCCGCCGGAGACCAGCGCGTGGCCGCGGCCGGTGAGCGCCTCGGCCAGCGTCGCGGCGTTCGCAACGACCTGCGACTGGTAGTCGCGGAACGCGTCGGTGCCGGCGGCGGCGAAGCAGACGGCCTTGGCGGCGATGGTGTGCATCAGCGGGCCGCCCTGCATGCCGGGGAAGACGGCGGAGTCGACCTTCTTGGCCAGCTCGGCGCGGCACAGGATGAACCCGCCGCGCGGGCCGGCAAGCGTCTTGTGCGTGGTCGACGTGACGATGTCGGCGTGCGGCACGGGGGAGGGGTGCACGCCCGCGGCGACCAGGCCGGCGATGTGCGCCATGTCGACCATGAACAGTGCCCCGACCTCGTCGGCGATGGCGCGGAAGGCGGCGAAATCGAACTGCCGCGGGTAGGCCGACGCGCCCGCGACGATCAGCTTCGGGCGATGCTCGACGGCGAGCTTGCGCACCTCGTCCATGTCGATGCGCTCGGTCTGCGGATCGACGCCGTACGACACGAAGTTGTAGTGCTTGCCCGAGAAGTTGACCTTGTGGCCGTGCGTCAGGTGGCCGCCCTGGTCGAGGCGCAGGCCCATCACGGTGTCGCCGATGTCGAGCACGGCCAGGTAGGCGCCCATGTTCGCCTGCGCGCCCGCGTGGGGCTGCACGTTGGCGTGCTCGGCGCCGAACAGCTCCTTCGCGCGCTCGATGGCGATCGTCTCGATCTCGTCCACGACCCGGCAGCCACCGTAGTAGCGGCGGCCGGGATAGCCCTCGGCGTACTTGTTGGTGCCGACGGAGCCGACTGCCTCGAGCACCGACGGCCACGTGAAGTTCTCCGAGGCGATCAGCTCGAGCTCGCCCCGCTGTCGCGACAGCTCGTCGTCGAGCAGGCCGGCGATCACCGGGTCGGCATCGACGAGGGAGGCGCTGCGGAGGGCGTCGAAGGTGGGAGCGGTCATGGCCATGGTGCGAGTCTAGGCTCCTGAGGAGGGGGCGCGGTCGGGAGGTGTGGGGCGCGGACGCCGCTCCAGGCGGCGCGGAAGGAGAACTGGAAGCCCTCGACGTGCTCGTGCATGCGGCGGCGCGCGGTGGCTCCGTCCCGGGCCCGGACCGCCTCGACGATCGCGAGGTGATCCGCAGTCAGCGCCGGGATGCCCTCGATGCGCGGCAGCGCGTAGTTCCAGAGCCGCATCACGTGCACGTAGAGCCAGTCGAGCGTGCGCTCCAGCTGCGCGTTGTCCGAGGCGGCCCACAGCGCGCCGTGGGTCTCGCGGTCGAGGGCGATCAGGCTGTCCGGCGCGCCGCCGGTGGCGAGCTCCGCGCGCGTGCGCTCCATCAGCGTGTCGAGGTGCGCCAGCTCGGCGGCGCTGGCCCGGCCCGCTGCCAGCTCGGCTGCGAGCGACTCGAGGTCGAGCCGCATCTCGAAGATGTTCTCGATGTCGGCGGGGTGCAGGTCGGCGACCATGGTGCCGCGGCGCGGCAGGATCACGACGAGGCTCTCCCAGGCGAGGCGCCGCAGCGCCTGGCGCACCGGGGTCAGCCCGACGCCGATCGCGTCGGCCAGCGCCTGCTCGTCGAGCAGTGAGGCGGGGGCCAGCTCGAGCGACACGATGCGCTCGCGCACGAAGCGGTACGCCTCCGCGTGCTTGGAGTCGGGGTCGGTGGCGGCGTTTGCCGCGAGCATGGAGGTCGGTACGTGCATGACTGAAACTTCAGTAAGGAGCCTAGGCTAGCAAAGGCGACCCGACGCGTGCGGCGAGTACGCTGCCGCCCGATGCGCCCCGCTGCCGCCGACCGCGTCGCCTCGCGCACCGGCTTCGCTCTCGTCCTGGCTTCGGGCGTGGCGCTGGCGTTCGCGCCAGTGACGGCCAAGCTGGCGTACCAGGACGACGTCAGGGTGGCGACGCTGCTGACCCTGCGCTTCGTGTTCGCGTCGGCGCTGTTCTGGCTGGTGGTGAGGACGCTGCGCCGGCCCCTGCCCAGCCGCCGCGGCGTCGTGCGCGGGCTCGTCTACGGCCTCGTGTTCTACGCCGTGCAGGCGCTGCTGCTGTTCTCGTCGGTGAACCGCATCGACGCGGGCCTCGCGATCCTGTTGTTCTACGTGTTCCCGGCGCTGCTCGTGCTGCCCGCGGTGTGGCTCGGCCGCGACCGGTTCTCGTGGCGGCGCGTTGCGGCCATCCCGGTCGCGCTCGCCGGCGTGGCGCTGGTGCTGATCGGCCCGGGCGCCGGCGCCGTCGACGCGCTCGGCGCCACGCTGGCGCTGCTCGCCGCCGTCGCCTACGTCGCGTTCGTGCTGGCCGGCGACTACCTCGCGGTCGGCACCGACCCGATCGTGCTGGCGGCGCTGATGGGCACCGGTGCGATCCCGACCTTCATCGTCTACGGCCTGCTCACCGACGGCCTGTCGCTGGAGTTCCAGACGACGGGCTGGATCTGGATCGTCGGCGTCGCGGTGGTGAGCCTGATCGCGTTCACGACGTTCTTCGCCGGCCTCGAGCGCGTCGGGCCGTCACTGACCGGGCTGCTGTCGACCAGCGAGCCGGTCGCGACCACCGTCGCCAGCGCCATCATCTTCGGCGGCCGCCTGACGCCCATCCAGGGCATCGGCGGCGCGCTGGTGATCGGCGCCGTCGTCTGGGTGAATCTGCGGCCGAGGTCGGGCGTCAGTCCCCGAGCTCGCGACGCCGACGCGTGACGAACTCGTCGAGCTCCTGCTTGATGGCCTCGTCGAGCGGCGGCGCCTCGTAGTTGTCGACCGTCTCGCGCCAGATCTTCGCGGCGCGGTCGGTGGCGTCCTCGCCGCCCAGGCGCTGCCAGCGCTCGAAGTTCATGGTCGACGACAGCAGCGGGCGGTAGAAGCAGTCGCGGAAGTGGTCGAGCGTGTGCGCGGCGCCGAAGAAGTGGCCGCCGTGCCCGACCTCCTGGTGGGCGTCCCAGGCGAGCGACTCCTCGGTGATCTCGAACGGCTTGAACTCCTCGTGCATCATCCGCAGGATCTCGATGTCGACGATGAACTTCTCGTAGCACGAGGCGAGGCCCGACTCGAGCCAGCCGGCCGAGTGCATGACCCAGTTGGTGCCGGCCAGGAACGTCGGCAGCATCGTCATCAACGCCTCGTACGCGGCCTGCGCGTCGCACGTCGTCGACGCCGTCAGGCCGCCGCCGGAACGGAACGGCAGGCCGTAGTGGCGTGCGATCTGCCCGGTGCAGAGCAGGCCGACCGCCGACTCCGGCGTGCCGAAGGCGGGTGCGCCCGACTGCATGTCGTTGTTCGAGAGGAACGAGCCGAAGACCACCGGCGCGCCGGGGCGGATCAGCTGCACGAGCGCGATGCCGGCGAGCGCCTCGGCCACCTGCTGGGTCAGCGTCGCCTGCACCGACACGGGCGACATCGCGCCCATCAGCAGGAACGGCGTCAGCAGCACGGGCTGGCCGGCGCGCACGTACTCGAACATCGCGCCGAGCATGCGCTCGTCGTAGCGCAGCGGCGAGTTGACGTTGATCAGCGAGATCATCACCGGGTCGCGCTCGATCTGCTCGCGGCCGCCGAACAGGATGTCGGCCATCGCCAGGGTGTCGATCGCGTTCTCCGCCGAGGTGACCGAGCCCATGAAGAACTTGTCCGTCAGCGTCATCAGCGCGCGCACCATGTCGAGGTGGCGTGAGTCGAGCGGCGCGTCGTCGGGCTCGCAGATCGTGCCGCCCGCCGAGTCGAGCAGCGGGAACGACTGCGACAGCTTGCAGAACTGCTCGAAGTCGTTCATCGTCGCCACCCGGCGCACGTCGCCCTCGCGCACGAACGGCGGCCCGTAGACCGACCCGAACACCATGTTGTCGCCGCCGATGGTGACGTTGTTCGCCGGGTTGCGCGCGTGCACGTCGAACTGGTGCGGCGCCTTCGCGACCTGCTCCATGACGAAGTCGGGGTCGAGCCAGACGTTGTCGCCCTCGGTCTTCATGCCGGCCGCTGCGAACAGCTCGACGGCCTCCGGCATGGTGAACTCGATGCCGAGCTCGGAGACGATCCGCCGCCAGCCGCGGTCGAGGACCGCGAGCGACTCCTCGGACAGGATCTCGTAGCGCGGCGACTTGTTGACGAACACGGATGCCTCCCGCGGAGTGATACCGGTTTGACGGCGCGGGTGAGTCTACACTACGATCCGGTGTGTGGAACAGGAGTTCCACCATATGGCATTAGGAATGATCGCCCAGACCGGAACCCAGTCGACGGATCGTGCCGCGCAGTTGCTGGTACGCGTCGTCGAGTCGCCCGAACCGCTCGCCGTCGGCGAGCTGGCGGCCGTGACCGGTCTGCCGAAGTCGACCGCCAGCCGGCTGATCGGCTCCCTGGAGCGCGCCGGATTGCTGCAGCGCGCCGGGTTGCGCGGCGGCGTGCGGCCCGGGCCGGTGCTGCTGCGGTTCGCGCAGCGCGGCGTCGCCGGCGACGACATCCTGGCGCTGGCCGAGCCCGAGCTGCGGCACCTCGCGGCCCTCTCCGGCGAGACGGTCAACCTCGCGGTCGCGGGCCCGCTCGGGCCCGAGACGATCGCCGAGATCGAGACCCGCCACGTGCTCGGCACGGGCGGCTGGGTCGGACGGCCCGGCGTGCCCCTGCACGCCAGCGCGTTCGGCAAGGTGTTCCTCGCGTGCGGCGCCATGCACCTGCCGCCCGGCGAGCTGCAGTCGTTCGCGCCCCGCACGATCACCGACCGCCGCCAGCTCGAGGCCGAGCTGGTGCGAGCGCGCGTGACAGGATTCGTGACCGCCGTCGACGAACTCGAGGACGGGCTGGCGGCGGTCGCCGCACCCGTGCGCGACGTGTTCGGCGAGATCGTGGCCGCGCTGGCCATCTCGGGGCCGACGCTCCGGATGCCAGACGAACGCCTCGATGCCCTCGGTCGTCTCTGCGCCGAGCAGGCGACGATTCTCGGAGTGAAGCTCGGCAAGCCACCTGTAACGGAAGGAGCGGCATGACCCACGACGACATCCTGAAGGGGCTCTACGAGGAGACCCTGGTGGGGAACGCTCCGGCGGTGAAGGAGCTCACCAACGACGGGCTGGCGGCCGAGCTGTCGCCCGAGTCGATGCTCTACGACGCCCTGATCCCGTCGCTCGAGGAGGTCGGTGCGCGGTTCGAGCGCGGCGACTACTTCGTGCCGGAGATGCTGATCGCGGCCCGCGCCATGCAGGGCGCGCTCGACATCCTGCGCCCGCTGCTGGTCGAGACCGGCGTGCAGCAGGTCGGCACGTTCGTGATGGGCACCGTCAAGGGCGACGTCCACGACATCGGCAAGAACCTCGTGAACATCATGCTCGAGGGTGCCGGCTTCACGGTGATCGATCTGGGCGTGAACGTGCCGCCGGAGAAGTTCATCGAGCAGATCCTCGAGCACAAGCCCGAGATCGTCGGCTTCTCCGCCTTTCTAACCACCACCATGCCGATGTTCAAGGCGAACATCAACGCGCTCCAGAAGGCCGGGCTGCGCGACAAGGTGATCGTCATGGTCGGCGGCGCGCCGGTAACCCAGGAGTACGCCGACGCGGTCGGCGCCGACGGCTATGCCGCCGACGCCTCGACCGCCGTCCGCAAGGCCAAGGAGCTGATCGAGAAGCGCCGCGCGGCGAATCTCGTCCCGGCCTGATCCACCGCCGCGCACGGCGCGGCATCCCCACCGACGCGCGAGGAGCAAGACCCGTTGGAGACCGTCGTTTCGTCCCGCAGCACCACCGTCGTGATCGGTGCTGACCAGCCGTTCTGCGTGATCGGCGAGCGCATCAACCCGACGGGGCGCAAGGCGTTCCAGGCGCAGCTCCAGAAGGGCGACATCAGCCAGCTCGAGATCGACATCGCCGAGCAGGTGGCGGGCGGCGCGAACATGCTCGACGTTAACGTCGGCGACCCGCTCGCCGACGAGGTCGAGCTGATGCGCTCGGCCGTGATCCGCGCCCAGGAGCTGACTGACCTCCCGCTGTGCATCGACTCCTCGGTGGTCGAGGCGCTCGAGGCCGGGCTGTCGGTGTACGAGGGCAAGGCGCTCGTCAACTCCGTCACGGGCGAGGACGAGCGCCTCGAGCTGATCCTGCCGATCGTCGCCAAGTACGGCGCCGCCGTGATCGGCCTCGCGAACGACGACGAGATCCCGATGGATCCGGTTCGCCGCGCGGTGATCGCCCGCAAGGTCGTCTCGGCCGCGGGCGACTACGGGATTCCGCCGGAGGACGTCATCATCGACGCGCTGGCGATGCCGATCGGTGCCGAGCCACGCGCCGCGACGCTGTTCTTCGAAACGCTGCGGCTGATCCGCGAGGACCTCGGCGTCAACACCACGTGCGGCGCCTCGAACACGAGCTTCGGCATGCCCGGACGCCACGCGCTGAACGCGCACTTCATCGCCACCGCGTCCACGCACGGGCTCACCTGCGCGATCATGGACGCGCGGTCGCCGGAGTGCGTGGCGGGAGCGCGTGCCGCCGACGTGCTGCATGCCCGCGACGAGTACGGCATGGCCTGGATCAAGGCGTTCCGGGCACGTCAGGCCGCCGCGGCGACAGCCGTGACGGGCGCCTGAGGTGACGGCAGTGGACGAACCGGTCGCCGAGCAGACGCCGGCGCGCGTCCGCCTGCACTTCTCGCCCGAGGGAGGCGAGGTGCGCGTGCCCGCGGGCACGACGGTCTTCGACGGCGCGTCCTGGAACGGCATCGCGATCGACTCCACCTGCGGCGGGCACGGCACCTGCAAGAAGTGCAAGGTGCAGGTGACCGACGGCAACGTCCCGATCGGGCGCCTCGACGGCCGCGCGTTCACGCCGGACGAGCTGCGCGGCGGCTGGCGGCTCGCCTGCCGGGCGATCGCCAACGAGGACCTCGAGGTGACCGTCCCGCCGCTGCAGACGCGGCCGAAGGCGGCGCTGGTCGGCGTCGGCCGCCACGTGATCCTGCGGCCAGCCGTGATCAAGCGCTACCTCGAGCTGTCCGAACCCGACATGGAGGACCAGCTCAGCGACCTGGAGCGGGTGCGGGCCGCCATCGACGACTTCGACCTGCAGGTCGAGCTGGACGTGGTGCGCACGCTCGGCAAGACGCTGCGCGACGCGCACTGGAAGGTCACCGCGGTGATCGTCGACGACAAGCTGATCGACGTCGAGCCGGGGGACACCACCGAACGCCGCCACGCGATCGCGTTCGACCTCGGCACGACGACGGTGGTCGCGACGCTGCTCGACCTGGCCAGCGCGCGACCCCTGGCGGTGCGCTCGATCCTCAACAAGCAGCAGCCCTACGGCGCCGACGTGATCTCGCGCATCTCGGCCACGATGATGGACGACACGGCGCTCGGCACCCTGCAGCGCCTCGCGCACGAGACGCTCGACCAGCTGGCGCAAGAGGTGTGCGAGGCGGCCGACGTGCGGCCCGACGAGGTCTACGAGATCACGCTCGCCGGCAACCAGACGATGACGCAGCTGGCGCTCGGCATCGATCCCGAGCCGCTGTCGATGGCGCCCTTCATCATCGCCTCGCGCTCGCTGCCGCCAGCGACGGCGCTCGACTTCGGCGTCAAGGTGCACAAGCGCGCGCCGGCCGAGATCTTCCCGGCGCTCGGCGCCTACGTGGGTGGCGACATCGTCGCCGGCCTGCTGGCGACCGGCCTGACGCGCGACCGCCGGATCCGCCTCTTCATCGACGTCGGCACCAACTCCGAGATCGCGATGGGCTCGGTCGAGCGCGTGGTCGCCACGGCGGCACCCGCCGGGCCGGCGTTCGAGGCGGCGTCGATCCGCTGCGGCATGCGCGCCGCCGACGGCGCGATCGAGAGCGTCAAGATCACCGACGACGCCCTGACGCTCGACGTGATCGGCGACGTCGAGGCGGTCGGCATGTGCGGCTCGGGCCTCGTCGATACGGTGTCGGAGCTGGTGCGGGTCGGGCTGATCGACAAGAGCGGCCGGTTCATCCCCGACGAGGACGCCCAGGAGCGATTCCCGGTGCTGGCGCAGAACCTCGTCAAGGTCGACCAGGAGCGCGTGTTCGTGCTGCACTGGCGCGGCCAGGACCCGGCCGAGTCGGTGTTCCTGTCGCAGCGCGACGTGCGCGAGCTGCAGTTCGCGAAGGCGTCCATCTCGACCGGCTGGCACATCCTCGCGAAGGAGCTCGGTATCGAGCCGAGCGACGTTTCGCAGGTGCTGCTGGCAGGCTCGTTCGGCTCCTACCTGACGCCGTCGAGCGCGATCCGCATCGGCCTCGTTCCGCGGCTCGCGACCACGCGCATCGTGTCGGCCGGCAACGTCGCCGGCGAGGGCGCGAAGATGATCGCGCTGTCGCACCGCGAGCGCGCCGCCGCCGACGCGATCCTGGAGGAGGTCGAGTACGTGGAGCTGTCCGGGCGCACCGACTTCAACGACGCGTTCATCGACATGCTGGCGTTCCCGGGGTGAGTCGTACGGCCGTTCTCGCCTGCGGTGCGCTGGCCCTGCACGTGAAGGCGATCGCCGCGCGGAACGGCCTCGACCTCGACGTCCACCCGCTGCCGCCCGAGCTGCACAACCGGCCGGAGCGCATCGCGCCCGCCCTGGAGGCGCTCGCGGAGCAGCTCGAGGGCCGCTACGACCGCATCGTCGTCGGCTACGCCGACTGCGGCAGCCGGGGCGCGATCGACGAGCTGTGCGAGCGGCTCGGCGCCGAGCGCCTGCCGGGCGAGACCTGCTACGACCTGTTCGCCGGCGCCGCCGCCATCGCTGCGATCCGCGACGAGGAGCCGGGCACGTTCTTCCTCACCGACTTCCTGGTGAAGACGTTCGATCACCTGGTCTGGCGCGGCCTCGGCCTCGACCGCTATCCCGACCTGCGCGACACGTACTTCGGCAACTACCGCCGTGTGGTGTGGCTGGCGCAGGAGCCGACGCCTGCGCTGCAGGCGGGTGCCGAGGCGGCGGCCGCGAAGCTCGGTCTCGAGCTGGAGGTGCGCGAGACCGGCGACGCCGGCCTCGCGCGCCAGCTCAGCGTCCACCGCTGAGGCCTGCTTTCACTGGCGGCGCGGCCGGATCGCCCGTACGATCGCCTGTGTGGAATTTCCTGCATTCGTAGACACCCTCATCCTCGGGGGCGGCACGACCGGCGCCGCCCTCGCCGGGCTGCTGGCCGAGCGTTCCGACGAGACGATCCTGGTCTGCGAGGCCGGCCCGGACTACGGGCCGCTGGGCTCGCCGGCGTGGCCCGAACCGCTGGTCAACGGCGGCATGCTCGGCACCGGCGTCGACGACTGGGGCTACACGTCGGGCGTCGAGCGGCACGGCCGCATCCTCGACTTCGAGCGCGCGCGCGTGATCGGCGGCTGCTCGTCGCACAACGGCTGCGCCGCCATCTGGGGCCACCGCCTGGACTACGACACGTGGGCCGCCGCCGGCAACGACGGCTGGTCGACCACCGAGCTCGTGCCGTTCCTCGAGGCGGCGAACCGGCGCCTGCGCGTGCAGACGCCGCCGCGATCCGACCTGACGCCGTTCCAGGCCGCCGCGCACGCCGCGCTCGAGACGATGGGCATTCCGCGCACCGACGACCTGAACGACCTGGACGAGTCGCAGGGCGTGTCGCCGAGCCCGGTCAACATCGACGACGGGGTGCGCTTCAACACCGCGTTCGCCTACCTCGACCCGGTCCGCGGCAAGCCGAACCTGACCATCGCCGGCAACGTGATCGCCGACCGGCTGACGGTGCTCGGCGGGCGTGTCACGGGCGCCGAGGTGATCGTCGACGGCAAGCGCATCACGATCGAGGCCGGCCGCACGGTCGTGGCGGGCGGTGCCTACGGCTCGCCGGGCCTGCTGGAGCGCTCCGGCATCGGCGATCCGGCCATCCTCGAGCCGCTCGGCATCAAGGTCGTGCACGACCTGCGCGGCGTCGGCAGGAACCTCCACGACCACTCGGCGGTGAACTTCTTCTTCTCCGGCACCGACGAGCTGCTCGAGCAGATGCGCCGCCGCGCCGCGACGGGCTTCTGCCCCGAGGAGCAGGTGATCGCGAAGGTGCGCTCGCACCTCGCGACCGAGGCGTTCGACCTGCACGTGTACCCCGTCGGCGGGCCGTATCGCGACGGTACCGAGGGCATGTTCTTCGAGCTGCCGGTGGCGTGCATGACGCCGCTCAGCCGCGGCACGTGCCACATCGTCTCGACCGATCCCGAGGTGCTGCCGGCGATCGACCACGCGTTCCTGACCGACCCGGACGGCACCGATGCGGCCGTGCTGGCCGCCGGCCTCGACTTCGTGCGCGAGATGGCTCGGAAGGAGCCGTTCGCGTCGCTGATCGGCGAGGAGGCGTCCGCGCCCCCGGCCGACCTGGCCGAGGCGTGGATCCACTACTACCACCCGGTGGGCACCTGCAAGATGGGGCCCGCCACCGACGCGGCCGCCGTCGTCGATCCCCGCCTGCGCCTGCACGGGCTGGAGGGCGGCTACGTGGCCGACTGCGCGATCATCCCGGTCGTCCCGCGGGCGAACACCAACATCCCAGCGGTGATGATCGCGGAGCGGCTCGCGACGTGGATGTGATCGGACGAGAGGAGCGGCCATGGCCGACGAGTACGACTACGTGATCGTGGGCGGCGGGAGTGCCGGCGCCGTTGTCGCGGCGCGCCTCAGTGAGGATCCGAACACCTCCGTCTGCGTCCTGGAGTGGGGCCCGAGCGACGTCGGCAACGACGACGTCCTGAAGATCCGGCGCTGGCTCGACCTGCTCGAGGGGCCGCTCGACCTCGCGTACACCACGACCCTGCAGCCGCGCGGAAACGCCCACATCGTCCACTCCCGCGCGAAGGTGCTCGGCGGGTGTTCGTCCCACAACACGATGATCTGGTTCAAGCCGTTCCCGGACGACTGGAACGACTGGGTCGACCAGGGCTGCGCGGGCTGGTCGAACGACGAGATGGATCCGTACTACGACCGCATCCCCGGCCCGCACGGGCTGGTCGGCGAGAACGACCGCAACGCGATCCTGTACGACTGGATCGAGTCGTGCGGCGCGGCGCTGGGCGTGCAGCAGAACCCCGACTGGAACGCCGGCCCGTACCGCGACGGGGCGGGGTTCCTCGACGTCGGGTACGACGCCGCCACCGGCGTGCGCTCGTCGTCGTCGGTGATGTACCTGCACAGCGCCATGTCGCGCCCGAACCTGTCGGTGCAGACCGAGACGCGCGCCATGCGCATCGAGACCTCGGGCGGCCGCGCCACGGCGGTCGAGGTGCTGCGCGACTCCGGCGGGCGTGATCGCATCGCCGCCCGCAAGGAGATCATCGTCGCGGCCGGCTCGATCGACACGCCGCGCCTGCTCCAGTACTCCGGCATCGGCCCGCGCCAGGACCTCGAGCGGCTCGGCATCGACGTCGTTGCCGACCTGCCGGGCGTGGGGGAGAACCTGATCGACCACCCCGAGTCGATCATCATCTGGAAGCTCAACAGGCCGATGGGCCCCGAGGGCTGCATGGACGCCGACTGCGGCCTGTTCGTGAACCGCCTCGGTGTCGACGACCGGCCCGACCTGATGTACCACACCTACCAGCTGCCGTTCACGTTCAACACGGAGCGGCTCGGCTACGAGGTGCCGGACGACCGGTGGTGCATCTGCATGACGCCGAACATCCCGCGCTCGCACTCCAAGGGCCGCCTGTACCTGCTGTCGAAGAACCCCGACATCCGGCCGGCCCTCGACTTCCGCTACTTCACGGACGAGGATGGCTACGACGAGCAGACGATCGTCGACGGCCTCAAGATCGCCCGCGAGGTGGCCGCCGCGGGGCCGTTCGCCGACTGGATCGAGCGCGAGATCGCGCCCGGCCCGGACATCACGAGCGACGAGGCCCTGTCCACCTACGGCCGCGCCGTCCACCACACCGTCTACCACCCGTCGGGCACCTGCCGCATGGGCTCGGTGGACGACGATCTGGCCGTCGTCGGCCCCGATCTGCGCGTGCGCGGCATCGAGGGCCTGTCGATCGCCGACGGCTCGATCTTCCCGTCCATGCCCACCGTCAACCCCGTCGTGGCGACGTTCATGATCGGCGAGAAGTCGGCCGATCTCGTGCGCGGCCGTAACTCCTAGGAGACAGACACATGGCAATTGCGACCAGCTACGGCGCGTTCATCGCCGGCGAGTGGGTGCACGGCGAGGGCGGCGACGAGATCGAGGTGCGAGCGCCCTACGACAACGCCCTGGTGGGCTCGGTGACGCCGGCCTCCGAGGCGCAGGTCGACGCGGCCGTGGCTGCGGCGAAAGCAGCCTTCCCGGCCTGGCGGCGCACGCCGCTGCGGACGCGAGTCGAGCTGTGCCGGCGCGCGTTCGACCTCTGCATGGAGCGCAACGAGGAGATCGCGGAGATGATCGCCCGCGAGGTCGGCAAGACCATCCGCGAGGCGCGCGAGGAGATGGAGGAGTACACCGCCGACCACTTCCGGCGGGCCTCCGAGGACGTGCTGCGGTACGCCGGCTCGGTGCCGCCGTCCACGCAGGACGCTGCGGGCACGAAGCGAATCATGGTGGTGCAGGAGCCGATCGGCGTGGTGGCTGCGATCTCGCCGTGGAACTTCCCCGTCGACATCGCCGGCATCCCGCTGGTGTACGGCCTCGCGCTCGGCTGCACGCTGGTCTGGAAGCCGTCGGAGTACGCACCGATCTGCGCCAACATGTTCGTCCAGCTGCTGCACGACGCGGGCTTCCCGCCCGGCACCATCAACCTCGTGCACGGTCGCGGCGAGCCCGGCGCACAGCTGGTCAAGCATCCCGACGTGGGCACCGTCGTGTTCACCGGGTCGGTCGAGACCGGCGAGCAGGTGGCACGCGACGCCGGCCTGAAGAACCGCGTGCTCGAGCTGGGCGGCAACGGCCCCCAGATCGTGTTCGCCGACGCCGACATCGACAAGGCAGCCGACGCCGCGATCATGGGCTGCTACTACCTCGCCGGCCAGTGCTGCACGGCGGCCGAGCGGATCCTCGTCCACTCCTCCGTCAAGGATCAGTTCGTGGCTGCGCTGGTGAGCCGCACGAAGGATCTGAAGGTCGGCGACCCGACGCTCGAGGAGACCGACATGGGCCCGGTGCGGACGCCGGCCGTGCTGGCGCGCACGAAGGCGCACATCGCAGACGCCGTCGAGAAGGGCGCGCGCGTCGTGCTCGGCGGCGGTCACGACGGCCAGCTGCACGAGGCGACGATCATCGACGGCGTCACGTCCGACATGCGAATCGCGCAGGAGGAGACGTTCGGGCCGGTCGCGCCGATCATGACGTTCGAGACGATCGACGACGCGATCCGGATCGCGAACGAGACGGAGTTCGGCCTGACGGCGTCGGTCTTCACGAACGACCTGAAGGTGGCGTGGACGATGGCCGAGGCGCTCGAGCACGGCACGGTGCACATCAACGAGACCACGAACTACTGGGATCAGATGGTCGCGTTCGGCGGTGCCAAGAAGTCGGGCTCCGGCCGCGAGCTGGGCCGCTACATCCTCGATGCGATGTCGGAGACGAAGCAGATCACCTGGGAGCTCGGCTAGCACCCCTGGAGGTCTACCGGCGATCCGTGTGACGGAGCGCGCGCCCTCCCGCACCGAAGGCGCGCGCTCCGTACAGGTCGCGCGATCCGCGCGCCTCCCGCGCGGAAACGTTCCGGGGTCAGACCCCAGAACGGCGCGAAACGGGGTCAGACCCCACGCATGGAAGGCGCACGCTTGCGCGCCGGACACGCCCGCTCAGCCGTAGCCGAGCTCCTCGAGGCGGGCGTCGTCGATGCCGAAGTGGTGCGCGATCTCGTGCAGCACCGTGACGCGGATCTCATGCGCCAGCACGGCCGGGTCGTGGCCGAAGTCGGCCGTCAGCGGTACGCGGTACAGGTGGATCCGCGCCGGCTCGATCGGCTCGCCACCGTCGCGGTCGGGCAGCGGGACGCCGTCGTACAGGCCGTAGATGTCGGGCTCGACCGGATCCTCATCCTCGAACAGGAGGGCCACGTTCACCAGCGCCTCGCGCGCCCACGGCGGCAGCTCCTGCACGGCCTGCAACGCGATCTGCTCGAACTCGCCCGGAGTCACCGTCGAGAGCCTACCGGTATACTCGAACGCGCAACGGGGTGTAGCGCAGCCTGGTAGCGCACCCGGCTGGGGGCCGGGCGGTCGGAGGTTCAAATCCTCTCACCCCGATCACGAAAGCCCTGCAAACGCAGGGCTTTCGTCGTTCCTCCCCTCACCTCCGGCCCTCGACGGCAGGATCTTCGTCGGGACGCCGGGAATCGGTCATGGCGGCGCGACCACGGAATCCGCCTTCGCTGTCTCGGCCTGCCGGGTCGCGTCGGAGGTTTCACTGCTGCCGTTGCGAACAATGGCCGAGGAGTCTCGCGGCCCTGCGTGACAAACGACTTCCCGAGGCGATCGCATGCACTTCAGCGACTTCATCGAAACCATCGGCAAGGCGATCGACGCCCTGGGCGTGATCGTGGTCGTGATCGGCCTCGCCTACGCCACCTTGGCATTTGCGCGCCCATCGGTCCGCAGGAGCGGCCTGGCCGCGTATCGCAGCTACCGGCAACGCATCGGACGCGCGATCCTGCTCGGCCTCGAACTTCTCGTAGCCGCGGACATCATCCGCACCGTCGCCGTCTCGCCATCATTCCGCAGCGTCGGCGTGCTCGCCGTCATCGTCGCGATCCGCACGTTCCTCAGCTTCAGCCTCGAGCTCGAACTGACCGGCCGGTGGCCCTGGCAACCGACGCCGTCGCCGAGCAGTGCGCTGTCTGCGGAGAAGAACACAGCCTGACGCCGCAGCAGACCCTGGACATTGTACGATGGACACCTTGCCGCGGACGAGGATCCGGGGTCACCTCGGAGGAGCGTTGTGTCGGGAAACCCGCTACGGAAGGCCTGGCTCGACGGCCGGCAGACGATCGGCACGTGGTGCTCGATCCCGCATCCGGCGTGCGTCGAGACCGTCGCCCAGTCCGGCTTCGACTGGGTCGTCGTCGACTGGCAGCACGGGCACTTCGCCGAGGGAAGCCTCGGCTCGATGATCCAGACCGCGACCGTGGCCGGCGCCGCGCCGCTCGTCCGGGTGCCGATCAACGAGCCCTGGATGATCCAGAAGGCGCTCGACCTCGGCGGCGTCGGCGTCATCGTCCCGCTCGTGAACAGCGCGGCGGAGGCCGAGCGCGCTGCGTGCGCCACCCGCTACCCGCCGGCGGGAGTCCGCAGCTTCGGACCCCTGCGCGCCTCCCGGGCGATCGGCTGGGAGCCCGCGGCGGCCAACGACGAGGTGGTCTGCATCGTCCAGATCGAGACGGCGGCTGCCCTCGCGGACGTGGAGGCGATCGCCGGCACGCCGGGGGTCGACGCGCTCTTCGTCGGCCCGGCCGACCTCGCCCTCAGCCTCGGACTCGAGCTCGGCGCGCCGGAGCTCGAGGACATGCTCGCGCCCGTGCACGAGGCGGCGCGCCGCCATGGCCTGGCGCTCGGCCGCCACTGCGACACCAGCGAAGGGGCCCGCGCGGGTTTCGCGGCCGGATTCTCGTTCATCGCCGTCGGGGCAGACTCGGAGTTCCTCGGTGCGGCGGCGGCGGCCGCTGCCAGCGAGTCCAGGATCGCCGAGGGTCCCGCCCGTCCGCCGTTCGCCGACAACGTGAGCCGCCTCCTCGTCTCGTCGGCGCCGCCCGCTCCGTGATCCTCGACGCCCACACGCACCGGATGCAGGACGGGCGCGACTTCTCGCCGGAGCTCGCGGCCCACTACCTCCGCGTGTACGAGGGAACGCCGTCGTGGCGGACACTCGGCGACATCGAGGCCTTCCTCGGGGCCAACGCCCTGCTCGCCTTCGGGAGGGCGGGGTGAGCTCGCGGGAGGCGGCTGCCGTTGCGGACGTGATGGGTATCCGCGCCGCCTGGTCCGGGGCGATCGTGGATGCCGACGTCCACGCCGTCGTCCCGGCGCTCGACGCCCTCGTCCCGTACCTGCCGGCGCAGTGGAACGCGTTCTTGCGCGAACGCGCCTTCGTCGAGCCCTGGGGCCTGCCGGTCACGTACCCGCCGAACACCCCGACGGCGGTGGCGCCCGCCTGGCGTCACGGCGACGACCGACCGGCCGCCACGAGCCTCGACGTCCTGCGCCGCGACGTCCTCGATCCCCTGGACGTCGAGCTCGCCGTCGTCACCTGCACCTACGGCGTGGATTCCGTGCGCCATCCCGACCTCGCCGCGGCGCTGGCGGCGGCGGTCAACGACTGGCTCCGCACCGAGTGGCTCGAGCCCGAGCCGCGCCTCCGCGGGACGATCGTCGTCCCGGCGCGTCATCCGCAGCAGATGATCGCGGAGATCGACCGGGTCGCCGTGCATCCGGGCTTCGTCCAGGTCCTCCTGCCGGTCCGCAGCGACCGGCCCTACGGCAACCGGATCTGGCATCCCGTCCTGGACCGGATCGCCGGGCACGGGCTCGTCGCCGGTCTGCACTGGGGCGGGACCTCCGACGGGCCCCCGTCGCCGGTGGGGTGGCCCTCATGGTACGTAGAGGAGTACGCGGCCGAGCAGCAGGTCTACATGGCGCAGCTGACGAGTTTGATCGGGGAGGGCGCCTTCCAGGCCGTGCCCGGGCTCCGGGTCGCGGTCGGCGAGATCGGCTTCGCCTGGCTGCCCTCGCTGATGTGGCGCCTGACGAAGGAGTGGAAGGGGCTGCGCCGCGACGTGCCTTGGGTCAGACGCTCGCCCGCCGACCTGATCCGCGAGCACCTGCGGTTCACGACCGCCCCCCTCGACGCGGGGTCGCCGGAGGACATGCGGGAGATCGTCGAGTGGCTGGGATCCGAGGACCTCCTGATGTTCGCCACCGACTATCCGCACGCCCACGAGCTCGATCTCGGCGCCTTCCTCGATGTCCTGCCGGAGTCGATGCGGCCGAAGACGATGGCCGGCGCCGCCCGCGACCTCTACGGGCGACGTTGATGCGCAGGATCGCCGTCGCCCGCGCCTCCGAGATCCCTGTCGGGGAACGGTTGATCGTCGACATCGACGGGCGCTCGATCGGCATCTTCCACGAGGGTGACCGTTTCTACGGCCTCCTCAATCGCTGTCCCCACGCCGGTGCGGAGCTCTGCCGGGGCGATATCGTCAGCCTGCTCGAATCGGATCGCCCGGGCGAGTACCGCTACGACGCCGGCCGCCGGCTGATCGCCTGTCCCTGGCACGGCTGGGAGTTCGACCTGGAGACGGGCCAGTCCTACGTCGATCCGCGGCGGATCCGCGTGCGGCCCTACGAGGTCTCCGTTGAGGCCGGCAGCGCGGTCGCCGAGGGCGGGTACGTCCGCGGCCCCTACGTCGCGGAGACCATCCCGATCGAGATCGACGACGACTACCTCGTGCTCACGGTCGGAAGCGCTCCCGCCGGGCCGAAGATCGCGGCTGACCCGAAGCGGGAGGATGATCGATGAGCGCGACGGTTCCGGCCGCGGGCGAACAGGCCCGGCGGACGAAGATCATCGACTGCGACGTCCACAACGCCGTCCCCCCGGACTCGGTCGCCGAGCTCGGCCCCTACCTCCCGCGGCGGTGGATCCGGTACCTCGAGCTGATCGGGACCCGCTCGCTCGGCGAGGACGTGCTGATCCGTGCCCGCCCGGCCACGTCGCGGTCCGACTCCTGGCCGCCGAACGGCAAGGGGCCGGGGGAGGACCCCGCGTTCGCGGCCCAGCAGCACCTGGACGCGTTCGGGATCGACTGCGCGATTCTCAACAACATGAGCGGCAACTGGCAGCCGTTCATCGGCGGCAACCAGCCCGCGCAGTTCAGCAACGCCCTGATGCGGGCACTGAACGACTGGACCGAGGAGGCGTGGCTCGACGTCGACCCACGCTGGCGCTCCTCGATCTGCGTGCCGTTCGAGGAACCGGTCGCGGCCGCGGAGGAGATCGAGCGCCGCATGCGGGGCGACGGCGCCGAGCGGTGGCTCCAGGTGCTGATCGCCGATCGGACGGAGAAGCCGCTCGGCAACCCGAAGTACTGGCCGCTCCTCGAGTCAGCCGCCCAGCACGGGCTTCCGATCGCCTTCCACCCGGGCGGCAGGGGGATGAACCCGGTGACGGGGTGCGGCTGGCCGTCCTACTACTACGAGGACCACGTCGGCTACCCGCAGGCCGCCTTCTCGCACCTGGCGAGCCTGATCTTCGAGGGGGCGTTCGACCGTTGGCCCGAGCTGCAGGTCGTGATGGCCGAGGGCGGCTACTCCTGGGCGCCGCCGTTCGCCTGGCGCCTCGACTCATGCCACCGCCTTCTGCGCGACGAGGTTCCGCACCTGGAGCTCGTGCCGTCGGAGTACCTCCGGCGCCACCTCTGGTTCACGACGCAGCCGGTGGAGGAGCCCGAGCAGGCGTCCGCGTTCCCCGCGCTGCACCGGCAGCTCGAGCGGGCCGGCCTGGCCGGCCGGCTGATGTTCTCGAGCGACTACCCGCATTGGGATTTCGACTCGCCGACGGCGGCGATCCCGCGGGGGCTGGACGACGGCGCCCGCGAGGCGATCATGTGGCGCAACGCGGCCGCGCTCTACGGAATCGAGTTCCCGTGACATCGCTCGAGGTCGCCCCCGCCGACCTCCGGCGGCACGTGGCGGAGATCGTGCTCGCGCTCGGCGCCCGTCCGGACGACGCACGACGTGTCGCGGACGCCCTCGTCGGCGCCGAGCTCGCGGGCCACGTCTCGCACGGCGTGCGCCAGCTTCCCTACTACGCCGCGCAGGTCAGGAGCGGGGAGCTGCACCCGAAGGCGCCGCTCGAGGTGGTCGAGGACGCCGGCTCCTTCTGCGTGCTGGACGGCGGCTACGGGTTCGGGCACGTCGTCGCCATGGCGGCGGCCGAGCTGGCGCGGGAGCGCGCGCACCGCCACGGCGTCGCGACCGTGGCGGTCCGCAACGCCAACCACATCGGACGCCTCGGCGAGTACACGGAGCACCTGGCCGAGCGGGGGCAGATCGCGATCCTGCTCGCCACGTGCGAGGGCGCGATCAAGCAGGTTGCGCCCTTCGGCGGCATCGACCGCCGCCTGACGAACAACCCGATCTCGTTCGGCGTCCCGGGGCCCGATTACCCGATCGTCCTCGACATGGCGCTGAGCGCCGTCGCCGAGAGCCGGGTGCTGCAGGCCGCCGAGCGCGGGGTGGACGTCCCCGCGGGATGGATCCTCGACGCCGCCGGCGTCTCGTCCACCCGGCCCGCCGACTACGTCGCCGGGGGGACCCTCGTCCCGGTCGGTGGGATGACCGGTGGGCACAAGGGCTACGCCCTGATCTTCCTCGTCGAGCTGATCGTCGGGCTCCTCTCCGGCGGACGCATCTCGGGCCCCGACGATCCACGGTTCTCGAACGGCTTCGTGCTGATCGCGATCGACGCGCCCGACCGCGACGCCGCGCGCATGCCGGCCGTCTCCGGGCTGATCGACTGGGTCAAGAGCGCGCGCCTCGCGCCCGGCGCGGAGGAGATCGTGGTACCCGGAGAGCTCGAGGAGCGCCGGCGACGGGCGGGGGCGTCGGCCCTGACGCTCGACGCGACCACCGTGGAGGAGCTCGACCGGCTGGCCCTGTCCGTGGGCCTGACGGCGCTGCTCGGCTCGATCGGGAGCGGCGGGGCCGGATGAAGCTGGCCGTGGTTGAGGACGACCCCGAACCGCGCGGCCCGTTGTACGGACGCATCTGGCCGAAGCTCGTCCTCGCCGGCGTGGTCGGCCTGACGGTCGCCGTCGGCGTCGGGCTGAAGCTCCTGCTCGGCTAGACCGAGCGTGTGATCCCGCCGTCGATGCGGATGTTCTGTCCCGTGATGTAGGCGGCCTTGTCCGACGCCAGCAGGCTGATCAGCTCCGACACCTCGTCGATCCTGCCGTAGCGCCCCATCGGGATCCGCTCCTTGAACGCCTGGTTCTCCGGCAGCGAGTCGATGAAGCCCGGCAGCACGTTGTTCATGCGGATGTTGTCCGCCGCGTACTCGTCGGCGAACAGCTTCGTGAACGCCGCGAGGCCGGCGCGGAACACGCCGCTGGTCGGGAACACCGGGTCGGGCTCGAACGCCGCGAAGGTCGAGATGTTCACGATCGCGCCACTCTTCTGGGCCTGCATGATCGGTGTCACGAGGCGGGTGGGGCGGACGGCGTTCAGGAAGTACGTGTCCATCCCCGAATGCCATTGCTCGTCGGTCAGCTCGATGATGGGCGCGCGCGGACCGTGGCCGGCGCTGTTCACGAGCGCGTCGATGCGGCCCCAGCGGTCGACCGTGGCGTCGACCAGCCGGCGCAGATCGTCGTTCGACTGGTTCGAGCCCGTCACGCCGATGCCGCCCAGCTCCGCGGCCAGCTGCTCGCCCTTGCCCGACGACGAGAGGATCGCGACCTGGAAGCCGTCCGCGGCCAGCCGCCTCGCGGCGCCGGCTCCCATGCCGCTGCCGCCTGCCGTGATGATCGCGACCTTCTCGGATGTCATATCGCTCCCTCGCGGTTCGCATCTGGCGGGCAAGCCCGCAGTGAGAACCATCGCCGATTCCGCCGCCGGTAGGGTCGGGTGGTGTCGCTGGAGCCCGTCGGGAACGCCTCGCGGCTGCCTAGCGCCGGTCGCGGCGGTGCCGGATCAGGAATCGCAGGGCCGCGAGCGAGACCGCCCCGGCCGCGACCGTGATCACGAACCGGGCGGCGCTGCCGGAGGGCGTCACCTCGTAGGCGACAACGATGACGGCGATCGCGAGCGCCAGCGCAACCTCGGCCCGGCCGACGGTGAACCACGCTCCGTCGGCCGCCGGTTCGGGCTCCTCGCCGTCGGTCATGTGGTGACGATAGCGGCCCGCCTGATCCGTGCGGGCGCCGGCACCGGATCCCGTCGGCGCACGCGCTCAACCCCGTCCGCTCCCACGATGCAGCGCATGATGTCGTCCGGGCGCCTGCTTCGAGACAGCCCGCTGCTCGGCGAGAGCTCGCTGTACGAGCGGCTCCGGCGGGAGCCGGCGGTGCGGTTCACCACGACATCGCCCACGCCACGCTGGTCTCCGACGATGCCGCGCACCGCGCCGCCGTCCGAGCGGTCCGGCTCAGGTCACGGCGATCAGCGCGACGCCCGCGAACACGATCACCGCGCCCCATCGCTGCAAGGGCGACAGCCGCTCGCCCAGGAAGATGCGCGCGAACAGCACCGTCAGCGCGGGATAGAGGGCGATCAGCACCGAAACGACCGACAGGAGCCCCTCGCGCAGCGCGTGGACCGACAGGATCCAGCCCGCGCCGTTGGCCATCGCGATGCCGAGCAGTGCCCGCGACTCGCGCCGGTTGGGCACCGGTGCGCGGCGCACGAGCGCCAGCAGCACGAGCGGCGCGGCCGCGAAGATCTGACCGAGCGCCGTGAACCAGAGCGGGCCGGCATCCGACGCCTCGCGCGCCACCACGTAGTACGCCCCGAGGGTGAACGCCGCCGCGACCGCGAGGATCAGCGCCAGCTTCGCGTTCTCGGCCGGTGCGGCGCTGTCGTCGGCGACCGCTCGCGCGATCACGACCACGCCCCCGATCGCGAAGGCCACCCCGACCAGCTGACCGATCGACGGTCGCTCACCCTGGATCAGCCCCCACAGCACGGGCACCGACGTGCCGGCGCAGGTGATCGGCGCGACGGTGCCGATCACGCCGATCGACAGCGCGTGGAAGAACATCGTCACGCCGAGGCCGGTCGCGGCACCCGCCGCCAGCGACAGCGCAACGGTGTGCCCGGAGGGCGTCTCCTCGGTCGCGAGCGCGATCACGAGCGACACGAGGCCGCCGGCGCCGAGCACGATCGCGGTCACGACGATCGTCGAGTTGGTGCGCGACTTCACACCGGATGCGAAGTCCGCGAAGCCCCAAGCGAGGGCGGCGCCGAGGGCCAGGACGATCTCCACGGCGGGAAGCGTAGGGTAGGGGGTGCGGCGCCCGTACGATGCCGTGGTGGAAGTTCCGCGGACAACCGACATCGCCGTCGTCGGCGCGGGCGCGATCGGCGCCTCCGCCGCCCTCCAGTTGGCGCTCGCCGGACGCGAGGTGCTGCTGCTCGACCGGGGTGCGGTCGGCCAGGGCGCCTCGGCCGGCACCGCCTGCCTGGTCACCCCGAGCCATGCCGAGCGGCTGGCCAACCCGGAGGCCCTCAAGGAGGGCATCCGCTTTCTGACCGATCCCACCGGACCGCTCGCGATCCGGCCCCGCGCCAAGCTGCTGCCGTGGCTCGCCCGCTTCACCGCGGCGTCCGTGCGCCCCGGCGCCTCGCACGCCGGCACCGATGTTCTCCGCCGCGCCTCGATCGAGAGCGTCGCGCTGCACCGGGACTGGGCCGCCGCGCACCAGACCGGCCTGGTCGAGCACGGCGTGCTGAACGTCTGGATGACCGACGCCGGCGACGAGCACCGGCGCCGGTGGGCCGACGAGCACCGCGCCGCCGGCATCGAGGTACAGCTGCTCGACGCCGGCGAGGTGCGCGAGCTCGAGCCGCTCGTCCGGGGCGTGAAGTACGGGTCGCTGTACCCGGGTGACGCCCACGTCGACTCGCTCGCGTTCGTGCAGGCTGCGGCCCACGCGGCCGAGACCGCCGGTGCCCGTGTGCTCACCGGCGTCGACGTCCTGCGGCTCGTGCCGATGCCGTCCGGCGTGCGTCTCGATACGACCGCCGGTCCGATCCAGGCCACGCAGGTGGTCGTCGCGGCCGGCGTCTGGTCGTCCAAGCTGGCCCGCGACGCGGGTGTGCTGCTGCCGCTGTGGCCGGCGAAGGGCTACCACGTGGAGTACGCCGGCGTTCCGGCGCCGCAGCGGCCGATCTTCCTCGGTGAGAGCCGCGTGGTCGCGACGCCGCTCGAGGGCCGCGTCCGCCTCGCCGGCACCCTCGAGTTCGGCACCGACCCCGACGTCGTCGACTACCGCCGCGTCGACGCCATCACGCGGGCCGGCGCCCAGTGGCTCGACGGCCTCGCCGGCGCCACGCCGAGCGCGGTCTGGCGCGGGCCGCGCCCGGTCACGCCCGACGGCATGCCGATGGTCGGCCGCGCGCCGGCCAACGATCGCGTCATCATCGCCGCCGGCCACGCCATGCTCGGCATCACGATGGCGCCGATCACGGCCCGGTGGGTCGAGCAGCTGGCGCGGGGCGAGGACCTCGCCGCCGACCTCGCCGCGCTCGCACCGGGCCGGTTCCGCGGCCTGCCGCGCATCCGCCGGCGGTGAGTGCCGCCACCGATGCGCGCACGTGGCTCGAGCCGCGGGCCGACGACTACCTCGCGTTGCTGGACACGCTCGTCGGCGCCGACGACCTGCCGCGCTGTCATGCAGCCCTGGTCGACCGGCTCGGCCCGCCGCAGCGCGACGATGCCGGCCACCTGCTGTACGGCACCGGGCGCGGGCCGCTGATCTCGTGCCACTACGACACCGTGTGGTCGCCCGGCACCGCCACCGAGCGGCCACTGACGGTGCGTGACGGCAAGGCGTACGGGCCGGGCACGGCCGACATGAAGGGCGGCATCGTCGTGGCCGTCGCCGCGGTCGAGGCGCTCGCCGCCGTCGCGCCGGAGATCGGCTGGCGGCTGTCGCTGACGCCCGACGAGGAGATCGGCAACCGCAACACCCGCGATCAGATCGCGCAGCTCTCGCGCGAGGCGACCGCCGTGCTGGTGCTGGAGTGCGCGCTGCCCGACGGCGGCGTGAAGACGGCGCGCAAGGGCACGGCCGAGGTGCGGATCACGGTCGAGGGACGCGCGGCGCACGCGGGCAACGACCATGCCGACGGCGCCAACGCGGTCGTCCAGGCCGCCCACCTCGCCGTGCGGGCGGCGGCGCTGCACGATCCCGACGCCGCCACCGTCTGCGTCGGCGTGCTGCACGGTGGCGAGCGCCGCAACGTGGTGCCGGACCGGGCCGAGCTGTCGCTCGACGTGCGCTCGTTCCAGCCCGCGGCCATCGAGGCCGTCTTCGTGGCGCTGCGCGACGCTCCCGTCCAGGTGCCCGGCACGCGGGTCACCGTGGAGGGCGAGATGCACCGGCCCCCGATGCCGCGCACGGCGGCCATCGGCGACCTCTACGACACGGCGGTCGGGATCGCGGCCGACCTCGGCTTCGGACTGCCGGAGCACGCCGTCGGCGGCGGCTCGGAGGCCAACCTGGCCGCGGGCGTGGGCGCCACGGTGCTGGACGGCCTGGGGCCGATCGGCGCCGGCTCCCACGCGCTCGACGAGTACGTGGTCGTGTCGTCGATCGTCGAGCGCGCGGCGCTGCTCGCCGGCCTCGTGGCCGCGCTCAAACCCTGAGCGACACCGTTTTGAAGTGGGTCATCTCGGCCATCGCGTACGACGGGCCCTCCTTGCCGTAGCCCGAGTCCTTGACGCCGCCGTAGGGCATGTGGTCGGCACGCCAGCTGGAGATCTCGTTGACGTGCACGTTGCCGGTCTTGAGGCCGCGCACCGCCTGCCACGCCTGCTGCAGCGAGTCGGTGAAGACGCCCGCCGACAGGCCGTAGGGCGAGTCGTTGGCGAGCGCGATCGCCTCGTCCAGCGAGTCGACCGCCGCGACCGCGACGACGGGGCCGAAGATCTCCTCCTGCTGCAGCCGCATCGGTGGCGTGAGTCCGTCCAGCAGCGTCGGCTCCACCAGCCGGCCATCGCGGCCGCCGCCGACGAGGACGCGGGCGCCGTTCGCCCTGGCGTCGGCGATGACGGCCTCGATGCGCTCGGCCGACGCGTCGTCGACCACCGGGCCGACGTCGGTCGTCTCGAGCCGCGGGTCGCCGTGGCGCAGCGCGCCGACGCGGGCGGTCAGGCGCTCGATCAGCTCGGCGTGCCGCCGGCGCGCGACGTACACGCGCTGGACGGAGATGCACGACTGTCCCGCGGCCGAGAAACCGCCCGCAGCGCAGCGGTCGACGGCGAGATCCAGGTTCGCGTCGGCCAGGACGATCGTCGCCGCGTTCGAGCCGAGCTCGAGCATCAGCCGCTTCAGTCCGGCCTGGCGCGCCACCAAGCGGCCGACCGCGGACGAGCCGGTGAACGAGATCAACGCCACGCGGTCGTCCTCCGTCAGGGCCTGCGCCACGGCGGCCGAGCCGGGCAGCACGCTCAGGGCAGCGGCCGGCCAGCCCGCCGCGACCGCCTCGGTGGCCAGTGCCAGGATCGCGAGCGGCGTCTGCTCGGGCGGCTTGATGACGACCGGGCAGCCGGCGCCGATGGCCGGCCCGAGCTTGTGCGCGGCGATCAGCAGCGGGAAGTTGAACGCCGGAATGGCCGCCACCACGCCGACCGGCTCGGCCACCGTCAGGCCGACGCGACCGTCGGCGCCGGGCATGGCGTCGAGCGGCAGGATCTCGCCGACGTTGCGCGTCGCGGCCTCGGCGGCGAACCGGAGCGTCGACACCGTGCGCGCCACCTCGAGGCGGACCTCGCGGATCGTCTTGCCGGTCTCGGACAGCAGCAGCCCGGCCAGGTCGTCCGCCCGCGCCTCGACGCGGCTCGCGAGGTCGGTGAGGATTGCAGCACGGCGGGAGCGAGGCAGAGCAGCGGTCTCGTCGAGGGCGCCGGCAGCGGCGGCGAGCGCGGCCTCGACGTCGGCGGGGCCGGTCTGCGCGACCATCGCGGCCGTGCTGTGGTCCCACGGGAATCGCACCGGCGCGGCCGAGGAGCCGGCGGCGTCGCGGCCGGCGATGATGAGCGGGACGGCGCTCGCGGTGGCGGGCGCAGCAGGCGAGGGTGCGGATTCTGGCATCGCGGCGAACCTTAGTCCCCGCCGCGCACCGGCTGCCTCAGTGCGCGCAGACGCGTCAGGCGGCGGTGCCGAATCGCGCGGTGAGTGCGTGCGTCTCGTCGAGCAGCACGGCTACGAGCGCCGCCACGACCTGCGGGTCGAGCTGCGAGCCGGCCACGTGCTGCACCGCCTCGATGGCCGACACGCGGTCGATGTCACCGTGGGCCGTCAGCGTCGAGAACAGGTCGGTGGCGGCGACGATGCGGGCCTCGAGCGGGATCGTCGAACCCGCCAGGCCGTCGGGGTAGCCGGTGCCGTCGTACCGCTCGTGGTGGTGGCGCACCCCGAGATGCGCCTCGGCCAGGCCCGGCATCGTCGAGACCAGCTGGTCGCCGATCGTCGTGTGCGCCTTCATGATCTCCTGCTCGGCCGGACCGATGTCGCTGTCGGCGGCCACCACGGCGTCGGGGATCGTCAGCTTGCCGACGTCGTGCAGCCAGCCGGCGAGACGGCAGCGCTCGACCATCGCGTCGGGCAGGCCGAGGTGCGCGGCGACGGCGCCGGAGAGGTCGGACACGTGGCGCGAGTGCAGGTTCTGCGCGCCCTCGCGTGTCTCGACCGCGAACGCCAGCGCCTGCGCGAGGCGGACGGCGTCGGAGTCGCCGGGCACGAGGTCGGCGGGGCCGAGGTCGGTGAACAGGCGCACCTGGTCGCGGCCACGGCGCTTGGCGGTGTACAGCGCCCGGTCGGCCTCGTCGACGAGGTGCTCGATCGACCCCATGCCGATCGTGACACCGGCCGAGATGGTGACGGCGATCTCGGTGCCGGTGGAGAGACGGAACGGCGCCGCCACGGTCGCCTCGCGGATGCGCTCGCCGGCGGCGCGGGCGACGGCGGGGTCGGTGACGCCGGTGATCAGCGCGCAGAACTCCTCGCCACCCCAGCGGGCGACCAGGTCGGGGGCGCGGCGCTCGTCGGTCTGCCGGACCAGCGACGTGAAGCGCCGCGCCAGCTCGCGCAGCACCTCGTCGCCGGCTGCGTGGCCGTAGGTGTCGGTGATCTGCTTGAAGCGGTCGACGTCGATCATCACGACGGCGACGGCCGTGTTGTCGGCCGCCGCGGTCGCCAGCGCCTGCTCGAGCGCGTCGCTCATCACGCGGCGGTTGGCGAGGCCGGTCAGCTCGTCCGTCTCGGACATCACCTTCAGGCGCGCGACGGCCTCGTCCAGGCTCTCCTCGGCGCGGCGGCGCTCGGTGTTGTCGGCCGCGATGCCCTCGATGAAGACGCGGCCGTCGGGCGTCACGTGCCGGCGCGCGCGATCGAGGATCCACCGCTCGACGCCGTCCGCGCCCATCAGCCGGTACTCGATCGTCCAGCTGTCGTCCGCCATCGCCGCGACGCCGGGCCGGTCGTCGGGGTGGATCCGCTCCGTCCACGCCTCGTTGGGCGCGTCCGGCGGCTCGCCGCCGGTGAGCGCTGCGAACGACTCGCTGCGGAAGCGCGGCACGAGCTCGCCGCCGGCGAGCACCTCGAGCGTGTAGACGGTCTCGGCGATCGACGAGGTGAGGCGCTCGACGACCTCGCCCTGCTCGGCCAGGGCGGCGAGGATCTCACGCTCCCGGGTGACGTCGGCGATCAGGCCGTCGACCGTCACCGGGCCACCGTCGGTGACGCGCTCGCGCGGCATCAGCCGGGTTCGCAGCCACCGGTAGCCGCCCATCTCGCGCGGGACGCGCCAGTCGACGCTGGTCTCGCGCCCGCCGGCGAGGGTGGCGTACGCGGCGTTCGCGGCAACGGCCGGGCGATCGGCAGGATGCATCGCCTCGTCCGCCGCGCGACGGGCCGTCTCTCGCGTCACGGGGCGTCCGAGCAGCCGCTCGTAGCCGGGGCCGAGGAAGACCGTCTCGGACGAATCGTCCGGCCAGACACGCTCGGTCAGCACCACGGAGTGCAGCGAGCTGAGGATGCGCTCGAAGCTTCCCGCCTGTCGCCCCGCGGCGTCGCGCTCGCGCGCCAGGGCGCCGCCGACGACGGCCGTCGCGATCACGAGCACCTCGAGCGAGACCAGGGCGACCTGCAGGTCGAGGATGTCGTCGACCGCCTGCGCGCCGAACGGCCCCTGCCCGCGCCCGGTCAGGAACGCCGAGGTGACGACGAGGCCGATCGATGTGGCCGACGCGCCGAAGGGCCCCATGCGGATCGCGGCCCAGAGCATGGGCAGCGCCGCCAGGTACAGGTGGACGCCGTTGCCGAACAGGAACACGATCGTGGCGGCGCACGTCGTGGCGGCAACCGAGAGGGCCAGCTCGGCCGACCAGCGCGCGCGGCGCTGTGCGATGGCCAGGAAGAAGGGGAGTGTCGTGACGATACCGACCGAGTCGGCTGCGCTGAACGAGAGCCAGGCCGTGGCCCGGCTGACCTCTGTCATGTCGCCCGCGACCACGGCGCAGGCCGCCAGCACGTTGGCGAGCGCGGGCGCGAGGATCACGCACGCGCCGAGGCGCACGGCGTCACGCGGCCGGCCCAGGTCCGGCGGCCCGACCGTGCGCGCCAGCGTCCGGTACAGCGTGGCGCCGAGCCAGGGCTCGAGCACATTCGTCAGCGCCAGGCCGAGGACGCCGACGGCCGGAAAGCCCGCCGCCGAGTCGATCGCCAGGTCGACCACGGCGACCGTGGCCAGCAGCGGCAGCCAGTCGCGGCGTGCGCTGCACAGCAGCGCGACGAGCGTCAGGCCGCTGGCCGGCCAGGCGACGACGCCGCCGTCGCCTCCAACTCCAAGCGCCAGCCCGCCCGCCGCGACGATCGCGTACACGGGCGCGAAGACCAGCGGTAGCCGTAGCGACCCGGGGACGCGCACGGGGGCTGTATCGGCAGCGCGGGGCCCGGACTGGAATCGCCCTGTGCGACACTAGAACAGGTGCTCGGGGAGCTCCATCACCGTCGCCTTGCCGGCCGTCACCTGGCGCGCCAGCGCCGCGGTCTCCGGCAGCATCCGGGCAGCGTAGAAGCGCGCCGTGGCGAGCTTCGCCGCGCCGAACTCGTCGTCGCGGCCGAGCGCGGCGCGGGCCATGCGCACCCACAGCACGCCGAGCGCGGTCAGGTAGAACAGCCGCAGGTACTCGGTGGCGGCTGCGCCGGCCTGCTCGCGGTCGCCCTGCGCCCGGGCGCCGAGCCACAGCGTCACGCGCCGGAGGCGATGCAGGGCGTCGCGGGCGGGGCCGGCGATGTCGGCCAGGCGCTCGTCGGCGCAGGCCTCGTCGAGCAGTTCCAGCGACGGGTGGAAGAAGCGGCGCAGCAGGCGCCCGGCACCCTCCGGCAGCTTGCGGCCCACGAGGTCGAGGGCCTGGACGCCGTTCGTGCCCTCGTAGATCGACGTGATGCGCGCGTCGCGCACCAGCTGCTCCACTCCGGTCTCGCGGATGTACCCCGCGCCGCCGAACACGCCCAGCGCGAGGTTGGTCGCCTCGGTCGCCAGGTCGGTGAGCCCGGCCTTGACGATCGGCGTCATCAGCGCCACCAGGTCGCCGGCCGCCGCGTCGCCGGCCTCGGCCCGGTCGATCTCGGCCGCCACCCACAGCGCCAGCGCCCGTCCGCCCTCGACCTGTGAGCGGATGCGCAGCAGCGTGCGCCGCACGTCGGGGTGGACGATGATCGGATCGGCCTCCAGATCGGGCCGGGCGGCGCCGCCCAGCGCGCGTCCCTGCAGGCGGTCGCGGGCGTAGGCCGCCGCCCGCACGTACGCCTCCTGTGCGAGTGCGAGGCCCTGGATGCCGACGCCCAGACGCGCCGCGTTCATCATCGTGAACATCGCCCGCATGCCGCGGTGCGGCTCGCCGATCAGCTCGCCGATCGCGCCCTCGAACGCCATCGTGCAGGTGGCGGACGCGCGGATGCCCATCTTGTGCTCGATCGAGATGCACTCGACGTCGTTGCGGGTGCCGTCGGCGACGCGCCGTGGCACCGCGAACAGCGAGATACCGCGCGTGCCGGCCGGCGCATCGGGCAGCCGGGCGAGCACGAGATGCAGGATGTCGTCGGTCAGGTCGTGCTCGCCGGCGGTGATGAAGATCTTCTGGCCGGAGATGCGGTACCGACCCGATCCGTCCGGCTCCGCGCGGGTGCGGATCAGGCCCAGGTCGGTGCCGGCGTGCGCCTCGGTCAGGCACATCGTGCCGGTCGACGTGCCCTGCGCGAGCGGCGGCAGCAGGCGCGCCCTCTGCTCGTCGTCGCCGTGCAGGGCGACGGCCCGGTACGCGCCCGACGTGAGGCCGGCGTAGGTGGAGAACGACAGGTTCGCGGCGCAGAGCAGCTCCTCGAGCACCGCGCCGATGTGATGGGGGAGGCCCGAGCCACCGTACTCGGGTGCCGCCGTGAGCCCGACCCAGCCACCCTCGGCGAGCAGGCGGAAGGCCTCGGGGAACCCCTCCGGTGTCGTCACCGCACCGTCGTCCCACACGGCGCCGGCGAGGTCGCCGGGCGCGTTCAGCGGTGCCACCACGTCGCGGCACAGCTCGGCGGCGGCTGCCAGCACGTCGTCGTACGTCTCGGTCTCGCCGAGCACGTCGCGGAGGAGGAAGCGGACGTCGTCGAGGACCACGGTCATCAGTTGCGCAGCGGCTTTCCGGTCATCAGCATCTGTTCGGCGCGCAGCAGGGTGGGTTCGCGGTGCAGCAGCGAGATGACCGCGGCGCGCTCCAGGTCGTAGACGTGCTGCTCGGTCACGGGCGCGGTCGGGTCGGCGGCGCCGCCGGCCAGCACGTTCGCGAGCTCGCCCAGCACCACCTGGTCGTGCGGCAGCGCGCGTCCCGCCAGCGCGTGGCCGGCGACGCCCAGCTCGAGCGCGGCGCGGCCGGCCGGGCCGGGCAGGCGCAGGTCGATCCGCGCGGGCGGCGTGTAGCCGTCGGCCAGCTCCAGCGCGAAGGCCCGCGCGTCGCCGAGCAGCCGGTCGCGGTTCATCGTGATGCGGTCGTCGGCGCGCAGGAAGCCGAGCGCGCGTGCCTCGGCCGCCGAGCCGGAGACGGTCGCGAGCCCGATCGTCTCGAACGCCGCCTGCACGGGCGCCTGCGGGCCGTACGGTGCGCGCTCGGTCAGCCGCTGGACGAGGCGCAGGCAGCCACCCCAGCCGGGCACGATGCCGACACCCACCTCGGGCAGGCCGATGTACGACTCGGCGTACGCCTGGATCGCATCGCAGTGCAGCAGCACCTCGCAGCCGCCGCCGAGCGCCATGCCGGCCGGTGCGCCGACAACGGGGAAGGGCGCGTAGCGCAGCGCCGAGAAGGTCTCCTGGCCGGCGCGGATGGCGCCGTCGAGGTCGTCCCACGAGGCCGTGTTGGCCAGCAGCAGCACCCCCGCCAGGTTGGCGCCGACGCTGAACTGGGCACCGTCGTTGTGCAGCACCAGCGCCCGCGGCGCCATCGCGATCGTCTCGGCCAGCAGGTGGACGATCTCGCCGTCGATGGCGTTCATCTTCGTGTGGAACTCGAGACAGAGCACGCCCTCGCCGATGTCCCACACCGACGCCGACGCATTGCCGCGCACGGGGCGGCGATCCCCCTTCAGGTCGGACAGGCGCTGCGCACCCGGTCGCCGGGGCCGCACGGTCCGCTGGCCGAGCATTGCGAACGGCCCGGCGCGCCAGGCGTAGCCGGCCTCCATCGCCAGATCGACGGCGCCGGGATCGCCCGAGATTTCGTCCAGGATGCGCTCGGCGTAGGCAAGCGTGCGTGCGCGGACGGCGTCGGCGTAGTCGGCGCCGGCGGGCTCGTCACCGCGGTAGCGCCGCGCGGGCCGGTACTCGTCGGTCGCGAGGTCGAGCGCGAGCTTCGAGCGGTCGGGCGCGAGCCGGTAGAAGCCGCCCGAGCCCTTGCGGCCCGTGCGGCCGCTCGCCACCAGCGCCTCCATCAGATCCCACGGGCGGTCGACGGCCTGCAGCGGGTCGTCGGCCGCAAGCCGGTCGTTGAGCGAGCGCGTGACGTCGAGCGAGAGGTCGATGCCGACCAGGTCGAGCAGGCCGAAGACGCCGGTCTTGGGCGAGCCGAACGCTCGCGCGATGGCCGCGTCGGCCAGCTCGACGTCGAGGCCGCGGGCGATCGCCTCGGCCATCGCGACGTCGATCCACATCGCGCCGAGCCGGTTGGCGATGAAGCCCGGCGCGTCGTTGCAGAGCACGACGGTCTTGCCGAGCCGCTCGTCCGCACAGGCGATGATGTCGGCCAGCACGACCTCGTCGCCCACGACCTCGAGCAGCGGCAGGTAGCGCGGCGGGTTGAAGAAGTGCGTGACGCCGTCGCAGTGCAGCTCGGCGAGCGGGATCGTCGACGTGTTCGACGTCAGCACGGCGTCCGGCGCGGCGGCGCGCACGTCGGCGTAGACCCCGTTCTTGACCGCGACGTCCTCGATCACGGCCTCGATCACCCAGCCGCAGCCCGCCAGCAGACCGGCGTCGGCGACCGTGCCGACGGTGATGCGCCGGGCGTCCGAGCCCTGCATGAACGCCGGCGGCCGCGCCTTGCGCAGCCGCTCGACCGCCTGCCGGGCGCCGTCGGGCAGGATGTCGAGCAGCACGACGTCGAGCCCCGCGCCGGCGGCGTGGGCGGCGATGCCCGCGCCCATCGTTCCAGCGCCGATGACGCCGACACGCTCGACCTCGGTCACTCCACCGCCTCGAGCAGCGTGGCGATGCCCTGGCCGCCGCCGATGCACTGCGTCGACACGGCGTAGCGACCGCCGGTGCGGCGCAGCAGCTGCGCGGCCTTGCCCGTGATGCGCGCGCCGGTGGCACCGAGCGGGTGGCCGAGCGCGATCGCACCGCCGTCGACGTTGACGCGGGACGGGTCGATGCCGAGCTCCTCGATCACGGCGATCGACTGCGACGCGAACGCCTCGTTCAGCTCCATCAGATCGATGTCGCCGATCGTGAGGCCGGCCCGCTCCAGCACCTTGCCGACCGCGCGGATGGGGCCGATGCCCATCACCTCGGGGTCGCAGCCGGAGACCGCGAAGCCGCGAACGACCGCGAGCGCCTCGAGGCCGTGCGAGCGAGCGAACGACTCGCTGGTCACCAGACATGCGGTGGCGCCGTCGGTGAGCGGCGAGGAGGTGCCGGCCGTGACGGTGCCGTCGGCCTGGAACGCGGGCTTCAGCGCGGCCAGACCCTCCGCCGTCGTCGTCGGCCGCAGGCAGCCGTCGCGGTCGACCGTCTCGTCGCCGGCCTGCACGGTCGCGATCTCCTCGGCCAGACGGCCGTCGGCCTGCGCCTCGGCGGCTTTGCGCTGCGACGCGACGGCGAACGCCTCCTGGCGCTCGCGCGAGACGCCGTAGCGCTGCGCGACGTGCTCCGCCGTCTCGCCCATCGACATGTAGATCTGGGGGTACGACTCGGCCAGGCCGGGGTGGGGGAGGAAGTTGAAGCCGATCATCGGCACCCGCGACATCGACTCGGTGCCGCCCGCCACGTATGCCTCGCCCATGCCCATCGCGATCGAGCCGGCGGCGGTGTGGATGGCCTGCATGGCGGAACCGCAGAATCGGTTCACGGTGGCGCCGCCGACGCTGCGCGGCAGCCCGGCCAGCACCCCGACGATGCGGCCGACGTTCATGCCCTGCTCACCCTCGGGGAACGCGCAGCCCATCGTCACGTCCTCGATCGCTCCCGGATCGATCCCGGTGCGCTCCACGAGCGCCCGCACGACCTGGCCACCGAGCTCGTCGGGACGGGTGCGCGCCAACTCGCCGCGGTGCGCGGGCTGAAACGGCGAGCGGACGTAGCCCGCGATGACGACGCGCTCGGTCATGACGGCGTCCGCTCGGCCACCGAGCGCTGGACCGGCGTCGCCCACTCCGGGTCGTCGTGCGCGGCCCAGTAATCGTCGAGCAGCTGATGCGAGACCGGCCCGTGGCCGAGCGCGCGGCCGTCGACGCTGGCGATCGGCATGACGCCGCCGGCGGTGGACGTCGCGAAGGCCTCGTCCGCCTCGCGCAGCTCGTCCGAGTGGACGTCGCGCAGCTCGACCGGCACGCCCCGACGGCGCAGCAGCTCGATCGCGGTGCCGCGCGTGACGCCCTCCAGCACGCCGGCCGCCGGCGTGTAGACGGTGCCGTCTCGCACGACGAAGAGGTTGAAGCCGGGCCCCTCGAGCACGTTGCCGTGCGCGTCGACCAGCACCGCGGTCTCGCCGCCCTGCTCGTAGGCCTCGAACAGCCCGCGCACGAGGTCGAGCCAGTGGTAGTTCTTGACCGTCGGGTCGACCGCCTGCGCGCGGATCCGCTCGATCGAGGAGACGATCACGTTCAGCCCGCCGTCGTGCCGCTCGGGCCGCAGGATCCACACGAACGGCACCGCGAACACGGCGAACCGGTTCACCGACGTGCGCGGGTCGCGGTTCTTCGGGATGCCGCGCGTCACCAGCATCTCCACGAAGCAGTCGTCGAGGCCGGTCAGCTCGACGCAGCGGTGCAGCACGTCGGCGATGCCGTCGCGGTCGTACGGGATGTCGTAGTGCAGGCGCCCGAGGTTCCGCGTGAAGCGGTCGAGGTGCTCGGAGAGGCGGAAGAACCGGCCGTTCCAGGTGTGGACGACGTCGTATGTTGCGTCGCCGCGCAGGAAGCCCCAGTCGAGCACGGGGATCTTGCAGTCGGCCACGGGCATGTAGGCGCCGTCCATGAACGCCGCACCGTCGGCGTAGGCGGGATCGTCAGGCATCCGGGAAGTATGCTCGGAGCATGCGCCTCCTCCCACTCGCCATGCTCGCCCTGCTGGTGTCGGCGACCCCCGCCTCGGCCGCGTTCTCGTTCAAGGCGTTCCACACGCCGACGAAGAACATCACCTGCGTCGCCGTGGGCAACAAGGCGACGGGCAAGGATTTCTCCCTGCGCTGCGACATCCGCAACCACTCGTGGAAGGCGCCGCAGCAGACGAAGCCGTGCGACGCCGGCGACTACGGCTCGAGCCTCGGCCTGACCAGGCGCGGCAAGGCGAGGTTCGTCTGCGTGTCGGACGCCCCGCCGCGGTCGAAGAAGCTCGGGTACGGCGTGCTGTGGAAGTTCGGGCCGTTCTCCTGCCGCGTCCGCACCACCGGCCTGCGCTGCACGAACGCCGCGAAGCACGGCTGGTTCCTGTCGACGGCCAGCTACAAACGCTTCTAACGAGGCGCGCCGAAGGCGCGCGGATTGCATCCGAACCGGGGACGGAGGGCACCGAACGCGCCGTCTCGACCAATTCGGAACCAGGTACGGAATTTGTCGAGTAGGGCGCGGGGCTGCACCCGGTGCCCGGCACCCACTTCGGACGACTGCTACCTCGACGAGATCGGATCGGGCAGGAGCTTGCCCGGATTCATGATGCCGCGGGGGTCGAGGGCGGTCTTCAGCGTGCGCATCACGGCGACCGTCTCCGGGCCGTACTGCTGTGTCAGGTAGCGCTGCTTGCCGAGACCGACACCGTGCTCGCCCGAGCACGTGCCGCCCATCGCCAGCGCCCGCGCCACCAGGCGCGCCGAGAACTCCGTCGCCAGCCGGCGCTCCTCCGGGTCTTCGCGCATCAACAGCAAGCCGCAGTGGAAGTTGCCGTCGGCGACGTGGCCGACGATCGGCGCCGGGAACGGCAGGTTGGCCTCGATGTCCGCGACCGTCTCCTCGATGCAGTCGGCCAGGCGCGACAGCGGCACGCAGACATCGGTGGTCAGCGACCGGCAGCCCGGCCGGTACGCGAGGCACGAGAAGTAGACGTCGTGCCGCGCCTTCCACAGGCGCGTGCGCTCCTCGACCTGGACGGCCCAGCGGAAGGCGCCGCCGTCGAACTCGGTCGCGATCATCTCGACCTGCGCCACCTGCTCCTGCACGCCCGCCGCGGAGCCGTGGAACTCGAGGAACAGCGTCGGCACCGCGGGCTCGTCCAGGCCCGAGAACTTGTTCACAGCGTCCATCTGCGGGCCGTCGAGCAGCTCGCAGCGGGCGATTGGGATGCCCGACTGCACGATCGCGATGGCCGTGTCGGCCGCGGCGCGCACGGTGGGGAACGACACGCGCGCGGCGGCGGTGTGCTCGGGGATGCCGTGCACGCGCACCACCAGTTCGGTGATGACGGCGAGCGTTCCCTCCGAGCCGCACAGCAGGTGCATCAGGTCGTAGCCGGCGCTCGACTTGCGGGCGCGTGAACCGGTGTGGATGATCGTGCCGTCGGCCAGTACGGCCTCCAGCGCCAGCACGTTCTCGCGGATCGTCCCGTAGCGCACGGTCATCGTGCCCGACGCGCCGCTCGCCGCCATGCCGCCGATGGTGGCGTCGGCGCCGGGATCGACGGCGAAGAACAGGCCCCGCTCGCGCAGCGCCGCATTGAGGCCGTCCTTGGTGACGCCGGGCTGCACGCGGGCGTCGAGCGCGCGGTCGTCGATCTCGAGGATCCGCGCCATCCGGTTGCAGTCCAGCGACACGCCGCCGTGGGTGGGCAGCACCTGGCCCTCCAGCGACGAGCCGCCTCCGAACGGCACCACGGGCACGCCGTGCTCGTTGCAGGCGGCGAGTACGGCCGACACCTCGGCGGTGGACGCCGGAAACGCGACGGCGTCGGGCCGGCAGGGCGGGAGCGACGACTCGTCGCGGCCGTGGAGATCGAGCTGCGAGTCGGACGTCGAGAGCCGATCGCCGAGGACCGCCGCAAGCGCGTCGGAGAGCGCCGGGGGAAGGGACATGGCAGTAGGATGGCACTGCATGCAGCAGGTTGCGGTGGTGACGGGGGGAGCGCGCGGGATCGGTCTCGCGTTCGCGCGGGCGTGCGTCGCCCACGGTATGGCCGTGGTGGTCTGCGACGTTGCCGAGGAGTCGCTTGCCGCGGCCGTCGGAGCGCTCGAGGACGACGGCGCCGCCGTGCTCGGCGTGGCCGCCGACGTGCGCGATCCGGTCGGCATGACGGGCCTTCGCGACGCCGCCTTCGCGCGCTTCGGGCGCGTCGACCTGGTCAGCCTCAACGCCGGCGTGGCGCTGCGCCGCGACGTGGCCGACATGACCGAGGCCGACTGGGACTGGATCCTCGACATCAACCTGCGCGGCGTGATCCGCGGCGTGACCGCGTTCCTGCCGGCGCTGGAGGAGCAGGGCAGCGGCCACATCCAGGCCACCGCCTCGTTCCACGGCCACGTCGGCGACCCGGAGTTCGCCGGCTACTGCGTCTCGAAGTGGGGCATCGTGGCCCTGATGGAGACGCTCTGTCGCGAGCTGCGGCTGAAGGAATCGCCGGTCGGCGTCTCGGTGCTGTGCCCCGGCTCGACCGTCACCGACTTCATGCACAACGCGCTGGAGCGCTTCGAGGACGACGGCGGCGACCCCGACCGCGGCGACATCGAGCGCAGCGAGGTCATCCACGGCGACCTGCAGCGCGGGCTGCCGTCCGATGAGGTCGCGCGGATCGCGCTGGCGGGCATCCGCGACGGCCGCTTCTTCATCTTCACGCATCCCGACCAGGTGTCGACGCTGCTGCGCCGGCGCTTCGAGGCACTGGCGGCTGACGGCACGCTGGCGCCGCTGCCCTGGTCGTCCTGAGGCCGCTGCTCAGCCGCGGGCCGCGGGGCCGAGCAGGTGCCGGGCGATCACGAGCCGCTGGATCTGGCTCGTGCCCTCGTAGATCTCGGTGATCTTGGCGTCGCGGTAGAGCCGCTCGGCCGGGAACTCGGCAGAGTAGCCATAGCCGCCGAGCGTCTGCACGGCCACATCGGCGGCGTCGACGGCCACGCGACTCGCGACCAGCTTGGCCTGCGCGCCCTCCAGGCCGTGCGGGGCGCCGGAGGAGCGCAGCGCCGCGGCGCGGAGCGTGAGTAGCCGCGCCCCCTCCAGCCGGGCGGCGACGTCGGCGATCGGGAACTGCACGCCCTGGAAGCGCGCGATCGCGCCGCCGAACGCCTGCCGCTCGGTCGCGTACCGCACCGACAGGTCGACGGCCGCGCGGGCGATGCCGCAGGCCTGCGCCGCGATCGTGATGCGCCCGCCGTCGAGCGTGGCGAGCGCGATCTTGAGCCCCTCGTCGACGACGCCCACGAGGTCGTCGCCCGGCACCTCGAGGCCGTCCAGCACCAGTTCGGCGGTGGACGAGGTGTGCAGGCCGAGCTTCGGGATCTCCTTCGAGGAGGAGAGGCCGTCGCGGCGCTCGACCAGGAACGCCGAGACGCCCTTCGGTCCGGCTGCGCCGGTGCGCGCGAAGATGATGAAGAAATCGGCGAAGCCGCCGTTCGTGATCCACGTCTTGGTGCCGTCGATGCGCCACCCGTCACCGCTCGGCGTTGCCCGGGCGCGGATCGCGGCCGTGTCGGAGCCGGCGTCGGGCTCGGTCAGCGCGTACGCCCCGAGCAGCTCGCCGGTCGCGAGCCGCGGCAGGTACCTCGCCTTCTGCTCCTCGCTGCCGAACCGCAGCAGCGGCGCGGCGCACAGGCCGGCGTGCACGGCGACGGCCACCGACAGGCCGGCGTCGTACCGCGCCAGCTCCTCGACCAGCAGCGTCAGCGCCGTGTAGTCGAGGCCGGCACCGCCGTACTCCTCGGGGATGATCACGCCCAGCAGGCCCAGGGAGCCGAGCGTGCGCAGCGCCTCCATCGGTACGTGGTGGCTGGCGTCCCAGTCGGCCGAGTGCGGCGCGATCTCGCGCTCGCAGACGTCGCGCACCAGCGCGACGAGCTCCTGGTGCTCGTCGGTGAGGGTGGGGATCATCAGAACCGGCCCGGGTCGCGGTACACGCCGAAGGTCTCGCGGAACACGTCGCACATCTCGCCCAGCGTCGCGCCCGCCTTGCCCGCCTCGATCAGGTGCGGCATGACGTTGTCGGTGCCGGCGCAGGCGGCGAGCAGCGCCGACATGGCGGCCGCATGGCGCGCCGGGTCGCGGCGCGCGCGCAGCTCGTGCACGCGCTCCAGCTGGCGCGCCTCGACCTCGGGGTCGGCGCGGTGCAGGTCGATCGGCGGTACCTCGTCGACGGTGAAGGCGTTGACGCCGACGATGATGCGCTCGCCCGACTCGACGGCGAGCTGGAAGCGGTAGGCGGCCTCGGCGATCTCCGCCTGCGGGTAGCCCTGCTCGACGGCGGCGACCATGCCGCCGCGGCGGTCGATCTCGTCCAGGTAGGCGACCGCCTGGGCCTCCATCTCGTCGGTCAGCTGCTCGACGAACCACGAGCCGCCGAGCGGGTCGGCGACGCTCGCGACGCCGGTCTCGAAGGCCAGGATCTGCTGCGTGCGCAGCGCGATGGTGGCCGCCTCGAGCGTCGGGATGGCATAGGTCTCGTCGTACGAGTTGGTGTGCAGCGACTGGGTGCCGCCGAGGATGCCGGCCAGAGCCTCGATCGCCGTCCGGGCGATGTTGGTGAGCGGCTGCTGCGCCGTCAGCGACACGCCGGAGGTCTGCGCGTGCGTGCGCAGCTGCCACGAGCGCGGGTCCTTGGCGCCGAACCGCTCGCGCATCAGACGGGCCCACAGGCGCCGGGCGGCGCGCAGCTTCGCGATCTCCTCGAAGAAGTCGGAGTGGCAGTTGAAGAAGAACGAGAAGCGCGGCAGGAACGTGTCGGGATCGACGCCGCGGCCGACCAGTTCAGCCACGTAGGCGACGCCGTCCGCGATGGTGAACGCCAGCTCTTGCGCAGCCGTGGAACCCGCCTCGCGGATGTGGTAGCCCGACACCGATACCGGGTGCCAGCGCGGCATGTCGGACGAGCAGAACTCGATCAGGTCGCCGACCAGTCGCATGCCGGGCCGCTCGGGGACGATCCACTCCCGCTGGGCGATGTACTCCTTGAGGATGTCGGTCTGGAGCGTGCCGGAGAGGTTCTTGCGGTCGAAGCCGCGCTCTTCGGCGGCGGCGACGAACAGCGCCAGGGCGACGGGCGCGGGGCCGGAGATGGTCATCGAGACCGAGACGGCGTCCAGGTCGATGCCGTCGTAGAGGCGCCGGAAGTCGTCGGCCGAGGTGGCCGACACGCCTTCGCGGCCAACCTCGCCGGCCGACATGGGGTGGTCCGGGTCATAGCCCATCAGCGCCGGCATGTCGAAGGCCGTCGACAGCCCCGTCTGACCCTGGGCCAGCAGGTCGCGGAAGCGCTGGTTGGTGTCCTCCGGCGAGCCGAAGCCCGCGAACATCCGCATCGTCCACAGCCGCGTCCGGTACATCTCCGGGTGCAGGCCGCGCGTGTAGGGGTACGTGCCCGGCGCGGGCGCGTCGGGAGGCAGGGCGCCGTTCGGCCCGTAGACCGGCGCCAGTGGGTGCCCGGACATCGTGCTGGAGGGCGTCTGGGGCGAGAGTTGGGTGTCCATCAGCAGATCTCCCAGCATTCTAGGTGGAGAAGGTTCCCCTATCCGAGCGACGCGGAAAAGCCCTTAAATCTGCAGAATCCCTCATATGAGGGAGCAGTTCACGTCGTATGCTCGTGCGGTGAACGATTCCTTCAGCGATCGTCCGGCCTCGCACGTTCTGGGCCGTCTGGTCGACGCCATCGGCCTGCACGTCTTCATCGCCGAGGTGGTCGACGGGATCTATCGCGAGATCTACACCGGCCCCGGCGTCGAGGCTCTGATGGGCGGTCCGGTGCCGGTGGACGTCGACCTCGACGACGCCTGGCCCGACCGCGTTCACCGGGACGACTGGGACCTGTACGCCGGCGCCATGACCCGGATCCACGACGGCGAGGGCGGCGACGTCGAGTACCGGCTGGTCGGATACGACGGCGTCACCCGCGTGATCTGGGAGCGTGGCCGGCCCTGGACGGCGCCCGACGGCCGCCTGATCATCGACGGCTTCGCGCTCGACGTGACCGAGCAGAAGCGCTCCGAGCACGAGCTGCAGGTCGTGCTCGAGCGCCTCGAGGTGGAGCGCGCGGTCGCCGACCGCCGCGCCCGCATCGACTCGCTGACCGGCGTCTACAACCGCTCGCACCTGGCCGAGGTGATCGAGATCGAGCTGGAGCGCGCGGTGCGCGAGGGCACGACGCCGGGGGTGTTCTTGATCGACCTCGACCACTTCAAGCGCGTCAACGACACGTACGGCCACCTGCCGGGCGACGCCGTGCTGGTGCAGGCCGCCGCCCGGATCCGCCGCTCCGTGCGGTCGTACGACTGCGTGGCGCGGTGGGGTGGGGAGGAGTTCGCGGTGATCGTCCCCGTGGTGTCCTCCGACGAGGCGCTGCGCTCGATCGGCGAGGGCCTGCGCCTGGCGATCGCCGCCGAGCCCTTCGAGGCCGACGGCGCGCTGCTCTCGCTGACGGCCTCGGTGGGCTGTGTCCGCGCCGGCCGCGACCGCTGGACGCCCGACGCGCTGGTCGCCGCCGCCGACCGCGCGCTGTACGAGGCCAAGGACGGCGGCCGCAACCGCACCCGCACGGCCCACGACGCTCCGTCCGACTCGCCCGCGACGGCCGATGCGGGCGTCGAGACGATCGCCCGCGCACTGGCGCTGGCGGCATCGATCCGTGACGGCCGGCTCGTCGCTCGCGCCGACCGGGCGTCGGAGCTGGCCGGCCTGGCGGCCTTGGAGCTCGGCCTCGACCTGCGTGGCTGCGGTCGCGCCAGCGTCGCCGCGCTGCTGGCCGACGCCGGGCCGATCTCGATCGACGAGACCGAGCGCACCTCGCCGGTCGCCGACCGCGTCGGGCTCGCCGACCACGCGCTGGCAGTCGAGGACGTGGTGCGCCGCGTGGCCGGCTTGCAGGACGTCGCCGCCGTGCTGCGCCACCAGCACGAACGCTTCGACGGCTCCGGCGTGCCCGACGCCCTCGCCGGCAGCGACATCGCGATCGAGGCCCGCATCGTGGCCGCGGCCGTGATCATGGCGGCGACCGACGACGCCGCGACGCTGACGCCGCTCGCGGGCGGCGTGCTCGACCCGTCGGTGGTCGAGGCGCTGCTCGTCGCCGCAGCGCGATGACGCTGTAGGATCTCGGCATGGCGACGATCGCCCGGCTCCGTCACCGCCATCGCGTCCCGTGCGGCACGTCCCGAACGCGCTGACGATCGCGCGGCTTGCCGCGATCCCCGTCTTCATCGTCGTGCTGTGGGACGCGTCGGGTGGCCACTCCGTCCTCGCCGCGCTCATCTTCGGCGTGGCGTCCCTGACCGACTATCTGGACGGCTACCTGGCGCGCCGCCTGAACGTGCAGTCGAGGTTCGGCCGACTCGCCGATCCACTCGCCGACCGGCTCCTGATCGCATCCGCCGTGCTGCTCCTCTACTACCACGACCGGGTGCCCCTGCTGGTGCCCCTGCTGGTGCTGGGTCGCGATCTCGTGCTGCTGTCGGGCCTCGGGTTCGCAGCCGACAAGGGCTACGAGCTGTCGGTGATCTACCTCGGCAAGACCGCGACGTTCGTGCTGATGACCGCGCTCTTCTGCGTGATGCTGACCGAGCCCGGCACGCTCTGGCCGGACGTGCTGCTGTACATCGGCATCGGCCTCTCGCTGGCCGCCGGGGCGGTGTATGTCGCGACAGTCTCGCGACGACTCGGTAAACCCTCAAGTAGTGCTTGATGCTTTTTCCATTTCCACCTATACTGCGACTCGATGTCCGAATCGAGCTTCAGCGACGACGAGCTGCGGGACCGCATCCGCGAGGTCAAGCGTGACGAGGAGCAGGTCTCCTACGAGCGCCGCATGCTCCACGGCCGCATCGATGTCGTGCGATCGGAGATCCTCGCCCGGATCGACCGCCGCACCGGGGTCGAGCAGTCACCCGACGACCCGCTCCAGGATCTGGTGCGGCGTCTCTCCGACGCGCTGACGCACGCGGGGCCGCCGCCGATCGACGAGGAACTCGCACGCTTCGGGTCGAGCGACGAGCTCGCCCCCGAGCCCGGCGACGACTCGATCGACGAGCTCCCCGAGCTCGATCCGCTCGCCGACGCCGAGCTCACACATCTCGTCCGCGTCCTGATGGCGCACGAGGCGCGCACGTCGGCGCGGCGCCAGGAGCTGCACCGCCAGCTCGACAAGCTCCGCGCCGAACACGTCGCCCGGCTGCAGGAGCGGTTCGCCGCCACCGGCGGGGAGTAGCGCGTGTTCTGCACCGAGTGCGGCTTCCAGAACTCCGATGCAGCCAACTTCTGCTCCAAGTGCGGCACCTTGATCCCGCAGGAGGAGCCGGGCGGCGCCCAGACCACCATGAGCTACGCGGTCGTCGACGTCGCCACGGCGGTCGATCGTGAGGACGCCGGCCCCGTGCTCGTGATCCGCGCCGGCGGCGGCCGCGCCGGCGAGCATCTGCCGCTGCAGGCCGCCCGCGAGACGATCGGCCGGGCGCCCGAGGCCGATCTCTTCCTCGACGACGTCACGGTGTCGCGCGAGCACGCGATCATCGAGCGCGAGCCGGACGGTTTCTACCTGCGCGATCTCGAGTCGCTGAACGGCACCTACGTGAACCGCACGCGTGTCACGCGCCAGCGGCTCGCCGACGGTGACGAGGTGCAGGTCGGCAAGTTCAAGCTGACGTTCCTGGAGCAGTGACGATGGCGAAGGTCGACATCTCGCGCGACGGCAAGCCGCTCACCATCGGCGCGGTGTGCCGCATCCTGCAGGAGGAGTTCGACGACGTGTCGATCTCCAAGATCCGCTTCCTGGAGGACCAGAACCTCGTCACGCCGCGGCGTACGCCCGGCGGCTACCGGCTGTACGGCCCGGACGAGGTCGACCGCCTACGCAACATCCTGCGGCTCCAGCGCGACGAGTTCCTACCGCTGCGCGTGATCCGCCAGGAGCTGCAGAACGGGCCGGCCGATCGCGGAGACCGCCCGCAGCGCCGTCGCACGTCCGGCCTGATCGAGGATCGCGAGCGGTTCAGTGGCGACGACCTGATCGCCGCCACCGGCGCCGACGAGCAGTTCCTGCGCGAGCTCGAGGACTTCGGCCTGATCACGCCCGCGGGGCCCGAGCGCGACTACGGCGAGAGCGAGCTCGACGTCGTCCGGATCGCGCTGCAGATGGCCGGCTACGGCCTCGGCCCGCGGCACCTGAAGCAGTTCCACACCGCCGTCGTCCGCGCCGCCGGGCTGATCGACGGCGTCGTCGCGCCGGCCCTGCGCTCGCGCAACGCCGATCGCCGCGACGCCGGTCTGGAGGACCTGGCCACGCTCGCACGCCTCGCCGCCGACCTGACGGAGCGGATCCTCGTCCGTGAGGTGCACGGGGCGGCCACCACCTGATGCACGCCGTGGTGACCGGTGCCGGCACCGGCATCGGCCAGGCGATCGCGGAGCGGCTGGCACGGGACGGCGCGAAGCTGACGCTGTTGGCGCGCGACGTCGAGCGCCTGCGGGCGGTGGCGGAGCCGATCGGCGCGACCGCCATGGCCTGCGACATCCGCGACGCGGCCGCCGTCGACACGGCCTTTGCGGCCGCGGCCGACCGATCCGGACCGATCGGCGTCCTGGTGGCCAACGCCGGCATCGGCGGGGCGAACAACGCCGGGGCAGGCGACCGGTTCGAGGACCTGGTGGCGACGAACCTGGTCGGCACGTACACCTGCCTACGCGCGGCGCAGCGCCACTTCCCGCCTGCCTCCGAGCCGCGACACCTCGTGGTGATCGCCTCGATCCTGGCGCGGATCGCGGTGCCCGGCTACACGGGGTACAGCGCCTCCAAGGCGGGCCTGCTCGGCCTGGTGCGGTCGCTCGCGGCCGAGCTGGCGCCCGACGACGTGCCGGTGAACGCGATCTGCCCGGGCTGGGTCGACACCACGATGGCGTGGACTGGGATCGAGGGGATGGCGGCCGCCGACGGCATCTCCCGCGAGGCGGCGTACGACCGGGCGATGTCCGAGGTGCCGCTGCGGCGCATGTCCCGGCCGGCCGATATCGCCGGCGTCGTCGCCTGGCTGCTGTCACCCGATGCACGCGGCGTGACGGGGCAGGCGATCGACGTCAACGGCGGCGCCTTCATGTCCTGACCGGCCCGGCCGGTATCCTTGCGCCCCGATGGCCGACCTGCGCACCTACATCCGCGACATCCCGGGCTTCCCGAAGCCGGGCATCGTCTTCAAGGACATCATGCCGCTGGTCGCGGACGCCGCGGCGTTCCGGCAGGCAGTCGGCGAGCTCGCCGACTTCGCCCGGCCGCTGAAGCCGGACATCGTGCTCGGCGCCGAGGCGCGCGGGTTCATCTTCGGAGCGGCCCTCGCCTACGAGCTGGGGATCGGCTTCGCTGCCGCCCGCAAGCCCGGCAAGCTGCCGTACGAGACGATCCGCGCCACGTACGCGCTCGAGTACGGCACCGACGCGCTCGAGCTGCACCGCGACGCGATCGCCGAGGGCGCGCGCGTGCTGATCCACGACGACCTGCTTGCCACCGGCGGGACGGCCAAGGCCAAGGTCGACCTGGTCGAGCAGCTCGGCGGTATCCCCGTCGGCGCGGCGTTCGTGATCGAGCTGGCGTTCCTCCCCGGGCGCGAGGTCCTGGCGCCGCTGCCCGTGCACAGCCTGATGGCGTTCGACAGCGAGTGATCCGGCCGGGCCGTCCCGGTGATGTCGCAGCGATCGGCGCGCTGAACACGTCGTACCGGCTCGAGCTGGCAGCGGCCGGCCGGCCCGAGGAGCGCCCGCCCGCGGAGTGGCGTCGCTGGCTCGACCGGCGCATCTCCGCCGGCGACGTCCGCGTCGCGGCCGAGGGTGAGGCCGTCGTGGGCTATATCGCGTGGGAGCTGCGCCGGCTCGAGCAGGGCCGAGCGCTGGCCGTCCGCGACCTGTACGTCCGTCCCGGCGAGCGCGGTCTGCGCCACGGCGCCGGCTTGCTGGCGCGCGCGCTCGACCGCGCCCGGTCGGACGGCGTGATGGAGATCGAGGTGACGGCGGGCCTCGACGACGAGGCCGCCCGCGCCCTCGTGTCCGGCACGGGTTTCGAGCGAATCGACGGCCGCCTGGCACGCCCTATCGCCAACGGCGCCTGAAGCAGTTCGCTCGCGGGTCGGCGCGTACGGAACCATCCCGACCTGCAACATCTTCGACCGATCACGTCATGTTCCACGCCATCCGTGGCCGTTTTCGCACCGCGTGCGGAAACGGACGTCCGCGGCGAACGCGACCCGCCGGCGATCGCCGCGGCCGCTCGGAGAGCCATCGAACCGCCGCGACGGCCGGGGGGCCTACCACGGCTCCGCGAACGAGACGCGCACGAGCTGCAACGTCTCCGGCGAATCGGGTCACGTTTCACGCCATCCGTGGCCGTTTCGGCACCGCGTGCGAAAACGGCCACCCGGCGGTGAGGCACGTCGGCGCTGGCCTGGTCGGCGCTGCTAGGAACCGGCGTACCGGTTGCGCTCCTCGTCGAAGGCGCTGCTCCACAGCTCCTGGCTGAAGCGCTCCAGGGACGTGGCGCCGGGTGGGAGAGGTCGGTCGACGAAGCGCAGCACGCGGTCGTGGTAGAACGGCTCGTCCAGGTGCCGCTGCGAGACCAGGTTGATCGACACGCCGCCGCAGCACGCGCACCGCACCGCAACGCCGACGACGCGGGCGTCCTCGGCCGGCGACAGGCGCGCCAGGTGCGACGGGTAGCCGGGACGCACCTCGTGCTCGCAGGCGCAGTAGAACGTCCACGGCCAGTTACCGCGGCGCAGGTGACGCTCAGCGACGTCGGTGATCTCGCCGGCGAGCGGCTCGGAGCGCCCCGTCAGGACGTTGACGAACTCCAGATCGGTCTGCGGCGCGACCGGGCCGCAGTCGAGATCGGGCTCCGACAGCAGCGCGGGATGCTCGTCGCCGCAGACGGCGCACAGGTAGTGCACGCGGTACACCGCCGGGTGCCCGGGGCCGGGCAGGCGCTCGATTGCGCGGAACGCCGACAGCGGGCGATCATGCTCGGTCGACTCGACGGGGCAGGTGAAGCGATAGCGGTTGCGGAGCGGGTCGTACAAGAGCCACCTCCAGTCTCCGTTATCGGCGAAGCCGACGCCAGGGATTACCCCGCGATCGCGCGCCGAACCTCCGGCGCGGTCTCGACCGTGACCGTGGTCACCACCACCTGGTTGCGACCGCGCCGCTTCGCCTGGTACAGCGCGGCGTCGGCGGCGGCGAACAGGTCGTCGGCGGTGCGCGCGTCTGCCGGGTACTCGGCAACGCCGGCGGACACCGAAGTGCCGACCGGACTGCGCCCGGGCGATGGGATCACGACCAGCACCTCGATCGCCTGGCGCACACGCTCGGCGAGCGCCACGGCCTGCCGCGAGGAGCCCGGTACGAGCACGACCAGCTCCTCGCCGCCGAACCGCGCGGAGATGTCGGACTCGCGCTGCTCGTGCCGGATCGCGGCGCCGACCTTGGTCAGCAGCGCGTTGCCGGCCGCGTGGCCGTAGCGGTCGTTGAAGTCCTTGAAGTGGTCGAGGTCGAACACCACCAGCGAGCAGCTGCCGCCATACCGCCGCACGCGCCCGACCTCGCGTTGGAGCACGTCGGAGAAGTACGCGTACGTGTGCAGGCCCGTGAGCCGGTCGGTGAGTGACTGCGCCGTCACCCGCTCCGCCTCGTCGTCGCGGCGCGAGGCGCGGTCGAACACCGCCAGCGCGCCGACGCCGAAGGCGACGCGCAGCGGCGTGTCGAGTGGCGCCAGGCCGGCTCCGAACACGGCGAGGAGCAGGCCCGGGAAGCCGCCGCCGGCCGCCGCGAACCCCACCCCCGCCGCGACGAGTGCCGGTACAGCCCGTGGCTCGACTGCCGATATGAACTGGGCAGCGATCAGGCACGTCAGCGCCAGCAACAACGTGCCGAAGCGGAAACGCCGCCGTCGCACCGCCAGGTTCGCCACGCCGACGTTGTAGCAGCGGGGTCGGACGACGCGGATGCTGCTGTTATCTCGGAAGCACCGATTTGCGGGTGATTCCTCAACCTTCGGAAAGTCGTGCCGATATGACTTTCAAGAGGTATAACGACGTGGCCCCTCAAACCGGGCCCGGATCAGGAGGCACCTCGTGGAACGAGGGCTCTTCATCGCCGCATCAGGGATGCTCGCGGCGCAGATCCGACAGGATGTCATTGCGAACAATCTGGCGAACGCGACGAACCCCGGCTTCAAGCGCGAGGTGCTGTCCCAGGTCGCCTTCGGCGATCTCCTGCTCTCCAACACGCAGACCGGCGAGGCGATCGGCCCGCTCAGCCTCGGCACGCAGATCACCTCGGTCAAGCCGAGCCCGTCCAGCAACGGGTTCCGCTGGACGCAGAACACCCTCGACCTGGCCATCGGCGGCAACGGCTTCTTCGCCGTCCAGACCGACCAGGGCGTCAGCTACACCCGCAACGGTGCCTTCACCACGGATCAGGACGGCTTCCTGACCACCGCCCAGGGCGACAAGGTGCTGGGCAAGGACGGCCAGCCGCTGAACCTGTCCGGCGGTGGCCGCGTCTCGATCGCCCGCACCGGCGAGATCCACGTCGGCAACCGGCTCGCCGGCACCGTCGCAGTGGTCGCGCTCGATCCCGACTCGCTACGCAAGCTGGGCGGCAACTACCTGTCCGGCACGATCGACGCGGGTGCCAAGGTCGGCGCCGTCGCGCAGGGCGCGCTGGAGTCGTCAAACGTCAACACGGTCTCGGAGATGGTCGCGCTGATCGAGAACATGCGCGAGTTCGAGGCCGATCAGAGGGTGATCCGTGCGCTGGACGACACGCTCGGTGGCGCCGTCAACCAGGTCGGGAGGGTCTAGGACATGCTCGACGCGCTGTACACGGCTGCGAGCGGGATGCTCGCCCAGCAGATCGGCCTCGACGTGATCGCGAACAACCTCGCGAACGTCAACACCGTCGGCTACAAGGGCCAGCGGGCCGCCTTCGAGGACCTGCTCTACAACAACATCGGAGCCACCCAGGGTGCCGCGCAGGGCCAGCAGATGGGCCTCGGCGTGATGATCTCGGGCATCCAGGCCCAGTTCGACGAGGGCTCGGCCCAGAACACCGGCGTGCCGACCGACTTCATGATCACCGGCGGTACCGGCTTCTTCGTCGTCCGCAAGCCCGACGGCACGCAGGCCTACACCCGGGCCGGCAACTTCGGCGTCGACGGCGCCGGGCAGATGGTCACGCAGCAGGGCGACCTGGTGCTCGACCAGGCCGGCCGGCCAATCACCTTCCCGAGGAACATGAAGTCGTTCGAGATGGACGCGAAGGGCACCATCACCGCCGTCGTCCCGACCGGCCGCGTGCGGGTCGCCCAGCTCGGGATGGCGCAGTTCGTCAACCCCGCCGGCCTGACCCTGAACGGCCAGAACCAGTACCTGCAGTCGGCCGACTCGGGCGCCCCGGGCCGCGTCGCATCGACCGGCCCCGGCGGCACCATCATTCAGGGCTTCCTCGAGATGGCCAACGTCAAGGCGGTCGACGAGATGGTCAACATGATCACCACGCAGCGCGCCTACGAGTCGGTCTCGAAGGTCGTGCAGGCCTCGGACGAGATGCTCGGCACCGCCAACGGGCTGCGCCGCTGATGGCAGGCATCGGGGCCATCTCGGGCAGCACGCAGTACTCGTCGGTCGGCCCGCTGCCGGCCGGCGTCAAGGCGCCTTCGACGGAGCAGCAGCGCGCGCTGTACGAATCGTGCAAGCAGTTCGAGGCCGTCTTCGTGCGCCAGATCGTGTCCGGCTGGATGAAGAGCGCGCGCGGCGACGACGCGGCCCAGGGCGCCGAGGGCATCTACCAGGACATGGCGGACGAACAGATGACCAAGAATCTCGTCGAGGGCGGCACGTTCGGGCTCGCTGGCACCATGTACGGGCAGCTCGCGATGACGCTCGGCGGGACCGCGCCGATGGCCGGCGACGGCACGCCTGCCACGACCTCGCCGAGCGGCGGCGCCATCGCCGGCGGAGCAGCGGCATGAACCCGGCGCTCGGGCAGCTGATCGCGATCCTGCGGGCGCAGGCCGACTCGCTCGAGCAGGCGCTCGACCTGACCGAGCGCCAGGCCGACGCGATCGTGCGCCGCGAGCTCGACCGCATCAACACGCTGTCGCAGACCCTCGAGCACGAGGTCGTCGAGGGGCGCAAACTCGAGGAGCGCCGGCACGGCTTCGCGGCCGAGCTGGCCGACGCGCTCGGCATCGATCCCGGCGAGTCGACGCTGTCGACGCTCGCCGCCGCGCTGCCGCGCAACGAGGCGAACGCGCTGCTGCGGGCGGGGGAGACCGTGATCCGGTCCGTCGAGAAGCTCGCCCGCCGGTCGGTCGCGAACCGGCAGCTGCTCGAGCACGAGCTGACCGTCATCGACCAGGTGATGCGCATCGCCCACCGCGGCGACCGCTCCACCTACGCCGGCACCGGCACCTACTCCGAGTCTCCGATCGCGATCCTGGACGCGCGCGCCTGATGGGCGTCTCGACGTTCAACGGCATCAACGTCGCGCTGCGCGGGCTGATCGCGCAGCAGCGGGCGCTCGACGTCACGACGCACAACATCGCGAACGCCAGCACCGAGGGTTACACGCGTCAGGAGGCCGTGCTCGAGGCCGCCGACCCGATCTCGAACATCTCCGTCTGGGGCATGCTCTTCCCGGGCCAGCTCGGCCAGGGCGTGACGGTCGATTCGTACCGCCGCATCCGCGACGTCTTCAACGACGTGCAACTGCGCGCCGCGACGTCCGACAAGGCGTCGCTCGACGTGCGCTACCGCGAGCTGCACGCCATCTCGCTGGCGATCCCCGAGCCGTCCGACAACGGCATCCAGTCGCTCGTCCAGAACTTCTTCAACGCCTGGCACGACGTCGCGAACGCGCCCGAGTCGCTCGCCGCCCGCCAGTCGCTGGCCCAGGCCGGGCAGTCGCTGACGGCCGCGTTCAACCACGCCTCGACCACGTTCGCGACCATGCGGGCGAACGACGACACCGAGATCAACTCGGACATCGGCCAGGCCAACTCGATCCTCGGCCAGATCGCGTCGCTCAACACCCAGATCGGCCAGCTGGTGCTCGCCGGCGCGCAGGTCGACCCGGCGACGCTCCAGATCGTGAAGCCCGGCCAGGCGCCGAACGACCTGCTCGACCGCCGCGACCTGCTGCTCGACAAGCTCGGCAAGCTGGCCAACGTCTCGAGCGTCACGTACGACGACCAGAACCGCGCCACCGTGGTCGTCGCGGGCCTGACGGTCGTGACGCCGACCACCGGCGCGACTGCGATTACACGGGCGCAGGTGGACACGGCGTTCAGCTCCGGCGCGCTCACCGGCGGTGCCCTGCACGCGCTCGAGGACGCGTACCAGAACCAGCTCAACGAGGCCAACGCGACGTCGTACCCGTCGCAGCTGAACGCGCTCGCGCAGTCGCTGCACGACGCGATCAACGCGCAGCACGCGCTCGGGTCGGACCTCGGCGGCACGGCCGGCGGCCTGTTCTTCGACTTCACCTCGCCGACCGGTCCGCCCGGCGCGGCGGGACGCATGACGATGTCGGCGGCGATCCTCGCCAACCCGACCAAGATCGCCGCCGGCGCCACCGGCGAGGGGCCCGGCTCGGCCACCAACGCCAACGCCATGGTCGCCCTGCAGAACGCCATCACGACCGGCGGCACGACGTTCCTCGACTACTACAACGGGCTTCAGTCCGGTCTCGGCACGGCCACCCAGAGCACGGCCCGCTCGCTCGACGCGCAGCAGATCGTGGTCAGTGGTCTCTCGGATCGACGCGTGGCCGCCTCCGGCGTGTCGCTCGACGAGGAGATGACGAACATGATCAAGTTCCAGCACGCCTACGCGGCGGCCTCGCGCGTCCTGAGCGCGATGGACGAGAACCTCGACCGCCTCATCAACCGCACCGGCAGGGTCGGCCTGTGATCCGGACGACGAACAACCAGGCGGCCGTTCACGTGCTCGACGACCTGCAACGGGTGTCGGCGAACCTCCAGGCCACCCAGCGCAAGCTGTCGACCGGCAAGGAGATCAACCAGGTCGAGGACGACCCGGTCGGCGCCGGCCGCGCGATGTTCCTGCGCTCGCAGGTGTCGGACGTCCGGCAGTACCAGAAGAACATCAACGAGGCGCTCGGCTTCCAGGATGCATCCGAGTCGTCCATGTCGGCCGTGCAGGACATCATGAAGCGCGCCAAGGAGCTGGTCGTCCAGGCCGGCAACGGCACGCTCGACCAGACCGGGCTGAACAACATCGCGGCCGAGATCAAGCAGCTCGTCGAGGCGGCACGGCAGTCGATGAACGGCACGTTCGCGGGCCGCTACCTGTTCAGCGGCACGGCCACGCTGACGCCGCCCTTCCCCTCGCCCGGCCTCACCTACGCGGGCGACGCGAACACCATGCAGCGCGTCATCGGCCAGGGCGAGCAGGTCGACCTGAACCTCCGCGGCTGGGAGGCATTCTCCGTGCCGCCGACGGCGTCCGGCCAGAACGTGCTACAGCTTCTGGACAAGGTCGCAACCGACCTCCAGGCGGGCAACCGCGCGGCCCTCGGCGGACCCGATCTGCAGGGCGTCGACGCGATGCTCGACCAGCTCTCCGCCAGCCGCGCGCAGGTCGGGGCGCGGGTGAATCGCCTCGAGACGCAGCAGACGAGGCTAAAGGACCTGGAGCTGAACGTCGAAGATCTGCTGTCGAAGACCGAAGACGCCGACATGGCGAAGGCGATGGTCGACTTCTCGATGCAGCAATCCATCTACCAGTCCGCACTGCAGTCCGGCGCTCGCGTGCTTCAGCCGTCCCTGCTCGACTTCCTGCGGTAAGGAGCGACATGGCGTCCGTCACGATCGAATCCACGCGCTTCGGTACCGTCGAGATCGACGACTCGATCGAGATCGTGCTGGCCCAGGGCATGATCGGGTTCCCGCACCTGACCCGCTACGCGATCCTCAAGCAGCGCGAGGACTCCGTGTTCATGTGGCTGCACGCCGTCGAGGACCCGTCGCTGGCGTTCCCGATCGTGCTGCCGTGGGTCTTCTACTGGGACTACGAGGTCGACCTGTCCGATCCGGACATGGCGGCCATCGGCGTCGAGCGCGCCGACCAGATCTCCATCTACTGCGTCGTCAACGTGGGCGCCGACGTGCGCGCCGCCACGATCAACCTGTTCTCGCCGATCGTGGTCAACAACGGCGACCGGCGCGCGCGCCAGGTGATCAACACGATCGACGGCTACTCGACGCGCGACCGGCTGTTCCGCGAAACGGACAGCCCGACGCCCGTCGCCATGCACGAGTCGGATGCGCCGAACATCACCGTGCTGACGACCGGCAGCTAGAGTCCGCGGTTCAGGCCAGGGAGGGCACCGTGCTCGTTCTCACACGTAAGATCGGCGAGACCTTCGTCGTCGGCGACAACATCACCGTCACGGTGGTCGACGTCGTCGGCGGCAACAAGGTCCGCCTGGGCATCAACGCGCCCTCGTCGGTTCCCGTCTACCGCGAGGAGATCTGGCTCCAGATCCAGGAGGAGAACCGGCAGGCCGCCGCCGCCGGTCCCGACCTGCTCGACCAGCTGGAGCCCGCGCGTCAGCAGCCCGACCCGCCGCAGTAGGCGGGCGCCGCGGCGCGAAAGCGCTACAGGCGGCACGAGAATGCGCCGATACGGTATTCGTATCACTTTCAAGTGATACGAATAGAGCTTCACCGGAGGATCTGGCGATCTCCGACGACGCGGCACCCGCCCTCTGGCGATGGCGGTCCGCCGAGGTGGCGCCAGCGCGCTCCGCAGGAGGGATGCCGTGTCGCTGCGTATCAACACCAATATCGAGGCGTTCAACGCCCACCGTCAGCTCGAGCGCACGCAGCTCGACCTCGGCAAGTCGATCGAGAAGCTCTCGAGCGGCCTGCGCATCAACCGCGCGGCCGACGACGCCGCCGGCCTGGCCATCTCGGAGAAGCTGCGCGGGCAGATCCGCGGCACCGCACAGGCGAGCCGCAACGCCCAGGACGGCATCGCCCTCGTGCAGACGGCGGAAGGCGCGCTGAACGAGGTGCACGCCATCCTCCAGCGCGTCCGCGAACTGGCCGTCCAGTACGACAACGGCACCCTCTCGCAGGGCGACCGCGGCGCCATCTCGGCCGAGATCACGCAGCTCTCCGCCGAGGTCTACCGGATCGCGAACTCGACGACGTTCAACCAGATCAACCTGCTCGGCGGCAACTCCACGATCACGTTCCAGGTCGGCGCGAACTCGGGCGAGACGATCACCATGTCGACGATCCCCGTGTTCGGCGGCGCCGGTGCGGCGATCAACCCGGCCATCTTCCAGTTCGGCACCACGAACGCCGACATCGCCGCGATCGACCAGGCGCTGTCGTCGGTGGCCGACGCGCGCGCCGGCCTCGGCGCGATCCAGAACCGGCTCGAGCACACGGTCAACAACCTGGCCGTGTACCACGAGAACCTGTCGGCCTCCGAATCACGGATCCGCGACGTCGACATGGCGGCTGAGATGAGCAACCTGACGCGCCTCCAGATCCTGTCGCAGAGCGGCACGGCGATGCTCGCACAGGCCAACCAGACGCCGCAGGCCGTCCTGCGTCTGTTGCAGAACTAATCGGGTGCTAAGGGTTGCGGCATTTGTAGCCGATCACTACGGCTATGGCTCCCCGTGAACGATCGTGTCGCCACTGCGGCGAGCGGTTCGCGCCGACGCGCTTCGACCAGGCGCACTGTCAGGCGTGCTCGCTTCGCCTGCGCGATGCGCATCTCATCGAGAGCGCCCTCTGCTCGCAGCCGAACCAGTCTGTCGACCGCATCTCGATCGCCACGGGCCTCAGCATCGAGCGCATCCGCGAGCTCGCCACCGAGGGGGCGCTGTCGGCCATTCCCGTCGGCGCCGACATGCCGACCGAGTGCATCTGCCCGCCCGGCGTCTACGGCCGCTGCGCCCACTGCCGGTCGCGCCTCGCGCTGCGGTTCGCCGAGGCTTCCTACCAGGCCTCCAAGGCCGCCTCGACGTCCAAGAACGGCATGCGCATGCGCGAACCCGGCCGCACGCGCCGCCGCAGCTGATACCCGCGCCGCCGCCCGCCTAAAGGGATCGTCCCCCGACGCCGATTGTGTGGGCGTGAGCTCGACGAGCGACGAGAGGCTGACGCAGCACTGATGGCACCCGGCAACGACACCCTCTCGCAGGCCGAGATCGATGCCCTGCTCGCGGCCGTTGCCAGCGAGCCGAACGTGGCCATGGCGAACATGCCGGGCGGCGTCCGGATCCAGAACATGGACTTCCGGCGGCCCTCGAAGTTCAACAAGGACCAGCTGCGCACGCTCGAGATGCTGCACGACACGTTCGCGCGGCTCGGCGCCACGTACCTGTCCGGCGCGCTGCGGGCCGTTGCCGACATCTCGGTGCTCGGCGCCGAACAGGTCACGTACGGCGAGTTCATCTCGTCGCTGCCGGTGCCGGCGTTCACCAACATCCTCGAGCTCGAGCCGCTCGAGTCGAACGCCATCCTGGCGGTCGACCTGCCGCTGATCTTCTCGATGATCGACCGCCTGCTGGGCGGCACCGGCCAGGGCGCCGGCCGCCTGCGCGAGCTGACGGACATCGAGCTGTCGCTGTCGCGCACGATCATCAACCGCCTGCTGGCCGAGCTGTCCACGTCGTGGTCGGAGCTCGTCGGTGTCGACTTCCACCTGCGGCACACCGAGATGAACCCGCAGTTCGCGCAGATCGCGCCGCCGACCGAGCTGTCGGTGCTGCTGTCGTTCCAGATCCGCGTCGGCGACTCCACCGGCGTGATGACGCTGTGCCTGCCGTGGCGGTCGATCGAGACCGTGGCGCCCAGCCTGACCGCCAACTCGTACTTCTCCGGCCAGCGCACCGGCGCGGCGAGCCTCGACCTGCTGCCGCCGCTCGAGCACGTGCTGATCGGCGTCCGCGCGGAGGTGGGCGCCGTCGACCTGACGATCGACGAGGTGCTGTCGCTCGCCGAGGGCGACGTGATCCGGCTCGGCGTCCCGATCGACGAGGGCTTCACGCTGTACGCGGGCGACACGCCGACCTACAAGGTGATGCCCGGCAGCCACCGGCGCCAGCTGGCCGTGCAGGTGCACGACCGCGTCGCGCGCATCGAAGACGTCGACGGGGGCGCCATCGAGGTCATCGGCGACGGCACCGAGGTGGCGCCGTGAGCAAGATCGAGGCCGTCCGCCGATCGGCCGAGCTGACCGCGACGGCCTGTGCCGAGGTGCTCGGCGAGCTGCTCGACGCGGAGGGATCGTTCGACGGCGTCGACGTGCAGGACTCCGCGGCCGGACCCTGGGGCGAGCTGTCGTTCCCGCTGGTGTGCATCGCGGTCAAGCTCTCCGGCGGCGTGAACGGCGAGTACCTGTTCGTGCTCGCGCCCGACCAGGCGCGCGCCGTCGCGAGCACGATGATGGGCGTGGACGCCGGCAACGCCGAGGGCGACCTGAGCGACATCGAGCTGTCGTCGGTCGCCGAGGCGGTCAACCAGGTGATGGCGAAGGTGGCGGCGGTGCTGGCCGAGCAGGTCGGCGCTCCGACCGAGATCGCCTCCCCGACGACCGACATCATCGCCTCGCAGGAGAAGGCCGAGGCGCTGGGCGAGGCGAGCTTCACCGCGCAGTTCACCGTCCGCGCCGGCGCGCTGTCGGCGTCGCTGGTGCAGGTCGTGCCGGCCGAGTTCGCGGCGATCCTGGCGTCGTCGTTCGGGCTCGGGGAGACACCGGTGCCCGCGGCGGATGCGGATGCGGATGCGGAGCCTGGCGACGCGCCGGTCGAGGCGGACGCCGACCTCGCCGGCTCGACGCTGGCGGCTGTCGAGAGCACTGCAGGCATCGTCGCAACCTCGTCCGCCGAGGTGCTGACGGCGCTGATCGGTGAGCTCGTGACGGCCACGACGCCATCGATCGAGGAGCCATCCGACGACCCGCTGGGCGCGCTCGCGTATCCGCGCGTGCTGGTCGAGATCGACTACGTCTCGGGCGTCGAGGGCGGCAGCCTGTTCGTGCTGACGCCGCGCGACTCGGCGACGCTCGCGGCCGTGATGATGGGTCTCGACGCGCCGATGGGCGACGGGCTCTCCGACATCGAGCTCTCGGCCGTGGCCGAGGCGATGAGCCAGATGATGAGCTCGGCCGCGGATGCGCTGGGCATCGCGGTCGGCCGTGACGTCGAGATCGCGCCGCCCGTCTGCACGGTGGCGTCCGACGCAACCGAGGCGCGCGCCACCTTCCCGCACGCGGCGTACTCCTCGCGGTTCCAGATCGTCTCCGACCGCATCACCGCCGAGGTGCTCCAGCTGCTGCCGGCGACGGTCGCAACGAGCCTCGAGGCGGCCTTCGCGGCCGGTGGTGGCGAGCCGGGAGCGGCGCCGGTGCGCACCACGGCGGCGACGGCGTCGACCAACGCGGCCGCCGCGCGGACGACGGCGGGTTCGCTCGGCTTCGACTCGCTCCGCGACGTGCAGGTACGCGTGTCGGCGGAGCTCGGGCGGGCCCGTGTGCCAGTCTCGGACGTGATGAATCTGCCGCCGGGGGCGATCGTCGAGCTCGACCGGACACCGTCGGAGACGATCGACATCCTCGTGAACGGGCGTGCGTTCGCCCGCGCCCGGCTGGTGCTCGTCGACGGCGAGTACGCGGCGCAGATCGTGTCACTCGAGCCTCCGACCCTGATGGCGGGCTAGCCTTGGCACGCATCCTGATTGCCGACGACGCCGCGTTCATGCGGATGATGATCAAGAACATCCTCACGCAGGACGGCCACGAAGTGGTCGGCGAGGCCACGAACGGCGCGGAGGCCGTCGCGCGCTACGCCGAGCTGCAGCCCGACGTGATGACGATGGACATCACGATGCCCGAGAAGGACGGCATCGAGGCGTTGAAGGAGATCATCGCGGCCGATCCCAAGGCCAAGGTCGTGATGTGCTCGGCCCTCGGCCAGGAGACGAAGGTGATCGAGTCGATCCGCTCGGGCGCGAAGGACTTCGTCGTGAAGCCCTTCCAGCGCGACCGGGTCCTCTCGGCGGTCACGAAGGCCCTCGGCTAGCGCGCCATCGCGCCGATCGACCGGGCGCTGCGACGGTAGTGGACTGCGATCTCGGGCACGGTGTACCCGTAGATCTGGCGCGCGTGTCGGACGTGCTCCTGGGTCAGCCGCTCGAGGGGGGGAAGGATCGCCGCAAGCGATGGCCTGCCGCCCTGCTGGAGTGCCACGGCTGTGTCGACGGTGTCTGCGAACGTCCGAGCACGATCGGCGAAGAGCGAGCGCGTGTACTCGGTCGTGAGGTGCGGCCGTGGCAGCTCGCCGGTCGCGTGCGCTCGATACGAGCCGTAGTGCCAGTGCCGCGGATGGCTGCAGAGTCCGGCCCGCACGGGATTCATCGCGATGTAGACGCACACGGCGCGCGCCGCCTGCCGGTCGGGGACATCCGACGAGTGAAATCGTCTGCCGAGGAGGTGGTTGACCCGTTCGTGACGCCGGTTGTACGCGATCGCGTAACGCAGGCTCACGAACCACAGCAGCGCGGAGACGTCGGCAATCTCCCCTTCGAGCAGGAGGTGCACGTGGTTGCCCATCTGGACGTCGTGATGGCACTCGACACGAGAGCGCTGGATGCCGGTATCGAGAAGGTCGTAGAAATGCTCGCGATCCTGGACGTCCTCGAACATCGATCGCCGGTTGTTGCCGCGGGTCGTGATGTGGTGGAAGCGGCATCTGCTCTGCCGGCGGGGTCGTCGGGGCACGGTGGACTCCTTTCGAGAGACCATTGCCGCACAGTTCGGCCGGCACACCAGTCACGATCCATCCGCGGTCCGTGCCCGAACAGCAACATCCCGTACGAACGAACACCGGCTCGACAAATTCGGAACCAGGTACGGAATTTGTCGAGTAGGCGCCCGCCGGATTCGTCGACGAGTTCGCCGCGGCGACCCTACGTCGGCGGGCGCCGCGGCGGCGGGTTCGCCTCCTCGCTCGGCTAGCGCGGCGACCCGGACGGGCGCGCGGCCCGAGCCGCGAGCGTCAGGCGGTGCGGGCCAGGCCCGGCTCGCCCAGGTGGGACCTGTACCACCTGACCGTTCGGGTCAGGCCCTCTTCCAGGCCCACCGACGGCGACCAGCCCAGGCGGTCACGCAGCTTCGTGGCGGCCAGATACTGGTTCGGGATCTCGTGGCGGGCCTCGGCCAGCACCACCGGAGCCAGATCGTCGCGCCCCGCGGCGGCCAGCACCCGCTGCGTCATCTCGAGAACGCTCTGCGGCTGCTCGCACGATACGTTCCAGGCCTCGCCGGCGATCGACGGATCGTGCAGCCGCTCGGCGATCGCCAGGTACGCGTCGACCGCGTCGTCCACGTGGAGATAGTCGCGCAGCGGCGAACCGTCGCTGCGCAGCACCGGACGCTCGCCGCGCAGCGCATGGCGGATCGTGCCGGGCACGAGCCGCGAGAAATTGAGATCGCCGCCGCCGAAGAGGTTGCCGCAGCGCGTGATCGCCAGCGGGAGTCCGTACGTGTTCGCGTAGGCGCTCGCGATCAGGTCGGCGCAGCTCTTCGACACGTCGTACGGATGACGCCCCTCGAGCGGCTGGTCCTCCGTGTACGGCAGCACCGGCTGCGTGCCGTACGCCTTGTCGGACGACGCCACGACGATCCGCGCCGGCCGGCCGGAGCGCCGGCAGGCGTCGAGCAGCTCCCACGTGCCCGCGACGTTGGCGCGCAGCGTCCCGAGCGGATCGCGCACGGCGTGCTCGACGATCGTCTGCGCCGCCAGATGGAACACCGCGTCGACCTCGTGTTCGGCCAGGACGCGCTCCACCAGGCGGCCGTCCTCGACATCGCCGCGCACCCGCACGCACCGGTCGATGTCGCCGGACGAGACGATCGCCGCGTCCGGCACCTCGTCGCGCACGATCACGATCACCCGCGCACCGCGCGCGAGCAGCGCGCGCGAGAGCCACGAGCCGAGAAGACCGGTCGCGCCGGTCACGAGCACCGGCCGGTCGATCCAGAAGCGGTTCGTCATGCCTCCCTCATCGGCCTGTGCCACCACATCCTTGATGCGTATCCGTACCATTCTCAAGTGATATGGACGCGCTGCCGATACGGCGTGTGTGAAGGTGGTCGTCCTCTGCGGCGGGCAAGGAACCCGGATGCGGGAGGAGACCGAGTTCCGGCCCAAGCCCATGGTCGATCTCGGTGGACACCCGATCGTCTGGCACATCATGCGCCGTTACGCCGCCTACGGCCTGCGCGACTTCGTGCTCTGCCTCGGCTACCGCGGCGAGATCATCAAGGACTACTTCCTGCGTTACCACGCGCTCGGCGCCGACTTCACGGTCGACCTGGCTGCCGGATCGGTGGAGTGCCATCGTCAGGTCGCGGAGGACTGGCGCGTCACGCTCGTCGACACCGGGCTCGACACCATGACCGGCGCCCGCGTGCAGCGCGTGCGTCGCTACCTCGAGGACGACGACCTGTTCTGCGTCACCTACGGCGATGGCCTGGCCGACATCGACGTCGACGCGCTGGTCGCGTTCCACCGCAGCCACGGACGCCTCGGCACGGTCACCGGTGTCTACCCGCCGTCGCGCTTCGGGCAGCTCGTGAACGACGGCCCGCGCGTCGCCGTCTTCTCCGAGAAGCCGGCGCGCGAGGGCACGCGCATCAGCGGCGGCTTCTTCGTCTTCTCGCGCGCCTTCCTCGACCGGCTGCCCGACCGCGCCGACCTGATCCTGGAGCGCCAGCCGCTCGAGCGGCTGGCCCGCGACGGGGAGCTGATGGTCTACGAGCACGACGGCTACTGGCAGTGCGCCGACACCGTGCGCGACGTCGACGCGCTGCGGGCCCTATGGACGGCCGGTACGGCGCCGTGGGTGCCCGGCCCCGTTGCGATGCGGCCGGCCGCGTGATGCTGGCGTACGGCGTGTGCATCGGCTCGCGAGAGCGGTACGAGGCGCTCGCCGCGCCCGCGTTGCGCGATCTCGGTGGCGTCGTCATCGAGGCGGACGACCAGCGGTCGATCTGCTCGGCCTACAACGCCATCCTCGATGCCGTCGCCGACGAGCCGGACATCGAGGGCCTGGTCCTCCTGCACGAGGACGTCACCATCGAGAGCGCGGCCTTCATCGCCGCGATCCGCACCGAGCTGGCCGATCCCGACGTCGCCGTCATCGGAGCCATCGGGGCGCTGCGGCCGGCCAGCCTACGCTGGTGGCAGGGCGAGGGACGCGGCCGCGTGCGCGACTCGTCCGGCCTCGTCGACTTCGGAGGTGGCTGCCAGGACGTCGACGTCCTGGACGGACTCTGCCTCGTCCTGTCGCCGTGGGCGATCCGGCACCTGCGCTTCGATGAGTCGGCGTTCGACGGCTTCCACGGCTACGACTCGGACATCTGCCTCCAGGCCCGTGCCGCCGGTCGCCGCGTGCGCGTCACGGAGCTTCCGGTCACGCACCACACCCACGGCGGCTACGGCGACGCGGCCGCCTACGCTCGCGCCAGCGCCGCCTTCGCCGCCAAGTGGCGCGACCTGCTGTTCGCCCTCCAGGGCGCCCGCGCACCTGCTCCGGCCACCTGCCGGGCCTGCGGCGGCGCCGTCCCGACCGTGCCCGCCACCCGCGGCGTCGAGGTGGCCGCGTGTGCCCGCTGCGGCAGCGGTCTGACGCTGCCCGCCGCCGCCGAACCCGGCGCGCCCGAGGCGCCCGTGCTCGCGACCGCCGCGACCATCGCCCGCGCAGACTGGATCGAGCGCGCCGCACCACGTCGCGTGGCGCTGTTCGGCGGCGATGCCGTGCTCGCCACCGAGCTCGCCCGCCGCGGCATCGGGATCGTTGCGGCCGATGCCGACGTGGCCGTGGTCGTGGGAGCCTTCGAGCGCGCGCTGGACGCCGCCGAGGTCGCCACCCGGGCGCACACCGCGCTCGCACCGGGCGGCGTGCTGCTCGCCGAGTGCCGCAACTTCGCGGCCATCGAGGCCGTCGTCGACCCGATCGTCTGGGGCCGGCCCGACCTGGCCGACCTCCGCACGCTGCTGACGCCCGCCGGCGCCCGCGCCCTGCTGGAGCGCACCTCGTTCACGGCCGTCGAGACGTCGGTCGGCACCAGCGAGGCGTACGATCCGCCGGAGCTGTGGAGCGCCCGCCGCGACCACTGGGCGTCGATGCGTCTCGGCGCTGACTCCGAGAACGTCCTGCTCGTGTCCGCGCGGGCAGCCTGATGTCCGCACCGCCCCGCAAGGCGATGAAGTTCTCCGAGGTCGGCGAACGCCTGTCGCATCCGTCCGAGCCGTTCCTGGTCGAGCACGAGTGCCGCGCACCGTCCGATTCGCGCCGTGCGGGCGACCTGCGCACCGACGTCCGCGAAGGCCTCACCGGCTGCCGCGTCGTCACGCTGCCGCGCATCTCCGACCCGCGCGGCAACCTGACGATGGTCGAGCAGAACGCGCAGGTGCCGTTCGATATCCAGCGCGTCTACTACCTCTACGACGTGCCCGGCGGCGAGGTGCGCGGCGGCCACGCGCACCAGCAGCTCGAGCAGCTCGTGATCGCCGCGTCCGGCAGCTTCGAGGTGCTCGTCGACGACGGCGTCCACCGCGAGCGGTTCTTCCTGAACCGGTCGTACTTCGGCCTCTACATCCCGCGGCTCGTCTGGCGCGAGCTCGACAACTTCTCCAGCGGCAGCGTCTGCCTGGTGATCGCATCGCGGCCGTACGAGGAGGACGACTACTTCCGCTCCTACGAGGAGTTCGTCTCCGCGACGACCCGCCGGGCGGCCTGACCGTGCGCGTGCCGTTCCTCGATCTCGGTGCCGCGAGCCGCGAGCTCGAGGTCCAGCAGCG
>JBKJIG010000108.1:0-5212 GCA_046598415.1 Gaiellales bacterium
CTGCGACCTGCGGCGTGACGACGACCAGCCTGGCGCCGGTAGCCTCGATCTCGGGAACGGCCTTCACGACACGGCGAAGGTAGGAGCGGCAGACGTTTCAGCCGGGGTGCCGTGCGAGGTAGACGACGGCCGGATGCCCGTGGAGGTCGCGTTCCGTGACGCCCTGTCCGTCGGCATCGTCCAGCTGGAAGGCAGGGAACAGGCGCATGTCGCCACTCTACCGATACCTGGACGGAGCCTGAACGCCGGATCCGACGACGCGGGTTCTTCGCCTCAGCGAGCCTCCCATCGTGCAGGGTTCGGGCTGTGCAGGGACGCCGGTCCTGATTACGACCTCGGCGCGGCCGGCCCGACGGCGACCAGCGCGACCGGCGTCATGCCGGCGAGCCCGAGTTCGCCGATCGGGACGGCGTCGTCGTCGAAGCCGCCGACGACGACGGCCGACAGACCCAAAGACGTGGCGGCGAGGAGGATGTTCTGCGTCGCGTGACCCGCCTCGAGGAACGCGTAGCGCAGGCCGCGCAGACCGTCGGGCTGCTGGTCGGCGAAGTGCTCGACGATCTCGCCCAGGTCGGCCGCGATCACGATGACGGCTGCGGCGTCGTCGAGCCACTCCTGATCGCCGATCGCTGCTGCTGAGAGACGTGCCCGGAGATCTCTGTCGCTGACGCGGCCGAGCTCCCCGTCCGTCCCGACGCCGTAGCCGCCGATGGCGACACCGGCAACTCTGCCGGCCGCAACACCGATGCGGAGGGGATAGACGGCACCGGCGGAGGGTGTGGCGCGACGCATCCCCTCGCCCGTGACGCCGTACCCGGCCCAGAGCAGCGCCGCCAGATCACCGGCGCCTACGGCATCTGGGCCGAACTCGCGTTGCGTCCGGCGCGCGCCCAACACCTGTCCGAGGGGAGCGTCGAGGGGCGACGGCGGAACAGGGCCGTCCAGCATCGGCGGAGCCTACCAACCCGTCCGCTGTCGACGCGGGTCGGCTGCCGCCGGCGACTGTCCGGCGGACGGGTGTTCAGGCGCACACACCGTCCTGCCCGTGCGTGTCTTCCCCCGGCACAGACGCCTGCCAGCCGCACCCCCGCCGGCCGTTGCCGCTGCGAGTATGGACTCGAGATCGCAGAACGCCGGCTTGCCTAGCGGACGAATGCGTCGCTCCACCTAACCGCTCGAACGAAGGAGCACCACACCATGACCTCTCCGCAGGCCGCTTATCCGCTTCGCCTGACCGGCGAGCTCGACCCCGACGTGAGTCGCTGGCAGTGGCTCTTCAAGTGGCTGCTGGCCATCCCGCACTTCGTCGTGCTGTTCTTCCTCTGGATCGGCCTCGCGGTCTCGACCGTCATCGCCGGCTTCGCGATCCTCTTCACGGGCCGCTACCCGCGCGGGATCTTCAACTACAACGTCGGCGTGCTCCGCTGGTCGTGGCGCGTCGGCTTCTACTCCTACAGCGCGCTCGGGACGGATCAGTACCCGCCCTTCTCCCTCTCCGCTGACGTCGCGTACCCGGCGACGCTGGAAGTCGACTACCCGGAGCACCTCTCGCGCGGCCTCGTCCTCGTCAAGTGGTGGCTCCTCGCGATCCCGCACTACCTGATCATCGCGATCTTCACCGGCGGCGCCTGGTCGTCGTGGTCCGACGGCGGCGACGGCGCGCTGTACGCCACCGCCGGCGGCCTGATCGGGCTGCTCGTGCTCTTCGCGGGCCTGGCCCTGCTGTTCACGAACCGCTACCCCCGCTCGCTCTACGACTTCGTGCTCGGCATGAACCGCTGGGTGTTCCGGGTCGGTGCCTACGCCGGCCTCATGACCGACACGTACCCGCCGTTCCGGCTCGACTCCGGCAGCACCGAGCCGCCGCCGGCCGAGGCCACCGCCCCGGTGGTGCCGACCGCGCCGCTGCCGACGGCGTAGCTCACCCAAGGCCCGCCCGGGCGACCGGGCGGGCCTTCGGTCGAGGACAGCCAGGTGCCGCGTCGAGAGTGCCGACCAGGGCCACTCGGTGATCAGCCGGCCGGTCTGATGCCCGCAAGTGCCCCTCCCAGGATGCGCGCACCGTCCGAGAAGGCGGCCGGATTCGGGCCGGAGTAGTTCAGCCGCAGGAACGGGCCCGTCGGCTCGGCGGGAAACCACTCCGTCCCCGGCGCGATCAGCAAGCCGCCGCGCTCGCACTCCAGGGCGAGCTGCTCGACATCGGTGCCGTCCGGCGCGCGCACCCAGAGGTTGAGGCCACCCGCGGGCACGTGGTCGATGTCCGCCTCGGGCGCGTGCTCGCGCAGGCTGCTGACGAGCAGGTCCCGCCGCACCCGCAGCTGCTCGCGGACGCCACGCAGGTGACCCCGCCAGGCCGGCTGCGTGACAACATCGAGGGCCGCAGCCTGCAGCAGGCCGCTCACGTACATCGACTCGGCTCCCCGGTCGGCGAGGATGCGCTCGCGGGCCGGGCCGCGCGCGATCACCGCGGCGATGCGCAGGGCGGGGGAGACGCTCTTGGTGAGCGAGCGCAGGTAGACGACGTGGCCGGCATCGTCGTGCGCGGCGAGCGGCCGCGGCGTCGTCGTGATGCCGAAGTCGTGCGCCCAGTCATCCTCGATCAGGAAGGCGCCGCGGTCGCGGACGATGGCGAGGATCTGCTCGGCGCAATCGAGCGACCACTGCGCGCCGGTGGGATTCGCGTACGTCGGCTGGGCGTAGAACAGCCGAGCGCCGGTCTCGTCGAACGCTCGCGCCAGCTCGTCGGGGTCGGGGCCCTCGGGGCTCGCGGGCACGGGCACCACCCGGACGCCGGCCTGCGCGGCCGCCGAGATGGCTCCCCAGTACGTCGGCGACTCCATCAGCAGCGGCTGGTCGCCGGTCGCGAGGGCGCGGAAGATCGAGCTCAGTCCGCTCTGGCTCCCGGGCAGCACGATCACGTCGCTCGGCGTCGGCGGCGTGATGCCGACCGGCGTCATGGCGCCGAGCTCGTGCGCGAACCACGACTGCAGCTCGGGCAGGCCGGCGACCGGCGGCCGGGAGAGCGCAGAGCCGCTGCGCGCCGCGCGCGTGACGGCCGATCGCACGAGCCGCTCGGGCAGCAGCTCCCGGTCCGGGTAGCCGGCGTGGAGCGCGATCACGTCGTTCGGCGCGCTACGCATGGCCGTGGAAGGCGCCTGGATGCGGGCCCGCGGCGAGCGCAAAGCCGCCGTCTGCCACCCGTAGTCCGACGGCCGCGCCGTCCGGACGGCGCGCACGAACGTGCCGACGCCGGGGCGGCTCTCGACCAGGCCCTGCGTCGTCAGCTCGCGCAGCGCCGTCTGCACCGTCACCGGACTGGCCCCGTGCTGTTCGACCAGCGCACGGGTCGACGGCAGCCTCGCCCCGGGTGCAGCCGTCGAGATCCAGTCCCGCAGTGCATCGGCGATCCGCGAACTGCTATCGTAAGACATGTCGCAGGATAGTAGCGCTATTCTCGTTCGGCCCGCAGCGCTACCCGCGACTCCGGTCGCCGGCCTGCTGTGGGGACTGCTCGGCGTGCTGGCGTTCTCGTTCACCATGCCCTTCACCCGGGTCGCCGTGCACGGCCTGTCGCCGCTGTTCATCGGATCGGGACGCGCCGTGGTCGCCGCCGGCCTCGCCATCGCTGCGCTCGTCGTCACGCGCCAGCGGTTTCCGCGCGGCCGGCAGTGGCTGCGGCTGCTGGTCGTCGGCGCCGGCATCGTCGTCGGCTTCCCGCTCCTCACGTCCTACGCGCTCACCACCGCCCCCGCCAGCCACGGCGCCGTCGTCGTCGCGTTGCTGCCGGCGGCGACCGCGGTGATGGCCGCCGTGCGCGGTCACGAGCGGCCGCCGATGGTCTTCTGGGTCATCGCCGGCGTCGGCGCCCTGGCCGCGATCGGGTTCGCCTCCGCGCAGTGGGGCGGAGTCGGACAGCTGCGCTGGGCCGACCTGCTGCTGTTCGGAGCGGTGGTGGCCGCGGCCATCGGCTATGCAGAGGGTGGGCTGCTCGCCCGCGAGCTGGGTGCGTGGCAGACGGTGTCCTGGGCGCTCGTCGTGTGCGCGCCGCTGATGGTCACGCTGATCATCGTCGCCGCGATCCAGGAGACGCCGTCGGCGACGCACACGCAGTGGGCGGCGTTCGCGTATCTCGGCGTCGTCAGCATGTTCCTCGGCTTCTTCGCCTGGTATCGCGGCCTCGCGATCGGGCCGATGGCGCGGGTCAGCCAGGTGCAGCTCGTCCAGCCCGTCCTCACCATCTCGTGGGCCGGCCTGCTGCTGGACGAGGATCTGACCTGGACGACGATCGTCGGCGGCGTGGTCGTCGTGCTGTGCGCCGGGGCCGCCGTCCGCGTTCGTCTCGACACGAGGAGGGACTGATGGCCATGTACGTGCCCCGCTCCAACGTCATCGAGGACGAGCAGGAGATCCGAAGCATGGTGGCCGACGTCGGGACGGCGCAGCTGATCACGGTCGGACGAGACGGCTACCCGCTGGCGACGCTGCTGCCGGTGATCTGGCACGGCGACACCGTCATCGCCCACATGGCCCGCGCCAACGCCCACTGGAAGCACATCGACCCCGACACGCCGGCGCTGCTGGTCGTCGCCGGGCCGCAGGCGTATATCTCGCCCTCCTGGTACGCCAGCAAGGTCGAGCACGGCCGGGTCGTGCCGACGTGGAACTACTCGGCCGTACAGGTCACCGGCCGGGCCCGTGTGCACGAGGATGCCGGGTGGGTCCGGACTGCGGTCGACGTGCTCACCGAGCGGCACGAGGCGCAGCGGGCGACGCCGTGGAGCGCAGCGGACGCTCCCGAGAAGTTCATCCACGGTCAGCTCCGTGCGATCGTCGGCATCGAGATCGCGGTGGAGCGCGTCGACGCCAAGGCGAAGCTGAGCCAGAACAGATCGGCCGCCGACCGTGAGGGAGTTGTGGCCGGGCTTCGGCAGGAGGGCGCTGTAGGCGCCCGTGTCGTGGCAGAACAGATGAGCGCGCACGCGCAAGACTGAACCGCGCGGCCCGGCTCAGCTGTCCGGACTGAATGTAACGAGGTTCTCAGAAGGGACCCCGATCGGGGGGGCCGTGCGCTCGGTTGAGAGATCCCGCGACCTGTCTGTGCCACGCTCGTCGCTGCGACTCGACCGAGAAGCGACGGGGAAGGGAAACTCGGTATGTCCAGATCATTCCGCTGGTCCGCGCGCGCGGGCATTGCGATCGGCTTGCTCGTGCT
>JBKJIG010000119.1:0-2699 GCA_046598415.1 Gaiellales bacterium
TCGGCGTGATCATCCAGAGCCTGGCGCGCGCCGCGGGCGCCGAGGTCGTGGCGGAGCGCTACATTCCGCTCGGCGGCACAGATGTCGCGGCGCACGTTGACGAACTCCGAGTGCTCAAGCCCGACGTGATCGTCTCCAATCTCGTCGGCAGCGACTCAGTCGCAGCCTTCTACCGTCAGTTTCGCGCAGCCGGATACTCCGCCGCCTCACTCCCGATCGCCGCCACGGTGACGACCGAGATCGAGGTCCAGGCGATGGGCGCCGAGTACGCAAGCGGGCATTACATGACCGCCACGTATTTCGGGTCGGTAGACAACGCCGCTAACCGTCACTATGTGAGCGCCTTCCGCGCGCGCTTCGGCGTCAACGCTGTCTCGCACGTTCCGCAGGTCGGCGCGTACAACGCCGTCCGCCTCTTCGCCCTCGCCGCCGCCAGCGCGCGAGACCTGTCTGCATCGGCGTTGCGCGACGCCATGATCGGCACAACGTTCCGCGACAACCCGGAGGGCTGGCCCATCACTGTATATCCGAATCATCACACCGATCACGCTTCGTACATCGGACGTGGCCGGGCCGACGGCCAGTTCGACGTGGTGGCGGCCTTTCTGCCGCGTGACCCAGATCCATACCACCGCTCGATCGTCCCCGAATCCAAGCGCCCGGCGGGTTCGGGGGCGATGCAACGGCCGGCCGGTCCGCTCCAGCCCTGATAGCGTAGGCCGATGGGCGTGGCCGCCGCGACGTGATCAAGCTGCGCGACCTTCTCGATGCGCGGCGGCTCGGGCTCATCGTGCTCGCGGGCGACGAGGGTCTCAGTGTTTGGCTGCGATGCGTGCAGGTCGTCGAGGACGACTCGCCCGATCTGATCGGCGGCGAGCTTGTGCTCACGACCGGGCGCTGGCACCGGTCGGCGGCCGACAGCGACAAGTACGTCGCAGCCATCGCAGGCCAGGGCGCCGCGGCGCTGGCCGTTGCCATGCATCGCGGTGGCGTAGTGCCTGCGGACCTAGTCGCCGCTTGCATGCGCTGTGGCCTGCCGCTTGTGCAGATTCCCGGCGGGGTCTCGTGCGAGTCCGTCAGCGAGTTCGCGACGACGCTTATTGTCGACCGCCGTGGCCGTGCGCTGGTCGAGACCCTGGCGCGGGAGCGGGCGCTCGTCGAGGCAGCCGCGAGCCCCGGCGCTGGTCACGCGGCACTGCTCGACGTCCTCCAGCGCGAGACCGGCAGCCGGGTCTGGCTGCTCACTCGGGGTGCCGCGTTCTACCCGCACAACGGTACCGAGCCATCGTCGGAGGAGCTGAGCGCCGTCGGCGCCGCAGTCGCCACCAGACGCAACGTCGTGGAGCTGGTTGTCCGAGATTCGGCTTTCGCGCTGTTCCCCGTCGGTGGCCGAACGTCCCTACGGCCGCGTGCCCACCTGATTGTCGCGGCCGCAGGAGAGGAGTTGTCCGGGGATCTGCGCCAGGCGATCGAGCAGACTGTCCTGTTCCTCAACCATCGCTTCGACCAGCAGCGCGCTGTCCGCGCCTTCCATCGCCGCTGCGAGGACGAGCTGATGCGTTGGATCGCCTCCGACGAAGCGACGCATGGCAGCGTCGACGGGTGGGTGCGAGCGCTCGGCATTAAGCCCACCGGGCACGTCGTCTGCCTCGTCGTGCGAATCGCGCACGGCGGACGCGGGCAGGAGCTGCGGGAAGCGCTCGACGATATGGCTGACGCCGTCGACATGCCACGGATCACGGTCACCAGCGATCATGACGTCGGGATCGCCCTTCTCGCCGGTCATCGCGCCAATGACGCCGAGCGGGCGATCGCGCGCCTGAGGATCCTGCTGTCGGCTGATCCCGAGACGTGCGCGGCCGTGGCGGGCACCAGTTCCGTGATAGCGACCGATGTCGCCGACGTGACTCGCGCCTTTCTCGATGCGCGCCAGGTCTGCCGCCTGAACGAGCTGCGCAACACGGAGCCCGAGGCCGACCCGCGGACAGACCACCCGCTGTCGGCGATCCTCCTACGCATCGATTACGCAGCGCGGACATCGCTGCACGCAGCCGTGCTGGCACCGCTGTTGGCGTACGATAAGGAGCATGGCTCGGAGCTCGTCCACAGCCTCGACGTCTTCCTGTCGAGCAACGGCCAATGGACTGCCTCCGCTGCGGCGCTCAACGTGCACGTGAACACGCTTCGGTACCGTCTCGGCCGAATCGAGGAGATCACCGGGCGAAGCTTCGGATCCATGGCCGATCGCGTCGATTTCTACGTCGCGCTACGCTCGCGGCCGTAGCGCCATCCTCCGGGCCGGCACCAACCTCGACGACAGTAGCAGCGGCTCTTGTCTTGGAAGCTTCTCTCGTTCGTCGCCGATGCGCTTCAGCAGTTACCGGCTTTCGCGATGGGCCGGAGCAACCCCCAGCCCGGCTATTTCCGGGGGAAGTGGCTACGGTTGCGGGAAGCCCGCGGGCGGTTCGCTTCCGATTGATGGAGTCGAACGGTCGTTACCCGCCAAGCTGCCCCGCCTCACACCGAACGGAGCCGTCGTGACCGGCAACCGCATCACCATCCCGGCCCGAGAAGGGCGCGCCGTGCGGATCGAGGCCGGGCGCAGCTTTCGGGTCGTCGACCTCGACGGGGGTCAGGTCGCCGACCTGTTCGCGTTCTGCGTCGACGATCTGAGCGAGCACCTCAGCGCCGACCACACC
>JBKJIG010000137.1:0-34689 GCA_046598415.1 Gaiellales bacterium
GGTGTGGTCGGCGCTGAGGTGCTCGCTCAGATCGTCGACGCAGAACGCGAACAGGTCGGCGACCTGACCCCCGTCGAGGTCGACGACCCGAAAGCTGCGCCCGGCCTCGATCCGCACAGTGCGTCCTTCTCGGGCCGGGATGGTGATGCGGTTGCCGGTCACGACGGCTCCGTTCGGTGTGAGGCGGGGGGCAGCTTGGCGGGTAACGACGCGTTCGACTCCATCGATCGGAAGCCGGAGTCTCGGTTCCGCCACGTGACAAACATCAAAGTTGGCTCTGCTGCTGGTCTTGGCGCAGATGGGCGGTGAGGGCTTCGAACCCCCGACCCCCTGCTTGTAAAGCAGGTGCTCTAACCAGCTGAGCTAACCGCCCGGACGCGAGGAATCCCAGCACTGGAGCCAAGCCACCTCGACCGGCAGAGACTACCACCGGCCCGGATCGCCGACCGCTACGTGACCGGCCCGGCCGCGGCGAAGGCCGGCCGCGCCAGCTGTGCGTCGCGCAACCGCGAGACCTTCGGATATGCCGACAGGTCGAGCCCGGTCTTCGTCGTGCGGAACAGCACCGGCGCGATCGCGCAGTCAGCGATCGTGAAGTCGCCCAGCGCGTACTCGCCGGCGGACACGATCTGCTCCAGCAGCGAGATCTGCGGCGCGATCCCGACGGCGATCTGGGCCGCCTTCTCCGGATCGTTCGGCACGCCGCCGAAGCCGATGCCGAACTTGAAGCCCATCGCCGCCGCCTCGTGCTTGAAGAACGCCGGGCGGATCGTGAGCGCGAACCGGTCGAGCAGCTCGTTCACGCGCGCATGGCCGCGCGGCTCGGACGGATACAGATCCTCGCGCCCCGCCTTCACGGCCAGATAGCGCAGGATCGCGTTCGACTCGGCGACGATGAACCCGTCGTCGTCGAGCGTCGGGACGCCGGCGAGCGGGTTCACCGCGACGTACTCCGTGGGGCGCGGCCACAGCATCGGAACCTCGTGCCGTTCGTAGTCGAGGCCGAGCTCGGCGAGCAGGAACCGGACCTTCAGGGCGTTCGAAGAAACTGGATTGTCGTAGAGAAGCATGGGCGATACGGTAGCTTTCTCGGGTGGCAATCGACCGTCTCGCGGAACGGATCAAGGGCGAGACGAGGACGGATGCCGCCACGCGGCACGCATACGCGACCGACGCATCCGTCTACCGGATCGTCCCGCAGGCCGTCGTGATCGCCGCCGCGATCGAGGACATCGCGGTCACGCTCGAGGTCTGCCGCACCGACGGCGTGCCCCTCACCATGCGGGGCGCGGGCACCAGCCTGGCCGGCCAGGCGATCGGCGCCGGCGTCGTGCTCGACGTGTCGCGGCTCGACCAGATCGTGTCCGTCGATCCCGAGGCGCGGCGCGCCCGCGTGCAGCCGGGCGTCGTCCAGGCCGACCTCGACGCGGCCGCCCGCGTGCACGGCCTGTGCTTCGGGCCGGACACCGCGACGGCCAGCCGCGCCACCCTCGGCGGCATGGTCGGCAACGACTCCGCCGGCATGCGCTCCGCCGTGTACGGCCGCACGTCGCACCGCATCAGCCGCCTGCACGTGCTGCTGGCCGACGGCACCGAGACGTGGGTGGGCGAGACCGACCTCGCCGCGCTGGACGGTCCGTTCGCCGCCGCGCGCGCCGTCCACGACGGGCTCGCGGCCGAGATCGAGCAGCGCTGGCCGCGCATCCTGCGCTGCGTCGACGGCTACAACCTGCCCGCGCTGGCGGGCGATCGGCCGCACCTGGCGCGGTTCCTCTGCGGCTCCGAGGGCACGCTTGCACTGGTGCTCGAGGTCGAGGTCGAGCTCGATCCGGTACCCGACCTGCGCGCCTGGACGATCATCCGCCTCGACTCGCTCGACGCGATCGGCGACGCCAACCTGGCCGTGCTGCCGTCGGCGCCCTCGGCCGTCGAGATCGTCGACGCCGGCGCCATCGTCGGCAGCCCGGCCGCGCGCGACATCTCAGCCGGCGCCGACGCCGTGCTGCTGGTCGAGCACTCCGGCACCGTCGAGGAAGTGCAGGCCGCACGCCACCTGATGGAGTCGGCTGAGATCCCCGGCGTGGCCGGCGTCGTCGCGGTCGACGGCCCCGAGGCGAACGCGCGCATCGTCAGCTTCCGGCGCGACCTGCAGGGCACCATCAACCGCTCGGTGCGTGGCGGCCGGCGGCCGACCACCGTGGTCGAGGACGGCGCCGTGCCCGTCGAGCGGCTCGGCGCCTACCTGTCCGGCCTGCGTCAGGCGTTCCGCGACGAGGGGACCGTGTCGGTCATCTACGGCCACGCCTCGGTGGGCTGCGTGCACGTGCGTCCGCTGCTCGACCTCTCCGACGCGGAGGACCGCGCGCGCTTCCGCCGCCTCGCCGAACGCGGCGCCGACCTGCTGGTCGCCAACGGCGGCTCCCTGTCGGGCGAGCACGGCGACGGCATCCTGCGCTCCGAGCTGCTGCCGCGGCTGTTCGGCGAGCCGCTGATGGACGGCTTCCGCACCATCAAGCGCGTCTTCGACCCGACGGGCATCCTCAACCCCGGGCGCATCATCGACGCGCCGCCGCTGGACGAGAACCTCCGCACGCAGCTGCGCGCGCGCTCGCCGCTCGAGCTCGAGGTGGCCGGCTGCATCGGCGTCGGCTCGTGCCTCGAGCGCCGCGCGGGCACGATGTGCCCGCCCTACCGCGTCACCCGCAACGAGCACCACACCGTGCGCGGCCGCGCCGATCTGCTGCGCGAGGCGCTGTCGGGCGCGATCCGGATGGACGACCCCGGGCTCGGCGAGGCGCTGACCACCTGCATCGGCTGCAAGGGCTGCCGCACCGAGTGCCCAGCCGGCGTCGATCTGGCCTGGATCAAGGCGCAGCACCTCGACGCCCGGCACGCGGAGGAGGGCATCGCCTCGCGCGAGCGGGCCTTCGCCGACGCACCGATGATGCTCGCGCGGCTGGCCCGCATGCCGCGCACGTCGAACCTGCTGGCGCGCTCGCCGCTCGGCATCCTGCAGCGCCGCCGGCTCGGGATCCACCGCAACCGGCGCCTGCCGCAGCTGTCGCCGCGCACGTTCCGCCAGCTGACCGACGGGCGCTACGGGCCGCGCCGCGTCGACGTCGCGCTGTTCGTCGACACCTTCACGCAGTGGCTCGAGCCCGACATCGGCCTCGCCGCCCTCGACTACCTCGACGCCGCCGGCGCGCACCCCGCAGTGGCGCCCAACGTGTGCTGCGGCCGCACCTACATCTCCGCCGGCATGCTCGACGAGGCGCGGCAGCTGGCCGTCGAGAACGTGCGCCGGCTGCTGCCCCTCGCGACCAGCGGCGTGCCCATCGTCGGGCTCGAGCCGTCATGCATCCTGACGCTCCGCGACGAGCTCACGAAGCTGCTGCCGGGCGACGACGACGCGCGCACGGTCTCGCGCCACGTGCTGCTGTTCGAGGAGGCGCTCGACCGCTGGGAGACGCCGGCCCTGAACCCGCTCGAGGCCGCCGTGATCGTGCACCCGCACTGCCACACCAAGGCGCTCGCCCGGCCCGGCGCCACCGCGGAGGCGATCGGCCGCATCCCGGCCGCGCGCGTCGAGATGCTCGATGCCGGCTGCTGTGGGATGGCCGGCTCGTTCGGCTACCGCAGCGAGACGTACGACCTCTCCGTCGCGATGGCCAAGGACCGCCTGCTGCCGGCCGTGACCGCCAACCCGGGCGCGATCGTGGTCGCCCAGGGCACGTCGTGCCGCAGCCAGATCGCCGATCTCGCAGCACGCCGCGCCGTGCACCCGGCGCAGCTCCTAGCCGATCAGCTCGCGGGCTGAACCTCCGTCGCGCGGATCAGCTGGCCGGCGAGCGCGCGCTCCGCGCTCTCCGACAACCCGGTGAACTGCAGCACCGAGCTCGACGCGTCGATGCGGACGACGACCGCGCTCAGCACCAGCTCGGCGCCCGGTAGGCCGAGCACCGTGCGGTAGGCCATGCCCTCCCTCAGCGGCACGTCGACGAGCGCGCCGCCGGCCGAGACGTTGAGCGTCCGGGCGGTGAACGGCAGCGCCCGGCCGATCGGCTCGCCGCGCATCGCGAGCCCGACACCGAGCCGCTCGTGGCCGCGGCGCTCCTCCAGCTCGGCCCGTCCCACGTCGACGTGCAGCGTGGTCAGGGCGTGCTCGACGTCGAGCACCAGCACCGGCATCCGCACCAGCCCGCGCCCGGCGACGCCGAACAGGACCGCGGGCCCGGGCCGGAGCCCGTAGAGCTTGCCCGGCGCCTCGGCGAGCACGCGCCGGCGCGTCACGTCGGCGTGCACGACGCGCAGGCCGTCGAACACCTCGCCGCCCTGCGACAGCACCGCGGAGCGCAGATCCTCGACCAGCTCCTCGGCCGTCGCCCTGACCCCGGTGCGCCGATCGAAACGGACGAACTCATCGGGCAGCGGTCGCGAATCCCCCATGTGTCTATCGTACGTCTGGTGCTCCCCCTCTGCCGGAACGTCCTCGCCTCTCGCGGCGGCTACATCCTGATCATGGCGCTGTGGATCCCGTCGGCCCTCTACGCCGACGCGACCTTCGACCGCTGGGCGCAGGACGTCGTCTCGCTGGTCACGTGGGCGCTGCTCGCCGCCGTCTTCCTCGCCGTCGACGGACACGAACGGCGCCAGCTGGTGGTCGTCGTCGTGGTCGCGACGCTGTTCGAGATCACGTTCTCGATCATCTGGGGCCTCTACGTCTACCGCTTCGACAACCTGCCGTTGTACGTGCCGCCGGGCCACGGCCTGATCTACCTGCTGGCGCTGCGCCTGTCGCAGTTCTCGTACGTGCAGGCCAGCCGCCGCGCCACGTCGGGCGTCGTCACCCTCGCCGTCTGCACCTGGGTGATCGGCGCGCTGGTGATTCCGGACAACCCCGACCTGGTCGGCCTCTGCCTGCTGCCAGCGCTGCTGTACTGCCTGTGGCGCGCCCGGCGCTGGCACGTGTACGCCGGCGCGTTCGTCGCCACGACCGTCCTCGAGATCGTCGGCACGCAGTTCGGCAACTGGCGGTGGGCCGACACCGTGCCCGGCATCGGCCTCTCGCAGGGCAACCCGCCGTCGGCGATCGCCGCCGGCTATTGCCTGCTCGACGCCGTCGTGCTGTTCCTGTCGGCTCGCGTGCGGCTCTCGCGCAACCCGCTCCGCCGTCGCGCAACCCGGCCCGAACCGGTCACCGAGGGCGCCGGATAGTCGCGCCCGCGCGGACGCCTACGATTGCGTCAATGGAGATCACCGTCCGCCACGCCCCCTCGTTCGCCGTCGCCCGTGCCGCCCTCGCGCCGAACGAGGCCATCCGGGTCGAGGCGGGAGCCATGCTCGCGACGTCGGGCGACGTCTCGTTCGAGTCGAAGATGCAGGGCGGCCTCGTCGGGTCGCTGAAACGCGCGGCGCTGGGCGGCGAGTCGTTCTTCATGACGACGTTCACGGCCGGCGCGCACGGCGGTTGGGTCGACGTCGCCGCGAGCCTCCCCGGCGACCTCTTCGTGCAGACCGTCTCCGGGGCCGGGCTGAACATCTCGCGGGGCTCGTATCTGTGTTCGGAGTCGACCGTCGAGATCGACACCAAGTGGGGCGGATTCAAGAATCTCGTGGGCTCGGAAGGCGGGTTCCTCATCCACGCCTCGGGCGCCGGCGAGGTCGTCGTCGGATGCTTCGGAGCCGTCGAGAAGGTGACGCTCGCGCCGGGCGAGCGGTTCGTCCTCGATACCGGCCACATGGTTGCCTACGAGCCGAGCGTGCAGATGACGCTGCGCAAGGCGGCGACGGGCCTCGTCCAGACGCTCAAGTCGGGCGAGGGCTTCGTCTTCGAGTTCACCGGCCCGGGCGATATCTGGACACAGACGCGCAATCCCTCGGCGCTCGTCCGCTGGCTCACGACCGCGCTCCCCTTCTCGCGCTCATGATCGAGCTCTTCCAGATCACCGGCTCGGCCTCGTTCGCCGCCCGCGCCGCGCTCGAGGAGATCGGTGCCGAGTACACGCCCGTCAACATCCACCCGCGGCGTCGCGGCGAGATTCCCGACTTCGCCGAGGTGAACCCGCTGCAGCGCGTCCCGTCCCTGCGCGAGGGGCCGGTCGAGGTGTACGAGACCGGTGCGGTGCTCGCGTACCTCGGCGACCGCTTCCCGGACTCGGGCCTCGCCCCGCAGGCGGCCGATCCCGACCGCGGTGCGTACCTGCGGTGGCTGTTCTGGCTCTCGAACACGCTGCACGGCGCGTGGTGGCCGATCGCGAAGCAGGCCGGGGACGCCGAGGATCAGATGCGCGCACACGAGGCCTACATCGAGCACCAGCTCGGCGACCGCGACTACTGCGTCGGCGACCGATTCTCGCTCGTGGACATCTACCTGTACATGCTGGTCGGGTGGCGGAGCTTCTACGGCGATGACTTGCTGCACGGCGACACCGTGCAGGCCCACTTCGAGCGCATCGGAGCACGGCCGGCGATCGTCCGAACGCGCGAGCTGGACGACCTCGACCCGAAGCTGCAGCGCTACCACCCAGAGCTGCGGGCCGGCCAGCCGATCTGAGGGCTGTCGGCGACCGGGGAACGCGCACCGAACACGCGCGGACCGTGCCAAGACTGGGGCGGCACGCCACGGGACAGGCGCACTCGACAAATTCGGAACCAGGTACGGAATTTGTCGAGTAGGACGCGGACGCCGCGGGCCTAGCCGACGTCGAAGCGGACGCCCTGGGCGAGCGGGAGCTCCGTCGAGTAGTTGATCGTTGCGGTCTGGCGGCGCATGTACGCCTTCCAGGCGTCGCTGCCCGACTCGCGACCGCCGCCCGTCTCCTTCTCGCCGCCGAACGCACCGCCGATCTCGGCACCCGACGGGCCGATGTTGACATTCGCGATGCCGCAGTCGGAGCCGAGCACCGACAGGAACCGCTCCGACTCGCGCAGGTCGTTCGTGAAGATGCACGACGAGAGTCCCTGCGGCACGCCGTTGTGCAGCGACAGCGCGTCGTCCAGTTCGCGGTAGCGCATGGCGTACAGGAGCGGCGCGAACGTCTCGGTCTCGACGACGCCCGTCTGACCCGGCATGCGCACCAGAGCGGGCCGCACGTAGTAGGCGTCGGGATGCTCGTCGGCCAGCACGCGATCGCCGCCGAACACCTCGCCGCCGTCGCCGCGCGCCTGCTCGAGCGCCCCCTGCAAACGATCGTAGGACTCACGGGAGACGAGCGGTCCGAGCAGCGTCCCGTCCTCGCGGGGATCACCCACCGGCACCGTCGCGTACGCCTTCTCGAGGCGCCCGATCAGCTCGTCGTAGACGTCGTCGTGCACGATCAGCCGCCGCAGCGTGGTGCAGCGCTGGCCGGCCGTACCGACCGCAGCGAACGCGATCGCGCGGACGGCCAGCTCGAGATCGGCGCTCGGCGTCACGATCATCGCGTTGTTGCCGCCCAGCTCGAGCAGGCTGCGACCCAGTCGCGCCGCGACGCGCGGTGCCAGGGCGCGGCCCATGACCGTCGAGCCGGTGGCCGAGACGAGCGGCACGCGCGGGTCGTCGGCGAGCTGCTCGGCGCGCTCGTTGCCGCCGACCACGACCTCGAGCAGCCCGTCGGGGATGCCGCCCATGCGCTCGCCGGCGCGGCGCAGCAGCGACTGGCACGCCAGCGCGGTCAGAGGCGTGCGCGGCGACGGCTTCCAGATCACGGCGTCGCCGCAGACCAGCGCCAACGCCGTGTTCCAGCTCCACACGGCGACCGGGAAGTTGAACGCCGTGATGACCGCGACCGGGCCGAGCGGATGCCACGTCTCGAGCATGCGGTGGCCGGGCCGCTCCGACGCGATCGTGAGGCCGAACAGCTGGCGCGAGAGGCCGACGCCGAGATCGCAGATGTCGATCATCTCCTGCACCTCGCCGAGGCCCTCGGACACGATCTTGCCGGTCTCGAGCGTCACCAGCGCGCCCAGGTCGTCCTTCGCCGCACGCAGCTCCTCGCCCAGCAGGCGCACCAGCTCGCCGCGCCGAGGCGCCGGCACGTCGCGCCACTCGTCGAACGCCGCCTGTGCGCGGGCGATCGCGGCGTCGGTGTCCGCCGCCGACGACGAGGCGATGCGGGCGATCACCTCGCCGGTGATCGGGGTGCGCACCTCGAGGTCGCCCGACTGCAGCGCAGCCTCGTCGAGCCCGAGCCGGGAGAAGATTGCGGCGGTATCCATGGCCGGGATCGTGCCACGGGCCGATGCACTACCGTCACGCACCGTGCGTGCGGCGCCGCTGATCTTCCTCGTACTCTGGTCGGGCGGCTACGCGGCGGCGAAGGTCGGCCTGCCGTACACGGGCCCGATGACGCTGCTGGCGCTCCGCTACGCGATCGCGATCGCGCTGCTGGCACCGGTGCTGTTCTGGATCAAGCAGCCGGAGTGGCCGCGCACGAAAGCCGCCTGGATGCACGTGCTGATCGTCGGCTTCGGCATCCAGGTCGCGTACTTCGGCTGCTCGTACATCGCCTTCGACCTCGGCATGTCGGCGGGCGCCGTCGCGCTGATCACCTCGATGCAGCCGATCCTGGTGGCGCTGCTCGCCCCGACCTTCACCGGCGAGCTGGTGACGTCGGCGCGCTGGGTCGGCCTCGGGCTCGGGCTGTCGGGCGCCGTCATCGTCATCGCCGCACGCTCCAGCATCGAGGCCGAGTCGGCGCTCGGCATCATCGTCGCGTGCGGCGCGCTGGTGGCGATGAGCGGCGTGACGCTCTACGAGAAGCGCTTCGGCGGCGGCACCCATCCCGTCACCGCCAACGTCATCCAGTTCGGCCTCGGGCTGGTGGTGTTCGTGCCGGTCGCGATCCTGCTCGAGGGGTTCGCGTTCGAGGTCACGACCCGCTCGGTCGCGGCCCTCGGCTACCTGTCGATCGGCAACTCGCTGATCGCCATCACGCTGCTGCTGGCGATGATCCGCCGGGGCGAGGCGTCCCGCGTGTCGGCCCTGCTCTTCCTCGTCCCGCCCGGGGCCGCGCTGATCGCCTGGGTCGTGATCGGCGAGACGATGCCGCTGCTCGCCTGGCCCGGGATGGCGCTAGCGGCCGCCGGCGTCTACATCGCGACCCGCCGCGGCGTGCCCCAGCCCGCGTAGCACGAACGCCGCCGCGTCCTCGGGCCCGCCGAGCCGCAGCCGGATGGTCTGGAGCGCCACGGCGGCGACCAGCTGCTGCGCGTAGGCGGGGTCGATCTGGACGAACTCACCGGACTCGATGCCCTGCTCGATCATGCGCTGCCGCGCCGCGTGCAGGCGATCGCGGTCCTGCCGGAAGCGCTCGAACGCCGCCTGTTCGAGCACGTCGCCCGCTACCGCCGCCGACAGGTCGTACGGCAGGCCGAGCGTGTAGTCGACGTCCCAGCGGATGTACTCGCCGAGGCGCGTCGCCGCGGGGCCCGCCCCCCGGGCCAGGCGCTCGGCCACCGCCGCGGGCGCGGCGTAGGTGAGGTCGAGCAGCGCCTCCATGATCGCCTGTTTCGAGGCGAAGTGGTGGAACAGCGACGGCTGCTTGATGCCGACCGCGTCGGCGATCTGGCGCGTCGACGTGCCGTCGTAGCCGCGCTCGCCGAACAGCCGGGAGGCCTCCGTGAGAATCCGGTCGCGCGTCGATGTCCGAGGTGCTAGCATCTGCCTATCGATCGATAGGATAGCAAGGGGAGCCCGGATGCCCGACGTCACCACCGCCACGCCGCTCCGCACTCGCATCGAGGGCGGCGGCAGCCCCCGCCTCGACCACTGGGGCGCCACCAGCGAGTTCGGCGTCCTGCGGGACGTCCTCGTCGGCGACGCAAGCGCGTTCCGCTGGCTGGGCGAGGAGAACGCGCAGTACTCCGCGCTCGTGCGCGACACGCTCCGCAAGGGATACGTCTTCGACCGCGACCTGGCCCTGCGCCAGCACGGCGAGTTCCTCGACGCGTACCGTGACGCCGGCGTCGCGATCCACCAGCTGGAGGCGCGCGACGAGCTCGCCTACGGCGTCTACGCGCGCGACTCGAGTTTCATGACGCCGTTCGGCGCGGTCATCTGCCAGATGGCCAGCCCGCGCCGGCGCGGCGAGTACGCGACGACGCTGCGGTTCTACCTCGAGAACGACATCCCGATCTACGACATGGTGTCCGCCGGCAACTTCGAGGGCGGCGACTTCAACATGATCGAGCCCGACACGGCGCTGATCGGCTTCACCGGCGGACGCGGCGAGGAGATCGCCGCCAAGCAGGTCGGCGGCTGGATGGAGCGCGAGGGCTTCGAGGTCAAGTACGCGCCGATCGACGAGTTCTACGTCCACATCGACCTGATGGTCTGCATGCTGGCGCCGAAGCTCGCCGCGGTCTGCCTTGACACGACCGATCCCGAGATCGTCTCGTGGCTGAAGTCGAAGCGCATCGAGATCGTGCCGGTGAGCTTCACCGACACCATGGCGCTCGGCTGCAACGTCGTCGCGCTCGGCAACGACCGCGTGCTGTCGGTGGCCTCGTCGAAGGACCTGAACGCGAAGCTGCGCACCCTCGGCTTCACGGTGTACGACCCCGACATGAGCCAGTTCCTGCTGGCCGGCGGCGGCGTCCACTGCATGAGCCAGCAGCTGCGCCGCGACCCTGTGTAGGCGGTGCGGCCTCTGACGGGCCGGCGAGTCGTCTCCGTCGCGGTGAACCTCCCCGGTCCACTGGCGGCGCGGCGGCTCGCCGACCTGGGCGCTCACGTGGTGAAGATCGAGCCGCCGGCCGGCGACCCGCTCGCCACCTATGCACCCGGCCTCTACGCCGAGCTGTCGGCGGGCATGGAGGTCGTCTCGCGCGACCTGAAGGCCGCGCCGGTCGGCGGGCTGCTGGCCGAGGCGGACGTGCTGATCACGTCGTCGCGCGCTGCGTCGCTAGCGCGGCTCGGGCTTGATCCGGCGACCATCGGCACACATCCACGGCTCTGCCACGTCTCGATCGTCGGGTACGCGGACGGGGACACGGCCGCCGGGCACGACCTCAACTACCAGGCCACTGCCGGTCTCGTACGTGCGCCGCAGCTGCCGGTGAGCCTCTACGCCGACATCGCCGGCGGCGAGCGGGCGGCGTTCGCTGCCCTCGCGCTGCTGGCCGAGCGCGACCGCACCGGCCGCGGGGGCACGACCGAGGTCGCGCTGTCCGACGCCGCACTGGCGCTGGCCGCACCGCTGCACGCCGGCCTCACTACCGCCGGGGCCGTGCTCGGCGGCGCGAACCCGTTCTACGCCGTCTACCCGGCCAAGGAGGGCTTCGTCGCCGTCGGCTGCCTCGAGCCGCAGTTCGCCGACCGGCTGGCCGAGGCGCTCGGCGCGCGTACCGCCGACGAGCTCACGGCCGCCTTCGGCGAGCGGTCGGCCGGCGACTGGGAGCGGTGGGCGCGCGCCCACGACCTCCCGGTCAACGCCGTGCGGTGACTACGCCTCGACGCCGGCCATGAACCGGGCGCGGCAGCCGTCACAGCAGAAGTAGTGCGTCTCGGCGTCGCGCTCGGCCGAGATGGCGTCGGGAGTGAGGACGACCTCCATGCCGCAGATCGGGTCGATCGCGATGGCGGGGGCGGCCGCCGCCACTGCCACATCGGTCGCGAACGTGCGCGGCGATGGGTGCTGCCGGACGAGCTCGGCCAGGATCGAGAGGGCCACCTCGCCCGGGTGCCGGGCGCCGAGGTCGAGCCCGGCGGGGTTGTGGATCGCGGCGACGTCGTCGGGCGCGAGGCCGCCGCCGACCAGCGCCTCGCGCACCTCCTCGCCCCGGCGTCGGCTGGCGACCAGCGCGATGTACGGCGAACGGGCACGGACGGCCAGCTCGAGCGCGGGCTCGTCGTAGTGCCCCTGCGAGGCGACCACGACGCCGAGCGACGCGCGGACCTCGGGCGCCATCACGACCAGGCGCGCGCCCAGCTCCTCGACGCTGATCGCGCCGTCGACGTCGCGCAGCTCCTCCTGCGACACCACGCGCACGACGCGGTACTCCAGCGTGGCGGCCAGCTGCGCGAGCGCGTCGGCGACCGGCGTCAGACCCACGATGGCAACCGTGCGCGCCTGGACGAACGGCTCGATGTACACGTCAACCGCCCCCTTCGAGCCACAGGTCATGGGCACCACGACCTCGGCACCGAACGTGCTCGCATCGTCGTGGGGCCGGATCGACACCAACCGCGGCTCGCCGGCAGCTAGCGCCGCCAGCGCCTGGCGCCGCACGACCTCGCGCGAGCACGACCCACCGACGAACCCCTCCATCACACCGTCGCCGAACACGATTGCGCGGTCGCCCATGTGGGACGACACCGGCCCGCGCCGTGACACCACGGTGGCGATCGAGAATGCGGCGCCCTCACGGCGCAGGGCGGCAACTCGCTCGAAGAACTCGTCGACACCGGCCATGTTCGGAATGGTACGCGGTTCGCGTGTCGCGGCCGGACGAGTTCGCGTGGCAACTACCATCTCGCCCGTGCCGGTCGACGCACCCCAGCTGGCATTCGCGGCGGCAGCCGCCGACGATGACATCACGCTTGCACCGGCGACCTTCGACTGGCTGTGCGAGCAGGGCCACGTCGGCCTCGAGCGCGTCGCCAAGGCGCGCCGCGACCCTGCCATCGTCGCGCCGGTGATCGCGGCGGTGCAGGTGCTGGCAGCCGTCTACTCCCGGCTGAAGGGCGACGTGTCGGTGCTGCACGCGGCACGCGAGAACCTGCTGCTGCCGGTCGGCCTGCTGCACGCGCCGACCGGGACGATCATCGCCGTCGACGGCCCGCCCCGCTTCACGTCGTTCCGCCGCACCACCCTCGAGCTCTACCCCGCCGGCGCCGCGGTGGCGTTCGACCTGGCGGAGTACCGCGCGCTCTGCGACGAGTGGTGCGCGACCAGCGACCCCCTGTCACGCGGACTGCCGGCCAAGGGCTTCGGCTTCGGTGGGGTGCAGCGCGAGCGCGCGTACCACGACGTTCTGCTCGACCTGGCGACGCCGGCGATGGGCCTGCCGCCGGTCGTGCGCATCCCCGCGCTCGACGGCGACGGGGCGGCCGCCTACGCGGGCCACCGCGACACGCTGCTGCCGCTAGCCGGATCCTGACCCGCGCGGACGGCGCGGCTCCGACTCGTCGTTGATGGCGACGTTGATCGTCTTGCACCGGCCGCACTTCACGCGCACGCGCTTCGTCATGTACGCCGCGTCCATGGACGCCGCCAGCACGTTGCCGCACTGCGCGCAGACGTAGTCGTCGGGCCCGTTGCCGTGGAACACCGGCCGGTTCGGGTCGTCCTGCAGGGCGGTACCGCCGTCGCGCGGCACCTCGCCCTCGCGGATCTGGCGCATCGCGATGGTGGCCATCAGACGCCTCAGATCGCTCCGAGCTTGCCGCTGAAGTCGGTGATCAGCGCGTCCAGCACGCCGGTCACCACACCCTCGCCCATCGACGCCGCCTTGCCGCTGATCTGGGCGTTGGTATGGATGGTGCCGCCGCCCTCAGCGAGTGCGAACGCCACGGTGGCGTTGGCGAACCCCTGGCCGCCGGCCTCGCGCGACTTGACCTGCAGCACGATCTTGTGCGCGTCGGCGTCCTGTTCGATCACCTCGACGGTGCCGGTGAACTTCATGGACATCGCGCCCATCTTCACCTTGATCTCGGCCTTGACCGCGTCGGGACCGGTGCGCTCGAGCACGGTGGCGCCCTCGACGCACGGCACGACCCGCTCGAGGTCGAGGATGGTCGCGTAGCTCTCGTCGAGGGGACGGGCGGTGGTGAAGGGACTGTCCAGCTCTACGGCCATCGGCACACGTCCTCGTCGCGAGATGGATGGTTCGGTGAACGCCCCGGCAGTATAGGATCTGCGACATGACGATTCCGCCAGGGACGTACCGGCTCGGCCCCGCCGACGGCACGCTGTCCGTGCGCACGGGACGCACCGGCGCGGCGGCGAAGGCGGGGCACAACCTGCTGTTCCACGTCACCACGTGGGAGGCGACGCTGACCGTCGCCGCCGACCCCGCCGCCACGACGCTCGAGCTGTCGGCCGACGGCGGTTCGCTGCGCGTCATCGAGGGCACCGGCGGCTTGCAGTCACTCGGCGACGACGACAAGGTCGACATCCAGAAGACGATCGACGACGACGTGCTCAAGAGGCAGGGCATCACGTTCCGCTCGACCGCCGTGGCGGCGGCCGGCGATGGCGACGGGCTGAGCGTGCAGGGCGATCTGACGCTCCGCGGTACCGCCCACCCGCTCGCGTTCGACGTCACGTCCGACGGTCAGAGGCTCGACGCCTCCGCCGTCATCAAGCAGTCCGACTGGAAGATCAAGCCGCACTCGGCGCTGTTCGGCGCGTTGAAGGTCGTCGACGAGGTCGAGGTCTCGATCGACGCGACGCTGCCCGCCGCTCAGTCCGTGTAGACGGCCTGCGCGTCCAGTCCGCCCTCGACGCCGGGCGGCAGCGCGCCGGTGCCGTGCGCGTACAGCGCGATGTCGGCCACGGTGCGCACCTGGTCGGAGCCGTCGTCGCTCGTCCAGGCGCCGTTCGACCAGGTGAGCGTCTCCGGGGCGGCCTCGAGCGCCATACCGGCGAGCAGCCGGCCCTTCTCGCGGATCTTGGCCGTCGCGCGCGAGATCGCCGCGGTGGCGCCGTCCGACGGGGCAGTGTTGAAGCCGTGCCCGACGCCGAAGCGATCGGTGTCGGCGGAGACGACCTTGACGTCGAGCGCCGGGACGCCGAGGTCGTCGGCGACCGTCTGCGCGTACTGGGACTCCCTGCCGTCGGCGTCGGTGGTCAGGCTCAGCACCATCTTGCCGGTCGGGTGCACGCGCAGAAATACCGCGCGGTAGGCCTCGTTCGCCACTACTGGTCCTCCTCGTGATTGGGGTTCGCCGCCGCCGCGAGGCGCTGGCGCTCCTGGTGGGCGGTGAGCGCGTTGTGCGCGTCCAGATCACAGAACGCCGGCTGCGGCCCGCCCTGCGGATGCGGCGGGGCGGCGGATCGCTCGCAGCCGGGGTAGATGCACGTCTTGGCCTGCTCGCTCATCGGGCTGCTCCCTCGATCATGGCTCGCCGGTATCCGTGACCCAGCCCGGCGTGGTGTTGCCCTTACTCGGGCCGTGCCCGCTCGGCATCGCCACCGAGCTGCCCGGCACCGGCGTGGCGCTGGCCCACGTCTCCTCCTCGGCCGGCTCGGCCGCAGCCGCGGTGGAACCGGCGAGGCCCTCGCGCGCCAGCGCCGGCGCCCCGATGGCGTCGACCACCTCGGCCAGGGCCGCGAAGCTGTGGCCGCTCACCAGCGCGTCGCAGTGCGGCAACGCCGCGACCATGCCGCCGGCCCGCACCGAGAAGGCGCTCGCGCTGACGCGCGGGTTGACCCAGACGATGCGGTGCGCGAGCCGCGCGAGCCTCGCCATCTCACGGCCGACGAGCGCCGGGTCGCCGCGCTCCCAACCGTCGGACAGGATCACCACCACCGCGCCACGTGCCATGCCCCGCCGGCCGTGCCGGTCGTTGAAGGCCTTCAGCGCGTCGCCGATACGCGTGCCGCTCGACCAGTCGGGCGCGGCAGCCGCCGCGCGCTGGATCGCACGCTCGGGCCGGCGCGATGAGAGCGCGCGGGTGAGCCGCGTCAGCCGCGTGGCGAACACAAACGCCTCGGCGTTCGGACCGCTGCCCGCGGCGCACGTGAGGAACTGCAGGTAGGCGCGGGCGTACGGCTCCATCGAGCCGGAGATGTCGCACAGCATCACGAGCCGCCGCGGGACGATGCGGCGCTGCCGCCGCGCGAGGCGGATCGGGTCGCCGCCGGTGCGCAGGCTGCCGCGCAGCGTCCGGCGCATGTCGACCTGCTGGCCGTGCCGGCCTCGCTCGTAGCGCCGCGTGCGGCGCAGCGGCGTCGCCAGCTGCAGTCGCGACATCAGCCGGTACAGCTGCGCCAGCTCGTGCGGCTCGAGACCGTCGAAGCTGCGCGTTGCCAGCACCTCCTCGTCGCTCGCCATCGCCAGCGGCACCTCGACCTCGGTCTCGTCCTCATCGTCGCCGGCGGGCGGCGGCGACGAGACGCTGGCGCGCGCGTCGCGCTGCACGCCGTCGACGGTCGACGTCTCGTGCTCCGCCGCCGGCCGGTCGTCGGCGGACGTCGCGACCGTCTCCGCGTCGTCCGGCTCGAACGTCTCGTCCCGTTCGCGGTCGCCGAACACGGCGAAGAACACCGCGTCGAACGCCCTCACCTGCGCCGGATCGGACACGAACACCGCGCGCGCCGTCCAGTACAGGCGCCGGCGGGAGACGGGCCTGACCAGCGCCAGCGCGCGGGCGAAATCGACCGCCCGGGCCGGTGTCACCGGCAGGCCTGCGTCGTGCAGCCGCGCACTCAGCGCCGTCACGAGCGGCGGCAGATCGAGGCGGATGGTCTCTACCCCGAAGCCGAGAGTGGCGCCGGCGTCAGCCATCGGCGCGGACGAGGCTCTCGAGGCCGGCGGCGCGGATGACGTCCTGGTCCTCGCCGTACTTGAGCACCGAGCCGAGCGTGCGGCTGACGGCCGCGGCATCCAGCCGCTCGATGCCGAGCAGGCTCAGCGCCCGCAGCCAGTCGATCGCCTCGGCGATGCCGGGCGGCTTCTGCACCTCGCTCGCCCGCATGCGCGAGACGGCGTTCGCGACCTGGACGGCGAGGGTCTGCGACGAGCCCGGCACGCGGCGCCGCACGATCTCGACCTCGCGCTCGGGCGTGGGATAGTCGATCCAGTGGTACAGGCAGCGGCGCTTGACGGCGTCGTGCAGGTCGCGCGTGCGGTTCGACGTCAGCACGATGATCGGCGGATGCGTGGCCGTGATCGTGCCGATCTCGGGAATCGTCACGGTGGCCTCGGCCAGCAGCTCGAGCAGGAAGGCCTCGAAGTCGTCGTCGGCCCGGTCGATCTCGTCGATCAGCAGCACCGCCGGCCGCGGTCCGGGATGCTCCAGCGCCCGCAGCAGCGGCCGCCGGGTCAGGTAGCGCGAGCCGAACAGATCCTCCTCGCTCAGCTTCTCACCGGTCGAGTCGGCGAGCCGGATGCTGAGCAGCTGCCGCGGGTAGTTCCACTCGTAGAGCGCCTCGGCCGCGTCGATGCCCTCGTAGCACTGGAGGCGGATCAGCGGCGTGTCGAGCACCGTGGCGAGCGCCTTCGCGGCCTCGGTCTTGCCGACACCGGCCTCGCCCTCGAGCAGCAGCGGCTGTGGCAGCCGCACGCTGAGGAACATCGACGTCGCGAGGCTCTCGTCGACGAGGTAGTCGGCATCGGCGAGGCGCCGTGCCAGCGTCTCGATGTCGGGCGCGCGCTGACGGACCTCGTCGGCAGCCTCGCCGGTGATGCTCACGGCTCCATCACTGTGGCGGCTCGGGGCGCCCCTGCATCGCGGCCCACACGCGTGCGGGCGTGCACGGCATGTCGATGTGGCTGACGCCGTGCGTCTCGTACAACGCGTCGATGACGGCGTTGACGATGGCCGGCGGTGAGCCGACATTCGGCGACTCGCCGACACCCTTCGCACCCAGCGGATGGTGCGGGCAGGGTGTGACGGTCTCGCCGAGCTCGAAGGTGGGACACTCGAGCGCCGTCGGGATCAGGTAGTCCATGAACGACGAGTTGAGGCAGTTGCCCTCCTCGTCGAAGCTGATCAGCTCCATCAGCGCGATGCCGATGCCCTCTGCCAGACCGCCGTGGATCTGCCCGTCGACGATCATCGGGTTGATGCGCACGCCGCAGTCGTCGACCGCGATGAACCGGCGGATCGTCACCTGTGACGTGTCGGGGTCGATGTCGACCACCGCGATGTACGCGCCGTACGGGTAGGTGAGGTTCGGCGGGTCGTAGATGACCTGCGCGTCCAGTCCGCCCTCGAGGCCCTCGGGCATGGTCTCGCCGCTGTAGGCGCGCAGCGCGATGTCCTCGATCATGGCGCCCTTCTCCGGGTCGCCCTTCACGTACCAGCGGCCCTTCTCCCACGCCAGGTCCTCCGGCCGGGTCTCGAGCATCGTCGCGGCGATCAGCCGGGCCTTGTCGCGGACCTTGCGCGAGACGACCGCGACGGCGGCGCCCGAGACGGGCGTCGACCGGCTGCCGTACGTGCCGAGGCCGTAGGGCGACTTGTCGGTGTCGCCGTGCCGCACCTCGATGTTCTCGGGCGGAATGCCGAGCTCCTCCGCCACGATCTGCGCGAACGTGGTCTCGTGGCCCTGCCCCTGCGTCTGCGCGCTGATGCTGACGACGGCCTTGCCGGACGGGTGCACCCGCAGGTCGGCGCCGTCGTTCATCGCCAGGCCGAGGATGTCCATGTGCTTGCGCGGACCGGCGCCGACACCCTCGGTGAAGAAGCACACACCGATACCCATCAGCTCGCCGCGGGCGCGCTTCTCCGCCTGCTCGCGACGGAGATCGTCGTAGCCGGCGATGTCCATCGCGACCTTCATGGTCTTGTGGTAATCGCCGGAGTCGTACGTCCAGCCGGTGGTGGTCTCATACGGGAACTGGTCGGCGTTGATGAAGCTGCGCATGCGCAGGTCGATCGGGTCGACCTTCATCTCCAGCGCCAGCGCGTCGACCATGCGCTCCACCAGGTAGACGGCCTCCGTGATGCGGAACGAGCACCGGTACGCAACACCCCCGGGCGCCTTGTTGGTGTACACCGCCTTGACCTTGACGTGTGACGCCTGCAGGTCGTAGGAGCCGCAGCAGATATGGAAGAACCCGGCCGGGAACTTCGTCGGCTGCGCGGTGCTGTCGAACGCGCCGTGGTCGGCGATCACGTCGACCCGCAGACCGGTGATCTTGCCGTCCTTCGAGCAGATCTCGCTGCGCATCAGATAGTCGCGCGCGAAGCCCGTCGAGACGAGGTTCTCGGTGCGGTTCTCGACCCACTTCACCGGCACGCCGGCGACGATCGAGCCGGCGATGGCGCAGACGTACCCGGGATAGACCGGCACCTTGTTGCCGAAGCCGCCGCCGATGTCGGAGCACCGGATGCGGATCATGTGCTCGGCCAGGCCGGCGACGTGCGCGTACACGGTGCGGTGCGCATGCGGCGCCTGGTTGCCGTTGTAGATGTCGAGCTGCCCGGTCTTCGGGTTGAAGTCGGCGATGATGCCGCACGTCTCGAGCGGCGCCGGGTGGCAGCGCGGGTAGATGATGTCGCGCGTGACGACGGTGTCGGCCTCGGCGAACGCCTTGTCGGTGGCGGCCTCGTCGCCGGCCTCCCACGTCGGGCTCGCGAGGTTGTCGCGCTGGCCGATCTTGTCGTCGCGGATCAGCGGCGCGTCGGCGTCGAGCGCCTTGCGCGCGTTGACGATCGCTGGCAGCGGCTCGTACTCGACCTCGATCAGCTGCAGCGCGTCGTTGGCCGAGTACTCGTCGACGGCGATGACGAACGCCACCTCCTGGCCCTGGAAGCGCACCTTGTCGCCCGCCAGCACGGCCTGAGTGTCGTACGAGATGGTCGGCATCCAGGCGAGCCCGAGCGTCTCCAGGTCCTTGGCGGTGACGACCGCGGCGACCTTGGGATGCGCCAGCGCCGCCGACGTGTCGATCGAGACGATCTTCGCGTGGGCGTACGGGCTGCGCAGGATCGCGCCGTAAACCATGCCCGGCAGCTTGATGTCGTCCAGGTAGGTGCCCTGGCCGCGGATGAAGCGCGCATCTTCCTTGCGCTTCAGCCGGCCGAAGCCGATCGGGCGCTCGGTGGTTGGGCTGGGAAGGTTCTCGGTGGCGGCCATCTCAAACCTCTCGTTTGGCCGCGGCCTCATGCCCGGCGGCCCAGCGGACGGCGCTGACGATGTTCTGGTATCCGGTACAGCGGCAGATCGCCCCCGAGATCGCCGTTCGGATCTCGTGGTCGGTCGGGTCGGGGTTCTCGTCCAGCAGCGCGCGCGTCGTCATCAGCATGCCCGGCGTGCAGAAGCCGCACTGCAGGGCGTGCGTCTCGTGGAAGCCCTGCTGGATCGGATCCAGCCGGCCGTCGACCTCGAGCGACTCGACGGTGCGGATCTCGTGCCCGTCGCACATGGCGGCGAGGATGGTGCACGACTTGACCGGCTGCCCGTCCATGAGCACCACGCAGGCGCCGCAGTTGGACGTGTCGCAGCCCCAGTGGGTGCCCGTCAGGCCGGCGGTCTCGCGGATGTAGTGCACGAGCAGCTGGCGCGGCTCGACATCGTGCGTGACCTGCTCGCCGTTGAGCGTGATCGAGACGTCGATGTCAGGCCTCCTGCTGCAGGGCGCGCGCCGTCGCACGGCGCAGAGCACGATGGGTGAGCACGCCGGCGAGATGGCGCTTGTAGTCGACGGGACCGCGGCCGTCGGCGCCGGGCGAGCAGTCGGCGGCGGCGACCTCGGCCGCCTGCGCGAACAGCTCCTCCGACGGCACCTGCCCGAGCAGCAGCTCCTCGGCGCGGGTGAGGTGGATGGTGGTCAGCCCGACCGCGCTGAGGGCGATGCCCACGTCGTGGACCCGGCCGCCGACGAGGCAGACGGAGGCGGACGAGGCGGCAATCGCCCAGTCGCCGGCGCGGCGCTCGACCTTCTCGTGCGCGCTGCCGCTGCCGGGCCGCACCTTGAACCGCACCTCGGTCAGCAGCTCGGCGGCGCCGACCGCCGTCATGTACGGCCCGACGTGGAACGTATCCATGCCGACGACGCGCTCGCCGCCGGTGCCGCGGATGACGGCGTCGGCCTTCAGCGCCGTGCAGACCGCCGACAGGTCCTCGGCCGCGTCGGCCTGGCACAGCGAGCCGCCGATGGTGCCGCGGTTGCGCACCACGGGATCGGCGATCACCGTCTCGGCGTCGCGGAAGATCGGCAGGACGCGGGCCAGCAGCTCGGACTTGAGCAGGTCGACGTGCCGGGTGAGAGCGCCGATCCTGATCTCGCCGTCCCCCTCGCGGATGTACGAGAGCTCGTCCAGGTCGTTGATGTCGATGAGGTGCTCGGGGTTGGCGAGCCGCAGCTTCATCATCGGTAGCAGGCTGTGCCCGCCGGCGATGATGCGCGCCTCGGGACCGAGCCGCTCGAGGGACGCGATCGCTCCCTCCACACTGGTCGCGCGCTCGTACTCGAATGCCGCAGGTGTCTGCATACGTGCTCCTTTCGAGTCAGGATGCGGCGCGGTGCCGGGAACGTGGTAGCAGCGTAGCCGTCACGAGTTGCGCTGCGGCATCCGCTTGCGTGGCGCGCCGATGTCCTCGCGCTGCTCGTACTGGACAGGGGCGTCGGTGCCGATCACGGGCGACCGGGGCAGGTGCGCCGGCCGGGTCTGGCGCACGTCCGGGTACAACGAACGCGCCGCGAGGCTGCCGCCCTCGACGTTGCGCAGCACCGAGCCGCCGGCCGGACTGGCGGCGGCGATCGGCGCCTCGCGGCCCAGCCGGGCGAGCGTCAGCGTGCCCTTGGTGTAGACCTCGGCGATGCGCGGCGCCTTCGTCGTGGCGCTGCCCGGGAAGTTGCGGAAGCCCGCCGCGGCGGCGCCGGGGTAGAGGCCGTCGACAAGGCCGATGGCGTCGTCCATGCCGGCCTTCTTCACGAGCAGGCCCTCGAGCAGGTCGACGCCGGCGTCGAGGTTGGCGTTGATGTTCTTGACCACGTCGGTCACCGGCGCGGTCTTCTCCAGGATCTCCGCCACGTTGCCGATCACCTCGTCCAGCCCGGAGGTGATCTTGCGGAGCTGGAGGATGGTCGAGACGAGGTAGAAGACGAGCGCCAGGACGAGGATCGCCACGACGACGATCGAGCCGGTCCCGGGACCGATGGCAGCGAGAATCATGTGACTCCTACTCCGCGTCGTCGAGGATCACGTCGAGCGAGCCGCCGTAGCCGGCGACCCCCGCGACCGTCTGCGCAACCTGGTCCTGCGTCGTCAGCAGCAGCGGCACCGCGTCGAGGTCCTTCGAACCCGCGGCGGTCGCGGTGGCGATCAGCCGGACGCTCGGGACGATGCTCGTCGCGGCGTGCAGCACGCCGCGGAGAAGGTACACCACGACGGGTGCGACGACCACGAGGAGCATGACGTTGCCGATCCACCAGAGGGTCATTTCGGCCGCCTCTCGGCGACGATCGCGGCCTTGCGCCCAATGCCCGGCAGCGCGCCGAGAATGATGTCGAACTGGGCGTTGATGGCCTTGACCGCGCCCTCCAGCGGGCGCAGGTGCTGCTCCTCGACGCCCTCCAGGGCGGAGCCGAGCGTGGCGAGGCCCTCGGAGATCTTCTCGAGGCGCCTGCGCACCTCGATCAGGGCGACGGCGAGCACGGCCACGACCACGACCGCGAGGACGACGGTGAGCGTTGCGAGCAGCCCCGTGCTGCTCACTGCCCACCGTACCCGTCGGTGAGGGCGTTCATGTAGCCGTCCTGGACGACGGCCTCCTGCACGATGAGTCCGAGCACGGGGGCGGTGGCCTCCAGTTGCGGGATGCTGGCGGTGTTGCCGGCGACCTGGGTGGCGACGACTAGCAGGCCGTCGACCGATTTCTGGATGCTGATGACGGTCCTGACGAGCACCGACAACAGGAACGCCACGACCAGCGCGGCGGCCAGGCCGATGCCGAGGGCGAGCCACCAGTAGCCGTGGCTGCTCATTTGCCGACCGCGACCTTCCGCACCGCGCGGGCGGCATGCAAGATGCGCACGCCGGAGTCATTGATCTGGCCGATGCCCGGCAGCTCGGACGTCTGCTGACGCAGCACCTCGACCGCACCTTCGGCGGTCTTGGCCTGCTTCGCGATCCGCTGCGCGAGCATCACGATCATGATCACGATCGCGGCAGCCACCGCGATCACGACGATCCCGACCACGAGACCCAACTGCCATTGGGAGGTCTCCGACATCGAGAAGCGCCCCTTTCGTTCGTTCCAGGTTGGATCGATCCTACGCCCTGCAACGAGCGGCGTAAAGGAAGCCGCGCGCAGGGCCGAAGCCGGATAGCCTTCCAGCCATCCGCGTGCCGAAGCTCGGACTGATCGTGAATCCGCTGGCCGGGATCGGCGGGCGTCTCGCCCTCAAGGGCTCGGACGATCGCGCGCTCGTCGACGCGGCGCTCGCGGCCGGCGAGATGCCGGCCGCGGCCGATCGTACGCGAGTGGCGCTGGCCGCCCTGCAACCCTCGGCGGTCATCCTCTCGGCGGGCGGTGCGATGGGCGCCGACCTGGCCGGCACCGCGATCACCGAGGCGGCCGCGACGACGACGGCCGACGACACGCGCGCCGCGGCCACGGCGCTGGTCGAGGCGGGCGTCGACCTGTTGCTGTTCGCCGGCGGCGACGGCACCGCGGTCGACATCCTCCACGCCGTCGGCGACCGCGTGCCGGTGATCGGCATCCCGGCCGGGGTGAAGATGCACTCGGCGGTGTTCGGCGTGACGCCGCGGCGTGCGGGCGAGCTGGCCGACGCGTTCCTGAACGGCCGTGTGGTGCGCACCGCGCCGGCCGAGGTGATGGACGTGGACGAACGCGACCTGCGCGCCGGCACCATCTCCCCGCGCCTGCACGGCTACCTGCTCGTGCCGGTCGCGCCGGCGCTGGTGCAGGGCGGCAAGGCGCGTACCGCGCCGGGCGAGGCCTCGGCCCAGGCGAGCATCGCCGCGTACGTGATGGAGCGGCTGCTGGGCGACGGGCCGGTGCTGATCGGCCCGGGCACGACGACCGCGGCGATCATGGCCGCCCTCGACCTGCGCAAGTCGGTGCTCGGCGTCGACGTCATCGCGGGCGGCCAGGTGGCGCTGCCCGACGCCGACGAGGCGGAGCTGCTGCGGTACGCGACGCCCGCGGCGCGCATCGTCCTGACCCCGGTCGGCGGCCAGGGCTTCCTGCTCGGCCGCGGCAACCAGCAGCTGTCACCGCGCGTGCTGCGGGCGATCGGCCTCGACCGGCTCGTCATCGTCGCAACGCCGGCGAAGCTGGCGGCGCTGGGCGGCCGGCCGCTGCTGGTCGACACGGGCGACACCGCGCTCGACGCCGAGCTGGCGGGGTTCCGCCGCGTCGTCACGGCCTACGGGCGCGAGACGGTGCACCGCGTCGGCTCGTAGCGACGATCCGCCCGCAATTCGTGACCTTCCGGAGCCGAGACCGACGTACGATGTTCTTGTGACCCGTAGCGCTCTCGCCGTCGCCGTGGCGCTCGTGACACTGCTCGTGGCGGTGCCGGCCGCGTCGGCCCACGCCATCCTCCTCCGCGCCGAGCCCGCGATCGGCGGCGTCACGCCGACCCCGCCGGACGAGCTGCTGCTGCAGTTCACCGAGCCGGTCGAGCCGAAGTTCTCGCAGATCGAGGTCACGAACGACAAGGGCGACTCCGTCACCCGCGGCAGCCTCGCGAGGGCCGACGACGAGGCCTCCCTCGTGATCGCGCTGCAGCCGTCGCTCGCCGACGGCTGGTATCGAGTAGAGTTGCGCGCGCTGTCGGTCGACGGGCACCGGATCCAGGGCGTCTACCCGTTCGGCGTCGGCGATGCCGGCCCGGCGCCCGAGATCGGCGCACTCGCCGGCAGCGGCGCGGCGACCGGATCGATCGTGCTCCGGTTCGGAATGCTCGGCTCGCTAATCCTCGGCGTCGGCCTGGCGGCGTTCCGCCTGCTGCTGGTGCGCCCCGCCGACGGGGTGCGACCGCGGGCGCTGTGGCGTATCGACGGGACACTGCTCGGCCTGATCGTGCTGGCGCTGGTCTCGACGCCGCTCTACATCGCGCACGAGACCGCGCTGTTCGGCGACCGGTCGCTGCTCGACGCCGGCTGGATCGCCGCGAACCTGCGCAGCACCGCGTTCGGCCGCGGCTACACCGACCTGATCGTCCTGATCGCCCTCTTCGCGACGGTCACCGTGGCCGCGCTGCGGACCCGCAAACGCTGGCTGAGCATCGCCGCCGTGGTCGTGGGCGCCGGTGCGCTCCTGGTGCCGGGACTCGTCGGGCATCCCGGCCAGGGCTCGGTGCCGGCGCTTGCCGTGCCGCTCGACTGGCTGCACCTCTGTGCGGCCGCCACGTGGGCGGGTGGACTGCTCGGGCTGGCGCTGGTCGGGCGCGACGCCGCCACCCGCATCGCACCGCGCTTCTCGACCCTGGCGCTGCTGGCGGTGATCGCCCTCGCCTGGACGGGGGTGATCGCGGCGCTCGAGAACGTGAAGTCGATCTCCAACCTGACGGACACCGGCTACGGCCGGTCGCTGATCGTGAAGTCGGTGCTGCTCGCCGCCACCATGCCGTTGGCGTACCGGAACCTGCGCTCGTCGCGCGCCGGCCTGAAGCTGCGCCTGCCGCTGGTGCGCGCCGAGCTGTCGATCGTCACCGTGATCATCGTCGCCGCCGCTGTGCTGACGACGCTGCCGCCGCCGGGCCGCGGCGCGACCACGCAGGTCGCGTCCGCGGGCGAGGCGGCGACGGTCGTTCCGACCGGCGTGGCGCCTGATCCCGACGGGCCCGAGGCGGGCGAGCCGACGCCGCCCCCGGCCCTGAACGTCGGACCGGGGCCGATCAACTCGGCGCTGCAGTCGGCGCCGCCGTACCTCGGCATCTTCTCGCTCGATCCGAACCGCGCCGGGCGTGCGAACAACGTGACGATGATCGTGTCCCGCTCCGACGAGCCGATCTCCGGTGCGACCCTCACTGCCAGCTTCCGCCTGGTCGAGGTGAGCGGGCAGACGCCGGTGCGGACGATCACGCTGCAGCAGACCGCGGTCGGCGTGTACGCCGCCACGACCGACGCGCTGCTTCAGCCCGGCACCTGGGTCGTGACCATCAAGGTCGCCGGCGTCGGCGAGACGGTGCCGCGGCTGCGCTACCGCGTCGTGGTCGCCCCGCCTTGATGCGCGCGGCACAATCCTCGTGATGAAGCGTCTCGCCGCCCTGCTCGCGATCGCCGTGCTGGCCGCGGCGTGCGGCGATGGCGCCGACAAGGCGGCGCCGGCGACCGCGGCCGCTCCCGCCACCACCGCGCAGCAGGCGCCCGCCACCACGCAGGAGGCGCCGGCGACGACCGAGCCGGTGCCGCCCGAGCTCGCGAACGTGGTGCTGGCCTGGAGCGACGCGCTGAACCGCAACGACAACGCGGCCGCGGCGCGGTACTTCGCCCCCGGCGCGGTGATCCGCCAGAGCCAGCAGTACCGGCTCGACGACGCGGAGATCGCGACGACGTGGAACGACGGGCTGCCCTGCGCCGGCAACATCGTCGAGCTGCGCATGGTCGACGGAGCGGTCGTGGCGATCTTCGTCCTCGGCGAGCGCCCCGGCCACCGGTGCGACGCGCCCGGCGCGCGCGCCGCGGCGGCGTTCGTGATCGAGGACGGGTTGATCACGCTGTGGCAGCAGGTTGCGGTGCCCGGCAAGGGCACGCCGATCACGCCGGCGCCGGCCGGCACGGCGACCGAGACCGCACCCGTCGCGTGACGGCCCGCCGCGCCGTTCGGCTGTTCACCCACTACCGCGCGCCGGTGGCGCTGGTCTGCGGCCTGATCATCGTCACGGCGATCATCGGGATGGCGCCGGCGTTCCTGCTGCGCGACCTGCTCGACAACGTCCTGGTGCGGGGGAGGGACCTCGACGTCACGCGGCTCAACCTGCTGGTCGCCGGCATGGTCGCCGTGCCGATCGTGACCGGCATGATGGGCGTCTGGCAGACGTGGCTCGCGAACCGCATCGGCCAGCAGGTCATGCACGACCTGCGCGTGTCCGTCTACACGCACCTCCAGCGCCTGCCGCTGGCCTTCTTCACGCGCACACGCACGGGCGAGGTGCAGTCGCGCATCGCGAACGACATCGGCGGCGTCCAGGCCGTCGTCACGTCGACCGCCACGTCGATCGCGCAGAACGCCACCACCGTCATCGCCGCCACGGCGGCGATGCTGGTGCTGAGCTGGCCGCTCACCGTCGCGTCGTTCATCCTCCTGCCGTTCTTCGCGCTGGCGACGCGGCGGGTCGGCGACCGCCGGCGACGGGTCGCGAAGGAGAAGCAGGGCACGCTCGCCGACCTGTCGACGCTGGTGGAGGAGTCGCTGTCGGTGTCGGGCGTGCTGCTCGCGAAGACGATGGGTCAGGGTGGCGAGCTGACCGACCGGTTCCGCACCGAGTCGCGGCTGCTGGCCGACCTGGAGATCCGTCAGCGCATGACCGGCCGCTGGGTGATGGCGTCGCTGCAGACCGCGTTCGCCGTCATGCCGGCGCTCGTCTACCTGTTCGCCGGCCACGCGATGGCGTCGGGCTTCACCACCGTCTCGATCGGCACCCTGGTGGCCTTCACGACGCTCCAGACGCGCCTGTTCTTCCCGGTCGGCAGCCTGCTCGGCGTGCAGGCCGACGTGCAGACATCGCTGGCCCTGTTCGAGCGCATCTTCGAGTACCTCGACCAGCCCATCGACATCGCCGAGCCCGAGCAGCCGGCGCCGCTGCCGCCGGCGCGCGGCGAGGTGGCGTTCGACCACGTGTCGTTCTCGTACGAGGACGGCCCGCCGACCCTCGCCGACGTCTCGTTCACCGCCGAGCCGGGCGCCAAGGTCGCCATCGTCGGCGAGACGGGCAGCGGCAAGACGACGCTCGGCTACCTGGTCGCGCGCCTGTACGACCCGCAGTCGGGCAGCGTGCAGATCGACGGCGTCGACGTGCGCGACCTGCTGCTCACCGACCTCGCGAGCGTGGTCGGCGTGGTGTCGCAGGAGACGTACCTCTTCCACGGCAGCGTCCGCGAGAACCTGCACTTCGCGTGTCCCGGCGCGAGCGACCAGGAGCTGGAGGACGCCGCCCGCGCCGCCCGCATCTACGACATGCTGGCGAGCCTGCCGGAGGGGTTCGACACCGTTGTCGGCGAGCGCGGCTACCGGTTCTCGGGCGGCGAGCGTCAGCGGCTCGCGATCGCGCGGACGATCCTGCGCAACCCGCCGGTACTGGTGCTGGACGAGGCGACCAGCTCGCTCGACGTCGAAACCGAGCGACAGGTGCAGGAGGCGCTCGACGCCCTCGCCGTCGGCCGCACCACGATCGTCATCGCCCACCGACTGTCGACGGTGCGCGACGCCGATCAGATCATCGTGCTCGACCGCGGCCGCATCGCCGAGCGCGGCACGCACGGCGAGCTGCTCGCGGCGGGCGGGCGCTACGCCGCGCTGGTGGCGCGCGACTCGGCCGTCCCGACCGGGTAGCTGCGCCACAGCGACCGCACGGCCAGCGCGATGCCGGCGGCGAACAGCAGCAGCGCGAGCACCAGGAAGAACGGCGCGCCGGGCACGCTCGCCTCGCGCAGCGCCTGGATCTCGGCGACGCCCCACGCGTTGCTCTCGACGCCGCCGTTCGCGATCAGGAAACGGTGCAGGAGCAGGAGGTTGGTGAGCGCCGACCAGACGAGGGCGATCGGCGTCAGCACCCACGGCAGCTGCGCGTACCCGACGGCGACGAGCATGCCGGCGACCGGCAGCAGCGGAAACAGGTAGCGGGCGTGCGCGTTGCCACCGATCGACACGAACCCGACCACCGAGATGAACACGATCAGGCAGAAGACCGCCAGGCAGCCCCAGATGATCACGGTCTCGCGCGCCGGCCGCGCGCGGCGCCTGACGGCACGGCCGCCGCCGATGCCGAGGCCGACGATGGCGGGAATCTCGACGGCCGCGCCCACGTAGCCGGGCCACGGCGGCAGCTGGCTCGCGAACACCCAGCCATCCCACAGCCGGCCCATCATGTGGCGGTAGATGTGCAGGTCGACGAGCGCGTCGAGGTACGGGCGCTTGACGATCGGCACGCCGCTCGGGCGCTTCAGGTAGCCATTGCCGAGGTACGAGCCGTAGAGGTGCTTGTTGCGCAGGTAGAACCAGCCGCCCGCCAGCGCGGCCGCGGCGACCGATGCCGCGCCGAGCAGCAGGGCGGGCTTCCAGCGGCGGACGCCGAACCCGGCCAGCGCGATCGCCGAGGGCAGCGCGAACAGGCTCGAGGAGCGCGCGAGCGCGGCGAAGGCCGCGGCGGCCAACAGGAGGACGACAAGGCGCCGTGTGGGGCCGCGCCGGAAGATCAGCATCCCCACGACCAGCAGCCACGTCGACCCGGCCATGCCGATCGCGTCGTTGTAGACGAGGGCCGTCTCGTGCGGCACGGTCGGCGTCAGGGCGGTCACCGCGGCGGCGATGACGGGCACGCTGTCGCGACCGGGGAGCACCAGCCCGGCCAGCAGCGCGGCGCCGAGCACGGTGGCGATCGCGAACAGGAAGCTCGTCATGCGGGCGCCGCGCAGGCCGAGCAGCGGCCGGTGCGCACGGACGCCGATCTCGAGCGGCACGGCGACGATGGCGTACAGCAGCGGCGGGTGGTTGGCCGTGAAGATCGGCAGCGCGGTGCGCATGTGCGGAATCACGCCGCGAACGTTCGGCTCGTCCAGCTTCGGCAGGTGGCCATGGGCGACCCGCAGCGCGTAGGAGACATGCGACGACTCGTCGCGCGGCAGCATCGGCGGTACCGTCCACACGTTCAGCAGGCCGAGCATCGTGAACGCCAGCAGGACGCCGATGACGCCCCGCCGTGCTGGCTGAGAAATCACGGCCACGGGCGCATCATGCCGCAGCGCCTTCCGGCATCGGCCCGGCGCCACGATTGCCCCGTGACCGACCAGTCGAACACGGTCTGCGTCTGCCCCCCGGTGGCGCTGAACCGCCGCGACGCAGTCGACGTTGGACAGCCGGCAAGCCGCATCTGTCGACTCGACGGGGCGATGTTCGTCTACAGGCGGATGCAGTACATGCTGTTGCTGTACGAGGAGGATCGTCCGCCGCGGGGCACGCCCGAGGCGGCGGCGGTGACGGGTGCCCTGATGGCGTACCGCGACGAGCTCGCGGTGCAGGGCGTGCTGGTCGCGGCCGATCCGCTGGCGCCGCCACGGAGCGCGACGACGCTGCGCGAGCGGTGCGGCCGCCTGGTGACGACCGACGGCCCCTTTGCCGAGACGCGCGAGTGGCTGGGCGGCTACTTCGTCGTCGACTGCGCCGATCTCGACGAGGCCCTCCGCCTCGGCGCGCTGTGTCCGGTGGTGGCGACGGGCGCGATCGAGGTGCGTCCCGTAGTCCCGTTGCCGCGGGTCGGCGGCGCGGTGTGACACTCCCGCGCGGATGCGCGCGCCCTCCGTTCTGGGGTCAGACCCCGAAACGGCGCTCGCTGGGGTCTGACCCCGGAACGTTTTCGCGCGGAAGGCGCGCCGAACGCGCTACGGGGCGCTTTGCGGGTCAATCGGGTGGCAGACCGCGCGTCCTTCGTGACGGAATTCGCGCTAGGCGCGGACACGGTCTCGGTGACCGGCTCGGAACGCACCCTTCCTGGTGCACGGTACCGTCACCGGCGTGGCCGACGGGGAACCGACCGACTGGGTCGACTGGCACGAGGCGTACCGCAGTCCGGAGTCGGGACTGTCGCACCGGCTCGCGGTCGTGCAGCGGCTGATCTCCGCGGCGCTCGACCGCACCGGCGGCGACGTGCAGGTCGTCAGCCTCTGTGCCGGCGCCGGCACTGATCTGCTCGGCGTGCTCGCCGACCGCGACGACGCCTGCCGCGTCCACGCCCTGCTCGTGGAGGCCGACCCTCGGCTCGTCGAACGGGCGCGCACGGCAGGCACCGGGCACGTCCACGCGGTCGTGGGCGACGCCGCGCTCACCGACACCTACGCCAGCGTGGTACCGGCCGACCTCGTGCTCGTCTGCGGCGTCTTCGGCAACATCCCCGACGAGGACGTCGAGCGGATGATCGGCGCGCTGCCCCAGCTGTGCCGAGAAGGCGGCACCGTCATCTGGACACGCCACCGCGGGCATCCGGACCTGACGCCCGCCGTGCGGCGGTGGTTCGCCGCCGCCGGATTCGGGGAGCTGGCGTTCGAGTCGGCCGGCCCCGGCGGATACGCCGTCGGCATGCACACGTCGAAGCGCCCGCACGAGGCGCTCCAGCGGAGCGTGCGCCTCTTCACGTTCTTCCGCTAGCGCCTCTAGGCTGTACGGCCATGCCGACGATCCGCGTCTCCGACCTCGACATCGACTACCGCATCGACGGAGACGGCGACGAGACGCTGGTGCTCGTGAACGGTCTCGCCGACATCAAGGAGAGCTGGGCAACGCAGGTGCCGGCGTTCGCGGAGCGGTACCGGGTCATCTCGTACGACAACCGCGGCGTCGGCGGCACGACGGTCACCGGCGGCCCGTACGAGACGGCGCAGATGGCCGACGACCTGCACAGACTCGTCGACGCGCTCGACCTCGACCGATTCCACCTGCTCGGCACGTCGATGGGCGGCATGATCGCCCAGGAGTACGCCATCCGGCACGTCGACCGCCTGCGCAGCGTGGCGCTGTGCAACACCTACGCGTGGCCCGGCCCGTACTGCCTGCGCATGTTCCGGCTATGGCGCGAGCTCGTGCCCCACCTTGGCGTGGGATTCACGCAGCGCGAGATCCTGCTGTGGGCCTTCACGCCGGAGTTCGTCGAGTCGCGCCCAGACGAGTGCGCCGAGGCCGAGGCCGAGCTGGCGGCCAACCCGCAGGATCCCGACGCATACCTGGCGCAACTGTCGGCGATCGAGACGCACGACACACGCGGCCGCCTCGGCGCCGTCGACTGTCCGACGCTGACCCTCGTCGGCGAGCAGGACCTGATCATCTATCCGGCGCTCTCGAGGCGGATGCACGACGAGCTGCCGCACTCCACGTGGGCGGAGGTTCCCGGCGGCCACGCCTGCCTGTGGGAGCTGTCCGACACCTTCAACGCCGCCGTCCTCGCGTTCCTCCTGTCAGCATCGCCGGCACGATGAGCGACCAGAACCCGTTCGGAGACCTCGCCCTGCGCTGTCCGCCGATCGACGCCGACGAGGCGGCGGTGATCGCGCGCGACCTGTTCGGCCGTGCGGGCGCGGTCCGCGAGCTCGGCTCGAACCAGGACCGCAACTACCGCGTCGACGCGCCCGACGGCCGGTTCGTCCTCAAGATCGCAAACCCCGGCTGGGAGATCGTCGCGCTCGAGGCGCAGAACGCCGCGATGAGCCACCTGGCCGCGCGCGGCCTGCCGTTCGCGGTGCCGAGCCCGGTCACCTCGCCGGCCGGCAACCTGATGGAGCCGTTGACGCGCGACGGTGAGACCTTCCAGATCCGGCTCGTCACCTACGTCGAGGGCGCACCGCTCGACACCACCCCGTACCGCTCGGCCGCGTCGCTGCGGGCCGTCGGACGCATCGCCGCCCAGGCCGTGGAGGCGCTGACCGACTTCGCGCACCCCGGCACCGATCGCACCATCCAGTGGGATCTGCAGCTGGCGCGCCCGGTCGTCGACGCGCTCGACCACTGGGTGCAGGACACCTCCCGCCGAGCGCAGTCGCGCCGGCTGCTGGAGGCGGCCGAGGCCCTGCTGGCGCCGCTGAAGGAGTCGCTGCCGCAGCAGGTCGTGCACGCCGACGTCACCGACTACAACGTCATGGCGACCCGCGACCGCGCGGGCCGCATGGTGCCGACCGGCCTGATCGACTTCGGCGATCTGATGCACACGTGGCGCATCTCGGACATCGCCACCGCGGTGCAGTCGCTGGTGCTCGGCGACCCGACACGCGCGCTGGAGATCGCCGTCGAGGTGACCCGCGGCTACCACGAGATCCTGCCGCTGTCGGAGGCCGAGATCGAAGCCGTCTGGCCGCTGGTGCTCGCCCGCGGCGCGGTCTGCGCCGTCTGCGAGGAGCAGCAGGCGATCCTCGAGCCCGACAACCCCTACGCGCAGGAGTTCGTCGGCGGCGGCTGGGTCGTGGCCGACGGGCTCGAGGCGGTGGCGCCCGAGCTGGTGCACGAGTCGCTGCGCGCGGCGCTGGGCCTCGGCCCCTCCCGGCATGCGCGCGCGGCGGCCGACCGGCTGGCCGAGCTCGGCGCCGTCGCCGTGCCGCTCGTGCCGAACATCCCGGCCGGCATGCTCGACCTGTCGGTGCACGGCGACGTGCTGCGGTTCGGCGAGTGGGCCGAGGCCGCCACTAGCCGGCGCGTGCTGAGCGAGGCCGGCGGCGGCATCGGCCGGTGGGGCGAGGGCCGCCTCGTCCACGCCCGCCCCGAACGGTGGGATCCGCCCGCCTCCGTGCACCTCGGCGCCGACGTCTTCGTGGCTGCCGGCACGCCGGTGTCGGCACCCGTGGCGGCGACCGTGACCCGCGTCGGCGCGTGGGACGTGATGCTCGACTGCGACGGCACCGGCATCCGCCTGGCGGGCATCGCGCCCTCCGTCCAGCACGGCCATCGGCTCGCAGCGGGCGACGCCGTCGGCACCGTGGCCGAGCCGGCAGCGGCCGACCCGCTGCCCGCGCACCTGCACGTGCAGGCCGTCGCCAACGTCGCCTTCGACACGCCCGGCCTCGCTACCCCGTCGCACGCCGCGGGCTGGCTGGCGCTGTCGCCCGACCCCTCGCCGCTGCTCGGCCGTGACTGCGCGGCGCCGCGCGCCGACCCGGTGACGCTGGTCGGCCGCCGCGACGCGGTGGTGGCCCGCGTGCAGGAGCACTACTTCGCAGAGCCACCCGAGATCGAGCGCGGCCACCGGCACCACCTGTACGACACCGACGGCCGCGCGTACCTCGACATGGTCAACAACGTCGCCGTGCTGGGTCACTCGCACCCGCACGTCGAGGCCCTGGTGGCGCGCCAGTTGCGCCTGCTGAACACCAACTCGCGCTTCCACTACGAGCTGATCGTCGCAGCCTCGGAACGCGTCGCGGCCCTCGCGCCCGACGGCCTCGACGCGGTCTTCTGGGTGGCGTCCGGATCGGAGGCGAACGACCTCGCGCTGCGCCTCATCCGCTGCGCCACGCGCCAGCGCGACGTGATCGCGATCCAGAGCGCGTACCACGGCTGGACGAACGCCACCGACGAGATCTCGACGGCGCTATACGACAACCCGCTGGCGGCCGAGCGGCGCCCGGCGTGGATCCACCCGGTCGAGAGCCCGAACCTCTACCGCGGCGCCCATCGCGGCGCCGATGCCAAGGACCGGTACGTCGCCGACGCGACGCGCGTGCTGGCCGGGCTCGAGGCGGCGGGCACCGGACTGGCCGGCTTCATCGCCGAGCCGGTCTACGGCAACGCCGGCGGCGTCTCGCTGCCCGCCGGCTACCTGCAGGATGTCTACGCGGCGGTGCGCGCCGCCGGCGGGCTCTGCATCGCCGACGAGGTGCAGGTCGGCTACGGCCGGCTGGGCGAGCACTTCTGGGGATTCGAGCAGCAGGGCGTCGTGCCCGACGTCATCACCATCGCGAAGGCGACCGGCAACGGCCTTCCGGTCGGCGCCGTCATCACGACGCACGCGATCGCCGAGGCGTTCGCGCGGGAGGGCGCGTTCTTCGCCTCCACCGGCGGCAGCCCGGTCAGCTGCGCGGCGGCCGTCGCGGTGCTCGACGTGCTGGAGGGCGAGCAGCTGCAGGAGAACGCCCGTCGCGTCGGCGGCCACCTGAAGTCGCGCCTCGAGGCGCTGATCGACCGCCACCCGCTGTGCGGCGCCGTGCACGGTATGGGCCTGTACCTCGGCCTGGAACTCGTCCGTGACCGCGAGACGCTCGAGCCCGCGGCCGACGAGGCGTACGCCATCTGCGAGCGCATGCGCGAGCTGGGCGTGATCGTCCAGCCGACGTCCGATGGCATGAACGTGCTGAAGATCAAGCCGCCGCTCTGCCTCACGGAGGCGTCGGCCGACTACTTCGCCGACACGCTCGACCGCGTGCTC
>JBKJIG010000039.1:0-22108 GCA_046598415.1 Gaiellales bacterium
GGCCACGCCGTCACCGGCGACGTCCACGTGCGGCTGCGTCGCGGCGAGGACTACACCGTGCTGTCGACCGCCGGACCGCACCTCACCTACCACCCGGAGCGCCTGTCGATGGAGCGCACCGAGGGCGCCGCGTTCGGCCCACTCGACCGCATCGGCCAGCTGACGATGCGCAACCTCGACATCGCCGACTCTCGCGCGAAGCTCGAACTGTTCGCCCGCGGCGGGCTGATCGGTGCCAGCACGGGCTCGCTGCTCGGCCGCCTCGAGGCGGGTGGCGCCGAGCCGATCGCCGACATCGGCTCGCCCGACACCCAGGGCGGCGACCCCGGCGAGCGGGTCGCCACCGAAGAGGGCATGGACTAGCGACCTGCGCGGCGCGCAATCGCGCCGCGCCCGATCAGTTGTCGCGCAGGAAGCTCGGGACGTCGAGCATGTCGCCCGGGATCTCGAACGTGCCCGCGGGCCGCTCGAAGTCACCGGTGCCGAGCGACGGGTCGGACGGCTCGGTCGACAGCTTCGCGGGCTCGAACGTCTTGGCGTGCTTCTCGAAGCCGGTCGCGATCACCGTCACGCGGATGTGGTCGCCGAGCTGCTCGTCGACGACGGCGCCGAAGATGATGTTGGCGTTCTGGTCGGCCGCGCTGGCGACGATCTCGGCCGCGTCGTTGACCTCGAACAGGCCGAGGTCGCCGCCGCCCGTGATGTTGAGCAGGATGCCGGTGGCGCCCTCGACGCTCGACTCGAGCAGCGGGCTCGAGATGGCGGCGCGAGCGGCCTCGGCGGCGCGGTTCTCGCCCGCGGCCGTGCCGATGCCCATCAGCGCCGTGCCGGACTCGCGCATGATGGTGCGCACGTCGGCGAAGTCGAGGTTGATGACGCCCGGGACGGTGATCAGGTCGGTGATGCCCTGGACGCCCTGGCGCAGCACGTCGTCGGCCATGCGGAACGCCTCGATGATCGACGTCCGCTTCTCGACCAGCGACAGCAGCCGGTCGTTCGGGATCACGACGAGGGTGTCGACCTTGGAGGCCAGGTCCTCGATGCCCCGGTCGGCCTGGTCGGTGCGGCGCCGGCCCTCGAAGGAGAACGGTCGCGTGACGATGCCGACCGTGAGCGCACCGAGCTCCTTCGCCAGCTCGGCGATGACGGGGGCCGCACCGGTGCCGGTGCCGCCGCCCTCGCCGGCCGTGACGAAGACCATATCGGCGCCCTTGAGCGCCTCCTTCAGCTCGTCGCGACTCTCGATCGCGGCCTCGCGGCCGACGTCGGGATTCGCGCCCGCGCCGAGCCCGCGGGTGACCTTGGCGCCGATGTGGAGCCGGACGTCGGCGTCCGTCATCTGCAGCGCCTGCGCGTCGGTGTTGACCGCGATGAACTCCACGCCGCGCAGGCCGGCATCGACCATGCGGTTGACGGCGTTCGAACCACCGCCGCCGCAGCCGACGACCTTGATCACGGCAACGTAGGAACCACCAGCGTCGCGCATCACTCACGCACCTCTAACTCTCAAGCTCAACAAGAGCGTTGCCCTCTCAAACCGCCGAAGGCCCGGTGCGCAGGGCACGGGCCAGACGACAGCATACCCGTGAGCACCCGAAAGGTCAAGGACCAATTATCATGCTCAAGCAGAGGATGAGACACAGTTATCTCAACCTCCAGTTGAGAGTTGAGCTGGGCGCAGTAGCTGGGCGATCACGAGCGCGGTGTCGACCGGGAGGGCGGAGTCCAGTGGGGCAGCCAGGTCGACGCCCTCACCGTCGGTCGCGGTACCGGAATCCGGCCGCTCGCCACGCACCACCGGGTGGTCGGGCACCGACACGTCGAGGTATTTGAGCGGCGCTGGCGCGCCGTCCGGTCCCGTGGGACGCCTGGCCAGAAGGGAGGACGCGACGACCAGCTTGCGGTCGAGCACCGAGCCGTCGCCGAGGCGCAACTCGATGCCGCCCTGGAGGCGGGCCGACAGCCCGGACTGGTCGTCGGCGATCAGCGTCACGCGCAGGTCGTTGTGATCGAGCAACGCCGCCGCGAGCCGCACCTGGTCACGGGTCGACGGCGGCAGGGCCTGGCCGGGCTGCGGGATGGCCGCGGCGCTGGCCGACAGTTGCGGTAGGCGCGAAGCCTTCGGGGCCTCCCCCATCACCCGGCCGGAGCGCGCGATCGAGTAGCGGCTGGTGCCGGTCTCGACGATCGCCGCCGCGCGCTCGGTGACGACGCGGATGCGCAGGTCGTGCGGGAAGGCGCGGTCGACCCGGACGGAGCGCACCAGCGGCAGACCGGCGACCGCGTCCGCCACCACCTGCGGGTCGACCGACAGGAGGCTCTCGGCGCCGACGGCCGCCTCGGCGCGGGCGCGGATCGTCTCGGCGGCGGATCCCTTCGCGCCGACCACGACCACCTTCTCGATACCGAACACGGGCGACTGCTTCAGGGCGACGTAGCCGCCCGCGAGCACGGCGACGCCGGCGGCGGCGAGAAGGACGAGGCGGAGTCGGGTGCGCAGGACAGGGGGCACGCGTCCGGGTTCGCCGCGCACCGGTCCGATCCTGCGGCGTTTCTCGCCTCTAGTCGGGAATCAGGATGTCGCCGAGCAGCTCGACCTCGTGCTCGAGCTCGACGCCGAACTGGTCGAGCGCGCGGCGCCGGGCCTCGGCCATCAGCCCGACGACGTCGGCCGAGGTGGCGGTGCCGTCGTTCTCGATGAAGTTCGCGTGCCGCGGCGAGATGCGGGCGCCGCCGATCGCGAACCCCTTCAGGCCGCAGGCCTCGAGCAGCTGGCCGCTGGTACGGTCGCCCGGCGGGTTCTTGAACACCGACCCGAACGTGCGCGCCTTGCGCGGCTGGGCGGCCGCGCGCTGGTCCTGCATGCCGCGGATCGTGGCGCGGATGTCGAGCGGGTCGGCCGACGTCAGGCGGAGCACCGCCTGCGCGACCACCTCGTCCGGACGGATGTCGGAGCCGCGGTAGCGCAGGCCGAGCTGGTCGGCTCCCCCGCTCCGGGTGCCCGCCGCCGAGACGACGACGGCCTCGACCAGCGCCTCGCGCATCTCGCGCCCGTAGGCCCCGGCGTTCATGCGCACCGCGCCGCCGACGGTGCCGGGGATGGCACAGCCGAACTCGATGCCCGACAGCCCGGCGTCCCCGGTCTTGCGCACGATCGCGGCCAGCGACGCGCCGCCCCCGCAGCGCACCAGCGGCGGATCGATCTCGATCGCGGCCAGCGCGCCGTCCAGCCGCAGCACCAGCCCGTCGAAGCCGGAGTCGGCCGGCAGCAGGTTCGAGCCCAGGCCAACGACCCGCACGGCGAGCTCCTCGGCGACGGCCCACGCCAGGCAGTCGTGCAGGGTCCCGGTGTCGGTGGGCCGCGCGAAGAATCGCGCCGGGCCGCCCGTGCCGATGGTCGTCAGCCGGGCGAGCGGGAACTGCTCCTGGACGATCGCCGGCCGCGCCGTCATGCCAGCACCGCCCGGGCGACGGCGTCGACGGGCCCGGCGCCGCAGCACAGCACCAGGTCGCCGGAGCGCACCAGGCCGCGCAGCGCCGCCGCGGCCTCGTCGTAGGTCGGCGCGAACACGATCTCGAGATCCGGCGCCAGCGCCTGCAGCCGCTCGACGATCACGGCCGCCGAGGCGTCGGGATCGGGACGGCCGCGGGCGACATAGGTCTCGGACAGCACCACGACGTCGGCGCCCTGCAGCACCGCGGCGAACTCCCCGGCGAACTGGCGCGTGCGCCACGGCATGTGCGGCTGGAAGTAGACGACGAGCCGCGCGGCTGGTGCCTGCCCGCGGGCGGCGGCGATCGTGGCCGCGAGCTCCGCCGGGTGGTGCGCGTAGTCGTCGACCACGCGGAAGCCGTCCCGCTCGCCGACCAGCTCGAAGCGCCGGCCGACACCGGCGAACGTCTCCAGGGCAGCGAAGGCGTCGCCCAGCGGTACGCCGAGCTCCTCGAGCACCAGCGCCGCGGCGCAGGCGTTGCCCGCGTTGTGCGCGCCGGGGACGGCCAGCTGCACGCGATCCGGGCCGCGCGACGGGCGGAAGGCGACGCCGAGGGCCTCCTCGGAGACCTCGAGCGCGCGCAGCCCCTCGCCGTCGCCGAGGCCGTAGCGCAGCGTCCGCGGCGCCGGCAGGTCGACGCCGTCGCCACACACCAGCACGCCGTCGGCCGGCAGCTGCGCCGTCCACGAGCCCAGCAGCTCCACGACGTCGGCCAGCGACCCGTAGTGGTCGAGGTGGTCGAGGTCGACGTTCAGCACCACCGCGATATCGGCTCCAAGACGCACGACGGAGCGGTCGGACTCGTCGCCCTCGGCCACGCAGACCGCACCGTCGCCGCCGGCCGCGTTGGTACCGAGCTGGCGCACCTCGCCGCCGACCACGAAGCTGGGCGACCGGCCGAGCGACGTCAGCGCGACGGCCAGCATCGCGCTGGTGGTCGTCTTGCCGTGCGCCCCGGTCACCACCACCCGGCGCCGGTGGGTCGCGAGAATCTCGGCCAGCGCCTCGGAGCGGTGCCGGACGGGCAGGCCAAGCTCGCGGGCCCGCACCAGCTCCGGCTCGTCGGCGTCGACCGCGCTCGAGACGATCAGCTCGTCCACCCCCTCCAGGTGCGACGGATCGTGCGGCGCCGCGCAGGCGATGCCCAGGGCGCGCAACGCGTCGAGCGCCGGCCCGTCGGCGCGGTCGCAGCCGGAGACGGCCTCGCCGCGGCCGTGCAGCACCCGGGCGATCCCGCTCATGCCGATGCCGCCGATGCCGAGCAGGTGCTTCGTCACGCCGCTCGCATCCGGGCCATCGCCAAGAGCTCGTCGGCCACGTCGGACGCAGCGTTCGGTCGCGCCAGGTCGCGCATCGCCGCCGCCAGCCCGGCCCGGCGCGACTCGTCGGCCAGCAGCGAGGCGACTTCGGCGTGCAGCCGCGCCCCGTCCAGCTCGGCATCGGGCACGACCACGGCGCCGCCCACGAAGTACCGGGCGTTGGCCGTCTGATGGTCGCCGGTGGCGCCCGACCAGGGCACGAGGATCGCCGGCGCGCCGGCCGCGGCCACCTCCCACACGGAGCCGCCCGCTCGGCAGACCACGAGGTCCGCGGCGCGCAGCAGCTGCGGCATCGAGTCGCAGTACTCGAACACCCGCAGGCGGTCGTGCGGCTGCGTGCCCTCGAGCTTGCCCCTCCCGGCCACGTGCAACACGAGCGGCGCGGCCGGGTCGGGCTCGCCGTAGGCGTCGGCGACGGCGGTGTTGAGCCGGCCAGCTCCCAGCGAGCCGCCGAACACCGCCACCACCTGCTCGTCGTCGGCGATCCCGTACGCGGCACGGGCGTCGGCGCGCGTGACCGTGAAGAAGGCCGGGTCGACCGGGCGGCCGACGACGCGGTAGCGCCCGCCGACCAGCCCCGCGATCGGCATCGCCAGCAGCACCCGCCTCGCCAGCGGCCCGGCGAGGCGGTTGGCGAGGCCGACGCGACCGTCGGTCTCGGTCAGCACGGTGGGGATGCGCAGCGCCGCAGCGGCGGCCACCATCGGGCCCGAGACGTACCCGCCGCCGCCGAGCACCACGTGCGGGCGGACGCGGCGGAGGATGCGCCCGCAGGCCGCCGGCGCCAGCGCCGCCATGCCGACGGAGCGCGCCAGCCGCGGCGACATCCGGCGCTCGAAGCCGGCCACCCGGAACGTCTCGAGCGGGAAGCCGCGGGCCGGCACCATGCGTCCCTCGGCCCGGTCGGCGGTGCCCGCGAACACGACCTCGCAGCCGCGCTCGCGCAGCACGTCGGCGACCGCGAGCGCGGGCGCGACGTGGCCGGCGGTGCCACCGGCGGCGATCAGGACTCGGACGGTCATTCGTGACGAGCGTACCGAAGCTCCCTTGCAGAGCGTCCGGTCTTCCTGCTAGCTTGAAAAAGCACTCCTCAGGGAGGGCCGATCTATGGCGAATATCGGATCCGACAACACCCGCACGAAGATGCCCACTTCTGTGGCGCATCTGCCCGTGCGTGGGCTCGTGTCCGACTGCGTCCCGGCGTAACACCGCCCCCTCACGCAGCTCGTCCGGCCCCATCCGCGCACGGCGGATATGAGAGGCGCTTTCGCGTCCTCGCGTAGCCGCCGCGTGACCTGAAGCGCACCGTCCGTCCAACCCCGCGAGAACAGAGGAGCACCACCGTGTTGACCACGATGCAGAACGACGCAGCCATGATCGTCCACCGCGAGCGCATCGCCACCGCGATCGCACGTGGGAACGCTCGCAGCCTGCGACGTCACCGCGGCGTCCGGATCGTCATCGGCCGCCGGCCGCGCGAGAGCGAACGCATAGTGATCGCTCTGGCACGACCGTCATAGCTCGACCCATGCCCGACCTCGAGCTCGTCCGCACCCGCTCCGACGCCCCGCGGCGAAGGAGCCGGCGGACGAGCTCGAGTTCGATCTCGTCCGGCGCGACGGCGGCGGCACCTGCGACCGGCGTCAGCGACGCGCGGTGGCGCGGCGGCGCCGGGGCGCCTCGGCCGCCTGGGTGACGGCCTCCTCGGCGCGGCGGTCGCCGCGGACGGTGCGGCGGGCGGCCTTCGACGCCGCCAGTTCCTCCGCCGTGTGACCCTCGCGGCAGACGGCCAGCACGACGCCGACCATCAGCAGGGTCGACAGCTTCGACGACGAGCCGTAGGACACCAGCGGCAGCGGGATGCCCGTCAGCGGCAGGATGCCGGTGACGGCGCCGACGTTGATGGCGGCCTGGCCGGCGATCAGCGTGGTCGTGCCGACGGCGACGAGCTGGGAGAAGCGGTCGCGGGCGCGCAGCGCGATCGTGAAGCCGGCCCACGCGAACGCGGCGAATCCGGCCAGGATCACGAGCGACCCGGCCAGGCCCAGCTCCTCGCCGATGATGGCGAAGATCATGTCGGTGTGGGCCTCGGGCACGTAGTAGACCTTCTGAATCGACTCGCCCAGCCCGACGCCGCCGGCACCGCCGGATGCGAAGCCGATGATGCCCTGCAGCACCTGGTAGGACCCGCCGCTGGCGTGGGCCTCGGGATCGAGGAACGCGAACAGCCGCTCGCGGCGGTACGGCTCGAGCCAGATCGCGGTGCCACCGAGCGCGAGGCCGATGCCCATGATGCCGCCCAGCACCCGCCCGGGCACGCCGACGACGACGAGCATCGCGGCGACCATGATCGCGATCGCGATCGCCGATCCCAGATCGGGCTCGGCCAGCACCAGCGCACAGACCAGGCCGGTCAGGAGCCCGATCGGCTTGATCAGCTCGCCGAACGTCTGCGGCGCGGTCTTCTTCGCGGCCAGCAGTGCGGCCACGGTGCCGAGCAGTGCGAACTTGGCGAGCTCCGACGGCTGCAGCGTGATCGGGCCGGCGGCGATCCAGCGGCGGGCGCCGTTGATGCTCGCCCCCACGCCGGGAAGCATCACGGCGACCAGCAGCACCAGCGAGATCACCAGGGCGAGCGGTGCCATGGCCCTGAACAGCGCCACCGGCACGCGCATCACGAGCAGCATCAGCAGCACGCCGCCGATGGTGAAGACGACGCCGTTCTTGACGAAGTAGAGCGGGTCGTTGCCGTACCGCGCCGTCGTCATCGCGACCGGGCTGGAGGCCGAATACACCATCACCTGCCCGATCGCCGTCAGGCCGAGCGTGATCAGCAGGAGCAGCTGTCCCTCGACGGGCAGGTCGCGCCGTCGCGGCTTGTGGGTCTCCTCGGTGGGCGCAGCCGCGCCGTCGCTGGTTTGTTCGGCCACGTGTCGAGATTCCACGAGGAGGGCCGGACCCCTCCCCCTCGCCGGCACGTTCCGGTCAGGCCGGGAGGATGGCGCCGCGGGCCGCGGCGAGCGACCGGAAGTGGTCGCCACGCGCCTCGTAGCTCGCAAACTCGTCGAACGACGCGCAGGCCGGTGCGAGCAGGATCGCCTCGCCGGGCCGCGCGTCGCGCAGCGCCGCCTCGAGCGCCGGCTCCAGCGTGTCGCAGATGGCGGCGGGAACCGCCGGGTCGATCAGCGGCGCCATCCGCCGTCCGGCCGGTCCGATCAGGTAGGCGGCCCGGACGGCGCCGACCAGCGCGTCGGCGAGCGGCACGAAGTCGGCGCCCTTGTCGGAGCCACCCAGGATGATCCGCAGGGCGCCGCCCGGGAAGGCTGTGAGCGCCTTCAGGGTGGCGTCGACGTTCGTCGCCTTCGAGTCGTTCCACAGGCTGACGCCGTCGATGTCGCCGACGTGCTCGAGCCGGTGCGAAACGGGTCGGAACGCCATCACGGCGTGCGCGATGTCGTCGTCCGGCGCCCCCATGGCCCGGGCCAGCGCCGCCGCCACGGCGACGTTCTCGCGGTTGTGCGCGCCCCGCAGGCGGGAGCGGAGGAAGCCGAGCGCCGTGGCCTCCGTGCCATGGGTCCGCACGACGCGCGCCGCGCCCGGCACCGCGGCGAGCGCCGCCACCCACGGGTCGTCGCCGTTCAGCACCGCGGTGTCGGTGGGACGCTGACGCTCGAACACGCGCAGCTTGCAACGGCCGTACTCGGACATCGTGCCGTGCCGGTCGAGGTGGTCGGGCGTCAGGTTGATCAGCGCCGCCGCGTCGCAGCGCAGACTGACGACGTCCTCGAGCTGGAACGACGACAGCTCGCAGACGACGATGCCGTCGTCCGGCACGTCGCCGGCGATGCCGGACAGCGCGACGCCGACGTTGCCCGCCACGATCGCCGGCATCCCGGCCGCCTGCAGCATCGCGCCGACCAGCTCGGTGACGGTGGTCTTGCCGTTGGTGCCGGTGATGCCGACCAGCCGCGCGCCGGCCGGGAGCAGCCGGTAGCCGACCTCGACCTCGCTCCACACCGGCAGGCCGGCCGCGCGGGCGGCCTGCACGACCGGCGCCTGCTCCGGCACCCCGGGCGACTTCACCAGCACGTCGGCGGCGTTGACGAGATCGGTCGGATCATGGTCGCCGAGCGCCAGGCCGACCCCCTCCACGACGTGCGGTCGAACGTCGCCGGAGGTGTCGTGCAGCACGACCTCCACCCCGCGCCAGACCAGCGCGCCGGCCACCGCCACACCGGAGCGCGCGGCCCCGACGACGAGCGCGCGATCGGGCAGGTCGCCGCTCACCGGTACTGGTCGAACCGCAGGTAGAAGAGCACGAACGAGGCGCCGGCGCAGAGCGCCGCCAGGATCCAGAAGCGCACCATGATCTTCGTCTCCGACCATGCCTTCATCTCGAAGTGGTGGTGGATCGGCGCCATCAGGAAGATGCGTTTGCCGGAGCGTTTGAACCAGATCACCTGGATGATCACGGACAGCGCCTCGACCACGAACACGCCGCCGACGAGCGGCAGCAGCAGCTCGGTCTTCGTGAAGACGGCGAACGCGGCGACCGCGCCGCCGAGCGCCAGCGAGCCCGTGTCGCCCATGAAGACGTCGGCCGGGAAGGCGTTGTACCAGAGGAAGCCGATGCACGCACCGAGCAGCGCGGCGGCCAGGATGGCGAGGTCGAGCGACTGGTCGCGGAACTCGAGCCGCTCCTGGATCACCGACCGGCACTCGGGCAGCACCGACTCGCGATCGATGGTCAGGCAGGCGGTGACGCTGCGCTGGCCGGCCTGGTAGCCGACCACCGCCATGCCCGTGAAGACGAGCATCACGAGCGCCGTGATGCCGCTCGCCAGGCCGTCCAGGCCGTCGGTCAGGTTCACCGCGTTGGTTGCGCCGAGCACCATCAGGAACACGAGCACGAACCACGCGGGACCGAGGTCGACGTGGAAGTCGACGATCGGCACGAACACCTCGGTCGACACGTTCTCGTGGTGCGCGACGAGCGAGATGGCGGCCGCCACGGCCATCTGCCCGAGCAGCTTCCACCGGCCCTTGAGGCCGAGCGAGCGCTTGCGGATCACCTTCAGCCAGTCGTCGGCGAAGCCGATCGCGGCGCAGCCGAGCAGCGCCGCCAGGACGGCGAGGCTCTTCGTGCTGAAGTTCGTGAACAGCAGGAAGGCGATCGACGAGGAAGCCACGATCAGGAGCCCGCCCATGGTCGGCGTACCCTGCTTCGTCTTGTGGTGCTCGGGCCCGTCCTCGCGGATGTTCTGGCCGTAGCGCAGGCGGCGGAGCAGCAGGACGAAGCGCGGTCCCGCGAGCACCGAGATGACAGCCGCGAGCACTGCTGCCGCCAGCGCGCGGGTCACGTCGCGCCTCCGTCCGCCAGGCGCCCGGCGATGCCGGCCGCGACGGCCTCGAGGCCCACCGACCGCGAGGCCTTCACGAGCACGCGGTCACCGGGCCGCACGAGGCCTGCGACGAGTGCCACGACCTCGTCCCGGTCGCCGGCCAGGTGGCACTCGACCCCCGCGCCCGCGCCCTCGAGGTAGCCACGGGCCGGCTCGCCGACCGCGACCAGCACGTCGTAGCCGAGCGACGCGGCCGTCTCGCCGACGCGGCGGTGCAGCGCGCCGGCGGCGGTTCCCAGCTCGGCCATCTCACCCAGCACGGCCACCAGGCGGCCGTCCCCCTCGCGCTCCGCGAGACCCGCCAGCGCCGCCTCCACCGAGGAGGGGTTCGCGTTGTAGGCGTCGTTGACGGCGACGCCGCCGCCGGGCAGCGCGTGGTCCTCCGACCGCCAGCGCTGCAGCTGGATGTGGTCGGCGGCGCCGGCACAGACGTCGAGGTCGAGTCCGAGCGCGCGGCACACGGCCATCGCGGCGGCGAGGTTGAAGGCGTGGTGCCGTCCGGTGAGGTTCGTGTCGACGGCGATCGTGCGGCCGTCGACGTCGAGCGACACCGTCATGCCGCCGGGCCGCACGCTGCGGCCGGCGATACGCACGTCGGAGCCCGCTTCCTCACCGAATGTGACCAGCATCGGCCGGTCCCGCAGGTGGGGCTCGAGCAGCGGCTCGCCAGCCGGCACCACCGCCACCTCGACGTGCGCGAGCAGCTCGGCCTTGGCGGCGGCGATGGCCTCGCGCGAGCCGAGCAGCTCGAGGTGCGCCTCACCCACGTTCGTGATGACGCCGATCTCGGGCCGCGCCAGCACGGCCAGCTCGGCGATCTGGCCGGGGCCGCGCATGGCCATCTCGCAGATCGCCACCTCGGTGTCGGCGGCGATGCGGGTGAGCGTGAACGGCAGGCCGATCTCGGCGTTGTGGCTGGCCGCGGCGGCGATGGTGCGCCGCTCGGCGCCGACCAGCGCCGCGAGCACGTCCTTCGTCGACGTCTTGCCGGACGAGCCGGTGACGCCGACGACGGTCGCGGCCGACGCGGCCCGGTTGGCGGCGCCGATGGTCTGCAGCGCCCTGATCGAGTCGGTCGCGGCCAGCACGACGCCGTCGGTCTCGGCGGCGGCGTGGTCGTCGTCGACCAGCACGGCCGCGCAGCCCTGGGCCCGCGCATCGGCGGTGTGGCCATGGCCGCCGCGGATGGCGACGAACAGCGCGCCGCGGCCGGCCAGCCGCGAGTCCATCTCGACCGCCGTGATGGGCGTCGAGGCGGCACCGCGAACGACCCGGCAGCCGGGCAGCGCCGCGGCGGTCGTCGCGATCACGTGAGCGCCTCCAGTGCGACCAGGCGATCGTCGAACGGCACCTTCGAGCCGGCCGTCTCCTGCCCCTGTTCGTGGCCCTTGCCCGCGATCACGACGACGTCGAGCTCGTCGGCCCGCTCCAGGGCCATGCGGATCGCCGTGCGGCGGTCGCGCTCGACCATCACGGGCCGTCCGACGCCGCCGAGGATCTCGGCGATGATCGCGTCCGGGTCCTCCGAGCGCGGATTGTCGGACGTCACCAGCACGTCGTCCGCCAGGCGCGCGGCGACCTCGCCCATCAGCGGCCGCTTGGCGCGGTCGCGGTCGCCGCCGCAGCCGAACACGACGATCAGGCGCCCGCGCGTGATGCCGCGCGCCGTCTGCAGCACCGTCGCCAGCGCGTCGGGCGTGTGCGCGTAGTCGACGAGCACGGTGAACGGCTGGCCCGCCTCGACCGGCTCCAGCCGGCCGGGCACGCCGGAGACCGACTCGATGCCGTCCGCGATGGCCTGCAGCGGCACGTCCATCAGGTGCGCGAGCGAGGCGGCGGCGAGCACGTTGGCGACGTTGAACGCGCCGCGCAGCCGCGTCTGCACGGGCGCCGCTCCCGCCGGTGTGACGAGGCGGAACCACGAGCCGCCCGGCTCCATCCGCAGGTCGTCGGCGCGGACGTCGGCACCGGGCGCGCCGTAGCGGATGGTCGTCTGCAGCCGGCTGCCGTAGGGGTCGGCGGCGTTGGTCGCGGTCGGGCAGCGGCCGTCGAACAGCCGCGCCTTGGCGGCGAAGTACTCCTCCATCGAACCGTGGAAGTCGAGGTGGTCCTGCGAGAGGTTCGTGAACGCCGCGGCTGCGAACCGCACTCCGTCGACGCGGTGCAGGTCGAGCGCGTGCGAGGAGACCTCCATCGCGCAGGCCCGGTCGCCGGCGTCGACCATGCGCCGGAAGGTGCGCTGCAGGTCGATCGCCTCGGGCGTCGTCCGCTCGACCGGTTCTCCCGCGCCGCCGACGACCTGCTCGATCGTGCCCAGCAGGCCGCACGGGACGGCGGCCGCACCGAAGATCGCACGCGTCACGTACGCGGTCGTCGTCTTGCCGTTGGTACCCGTGACGCCCGCGACACGGAGCGTGCGCGTCGGCTCGCCGAAGAAGCGATCGGCCAGGGGCGCCATCGCGGCCCGCGCGTCGGCCACGACGGCCTGCGGCACGCCGACGTCGAGCGCCCGCTCGCACACCACCGCCACGGCGCCGGCGGCCACGGCCGCGGCGGCGTGGTCGTGCCCGTCCGACACCGCCCCGGGCACGCAGACGAACAGCGAACCGGGCCGGACGCGGCGCGAGTCGAGGGCGAGGTCGGCGATCTTTACGCCGTCCGTCCCATGCAGGACCGCGCGCACGTCGAGAGCGCCGAGCAGGTGGTCGAGCAGCACCGGCGGAGTGTAGGACGTCGGGTTCACCGCAGGCTCAGTGCGGCTCCCACGTTTGAAACCGGCCGGTTGGCGTGACAACCTAGTACGCGACAAGACCGTGGAGGTCATGCATGGCACGCATCGTGGTCGGGACGGATGGAACGGCAGACGGCGACGAGGCGGTGCGTTTCGCAGCCGCCGAAGCTGCGGCAGCGGGTGCCGTGCTGGAGATCATCAACGTCTGGGCGGAGCCCGACACCGTCAGTGCCGGTGCCGTCGGCGCACCCCAGTACGTGAACAGGGAGCCCGGCGAGGGCAGCGCGGAGCACGTGCTCCAGGGCGCCGCCGCGATCGCGTCCGGCGTCGCGCCCGACATCACGATCGATCCCGTGCCGATGGCCGGTGACACGGCGCAGGTGCTGTGCGACGCCTCGGCCGACGCCGACCTGCTGGTGATCGGATCGCGCGGGCGCGGCGACCTCACGTCGCTGGTGCGTGGGTCTGTCTCGCACGACTGCCTCCACCAAGCCCGTTGCCCTGTCGCCGTCGTGCACCACCCGTCCACGGCCGGTGGCCAGGTGGTCGTCGGCGTCGACGGCGGCGACGAGAGCGCCGCCGCCATCCGGTACGCCGCGCAGGCCGCATCGCGCCGTGGCACGTTCCTGCACGTCGTCCACGCGTGGCACGTCGCGACGCCGGTCGCACTGGGCCCGATGGCCATCGCCGCGCCGACGATGGTCGACTCGCAGGCCGTGCGCGAGGCCGCCGACGAGGTCGTCGATCGCGCCCGGGCGCTCGCGGGCGAGACCGTGCCGGGCCTCGAGGTCACCGGCTCGGCCGACGAGGGCATCGCCGCCGAGGTGATCGAGGCCGCGTCCAAGGGTGCCTCCATGGTCGTGGTCGGGTCGCACCGCCGTGGCGACCTGGCCGCCCTGGTGATGGGCTCGACCAGTCGCTCGCTGATCCGCGACGCGGCGTGTCCTGTGGTCTGCGTGCCCACCTGAGCGGATCTCGGGCTGATCGTGCCCGGGGCCGTCCGACCGACGCACTAGCGTATCCCAGGTGCCAGCGGCATCGTCGGACCCTGCACGCCTCCTTGAGAGGGTCTTCGGACACCCCGCGTTCCTGCCCGGCCAGGAGGCCGCGGTCAGCGCCGCGCTGGCCGGACGCGACTGCCTGGTGGTGATGCCGACGGGCGCCGGCAAGTCGCTCTGCTACCAGCTGCCGGCCCTGGGGGCCCTGCGGTTCACGATCGTCGTGTCACCGCTCGTGGCGCTGATGCAGGACCAGGTCTCGTCGCTCCGGCGGCAGGGCCACGAGGACGTCGCGGCGCTGTCGTCGGCCAACGACGCCGACCGGACACGCGAGATCCTCGACCAGGTCCGTGACGGCGCGCTGCGGCTGCTCTACGTCGCGCCCGAGCGGTTCGCGAGCGCCCGCTTCATGCGCGCCATCGCCGACGTCAAGGTCGATCTGCTCGTGGTCGACGAGGCGCACTGCATGTCCGAATGGGGCCACGACTTCCGGCCCGACTACGGCCGCCTGGCCAGCGTGCGGCACGCGCTCGGCGACCCGCCCACGATGGCGCTGACGGCCACGGCCACGCCGCGCGTGGCGCTCGACGTCTCACGGCGCCTGCGGCTGCGCGACCCGGTCGAGGTGCGCACCGGATTCGACCGGCCGAACGTGACGTTCGACGTGCTCCACACGTCGGGCGACCGCATGCGCGCCGAGCTGCTGGAGGCGGGGCTGGCCGAGGAGGGCGCCAGGCCCGCGATCATCTACGCCCGGTCGCGCCGGGCGGTCGACGAGATCGCGGAACGGCTCGGGTGTCCGAGGTACCACGCCGGGCTGTCCGCCGCCGAGCGCAAGCGCACCCAGGAGGCGTTCATGGCCTCGCCCGACGCGGTGATCGCCTGCACGAACGCGTTCGGCATGGGCGTCGACAAGCCCGACGTCCGCTCGGTCTGGCACTGGAACCTGCCCGGCTCCGTCGAGGCGTACTACCAGGAGGCGGGCCGCGCCGGTCGCGACGGCGAGCCGGCCCGCGCCGTGCTGCTGTACGCCCCGTCCGATCGCGGCATCATCGGCCGGTTCATCAGTGATGCGCGGTTCGGGCCGAACGACGTCGACCGGCTGCTCGACGCGCTGTCGCTGATCGCCGATGCCGAGACGCGGCGTTTCCGCGCCGCTCCGACCGACCTGGCGCCGGACGACCCCGACGCCGCCCGGGCCTGGCTCGCGGCGGCCGAAGCGGTCGGCGCCGTCGAACTCGAGCCCGGCTCCGGCTCGGTCATCACGGGCCGTCTCAACCTGCGCCGGCTGGGCAGCGAGCGCCGCCTCGCGATCGAGCAGCGCGCCCGGGCGATCGAGCGCGTCCGCTGGGAGCAACTCGAGGCGATCGAACGCTACGCCGACTCGACGACGTGCCGGCGCGAGAGCCTGCTGCGGTACTTCGGCGACCGCGAGCCGCCACATCCGACGGTCCGCTGCTGCGACGTGCACGAGCCGCCGCCGGGCGCACCGCGCCGTGGTCCGCGGCTCGAGCCCGACGAGCTCATCGACGCCGTCGTCGAGATCGCCGCCACCGCCGAGCCATCCGTCGGCCGGGCCGGCCTCGACGGCATCGCCCGCGGCCTCGACGCCTACCGCGACCGCTACGGCGAGCACGCGCTGTTCGGCGTGGCGAGCGGCCTGCGGCCGCCACAGGTGCGGGCGGCGATCGGCGCGGCCGTGGCGCGGGAGCGCCTGGCATCGACCGACGGCCGCTACCCGCTGCTGCTGCCGCCGGGCACCGGGCCGCGTCGCACCGCCGAGGGGCAGCCGGGCCGCACCCGCCGCAATCCGCGGCCGGCCGCGGCGACCGACATCGACCTGGAGCTGCTCGACGAGTTCCGAGCCTGGCGGCGGGCCGAGGCCGCGACCCGCGGCGTGCCCGCCTACGTGGTCGCCAACGATCGCGCGCTCGCCGATATCGCGACGCGCCGTCCCGCCGATGCCGCGGGGCTGCTCGAGTGCAGCGGCGTCGGCCGTACGTTCATCGAGCGCTACGGCGACGCGGTGCTGCAGATGATCGCGATCCGGGGCACGGCCCGGAGCCGCTGAGAAGCTGGTTGCGGCGCCCCGGGTCCTGTTCCAGACGACCGGGGGCGCCGCACCGGTTCACGACTCGCGCGGGGTTGCGAGGCGTGCGACCCCGCCGGACGTGACCGGCGTCCAGCCTGCGGATGTCGGTGTGCGACCACTCGCCGGGAGCACGAGCCGGATCGCACCGTGACGTCCGGCGCGGAACGAGAAGGCGAAGCGAACGGCGCGAGCCTGCTTCCCGAATCGTCCGCGCCGCGCGTCCCAGTACCGGACGCGCGCGGTGCCGGTGACGACCCCCTCGTCACCGTCTTGGACGGCCGCTTCGATGCGGCCGATGACCTGCAGGGCCTTCGGTGCCGAGAAGCTCAGCGTGCCGACGCCCTTCGAGTTCGTCTTCAGCGAGAACGACGTCTTGCCCGTCGTTCCACGGCCGTGCACGGCCGCCATCGCCTTCTTGAGCGTGATGCGCGTCGAGGTCGCCGCGGCGGCGCAGGAGCGCGAGCCGACGGCGGTCGCCCGCAGCATGTAGCTGCCGGGGGCGACGCGGGGGCGGACGGCGGCGACCGCGCGGCCGAGCCGGTCGCTGCGCGTCGTGCCGAGCGCGAACGTGCCGCTCCTGTTCGAGATCGTGAAGCGCACGAGCCGGCTCGCGTCGCAGCCGTGCTGTCCCTTCAGGTCGGCCGCGACGAGGGTCGTCTTGCCGGCGGCGATCAGCGTCGGGCCGGCGTACCGGGCCGAGCTCGCGTACGGCACCCACCAGGCGGCCGACGCGGGAGTCTTGTCGCGGGCGCCGTTGGCGCTCGCCGCGCGGACGACGAACAGGTGCGGGCCCTCTCCGACCTTGAACGCCTGGCCGCTCCTGCACGAGTTCCAGGCGCCGCCGTCGATGCGGCACTCGAACCACGTCCTGCCGTTCGACAGGCGCGGCTCGCCCCCCTTGAACGTGGGCCTGACGGTGCGGGCGCCGTCCTTGGGCCGCGAGACGATGGTCGTCTCCGGCCGCAGTGCGAGCGGGTCGGGCGGCGTCACGTCGGGGCCGGTGAACGAGAGGAACGTCGGCGTCGGCGGGTTCGAGGCACAGTCGGGTCCCGTGTCGGGCAGCCGCAGGAAGGCGTCGGCGGCCGCGCCGTCACCGCGGTCGATGGCACCCCGCGCGCCGTTGGCGCCGCGGTGACCGTTCGCGAGGAACAGCTCCGGGTGGTCGAACGGGCCGCACTGGCGCTCGACGCGCGGGTCGGTGAGCGCCTGCAGGAAGGCCACGAGGGCATCTTCCTGCCGTGTCGTCAAACCGAGCTCACCGACGTCGGAGTCGAGGTTCGCGGCATTGACCTCGGGATAGTCGCCGCCGCGGTTGTAGAACTCGACGACCTGACGCAGCGTGCCGGCGCCGCCGTTGTGGAAGTACGGGGCGGTCAGCGCGACGTTGCGCAGCTGCGGCGCCTTGAAGGCGCCGTCGACGGCGGTGCGGCCGGCGGCGCCCATGAAGATCGAGCTCGAGAGGGCGTTGCCGAACGGGTCGGTGCCGCCGTTGCCGAGGTCCTCGTTGGCCGGACGCAGGCCGATGTTGTAGAAGCCCCCGTCGTACGAGGCGACCCGGCCGTCGCCCATCTGCATCGTCTCGATCGGCTCGGACTCGACGGCCGCGACCGACGCGGCGGTCAGCTCGGCGCCGCCGTGGCAGCCGGCGCACTTGCCCAACGCGCCCGAGAAGATGGCGAGGCCCTGCTGCTCGAGCGGCGTCAGCGCGGAGGTGTCACCCTCGAGGTAGCGGTCGAGCGGCGTCTGGTCGGACACCAGGGTGCGCTCGTACTCCATCACGGCGAGGCCGAAGAAGAGCGAGAAGTTGTAGGCGCCGAGCTCGTACTCGTCAACGCCCAACGGGCGGTTCGGGCGGTCCGCCACCGTCGGGTTGCCGTCGGCCGCGACGCGGACGATCTTGCTCGAGTTCCACCACTCCGGCTTGAAGGCCTGGCGCAGCAGCGCGTCGTAGGTCGTGTTCAGGCCGGGGGTGGCGCCGCCACCGGCGGCGAGCGGGCCCAGCACGCTGTCGTCGGCGTTCACCTTCTGGCGCGACAGCGGGATCAGCGACAGCATCTTCTTGCCGATGTCGCGGAAGGCGCGGCCGGCGTGGGACATCTCGAAGTCGCTGCCGGGCGGGCCGACCGCCTGCGAGGCCAGCGAGGCGCGCTGGATGCTGACGCGGAACGGCTCGAGGCCGGCCATCGTGGCGCGGAGCACGTGGGCGGCGGGATCACGGTCGCCGAACGGGTTGACGCCGTTGAACGTGGGCTGCGCGCGGCCATCCCAGAACTGACGGCCGTTGAAGACGGCGTTGATGGCCGACGGCGCGTTGCGAGGCGGGACGCGGCGGGTGGAGACGCCGTCCTGCTCGAAGCGCGAGTCGCCCTCGTTGGCGCCGGGCTCGATCGCGTCGCCGGGCTCGACGCCGCCGAACGGCACGTTGAACACGCCCTGCGACGAGACGACGTCGGACGAGTCGGTGATCAGCGCCGACAGCCGGTCTGTCGGGTTGGCGAGCCGGTGGAATGGGAAGTCGTCGGCCGACAGCGTCTGGTTGGCGCTATGGCCGGGCGAGAAGGTACCGCCGCCGCCTATCGCGCGGGTGGCGGGATTCATCGAGTTCGTCGAACGCGCGTCGGCACCGGCCGCGAAGTGGCAGCTGGCGCAGGCCTGGACGCCGTCGCTGCCCACCTGCATGTCCCAGAACAGCGCCTTGCCGAGCTGCACGACCGCGGTCTGGTCGGCGATGTACGGCGTCAGATCGGACGGCGCCGGCACGGGCACCGAGGACAGCGGTGCGAGGCCCGCCACGCCGGGTGCGGCGGCGGACACCGAGTCGGTTCCGCCGAGGGGGCCGATACCGAGCATCAGGGAGAAGATCGCCACCAGGGGAGCACCGGCGGCGAGCAGCGTGCACCCGCGCCGAACCCACCTGGAGCCGGGGGACAGGCGGCTCATGTCCCGACCCTCGCACCAAAACCTTTCGATAACCTTTGGTGACGATTTCTGCTGTTTTACACAATTTGTCGCTGATTAACGCTCAGACATCGAAGCTGGTAATCGCCCCATCCGACGCCGACTGGACGGTCGCCGCGTACTTGGCGAAGACGCCGCGGCGGTAGCGCGGCTGGCGCGGCTTCCAGTCGCGCAGGCGCTCGGCGATGTCCTCGTCCGAGACCTCCATGTTGAGCTCGCGCCGCTCGACGTCGAACACGATCATGTCGCCCTCGCGGATTGCCGCGATGGGACCGCCGTGCTGCGCCTCGGGCGTCACGTGACCGGCCATGAAGCCGTAGGTCGCTCCCGAGAACCGCCCGTCGGTGAGCAGGGCGACGTGCTCCGACAGCCCCTCCCCCACGATCGCGGCGGTGACGTGCAGCATCTCGCGCATGCCGGGGCCGCCCGCCGGGCCCTCGTAGCGGATCACGATCACGTCGCCCTTCTCGATGGTGCCCGCCTTGACCGCCGCGAAGGTGTCCTCCTCGCTGTCGAACACGCGCGCGGGGCCGCGATGGTGGTTGCGGTTGTGGCCGGACAGCTTCAGCACGCAGCCCTCGGGCGAGACGTTGCCCCACAGCACGGCCAGGCCGCCGCGCGGCTTCAGCGGCGTCGCGATCGGCAGCACCACCGGCTGCCCCGGCGTCTCGACGACCGCGTCGGCGACCTCGCCGAGGGTGCGGCCGTCGACCGTCATCTCGTCGGCGTGCAGGAGCCCGCCGCGCTTCAGTTCGCGCGCCACCAGGGCGACGCCGCCGGCGTCGAACATGTCGGTCGCGACGAACCGCCCACCCGGCTTCATGTCGGCGATCACCGGCGTGCGCGCACAGATGTCGTCGAAGTCCCGCAGGTCGAACGGCACGCCGAGCTCGCGCGCCAGCGCGATCAGGTGCAGCGCGCCGTTGGTCGAGCCGCCGGCGGCCGACACCGACATGGCGGCGTTCTCGATCGCCTTGCGGGTCATGATCTGCGACGGGAGGATGTTCTCGCGGACGAGGCGCATCACGGCCCGGCCCGCCTCCTCGGCGGCGGCGGCCTTGCCGCGGTTGAGGGCCGGTACGCCGTTCAGCCCCGCGGGCGAGATGCCGAGGAACTCGAGCGCCATCGACATCGTGTTGGCGGTGAACTGGCCGCCGCACGCGCCCGCGCCGGGCACCGCGACGGACTCCATCTCGTGCAGGTCCTCGGCGCTGATCTGCTTGGCGTTGTAGGCGCCGATCGCCTCGAACACGTCCTGGATGGTGACATCCTTGCCGCGGAACGTGCCGGGCTGGATCGAGCCGCTGTAGAAGGCGATGGACGGGATGTCCACGCGCGCGATCGCCATTGCCGCGCCAGGCATCGTCTTGTCGCAGCCGACGAGGCAGACCAGACCGTCGAACATGTGCGAGATCGCGACCAGCTCGATCGAGTCGGCGATCACCTCGCGCGAGATCAGCGATCCGCGCATGCCGGTCGAGCCCATCGTGACGCCGTCGGAGACGGAGATCGTGTTGAACTCCATCGGCGTGCCGCCCGCGGCGCGGATGCCCGCCTTGACGTGTTGCGCCAGGTCGCGCTGGTTGAAGTTGCACGGCATCGTCTCGGTCCACGTCGTGGCGACGCCGACGATCGGCCGTGCGAGGTCGTCGTCGGTGAACCCGACCGCCTTCAGCATCGACCGCGCGCCGGCGCGGTCAGGACCGTCGGTGATCGCAGAGGAGATGCGCTTGGCGGGGTCGGAAGGGCGATCGTACGGATTGGCCATCGTGGCCGAAGAGTCTACCGGTGCCCGGTTCCTACCCGGGCGGGCGGTCCCCGTTCAGCTGGACGGCGGGCCGCTGCCCCAGGTGGACTGGCCGCCGTCGATCGCAATCGACGTGCCCGTGATCCACGACGCGGCGGGCGACGCGAAGAAGGCGGCCGCGTGCGCGACGTCCTCGGCCCGGCCCAGCCGGCCGAGCGGGACGGTCTTCTCCCACCCCTCGACGACGTCGGCACCGTACGCCTCGACCGCGCCGTCGGTGAGCACGTTGCCGACCTGCAGCTGAACCGTGCGGATGCCGTACTGCGACCACTCGGCCGCGAGTCCCGCGGTCAGGTTCGCGATCGCCGCGCGCGCCGTCGTCGCGTGCAGGTAGCCGGGCTGCACCACGGGCGAGAAGCCGATGAACAGCACGACGCCGGATCGCTGCGGGATCATGAAGCGCGACGCCGCCTTGTGCGTGACGTCCCACACGGCGTCGACGTTCAACCGGTGCACCGCGCGGAACCCCTTCGAGGAGACCTTGTCGGCGGCCGCCAGGAACTGGCCGCCGGCGTTGTTGACCAGCACGTCGAGCCGGCCGTACCGCTCTCCGATCGCCTCCATGACCGCGTCGACCTGCTCGGGCTCGCGCACGTCGCAGACCGTCGTCAGGCAGGAGCCACCGGCCGCCTCGATGGCGGCGCGGGTGTCCGCGAGCGGCTCCGGGCGCCGGCCGCAGACCGCGATCTGCGCGCCCGACGCCGCGAGCGCCTCGACGATCGCGCGGCCGATCCCCGTCCCGCCGCCGGTCACCAGCGCAACCGCGCCGGCATTGGCGTTCGGGACGAGGTAGCTCTGCATCGCGCCGCTGGAGCTCAGGCCGTTAGAGCTCGGTGCGCTCGACGTACTGCGTCTCGTAGCACTCGATCACGTCGCCCTCGTGCTCGTCGTGGAACCCGGCGAGCAGAATGCCGCACTCGAAGCCCTCGCGGACCTCGCGCACGTCTTCCTTGAGGTGCTTGAGCGAGTCCATCGCACCGTCCCAGACGACCGCTCCGTCGCGGAGCAGCCGCACCTTTGCGGACCGCTGCATGACACCCGTCGTCACCATGCAGCCGGCGATCGTACCGAGCCGGGAGACCTTGAAGAGCGCCCGCACCTCGGCGGTGCCGAGCACCTTCTCGAGCTCCTTCGGCTTCAGCATGCCGACCAGCGCCTGCTCGATGTCCTCGGTCAGCTGGTAGATGACACGGTACGTGCGAATGTCGACACCCTCGCGCTCGGCGAGCGCCCGGGCCTCGGGATTCGGCCGCACGTTGAAGCCGACGACGATCGCCTTCGAGGCGGCGGCGAGCATGATGTCGGAC
>JBKJIG010000059.1:0-6417 GCA_046598415.1 Gaiellales bacterium
CGCGCGCCATCGCCCTGCTCGGCGGTGGTGACAGCGGGCTGGAGGGGCCGCTCGAGAGCGATTGCCTCTCGAAGCCGTACCTGCTGACGTACCAGATGACGACGGACGAGCAGCGGACCGGCCCGATGACTCCACCGGCGTTGAAGACGGGAACCGCCATCATCACCGACCTGCCCGTGCCGGTTCCCAAGGTCGGGGCGCCGGCGCAGATCGCCTCGGGTTCGATGACGACCTCCAACCTGACGTGCGTTCCCGGCACAGCGACGATCACGTTCGTCGGATGCGGTGTTGCGAGCGCGCTGGTCGATCTCGAAGCGCGGGTGATTCGTTCCGAGACGACGACGAAGCCGGAGCAGCGCTGCGGACGGACCGTGCAGGTGCCGGTGTATAAGGTCGTGATCCAACTGGGCCATCCGGTGGACTCCCAGATCCTCGACGTCACGGTCCAGCCCCCGCCGCCAGGCTCGCCGTTTCAGCAGGCGATGCCAGGGGGCGGCGCGTTCGATCGCGCCCTCACGCTTGCGACCGACGGCGAGCTGCAGCAGGTGACGCTGCCGGACGCCGGCGGCTCGGAGCTGCTCCTCGGCAGCACGGCGAACTTCCACGGATCGATGATCGCCATCGACGCGACGGGCAGCGCCCTGCTCGAGCTGAAGTAACTCGACGGAACACCAGCGGGCGGTGCGGCCGCAGTACGGCCGCACCGCCCGCTGCGTCGCGTGCATGATTCCCGGATGCGACCTGGGAGTGGCGCGTGATCGAGATCGAGGGCAAGCAGGTCTTCACGGAGCTCTCGGAGCTGGTCGACCCGGCGCACAGCGCGCTCGTGGTCGTCGACATGCAACGCGACTTCTGCCATCCGGGCGGTGCGTTCGACCGGCTCGGCGTCGACATCTCGATGTACCCGCCGGTGATCCCGCGCATCGCCGGCCTCGTCGCGGGCGCGCGCGGCGCGGGCGTGCAGGTCATCTACATCCAGATGACGGTGCTGCCCGGCCGCAAGAGCGAGTCTCCCGCGCAGATCCGCTTCAACCTGCGGATGCATCTCGCCGAGGCCGGTGGCGAGGCGCTCGGCTACACGGCAGACGGCTCCGTCGGCCAGGAGATCCTGCCGGAGCTGGCGCCGGTCGACGGCGACCTCGTCGTCAAGAAGTACCGCTCGAGCGCCTTCTGGGGCACGAACCTCGACCTGCTGCTGCGCAGCAACGAGATCAAGTCGCTGATCGTGACGGGTTGCACCACCGAGGGGTGCGTCGAGTCGACCGCCCGCGACGCGCTGTTCAACGACTACTACGTCGTGGTGGTCTCCGACTGCGTGGCGAGCGACGACCGTGCGCAGCACGAGGCATCGCTGCTGCTGATGCGCCACCGGTTCGACATTGCAACGGCAGAGGAGGTGCTCGGTGTCTGGAACGGCTGAGAGGTCGCAGAAGCTCGTCGACAAGGTCGCAGTCGTGACCGGCGGCGCGCGGGGGATCGGCGGCGGCATCGCCGCCGCGTTCGCGGCGGAGGGAGCCGACGTCGTGATCGCCGACGTGCTCGGGCCCGAGATCGCGAAGCCCGTCACCGACGCGATCGGGCGGGCGGGACGGCGGTCGCTATACGTGCACACCGACGTCACCGACGACGCGCAGGTACGCGCCCTGGTCGATGCGGCCGAGGCCGAGTTCGGGCGCATCGACATCCTCGTCAACAACGCCGGCATCGCGGGCCAGGGCTACTACGAGCAGCTCGACATCGCCGAGATCGACCGCGTGCTGGCGATCAACCTGCGCGGGCCGCTGCTGTGTGCACGGCACGTGATTCCGGGCATGCTCGAGCGCGGCGGCGGCCGCATCATCAACATCGCCTCGCAGCTCGGCCAGATCGGCGGCACCGAAATGGTGCACTACAGCGCCTCGAAGGCCGGCGTGATCGGCATGACGAAGGCGCTGGCGCGCGAGTTCTCGACGCGCAACATCCTCGTCAACGCGATCGCGCCCGGTCCGATCAACACCGACATGCTCACGGAGGAGACCGAGGAGTGGATCTCCAACAAGCTGGCCGAGCTGCCGATCGGCCGCTTCGGCGACGTGCACGAGGTGGCGCCGACCGCCGTGTTCCTGGCGTCCGATGACTCTTCGTACTACGTCGGGCAGACGCTCTGCCCCAACGGCGGCGACGTGATGCTCTAGCGATGGCGATCTCGGTCATCCCCGACCCGGGCGTGATCTCGTTCTCGCGCGGGGTGCCGTCGCCGGACATGTTCCCGGTCGAGCAGCTCGCGGAGTGCGCGCGCCGGGCGGTCGTCGAGCACGGTCGCGTTGCGCTCAACTACGGCGCGCCGGGTGGGTACCAGCCGCTCCGCGAGTGGATCGCGGCGCAGCACGGTGTGACCGCCGATCGCGTGCTGGTGACGCCGGGCTCGCTGATCGGGCTGAACCTCGTGGTGCGCCAGGTGTGCGCCGGGCGGCAGACGATCGTCGAGGCGCCGACGTACGACCGGATGCTGCACGCGCTGGCCGATGCCGGCTCGTCCGTGGCGACGGTCGGGCGGGACGACGCCGGGCTCGATCTCGAGCGCCTGGCCGAGCTGGCGGCGGGCGATCCGGCGCTGCTCTACGTGCTGCCGACGTTCCACAACCCGACGGGCCGCACGCTCGACCTCACGGCGCGGCAGGCACTTGTCGACCTGGCCGTGGCGCACGACCTGACGGTGTTCGAGGACGACCCGTACGGCCTGCTGCGCATCGAGGGCGAGGCGCAGCCGTCGCTGACGACGCTGCTGCAGGCCGCGGGCCGCGAGGACCTGGCAATCTTCGCGTCGTCGTTCTCGAAGAGCGTGGCGCCGGGGTTGCGGGTGGGCTACCTGATCCTGCCGGAGCACCTGGTGGCGCCGCTGACGTCGGCTGTCGCGCGCACCTACGTGTCGCCGCCGCTGCTGGCGCAGGCGCAGCTGCAGCTGTTCCTCGACGCCGGTCACCTCGAGCCGCATCTCGACTACCTGGCGGAGTTCCTGCGGCCGCGCCGCGATGCGCTGCTGGATGCGCTCGCCGGGCTGCCCGAGGGCGCGACGTGGACGCGGCCCGACGGCGGCTACTTCCTGTGGCTCGAGCTGCCCGAGCGCTTCGACGCCGCTGCGGTGAACGATCATGCGGCCGAGGCCGGCGTGTCGTTCGTGCCCGGCGCCGGCTTCTTCGCCGACCATCCGCGCCGGTCGAGCGCGCGGCTGAGCTTCAGCTATCCGTCCGTCGACGAGATTCGCACCGGCGCCGCGCGCCTGGTCGAGCTGATCCGCCGTCTCTCATGAGGAGCCCACGATGACGTTCAACGAGCAGTTCTTCGCCACGGGTGACCAGCCCGTTCCCGGCCCGGCGCGTGAGATCGTCGGCTACGGCGAGCACCCGCCGGAGGTCGAGTTTCCCGGCGGCGCGAAGGTCGCGGTGCAGATCGTGATCAACTACGAGGAGGGCTCGGAGAAGACGTTCGCCATGGGTGACGGCGAGAACGACATCCTCTACGAGCTGCCGTTCAAGCTCGACGACCAGCGCGACCTGGCGGTCGAGTCGATGTACGAGTACGGCACTCGCGCCGGGATCTGGCGCCTGTTCCGGATCTTCGATGCGGCGGGCATCCCGGTGACGTTCTTCGCCGCCGCGGTCGCGCTGGAGCGCAACATCGAGGTGGCGAAGAAGCTCGCCGCGCGCGGCGACGAGGCGGCCAGCCACGGCTTCCGCTGGTCGAACCACTTCGAGATGACGCGCGACGAGGAGCGGGAGGCGATCAAGCGCGCCATCGAGTCGATCACGCGTACCGTCGGCACCCGGCCGCTCGGCTGGTACTGCCGCGAGATGAGCGTGAACACGCGCGAGCTGGTCGTCGAGGAGGGCGGCTTCGTCTACGACTCCGACTGCTACAGCGACGACCTGCCGTACTGGTCGCGGGTCCTCGGCAAGGCGCATCTGGTGGTGCCGTACGGCCTGGTCGTCAACGACGCGCGGTACGTGCTGGCGCAGGGCTACTCGAGCCCCGACGACTTCTACGCGACCGCGAAAGCGCACCTCGACCGGCTGCGCAACGATGGCGACGACGTGTCGCGCATGATGTCGATCGGGCTGCATCCGCGCATCACCGGCAACCCGGCCCGGGCCGACGCGCTGGCGCGGTTCATCGACTACGCGCAGGGCCTCGGCGACGTGTGGTTCGCCCGGCGCGTCGACATCGCGACGACGTTCATCGACCAGCAGCCGAGCGAGAAGTGGCTGTCGTAGGCCCGAGAACGCCGGTCATGCGACCACCCGCCGGACGGCCGCCGCAGCGTCGACCGCGGTCAGCGCCGCCGTCTCCATCGAGACGAACTCGCTGATGCCGTCGCCGGCCAGGAAGATGCGGTCGGCGAGACCATGCTCGAGCGCTGCCTGACCGCGCCAGCGGCCGGGTGCGGCGAACGGACCGGCGTGCTCCCACGACTTCACCCACGTCTCGGCGATGTGCCGTCTCACCTGCGGGAACAGCTCGTCGAGATCGTCGAGGAAGGCGGCGCGGATCTCGTCCTCGGTCCTGCCCGCCAGTGCGCGGGCGCGGCCGCCGCCGCCGTAGACCATCAGGACGCTGCCCTGCTTCGGAGCGCCGGTGCCGTTGAGCGCGTTGGCGTGGTTGAAGAACATGTTGAAGCGCGCGTCCGGGGTGAGCACCGAGTACAGCTCGTCCCACGGCATCGGCTCGGTCTCGTCGGTGAGGATGCTGAGTACGACCATCGGGCCGAAGCGCACCAGTGCCAGCGCGTCCGCCAGCGCGGGCGTGATCGCGTCGCCCAGCAGGCCGGCCACGTTCGGCGTCGGAACGGCGACGATCGCGGTGCGCGCGTTGATCTCGCCGGCGCCGTCGGGGCCCTCGACCAGCACGCGCACCCCGGCGCCCTGCGGTGTGACGGAGGTGACGCGCGTGCCGGTCCGGATGATGGTGCCGAGGTCGCGGCCCAGCGCGTCGGGCAGCAGGCCGGAGCCGCCGCGGATGTTGCGGCCGAGGTCGCCGGAGTCCCAGACGTGGCCGAACAGCGCCGCCATCGCTCCCTGCGAGATCTCGTCCGGGTCGGCGATCGATCGGTTCGCGAGCGCCGTGAAGACCCGGTCGGCGTCGGGGTGCAGGTGGCCGAGGAAGCCGGCGAACGTCGCGTCACCGCCGTGCTGCAGGCCGCGCAGGCGGATGTCGGCATCGGTGTCGCCGGGCCGGCGCTCGATCAGCTCCATGTAGGCGGCGGCGTCGCGCTTGATCCGCAGGCCGGCGCGAGCGAACGAGACGCGGCCGCCCAGCGCCAGCGGCAGGCGCAGCGGCAGCAGCTCGGGCCGTGTGTCGCGCACCAGGCGGCCGCCCAGCGCAACGTTGAGCATCGAGCCGGTGATGGGCAGCATGTCGAGGCCGCACTCGGTCACCTGGCGGCCGACGGTCGAGGTCGGCGGCGGGAACATGTGGGCGCCGATGCTGAGCGCCAGGTCGCCTCGCTGCTTCGACCAGATGCGGCCACCCACCCGGTCGCTCGCCTCGAGGAGCACGGGATGGAGGTCGCGCAGCGCGCGAGCCGCGGTGAGGCCGGCGATGCCGCCGCCGACGATGACGACGTCGCGGTCTTCGGTCATCGCGGTCACTCTAACAACGCCCGGGTCGCAGGGCGCAGTGAGTACAAGTCGAACCTCGTCGAACACGAGTCCGGGAGTTAGCGATGCAGAAGCTTCAGAGCCAGGGCGTGCACCACATCACCATCACCGGCGCCGACCGCGCGACGTCGATCGGGTTCTGGGAGGGGGTGCTGGGCATGCCCTTCGTGTTCGAGCAACCGAACCTCGACAACAAGAACGAGAGCCACCTGTACTTCGACCCGGGCGACGGCCGGCTGATCACCGTCTTCACCAACGAGGAACGGGTGCCCGATCCGCGCCGGACGCCGATGGAGCCCGGCTGCGTGCACCACGTGGCGTTCTCACTGTCGCTGGCGACGTTCCGCCAGGCCGTCGATCGCTTGGATGAGCGCGGCATCCGCCACAGCGGCGTCAAGGACCGCGGGTTCATGGACTCGATCTATTTCACCGACCCGCTCGGGCTGCTGATCGAGCTCGCGTCGTACCGGTTCGAGCCGCCGCTCGGGTTCACGCACTCCGACGTGCTCCTCGAGGCACACAAGCTGCGAGTCGTTCGCGGTGACTACAACATCGCGGAGGGACATCTCGCCGACGCGATCGAGGCCATGGTATTGCGCTCGCGACCGTCACTGTCCGACGACCGGTCCGCGCAGGATCCCTACCAGGCTCCCGCCCCGCAGACCGACTAGATCGTTTGCCGCGAATTGCGGTGCGGGTGAATGGTCCGTGGGGAGGGCGTCGAAGTCTGGTGTTGCTAACGCAACGCCGCCAGGAGGCGATCATGCCACCAGACCTCGACGCC
>JBKJIG010000103.1:0-86429 GCA_046598415.1 Gaiellales bacterium
CCGACCGACGACGTCGGCGTCACCGGCTACGACGTCCTGCGCGACGGAGTCGTGATCGGCTCGACCGCCGGTGACACCCGCTTCGTCGACTCGGCCGTGCAGGCCGGCACGGCGTACACCTACCGGGTTCGCGCCCGGGACGGCGCGGGTCACCTGAGCGCCCCGTCGGCGCCGCTCGTCGTCCTGCCGAGCTCGGTCGTCTTCCTCGACACGTTCGAGTCGGGCAACCTGGCGGCGTGGACGACGCGCGTCGGTGCCGTTGCCGTGACGCCCGCGGCCGCCCGCGTCGGTGCCAACGGCCTGCGCGTCTCGGCGGCCGGCGGTCTCGCCTACGTGAGCAAGACGCTGGTGACGACCTTCGGCACGCTCGAGGCCCTGGTGCACGTGCGCACCACCGCTCCCTCGCAGGTCAATTTGGTCACGTTCGCCAGTGGAGCGGGTATGCGGATTGTGACCGTCTACAAGCAAAACGGGAGCGGGAAGCTCTGCTACGCCGTCGGACAGCTTCCCGGAACGGTCACGACCAAGTGCCAGACCAACGTCCTGACCGTCCGGTTCGACAACGGCGCTTGGCACATTCTGCGCGTCCGCGCCACGACCGGTGGATCACCCGTTCTCACCATCCGTCTGGACGACGCGCCGGTGCCCGGCCTCGACGGGTCTCCGCCTCTCGGCGCGAATCCGGTCGCTCGCCTCCTCATTGGCGCGAACGTCCCGAACCAGACGTCTCAGGCCGACTTCGACCAGGTCGCCGCGGACCCGCTCCCGATCGGAGACCTGAACCCTCCGACGACGCCGGCCGCCCTCAGCGCGAAGGCCGTGAGCGGCCTCCAGGTGAACGTCGCCTGGGGCGCGTCCACCGACGACGTCGGCGTCGCCGGCTACCTGGTGTTCCGCAACGGGTTGCCGGTCGGCACGACCGCCGGCACGGGCTTCATCGACCGGACGGTCGACGGGCTGGCGAGCTACATCTACACGGTGCGCGCTCGCGATGCGGCCGGCAACGCGTCGCCCCCGTCGCCGGCAGCGTCCGTCGATACGCCCATCGTGCTGCGGGAGCGGTTCGACACCGCCGCCTCCCTGAAGCGGTTCGCGCCGGCGGCCGGCCTCGGCTGGAACGCGCCGTCGAAGGCGCTGCGCCTGCGCTCGAACGCGCACGGGCGGATCGCCCTCCCCGGCACGACGTCGCGCCTGTACGCCCGCATCAGGTTCCGCATCGTCACGCGCGGCGCCACCGCCGTCCCGCTGCTGTCGCTCCGGTCCGCGACCGGTGCGGTGCTGTCGACCGGCCTCGACGCGCGCGGCGCGCTCGGCGCGACGCGACCGGCCAGCGGCCAGTGGCACGACCTCCAGATCCATGCCGACGTCGCGACCCGCGTGTCGCAGGTCTTCCTCGACGGCGAGGAGCGGACGGAGCTCACCCGGCAGCTCCCGGCCGGCCTGCCGGCCATCACGGCGATCGAGCTGGGCGGTGCCGGCACCTTCGACATGCTCGTCGACGACCTCGAGGCGAACACGACGTTCATGACCGACACCGTGCGGCCTGGCGCGCCGCGGGTCTCCGGGAAGGTCGTGCGATCGCACACGGTCTCGCTGTCGTGGACGGCGGCGAAGGACGACGTCGGCGTGGCGGGATACCGGATCCTGCGCGGCGCCGTCGAGATCGGCCGCACGACCGGCAAGGTCCGCACCTTCGTCGACCGCGCCGCAACCCCCGGCGCCCGGATCAGCTACGGCGTCCGGGCCGTCGACGCGGCCGGCAACCTGTCCGCGACGGCGACGAAGATCGTGCGCGTTCCGTGGCTGGCCGACTCGCGACGACGGCTCGTCCGTGCCAAGCGCACCATCCGCCTGACCCTGCCGGCCGCCCACCGCTCCGTGGTCCTCAGCCTCCGCGTCCGGCCCCGGACGACGCCGAGGCGCGCCGTCGTCGCACGGCTGGGCGCCACGCTCGTGCGCTTCCCGAAGTCGGCGCGAGCCAGGCACTGGATCACGGTCCGCGTGCGCGTCAGGCGGCCAGGCACCGTGCTGCGGCTCGGCGGAAAGCGGTCGTTCGACGTCGCCCGGGTCGTGGTGCAGTGAGCCGCGCGGCGGCGGATCAGACGCAGCTCGCCGTGCCCGAGTCGAGCACCGCTCGGCCGGGCGCGGCGAGGAACCGCCACGTGTAGCTCCCGTCGCGCAGCTCGAGATCGAGCACGCCGAAGTTCCTCGACCGGATCTCAGACCCCGGCTTCGGCGTCTTGAACGAGGTGAGGTTGCGGCCGCCGGTCCCGACCACGAACGAGCGAATCCCGTCGATCGGTGCGAACCGTTCGTAGATGTGGTCGTGCCCGGCCAGTACGACGTCGGCATGCGCTGCGCTGAGCGCATTCCAGAGCGGCTGCGTCTGCGACTGGTCGCCGTGCTCGCCGCTCGAGAAGCGCGGGTGGTGCCAGTAGGCGATGGTGCACGCGTTCCGGTGCGCGGCGAGGTCGGCCCTGAGCCACTTCTCCTGCGGCGACCCGACGCCGCAGCCGCCGACCGGCGAGCAGTTCGAGTTGAGCGAGATCAGGTGCCACGATCCGACGTCGTAGGAGTAGTAGCCCTTCGTGGGGTCGCCCGCGCGCGCGCCGAAGTACGTGAAGTACCCGGCTGCCTTCGAGGTGAGGTACTCGTGGTTGCCGACGGCGGGGTGGGTAATCGACTTGAACGCGCCCCAGGAGGCGTCGTAGAAATTCTGGAACTCAGCGAGACCCCCGCGTTCGTACTGGAGATCGCCCAGGGCCAGGACGGCCGCGTAGCCGCCGGCCTTGATGACGTTCGCCGTCTGCGCCTGCTGGCAGCTCGCACCGCCCGAGTTGCCGCCGCATGAAACATCGCCGGCCGCGGCGATGTGGATCCCGCCGAGATCGACGGCCTTGTCGGCCGACGCCTTGCGGATCGCGCGGCGGCGCAGCACGACTCGGAGGTGGGTGCGCGAGGTGACCCCGAGCCCGGTGACCGCGAACGTCACCCGCCGGGGCCCGGCGGCCCGGCGGACGCGCCGCCACGCGCTGCGGTGCCCGTAGGCCTTCGTCGTCCCCCACTCGACGCGGACGTACACCGGCGTCCTGCCAGCGCCGGTGCCCACGCTGGCCGTCACCCGTGCCGACTGCGGCCCGGTGGCCGCGGTCACCGACGAGATGCCGAGCGGCTGCTGGCCGCGCTTCGCGAGCGCGTCGATGTAGCCGCGGCGCCACGACGTCGCCGGCTCCACGGCGGTCCCCTCGCCCCACTCGTTGAAGGTGGTGATCAGGTGCCAGCGGACGCGGGCGCGGTTCATCGCCCGGACCGACGCCCGGAACCGCTCGACACTGCGAACCAGCCGCGGCGTACCTTCAAGCGCGTGGAAGAAGCCCGGGCTGATCGAGATCGACTGGCCGGGGACGGTCACCTGCGCGCGGTCCGGCGCGTACTGGTGCCACGAGTTCGGCTGGCCGGGACAGGCCGTGTAGCCGGGGAACACCTTCAGGACCACGTGGACGCGGCCCCGGGACGCCTGCCGCCACCGCGTGACCATGCCGCAGCGGTCGCTGGCGGTGGAGAAGACGAAGATCACCGGCTTGCCGGCGATGCGCAGGTAGCGCGGCGATCGGGCCAGCACCAGGACGCGGGCGATGTCGGCCTTCAGCGAGGCCACCGACGGGTCACCCTGACCCTCGGCCTCCTGGTAGATCGCGAACTTCAGCGGCGAGCGCACGCTCTGCGCCAGCTTCATCATCCGCACCAGCCGCCGGTCGGTGTAGTGCGACCGCCCCCACCAGGAGACGATGGCGGCATCGACGTGCGCCTGCCGGAGCAGCCGCAGGTGCGCGAGGATCAGTGCCCGGTCGTTCGACCGGTAGTGTCCCAGCGTCGGCGTTGCGTGCGGCGTCGGCTTCCACGTCTCGGGATACCAGCCGTAGTAGAACGCCGCCGTGATCGGCTTCGGCGCGGCGGTGGAGACCGCCGGCGAAACCGCGACCGCGGCGAGGAAGAGCAACGCGACCGCTAGGGTCCTCCGAGTCCGCCGAGACATCCGGTGTACGCCCCTTCTTTGAAGCTCCGCTCGTATCCCGCTGCGAACGCCGTGGCGACGGCGGTCGGCTCGGGTGGGACATCGTACCGGGAGGCGAGCTGAGCGATCTCATAGCTCTCACACGTCTCGTAGGCGATGTCGTAGAGCGTCTCGTTGCCGTAGATGAGATTGTCCGCGCGCCGCTGCTCGAGCGGACGCGGCGCGGGGTCGGCGCGGACGCCGTGGGCATCAGCCGTTCCCCGGGCTGCGAGTGCCGCGCCGACCGCCCCGCCGACCAAAAGGACGGCGACGATGACGATCGGCGCGACGAGACGCAACTTCACCGGCGCTTGAGCTTCTCCACGTGGCGCACCGTATCGCGCGGCGACTTGTCAGCAATCGCGGTGTCACGGCCGCGGCCACCGTCGATGATGTCGCGCTGGTTGTCCCGGGCGTTGAACCGGTCGTTGCCGGAGCCGCCGATCAGGCGATCGCGGCCCCTGCCGCCCGTGATGACATCGTTGCCCGAGCCACCGTCGATCCTGTCGTTGCCGTTCTGACCGTCAATGCGGTCGCTGCCGGACTCGCCGAACAGCCGGTCGTTGCCGAGACCGCCCCGCAGGTTATCCTTGCCGCTGCCGCCCATGACGATATCGTTGCCGGGCCCGGCGTTGACCGTGTCGTTGCCGGAGCCGGCCTTGATCACGTCGTCGCCCTCGAACCCGTTGATGATGTCGTTGCCGCCGAGGCCGCAGATCACGTCACGGCCACGGGTGCCGTTGAGGACGTCGTTGCCCGCGGTACCCGTCACGGTGCAGGGGCCGGCGGGCGGTGCCGCCTTCACGTCGGCGGTGACCGAGCTGCTGTTGTTGTTGAGCAGGTAGTCGCCGACCGTGGTCGCCGTCGCGCTGTTGCTGACCGTTCCCAGCGCGAGGGGCCGCACGACGATCCGGATCGTCCGCGTGGCGCCCGGGGGGATCGTGCCGACCGGGCAGGACGCGACGCCGGCGGCGACCGTGCAGCCGACCGCGGAGACGAAGGTCGCGTTGGCGGTGGGCAGGGTGTCCGCGATGCTCACGTTGGGCGCCGCGCCGGAACCGAAGTTGCGGGCGGTGACCTCGAACGTCAGGTCACGCCCGACCGTCGCCGGGCTGGGCAGGATGAGCTGCGACAGGGCGATGTCCGGGGCCGGGATCGGCTGCCAGGTGAGTGCGATCTCGCCGTCCGCGGTGCCGGAGATCTTGGCCGCGCCGGTGCCGTCCGCGTTCGCCACCCACATGTCGACGGAGCCGATGCTCCGCCGGAAGGCGATCTTCGATCCGTCCGGCGAGGGTGCCGGATAGTCGTCCTTGACCGTGCCGGTAATCATCCGCACCTGGCCCGAGCCGTCGGGCCGCATCCGGTAGATCGACGAGTTGCCCTCGCGGAGCGTCGTGAAGACGATCGCCGATGCGTCGGGGAGCCACGACGGCTGCTTGTCGACGGTGGTGTTGTTCGTCAGCCGCCGCACGCCCGTGCCGTCGCTGTTGGCGATCATGATCTCGGGATTCGTCGGCCCGAAGCGATCGGAGACGAACACGATCGACGAGCCGTCCGGGGACCACTCCGGGTCGTAGTCGCTCGCGGGGTCGAAGGCGATGCGCAACGCGCCCGTGCCGGGGCCGGTGGGGCCGATGGCGATCGTCCAGATGTCGAACTTGCCGTTGAAGATGTTCCGCCGGTAGACGAGGTGCTTGCCGTCGGGCGACCAGCTCGGGTACCGCTCGGACGCGGTCGTCGACGTGATCTGCCGCTCGCCGCTGCCGTCCGCGTTCATGACGAAGAGATCGAAGTTGCGGCCGGTGATGTAGCGCGCGAACGCGATCTTCGACCCGTCCGGCGAGAAGGCGGGATCGACGTCCCGCGCCAGGTTCTGCGAGATGTCCGCCGCGCCGGTGCCATCCGGGTTGATCAGCCAGATGTCCTCGTCTCCACCGTTCTGTTTGGAGACGAAGGCGATCTTGCCGTTGTTACCCCCCGCGAACGCCGTGCCGGGCACGGCGAGCAGGATCAGGACTACCGTCACGAGCAGCCGTCGCATTAGGACCCCATTCCGTTTGAACCTCGCTTGCAAAGATCCAGTCTCCCCGAGATACGTCGGACAACCGAGGAAGGGATCCGCGGTAGTGGTCCGAAAGGACCATGACTAAACCGGAGACATGATCAGATTGACAGCAGATTTCGGCGAAATGTTTGGGATTTCAGGATCCCTCACGGTTCGTTAACAGGTAAGAATCTGCTGCCCGCCAAGACCGCCGGGAGCCCTGCCGCTGGTCCGGACGAACCACTGTCTCGATGATTCGGTTTCAGATCGTGGTAAGCGCGTCACGCTTCCGCTAGCGTGCGCCGCGTTCTCGAGCGCACAGGTCGGGGGTTGTACGGCGTTGATGGCGCGAATTGGAGTGGTCGCCGGTCTCGGCGCGTTGGTCGCGGCGGCGTTCGTGATCGGTGGCAGAGCCCCGTCGACGCACGCCGCAAACCCCTCCTTGACCGTGCCGGCCGGGTCTGACGCGTACGTCAGCGCGTCCAGTCCGTCGGCCAACTACGGGACGTCGAGCGCGCTGCGGATCGATGGGTCCCCCGTCCAGCGAGCCTACCTGCGCTTCGCGGTCGCCGGCCTGTCCGGACAGGTGGCGCGTGCAACGCTGCGCGTCTACGCGACGAGCACCTCCCGCGCCGGTCTGACCGCGCACGGCGTCGCCGACACCACGTGGGGGGAGAAGGTGATCAGGTGGTCGAACGCGCCCCCGGTCGCCGCCGCGGCGACCGGGTCGACAGGCACCTTCAGCGGCGGCTGGGTCGCCATGGACGTGACGCCGCTCGTCACCGGCAACGGCACGATCAGCATCGCCGTTACGAACGCGAGCCCGACCGCTGTCGGCCTGCGCAGCCGTGAGGCCGGCGCCGCCACGGCGCCGCAGCTGACGATCGAGAGCCGGGTGGCGCCGCCGGCCGCGACGGCGCCGGCGAACAGCGCGGCGCCGACGATCGGCGGGACGGCAGAGGAGGGCCAGATGGTGACGGCCGATCCGGGCGGCTGGTCCGGCACGCAGCCGATCACGTTCACCTACCAGTGGCTGCGGTGCGACTCGGGCGGCGCGGGTTGCGCCGCCATCACGGAAGCGACGGCATCGTCGTATCCGATCGCCGCCGCGGACGTGGACGCCACGCTCCGCGTGACGGTGACGGCCACCAACGGCGCGGGAGCAAGCCCGGCGACGTCAACCCAGACCACCGCCGTGATCGCGGCGACGGCGCCGCCACCACCGCCACCGCCACCACCGCCGCCCGGCGGTACCGATCCGGTCGTGGCGGCCGCCGGGGACATCGCCTGCAAGAGCGCGCCGACGCCCACCGGCTCGAGCTGCCACTACGGGCTCACGGCGACCGCCGTCTCGTCGGATCCGACCATCACCGACATCCTCACGCTGGGCGACATGCAGTACGAGTGCGGTGACTACGCGAACTTCCTCCGGTTCTACGACCCGACCTGGGGTCTCTTCCGCTCCCGGACGCACCCGGCCATCGGCAACCACGAGTACCTCGCCGCCCCCGGCAGTGCCAGCTGCGACCCGGGGGCGACGACGGCGGCGAAGGGGTACTTCGACTACTGGAACGGCATCGACGTCCCCAGCGGCCCCGCCGGCGACCGGACGCGGGGGTACTACTCCTACGACCTCGGGTCGTGGCATATCGTGGCGCTGAACTCGAACTGCTCCAAGGTCGGAGGCTGCGATCGGGGCTCGCCGCAGGAGACGTGGCTGCGCAGCGACCTCGCGGCGCACCCCGCCGCCTGCACGCTGGCGTACTGGCACCACCCCCGCTTCTCGTCCGGCGAGCACGGCGACACGACGGCGGTCGCCCCCCTCTGGGATGCGCTCTACGCCGCCGGCGCGGACCTCGTGCTGAACGGCCACGACCACGACTACGAACGGTTCGCGCCGCAGACGCCCGCCGGGGCTGCCGATGCCGCGTCCGGCATTCGCGAGTTCGTCGTCGGCACCGGCGGCCGGAGCCACTACGCGTTCCGCGCCGCCGCGCAGCCCAACAGCGAGATCCGCAACGACGACACCTTCGGGATCCTGAAGCTGACGCTGCACGCGCAGGGCTACGACTGGCAGTTCGTCCGCGAGACGACCGGCGGCTTCACCGACAGCGGCAGCGGCACCTGCCACGCCGCACCCGCGCCCCCCGCCTGACGCCCCGCCTCCCAGACGACGGTGAACGTGGGGCCCGGCCCGAGCTACGCGAACCTCGGCAGCGGCGGGCTCGAAAACGACCTCACCCAGCGCACCACCACCTTCGTGGCCTGGAACCTCATGCAACGTGGCGGCAATGGTCGGGTGGGTGGGCGTGGGAACCGCTGACGCACCCCGTCACGGTCAGGACGTGCATCGCCGCCCGGCAGCCGTCATGCCGGGCGGCGATGAATATCTCAGCGATGTGGGCGTTCGCCCGCGGGCAGTTCGAACAGGGGCTAGTCGCCCCAGTTGAACTCCGCGCACTGCTGGCGATCGAGCCAGACATCTTCCAGCTGGCCCTCCTGCGTGGTCCCGCTCCACTCGAGCGTGATCGCCGGATGCTCACCGGTCTCCTCCTCCTCGAGCCGAGCGTCGTACTCGGACTTGAAGAGCGAGTGATTGTCGAACGGATCGGCGGGGATAAAACGATCCAACGGCATCGACACCTCAAGCGCGGCGTTCTTGCGCTTCAGGGCCAGATGGTCCTCGATGACGGACGCGAACAGGGACTTCGCGCTGGTCTGCATAGCACCTCCCAGGATGGTACGCCCCCTCCAGGGCGGCGCCAATATACCACTGCGTTGCAGAGGATTCGTCAGTTGGGCCCGGAAATCGGAGGGTCGGAAACGACAGGTTCCGTCGCCTTCGAGCTTGGTCTTGACTCTAGACCTAGGCCTGGGGCTCGTGGGCCGCAGCGATTGCGATGCGATTCTTGCCGGCCCGCTTCGCACGATACAGGGCCTCGTCCGCCGCTGCCACGAGCTCGACCTGGGTCGTGCCGTCGCCGGGCATCGCGGCGATGCCGAACGAGGCCGTGACGCTCACGCGATGGTCTTCGGGGTTCGTCGCCGGGCGCTCCGCGATCGCGACCCGCAGGCGCTCCGCCAGGCGCGCGGCGCCTTCCGCGGTCGTGCCCGGCAGGATGATCGCGAACTCCTCGCCGCCATAGCGCGCGGCCGTGTCGATCTCGCGGATCCCCTCCTTCAGGGTCGCCGCGACGTCGCGCAGCACGGCGTCGCCCGTCAGGTGCCCGAACCGGTCGTTGATCAGCTTGAAGTCGTCCAGATCCATGATGATCAGCGCCAGCGGGAGCGTGAACCGCTCGGTCCGCTCGATCTCGCGGCGCAGCTGCTCGTGGAAGTCGCGATGGTTGTTGAGCCCCGTCAGGCCGTCGGTCGAGGCCTGCTTCGTGATCAGGCGGTGCATGCGCGCGTTCTCGATCGCGATCGCGCCCTGCGACGCGAGCGCCTGGAGGGTGCCGCCGTCCTCCTCGCCGAACGTCCCGCGCGCCGGATCGGTGACCGTCAGGAGCCCGACCACGGCCTGCGTCGTCTGCAGCGGCACGGCCAGCACCGGCACCGGCTCGTTCTGCAGCGCCGGGTGCCCGGTCTGCGCGGCGAGGCCCTCGACGCCCTCGCCGATGACGATCTTCGAGGGCAGCACGTCCTCCGACAGGTCGACGGCGGTGCCGAGGCGCCGGTGCTCGACCAGCGTGTTCGACTGCTCGTCGACGATCACCACCCGGCCGCCGCGGGCGCCGACGGCCTCCATCGCCGACTCGATCACGATGCCGAGGAGCGCGGAAACGTCATGCGTCGACTCGAGCGCCTGCCCGAACCGCGCGACGGCCTCCTGCACCCGGCGGCGCTCGCCGTCGAGCTCCTCGATCCGCTGTTCGAGCTCGGCCGCCATCGTGTTGAAGCTGCGCGCGAAGGTGGCGAACTCGTCGTTGCCCTGCACCGCCAGGTCGCCCTTGAAGCGCCCCTCGCCGATCTCGATGGCCCGCCGCGAGAACGTGCCCAGCACGCCCGTGATCGATCGCACCAGCAGCTCGGCCAGGACCAGGATCGCAAGCAGCACGAAGCCGATCACGAGCGCGACCTTGGTGCGGACGTCGCTGGTCGCCTCGTCGATCATCGCCTGCGGGTACAGGGCCGCGACCGCCACCGGGGGCCGGGTGTCGGCCAGGTCGCGCTCGAGCATGCGCACCCTCTCACCGCCCACGGTCGCCGCGAACGGCTTGATGCCGCGGGTGATCGGCAGCACGACCGGCTTCGACCCGTCCTGCGTGGTCAGCGCCTGCTCGTCGCGGAAGCCGACCGCCACGTCGCCGTCGGAGAGGTCGCCCGCCACGTCTGCGCCGAGCGTGAACCCGACCAGGACCGAGCCGAGGGGCTTCCCGTCGGCACCGACCAGCGGTACCCGGTCGACGAATGCGGGGCTCGGCGGGGCGGCGCCGGCCACGATCGCGCCGGTCGGGGCCTCGAAGGCGGTGGACAGCCACGTGATCGGTCGCTGGGCCAAAACTGCACCCACATCGAGGAAGCTCGAATTGGCAGCAGCTTTCTGCAGAGCCTGGTCTTTAGCCAAGGCCTTCGCAACGTCTATGGCAACGTCCCGCCGATCCCCGTAGAATGCGACGGAAGCCCCAAGCGCACTGGCAAGGCTCGAGTCCACGCGGCTCGCACGATTTTCCCGGAAGACTTCCTGTACTGCGTAGCCGGCGGCAAGCAGTGGCAGAACTGTCAGCAGAAAAAAGAAGATTCGGAGTCTATACTTAAGGCTCAAGGCGGAGTACTCTCCTGCCGATTATGACTCAGGATGCGTTGAACCTGGTGGTCACGTGAAGACGAAGAGGGGATATCTGGCGTCGGTACTGCTCGCAGGAGTGATGATTGCGGGCTACCTCGGCATGCTGCCACTGCTGCAATCGCTAGCGGCGGAACCCGCCTGGCCCGATGCACCGGGCGTCTCCGCATCATCGCCGACCGTGATCACGGTACCGGCCGCCGTCGCGCCGAAGCAGGTCGTGGTCCTCAGCAAGCCCGCTCAGGTCAAGAAGACGACCAAGAAGTCGGCCAGGCCCGCCCATCGCGCCAAGCCGAAGACCGGCACGCCGGCCCGCACCTCGGGCTCGTCCAACTCGTCGGGCGGTTCCTCGTCGAACGAGAACACGTCGCCGAGCGGCGGTAGCACCAACCTGGGCGGCAGCGGCAGCGGCAGCGGCGGCAGCCTCGCCGGTGGCGACGGCATCGGCGGCTCGTGCGCCGGCTGCTAGCCGGCTAGCGCGAACCGCCACCGAAACCGGTCAACCCGAGCGACCGAAGCGCCGATAGGCTCTGCGTGGCACGAACGCAGACTCCCGGCGCGAACCTCGAGGCGCCCGCTCCCACCCCCCGCGACTTCGACCTGCTGGTGATCGGTTCCGGCCCGGCCGGACAGAAAGCCGCGATCCAGGCCGCGAAGCTCGGCAAGCGCGCCGCCGTCGTCGAACGGCGGCACATGGTCGGCGGCGTGTGCACCAACACCGGGACGCTGCCGTCCAAGACGCTGCGCGAGGCCGTCGTCTACCTGACCGGCATGTCCCAGAAGCAGCTGTACGGGCAGAGCTACCAGGTCAAGGAAGAGATCACGATCGAGGATCTCTTCTGGCGCACGCAGGCCGTCATCCAGCGCGAGGTCGACGTGGTGCGCAACCAGCTGGCCCGCAACCACGTGCAGATGCTGCATGGCGACGCGCGCTTCATCGATCCGCACACGGTGGCCGTCACGGCGGGCAGCGAGGAGCGCCGCATCACGGCGGACAACATCGTGATCGCCGTCGGCACGCGCCCGAACCGGCCGAAGACGGTCGAGTTCGACGACTCGACGGTGCTCGACTCCGACGGCATTCTCAAGCTGCCGCACCTGCCGCGCGCCCTCGTCGTCGTCGGCGGCGGCGTGATCGGCATCGAGTACGCATCGATGTTCGCCGCCCTCGGCACCAAGGTGACCGTGATCGAGCAGCGGCACCGCCTGCTCGACTTCTGCGACGACCAGATCACCGAGGCACTGCAGTACCACCTGCGCGACATCGGCGTCACCTTCCGCTTCGGCGAGGAGGTGGTCGCGGTCGAACGGCACGAGAACGGCACGATCACGCGCCTGAAGAGCGGCAAGCGGATCGCCGCCGACACCGTCCTCTACTCCGCCGGGCGCATCGGCTCCACCGAGGCGCTGCAGCTGGAGAAGGCCGGGCTCGCCGCCGACACGCGCGGCCGGATCCCCGTCGACGAGCACTACCGCACCGCCGCGCCGCACATCTACGCGACCGGCGACGTGATCGGGTTCCCGAGCCTCGCCGCGACGTCGAGCGAGCAGGGCCGCCTGGCGGCCTGCCACGCCTTCGGCCTCGACGCCGGCGCCATCTCCGATGTGCTGCCGATCGGCATCTACACGATCCCGGAGATCTCCTTCGTCGGCAAGACCGAGGAGGAGCTGACCGAGGCGTCGATCCCGTACGAGATCGGCATCAGCCGGTACCGGGAGCTCGCCCGCGGCGCCATCATCGGCGACCACCACGGGATGCTGAAGCTGCTCGTCGGCGCCGAGGACCGCAGGGTGCACGGCGTCCACGTGTTCGGCACGAACGCCACCGAGCTGGTGCACATCGGCCAGGCCGTGATGGCGCTCGGCGGGACCGTCGACTTCCTCGTCGAGACGGTCTTCAACTACCCGACGCTGGCCGAGTCGTACAAGGTCGCCGCGCTCGACGCGACCAACAAGCTCGCTGCGATCAACCGGATGGCCGCACCCCGGCTAGAGTCCGCCGCGTAGCGCGACGGAGCGGCCCCGCTCCCCGCGCCGCCCGCCGTGCTCGACGACCTCGTCCGCGACACCCTCGCCCTCTGCGCCATCCCCGCGCCCACGTTCGCGGAATCCGCGCGTGCGGCGGCGGTTGCCGCGCTGCTGACCGAGGCGGGACTCGAGCCGGTCACGGACACCACCGGCAACGTGCTCGCGCGGGTCGGCCCGGCCGGCCCGGCGATCGTCGTCGCCGCACACCTGGACACCGTCTTCCCCGCCGACACGCCGCTCGATCCGCGCCGCGACCGCGGCCGGCTGCACGGGCCGGGCATCGGCGACAACTGCGTGGCGGTCGCGACGCTGATCGAGCTCGGCCGTCAGCTGGCCCGCGTCCGCCGCGAGCCCCGCGCTGCGGTCCTGCTGGCGGCGACCGTGGGCGAGGAGGGCCTGGGCGACCTGCGCGGCATCCGCGCCGTGCTCGACGAGCACCCCGCGAGCGCCGTGATCGCGCTTGAGGGGCACGGCATCGACTCGGTCGTCACGGCGGGCATCGCCTCGGCCCGCTACGTGGTCACGTACCGCGGTCCCGGCGGCCACTCGTGGCGCGACCGCGACCGGCCGTCGGCGCTGCACGTGCTGTTCGACACCGGGCGGGCGGCGGTGGCGGAAGGAGCGCCGGCACACGTCAACATCGGTGTCGTGTCGGGCGGGCTGTCGGTCAACTCGATCGCCGGCGAGGCGCGCATGGAGATCGACATCCGGGCCGAGACCGACGACGTCGTCGACCGCGCCTGCGTTCGGATCGAGCAGGTGCTCGCCGCGGTGCCGCGCGGGATCGCCGCCGAGATCGTCCGCGCCGGCCGGCGGCCAGGCGGCGTCATCCCCGCGAGCCACCCGTTGCTGCGCGAGGTGCGACGCGCCCGGACCCGCGCCGGGCTGCCGCCGGCGCGCGAGGACTCCGCCTCCACCGACGCCAACGCCGCGCTCGGCCGGGGCATCCCCGCCGTCACGCTCGGGCTCACGCGGGGAGCGGCGATCCACCGCGCGGACGAGTGGATCGAGCTGGCACCGCTGGTGGCCGGCGTCGCGACCGTCATCCACCTCGTGCACCACCTCGCCGGCCTCCCGGCTCCGCGTGGGCTAGTCTAAGCGCATGCAACGCACGCGGGAGACATGATGACCTGGGTCATTCTCGGCATCATCGTCCTGATCGGCCTCTTCCTGGTCCTGATCTACAACGGGATGGTCAAGGCCCGCAACAAGGTCGACGAGGCCTGGAGCGGCATCGACGTGCAGCTCAAACGCCGCCACGACCTGATCCCGAACCTGGTCGAGACGGTCAAGGGCTACGCCACGCACGAGCGGGAGGTATTCGAGAACGTCTCCGCCGCGCGCTCCGCCGCCATCAGCGCCAAGGGCCCGGCCCAGGCCGGGCAGGCCGAGGGCGCGCTCACCCGCGCGCTGGGCGGCCTGTTCGCGGTCGCCGAGGCCTACCCGCAGCTGCGCGCGGCCGAGAGCTTCACCGAGCTCCAGCGCGAGCTGGCGAACACCGAGGACCAGATCGCCGGATCGCGCCGCATCTACAACGGCAACGTGCAGTCGTACAACACCAAGATCCAGGTGTTCCCGAACAGCCTGCTCGCCGGCCCGTTCGGCTTCACCCGTCGCGAGTTCTTCGAGATCGAGGATCCCGCCGACCGCGAGCCGGTCAAGGTCTCCTTCTAGCCGGACGTCTCGGCTCGTTCATTTGGGGGATGTGCGATCCCGGCATCGCGGGCGATGCTCAATGGATGAGCTCCTCTCTCGAGCGGCGCTGCGATCTCCGGACGCAGCGTGAGCGAACGCTGGTGGCGGTCGCCGTGCGGGCGCGCCACCTGGCGCCCGGCACGCGCGTACCGGGTCGCCTGACCGACCTCTCGGCAGGTGGATTCGCGTTCATTCCCGCAGCGCCGTTCGCACCCGGCGACCTGGTGCGGATCACGATGGTGTTCGACGACGGCACCGCCACCATCGGCCAGGAGGCCGTGGTCGTGCGCCACGGCGCCCGCGAGGACGGCAGCGCCACGACCGCCTGCCGCTTCGTGACGTCGCAGCAGTGGGTCGACGACGTCGCCCGCAAGACGGCCTGACCTGCTCGCACCCACCCGCCGCCCGGTATAGTCCGGGTCCTCGGGCCTGTGGCGCAGTTGGGAGCGCGCCTGGATCGCACCCAGGAGGTCAGGGGTTCGAATCCCCTCAGGTCCACTCTCGAAAGCCCCGCTCCGGCGGGGCTTTCGGCGTCCTGGCGCCCGACTCGGACGATGACGGTCACCGCGGCGAAGCGCATGTCTTGCGCCCGAGCGCGCGCCAGACCCGCTCCGGGGTCATCGGCAGCTCGGTGACGGCGCACCCGACGACGCGGGCGATGGCGTTGGCGATCGCCCCGCGGGATGCAGGGCGCCTGGCGGTACGGTGTGAACGCGCGCAGCAGGTCGGCCACCTTGTCGAGCGTCGCGAGGCGCGGGCGCGCAGCCGCCGCAACGGATGCGCGCCCGGCAGCGGAAGCCGCCACTCAGCCGGCAATCGCGCCGACCCGCAGCGAGTCATCGTCCAGCGGCAGCAGCGCCGGTAGCTCGGTGTCGTCGTAGACGATGTCGCGCGAGCGGACGCTCGGGCTCGTCGCCTTGTTCGACATCGCGTTGTAGGTGAGCGTGATCATGCGGCGCGGCCACGGCGAGAGGTTCGCCGTCGAGCCGTGGAGCGCGTTCGGGTTCATGAAGATCACCGAGCCGGCCGGACCGGTCGGCGCCACGACGCCGCCGCGACGCACCTCGGACTCGATCGCGTCGGGTTCCGCGTAGCGGAGCGTGTACGAGGTGCCCTGCGTCGACTCCTCGGTCTTGCCGGCCTCGAGGCGATGCGACCCCGGCACCACCATCAGCGGCCCGTTCAGATTCGTCACCTCGTCGAGGAAGATCAGCGTGTTCACCATCCGCGGCTCCGCGATGTGGTCGTCGTACCGGTAGGTCGGATAGTCCTGGTGCCAGAACCAGACGTCGCCGTTGAACGCCGCCTTGCAGTTGATCGCGAGCTGGTAGGCGTAGACCTGCTCGCCGAGCAGCTCCTCCACCGCGTTCAGCAGCCGCGGGTGGCGGATCACCCGGCCGTAGACGTCGTTGTACAGGTGCGGGTTGAAGACGCTGCGCGGCGTCCGGCCGTCCTTCTCGAAGATCACGCCCGCCGGGACCGGATCGGTGCGCAGGATCCGGTCGAGCTCGTCGGTCATCACGCCGACGTCCTCGGGCGTGAGCAGGTTCGGCCGGAAGCTGAATCCCTGTTCGTCGTACTCCGCGGCTGGCGTCGTCGTCATCACACGCTCCCTGTCCATGTAGCCTGCTTGCTGCTCCATCATGTCCGGCCCGACCGGGACCAGAAACGCCAGAAACGCATGGCTGCGATCACGAATCACGATCAGATCCTCGGTGTCGAGATCCGGCATCTGGTCGCGCTCGAGGCGATCGCACGCACGAAGTCGTTCTCGCAGGCGGCTGCGAGCCTCGGGTACGCACAGAGCGCCATCTCGCAGCAGATCGCGACCCTCGAGAAGGCAGTCGGCCTTCGCCTCATCGAACGGCCCGGCGGGCGACGGCCCGTCTCGCTGACGCCCGCCGGCGAGATCGTGCTCCGCCACGCCGAGCACATCGCCGCCCGCGTCGCCGCGATGGGCGCCGACCTCCAGGCCTTCGCCGCCGGCGAGGTCGGCGCCCTGCGGATCGGCGTCTTCCAGTCCGTAAGCGCCAAGCTGCTGCCCGCCACCCTCGCCGCGTTCCGGGCGACGTGGCCGCGGGTCGACATCGAACTGCGCAACGCGTACCACACCGCCGAGCTGGCGACCCTCGTGCAGAGCGGCGAGATCGACGTCGCCTTCGCCGACCTGACCACGATCACCGAGCCGCTGACGGGCCGCGAGCTCCTGGAGGATCCGTACGTCGTGCTGGCGCCCGTCGGGAGCCCGATCGCGGCGCTGTCCTGCGTCGACTGGACGGCGCTGGATGGCGCCGACCTGATCGCGCAGTCGGAGACCGACAGCTGCGCGATCCGCGCCGGGCAGGCTCTGGCCGCGGCCGGCGCGCGCACGCGCGTCGTGTTCCGCAGCGACGAGAACATCGCCGTCCAGCGACTCGTCGCCGCCGGGGTCGGCTACGCGGTCATGCCCCTGCTCGCGGTCGAACGCGACACGCCCGGCGTCGACGCCGTCGTCGTCCCGCTGTGCGAGTCATCGCGCCTCGCCCGGCACATCGGCGTCGTCTGGCACCGCGACCGCTACCTGAGCCCGGTGACGACGGCGTTCATCCAGGCGGCCGAGTCAGCCGCAGCGGTCGCCGGCGCGTGAGCTGACAGCGACTCAGTGGACGCCCGGCACGGTCGACGCGATCGCGTTGGCGCACGCACGCGCCGCGGCGCCCAGCGTGCCGAGATCTCGCTGTTGGAGACGTGACGTCGGGCCGCTGAGTCCGACGTACGCACCGGTGTCGCCGGCGGCGGCGGCGATCGAGGTGAGGCCGATCTCGAGCTCGTCCACGGACGCGGCCCAGCCCTGCGTCCGGGCCGCGGTGACCTCGGTTCGGATCGCGCCGGGATCGGTCACGGTCGCCTCGGTGACGGCCGGCAGCGGTCCGGCGAGGTACGCGTCGAGCGCCGCCAGCGGCATCGCTGCGAGCACCAGGCGACCGCTCGCCGTCGCGTGCACGCCCCAGCTGCGCCCGAGCCAGCCGGACGGGCCGATCAGCCGCGGACCCGCGATCTCCAGCACGCAGGTGATCGTGTCGCCGCGCGTGACGGCGAGCGTGCCGGCCTCGCCGACCTCGCGCACCAGCGCTTCGAGCGGACGCCGCGCGGCTTCGAGCAGGAGCCGCTCGGGCCGCACCGCGTCCGCGAGCGCGAGCACGGCCACGCCGAGCAGCACCGCGTCGCGATCGCGCATCCGCGCCACCAGTCCCTCCGCCTCGAGCGCGTCGACCATCCGCAGCGTCGTCGCCCGCGGGATGCCCGCGGCGCGCGCGAGGGCCGAGACGCTGAGGCCGTCGGGGTGCGCCGCAGCGACGCGGAGGATCGCCGCCGCCTTGCCGACCGATGCGTTGCGCTGGTTCGCAGGCACCGGCGATTGACGCCACCCACCTTTGGGGTCTACCATCTGTCTGCTAAGAATCGAACACCTACCACTGACAATCAGTTATACGAGGTGACCGGATGGAAGTCAAGACGCTCGGCCTGCCGATCGCGCCGAAGGTCGACTGGGAGATCTTCGAGGGCGACGTCCGTGCCCTCGAGATCGTCAGCGGCGACGACGCCCGCGACCTCCGCATCTACGACGTGTCGTTCCCCGTCGGCGCCCGGACAACGTGGCACAGCCACACCGTCGACCAGGTGCTGTACATCGTCTCCGGCCACGGGGTGGTCGCCACCGAGGCCGAGGAGCGCGCGGTTCGCACCGGCGACCTGGTCGTCGTGCCGGCGGGCGAGCGCCACTGGCACGGCGCGACCGACCAGACCGAGATGTCGCACCTGGCTGTCATGACCGAAGGGGAGGACGAGCTCTGATGCGCACCGTCGAGTCGATCCCATCGAACTGGTTCACCGATCCATCGATCCTGCGCCGCGAGCGGGCGGCGGTGTTCGCGCCGCACTGGCACTACGTCGGCTCGGCAGCCGAAGTCGCGGACGCGAACTCGTTCATGACCGCCGACCTCGGCGGCCTGCCGGTCGTCATCACGCGCGACGGCGCCGGCGAGCTGCGGGCACTGGCGAACGTGTGCCGGCACCGCGGACATGTCGTCGCAACCGGGTGCGGCCATCGGAAGACGCTCCAGTGCGGCTACCACGGCTGGACGTACCTCCTCGACGGCAGACTCCACAAGGCGTCGGGCGGCATCGAGGTCGCCCCGGAGGACGGCCAGTTGCCGGAGCTCGCGGTCGCCACGGTCGGCCCGCTGCTGTTCGTCTGCGTCGACCGCAACGCGACGCCGCTGACGGAGCTGCTGGCGCCGTTCCTCCAGCTCGCTGAGGAAGTGTCGCTGGTCGACTTCGACCGGCTCGTGCGCCACCGCAGCATCCTCCACGAGCTCGACGCGAACTGGAAGATCGTGGCCGAGAACTTCATGGAGTGCTACCACTGCCCGCTCGTGCACGGCGACACCCTGCCGGGCTACGGGTTCGGCAACGCCGACTACCTGATCGAGTCGCACGGGATGATCGTCACGCAGCGCTTCGATCGCGAGAAGTTCTCGTGGGTCAGCCTCTTCCCCAACACGCAGATCTCGGTCTTCGGCGACGATCGCGCCGTCGTGGCGCGCCAGCTGGTGCCCGACGGCCCGGGCCGGACGCGGGCCACGCTCGACTACTGGTTCGACCGCGACGTCGACGAGGCCGCGGTGCAGAAGTACGTCGACTGGTTCGAGGTGATCGTCGGCGAGGACATCCCGCTGTGCAACGCCGTGCAGATCGGCTGCGAGTCGGGGATGCTCGATCGCGGCCTGCTGCACCCGCGCGAGGAGTCGGGGCCGCTGCGGTTCGAGGAGCTGCTGATCGCCGCACTGGCCGGTGACGAGGGATGACCGGCAACTTCCGGCGGATCGGCGACGAGCCCGTCCGCACCCAGCACGATCCCGGCGACACCCACTGGGCCGAGGCGTCGGGCGGCAAGGTCGGCGACGAGGGTCGCTACGTCGAGTTCGTCTCGCGCTCGCTCAACGGCAGCAAGATGAACGTCGGCGTCGACTGGCTCGAGCCCGGCCAGATCCACGTGCTGCACTCGCACGTCGAGGCGGAGGAGTGGTACTACGTCGTGCGCGGCGAGGCCCTGATCCGCGTCGGTGAGGAGGAGCAGCGTTGCCTACCGGGCACCGGCGTCTTCATCCCCGCCGGCGCGGCGCATCGCGTGGAGAACATCAGCGACGAGACGTGCGAGTTCCTGTACGGATTCGACACCGGCGAGCTGAACGACCTGACCTACGTCTGGCACGAGTAGGTGCGCGCCGTCGTCACACCGCGGCACGGCGGGCTGGAGGTGCTCGAGCACCACACCGACTGGCCCGATCCGGTGCCCGGCCCCGGCGACGTCCTGATCGCGGTCGGCGCCTGCGGCCTGAACAACACCGACGTCAACACACGCACCGGCTGGTACTCGAAAGCCGTTGCGGCCGGCACCGGCAGCGGAGGCACGGGCGGCTTCGCCGAGGTCGCCGGCGAGGACGCGAGCTGGGGCGGCGTGCCGCTCACGTTCCCGCGCATTCAGGGCGCCGACGTCTGCGGCAGCGTCGTCGCGGTCGGCCCGGGGACGTCCCGCGAGCTGGTCGGGCGGCGGGTGCTGGTCGACCCGTGGCTCCGCGACCCGGGCGATCCCGGCGACATCCGCCGCGCGGCCTACCTCGGGTCGGAGGTCGACGGCGGGTACGCCGACCTCGTCGCCGTGCCGGCGACCAACGTCTACCCCGTCGAGTCCGCCCTCACCGATGTCGAGCTCGCGACGTTTGCGACGTCCTACGTGACCGCTGCGAACATGCTCCGCCGCGCAGCGCTCGTGGCCGGCGAGACGGTGCTAGTGACCGGGGCGTCGGGCGGCGTCGGCGGCGCGCTGATCCAGATCGCCGAGGCCACGGGCGCCATCGCGTACGGCATCACCAGCGCCGACAAGGGGGACGCGGTCCTCGCAATCGGCGCGCGCGCCGTGCTCGCGCGCGACGCCGGCGACCTGTCGGCCGAGCTCCGCCGTGCGACCGGACTGGCAGAGGTCGACGTGGTCGCCGACATCGTCGGCGGCACCGGGTTCGGCGACCTGCTCGGCGTCCTGCGGCGCGGCGGCCGGTACACCTGCGCGGGGGCGATCGCGGGACCCCTGGTCGAGCTCGACCTGCGCACGATGTACCTGCACGACCTGACCCTCGTCGGCGCGACGGTGCCGCCGCCGCACGCCTTCGGAGAGCTCGTCCGCCTGATCGAGTCCGGTGGGCTGCAGCCGGTCGTCGCCGGCACGTTTCCGCTCGAGCGGTTCCGCGAGGCGCAGGAGATGTTCCTCGCCAAGCACCACGTCGGAAACGTCGTCATCAGCGTGCGGTAAGCCGGCGTCCGGCCCGCTCGAAGAGGGCTATCGGGGCTCTGCTACCGTCACGCGCCGATGATCGACTTCACCCTCAGCAAGGAGCAGTCGCTCATCGAGGTCCGGCGCAGGAGCATCGAGGCCGGCCTGTACTCCATGAACATGCCGGTGGTGGAACTCGGCGGTGGCGGGCTCGACTACGTGACGCGTGCGTTCCGCACGGCGCGCCCGTCGAGGCCGTAGAGACGTGCAGCGGTCAAGGCTCGCCTGGCCGACGGCGCTGGCGGGTATCTTCGCGTTCTCGTTCTCGGCCGCGCTGTACAAGTTGTCGGGTGCCCCACCCGCCGTCGGATCGGCGCTGCGGTTCGCGTACGCGACGCCGGTGCTCCTCTTCCTGGCCGCGCGCGCCGGCGCCCTGCGGCGCGGGCCGGACCTGGCGCCGGCCACGGTGGCTGGCGTGCTCGTGGGCATCGAGGTCGTGATCTGGAACGAGGCGACGCGGCGCATCGGCGCCGGGCCGTCGACGGTGATCGTCAACACGGCGTCGCTGTGGCTGATGACGTTCGCCGCGGTGTTCCTCCACCGCCGCGTGCCGCTGCGGGCGGTGGGCGGCGCGGTCATCGTCCTCATGGGGCTGGTCCTGCTGCGGGGCGTGGGCACCGGCGGTCTAAACACGCTCGGCGTCGTGCTGGGCCTCGTGGCCGCGGCGCTCTACGGCGCGTACATTCTCGTGTTCGACACCGCCGTCACGCGGGCCGAGAACCGGATCACGCCCGTCCTCTGGTCGACGGCGGCGGCCGTCCCCGTCTCCCTCGTCTGCGCGGTCGTCCTGCGCGAGTCGTTCTCGCTCACGGCCGGCCAGCACGCGTGGCTGCTCCTGCTCGGCGTCGGCGTCCAGGCCGGCGGCTGGCTCCTGGTCGCCCGCACGCTGCAGTGGTTCAGCGCGGTCGCGGTATCGATCCTGCTGCTGCTGCAGCCGGTGCTCGCAACGGTCTGGGGCGTCACGTTCCTCGACGAGCATCTGACCGCCATCCAGCTGGCGGGGATCGCGGTCGTCCTCGTCGGCGTCGCGGTCTCGAGACCGCGGGCCGAACGCGATCCTCCCGGCGCGGCGCCTTGAAGCGGCCCGATTTCGGGCGCGAGATTTTTCGTGATCAATTCGGTGCCTGGCACCGAATTGGTCGTCCGGGCACGGTTCTGCGCGGGTTGTGACACTTCCGTGCGCTTTCGCGCGGGTGACGTTTCGCATGGGGTGTCACGCGGGTGCGACCGAACGTCACGAGAGTGTCACGCAGGTTGCAGGTTCGCGTTGAGTTTTTCGGGCCACGCGGCCCGGTCGAGACACCTCTGCCGCGATGATGCCGCCCGCAGTGGATGCGAACCCCCCGGCCCGGTACGACCTGGACGCGCTCGTCGCGCCGCGATCCGTGGCGCTCTACGGCGTCTCCGAGCGCACGTCGGGGCAGATGGCCGAGAACCTCGCCATCGGCGGCGGGCCGATCGTCGGCGTGCACCCGATCCGCGACGAGGTGCTCGGCGTCCGCTGCGTGCGTCAGCTGGCCGGAGCCGGCGAGCGGCACGACATGGTGGTGATCGGCGTCGGCCACCTCCGCATCGAGGCAGCCATCGACGACGTGATCGCCGCGGGCGGCACCCGCGTGGTGATCGTGCCGGGGCTCGGCAGCGAGTCGAGCCACCAGGGCGCGGCCACCGCCGCGCGGGTGGGCGTAAAGCTGGCGGCGGCCGGGATCGCCATGCTCGGACCGAACTGCATGGGCGTCGCGACGCCGCACGTGGCGTCGCCGTGGATCGGCGGGATCCCATCCAGCTTCGTGCCCGGCGGCGTCGCCGGCATCGTCCAGTCGGGCTCGCTCGGGTCGGTGCTGGTCGGCATGGGGCCGCGCACGGGGTTCCGCACCGTCATCTCGACCGGCGGCGAGGCGACCGTCGACATCGCCGACCTGCTCGCGTATCTGGCAGCGGACGGGCGCACCCGCGTGGTCGGCCTGTTCATCGAGGGCATCCGCCGGCCGGCGGCGTTCGAGGCGGGGCTCCGCCTGATGGCCGAGGCCGGCAAGCCCGTGGTCGTGCTGAAGGTGGGCACGTCGGCGGTCGCGGCGCGGGCCGCGCTCGCGCACACCGGGGCGCTCGTCGGCTCCGATCGCAGCTTCTCGGCGGTGCTGCGCCACTACGGCGCGATCCGCGTCGCCGACGCGAGCTCCTGGGTCGAGCACCTGGTCGCGTTCGGCGCGAACCGGACGCCCCGCGGCACGCGCATCGGCGCGATCACGGCCTCGGGCGGCGAGGGTGAGCACGTCGCCGACCTGGCCGAGCGCGTCGGCGCGCCGATGTCGGACCCGTCCCCGGCGCTCGCCGGGCGCCTGCGCGAGCGGTTCCCCAACTTCGGCCACATCGCGAACCCCGTCGATGCGTGGGCGATCGAGGCGGCCGAGATCGTGTTCCCCGCGATTCTCGACGAGCTCGCCGAGTCGGGGGAGTTCGACGCGCTGCTGTCGGTCGCCGATCACAGCCGCTGGGTGACGAGCTCGATCGCGGAGCACTACGCCGATATGCTGCGCCAGCTCGTGAGCCGCGCCGAGCTAGGGCTGTTCCCGTGCGCCATCTCGGTGACGACCGCGGAGCCGCCCGAGGCCGACCTGCGGTATGCGCTGGAGCACGACCTGCCGCTGCTGCGCGGCGTGGCGCCGGGCGTGGCGGCCCTCACCGCCCGGCTCGCCTTCGCGCCGGTCGTGCCCCGGCCGCGGGCGGTGCCGGCAGGCGAGCCGGTCACCGGCGCCGGCGCACTGGCCGAGTTCGAGTCGACCGCGATCCTCGCCGCGCACGGCATCCCGTCCGCGCGCGCGATCCGGTGCGAGACCGCGGCCGCGGCGGCCGCCGCCGCGACACGGATCGGCTACCCGGTCGTCGTCAAGGTCGACGGCCCGGCCCACAAGGCCCGGGCCGGCGGCGTCGCGATCGGTCTCGCGGACGAGGCGGGCGTCACCGCGGCCGCCGACCGCATGGGCGGCAGGGTGATCGTCGCGGAGCAGGTCCGGGGCGGGGTCGAGGTGCTGCTCGGCACGGTGCGCGACCCCGACTACGGCGCCGTCGTCGTCGCCGGCGTCGGCGGCGGCACGGCCGAGGCCCTGGATCTCGCCGCCGCCGCGCTGGCACCGCTCGACCAGGCCGGCGCCGAGCAGCTCGTGCGGGCCGTGCCGGCGCTGACGCGACTGGTCGGCGACCCGGTCCCGGCCGCGCTGCTCCAGGCGATCGTGGCGCTCGGCGACCTCGCCGCGGCGCATCCCGAGATCATGGAGATCGACGTCAACCCCCTGCTCGTCCAGGCCGACGCCGTCGTCGCGCTGGACGGGCTGATCGTCCTCGGAGGACCCTCATGAGCGACCCGCTGCTGGTCGAGCGTCGCGGGCCGGCCGCCTGGCTGACCCTCAACCGCCCCGACAAGGTGAACGCGCTGAACGCCGAGCTGCTCGCGGGGGTGGAGGCGGCGCTGCACGAGGTCGCGGCCGACGACGAGGCCAAGGTCGTCGTCCTCACCGGCGCCGGTGAGCGCGCCTGCTCGGCCGGATTCGACCTCGAGGCCGCCGCCGGCGACTCACTGGGTCACGCGGCCGAGCAGTGGCACGAGCACCTGGAGTACGACGTCGCCGTGACGATGCGCCTGTGGTCGTTTCCGAAGCCGACGATCGCCGCGGTTCGCGGGCACTGCCTCGCGGGTGGGTGCGAGCTCGCGATGGCGTGCGACATGGTCGTGAGCGGCGAGAGCGGCCGCTTCGGCGAGCCAGAGATCCGGTTCGGCTCAGGCCCCGTGACGTACCGCTGGGAGGTCAGACCTCGGCCAGCACCGGCTCGCGCTCGGCCGAAGGACCGCCCGTGGGCTGAGCGGCGGCCGGTGCGGGCGGATGCATCGGCAGCAGCACGGCCGGCGCGACGGCGACCAGCGTCAGCACCATCGCGAACCAGAACGTCGAGCCGAACGCCGCTGAGAGCGGCTCGGCGATCACCGCGCGCTGGCCGTCGGTGAGCACCTGCGGGGCGCCCAGACCGCTCGACGCTCCGCCCGGCGCGAGCCCGGACAGGTTGGTCTCGATCTGGCCCTGCAGCGTGACCGCGAGGATCGCGGTGCCGAGGGCACCGCCGACGCGGTTCAGGATGTTCAGCGTCGTCGTGGCACGCGGCACGGCGGCGCGGTCGAGCACCTGGTAGGCGGCGCTCATCGCGGGCATCATCGTCATGCCGAGGCCGGCGCCGCGGATGAACAGCGAGCTGCCGAGCAGCGCCTCCGATGTCGTCGCGGTGACCTGCGTGAAGGCGAAGGTGCCGAGCAGCACCACGCCGAGGCCGGCGACGACGATGCGGCCCGGACCGAGCTTGTCGACCAGCCGGCCCGCGATGGGCATCGCGACGGCGACGCCGAGGCCCTGCGGTGCGAGCAGCAGGCCGGCCTCGAGGGCCGACGCACCGCGCACGAGCTGGAAGTACAGCGGCATCAGGATCATGGCGCCGAACAGCGCGCCACCGAGCACAAACGTCGTGGCGGACGAGGCCCAGAACGCCCGCACGCGGAACAGCTGCAGGTCGAGCAGCGGCCGCGTCCTGTGCAGTGCGTGCCAGACGAACGCGCCGATCAGCACCACACCGGCGGCGATCGACAGCAGCGACCGGGCGCCCGTCATCGAGCCCTCGGCGCCGGCCTCGGCCAGGCCGTAGACGAGCAGCGTCAGGCCCGGCGACAGGTAGAGGAAGCCGCGCACGTCGAGCGGGTGACGCACCTGCGGGCGGTCGTGATCGAGGATGCGCATCGCCAGCACCAGCGCGACGGCGCCGACGGGCACGTTCACGAAGAAGATCCAGCGCCACGAGATCTCGTCGATCAGGTACCCGCCCAGCACGGGACCGATCACGGGGGCGATCAGCATCGGCACGCCGATCACGCTCATCACTCGACCCATGCGCTGCGGGCCGGCGGCCTGCGCGAGGATCATCATGCCGGTCGGCATCACCATGCCGCCGCCGAGGCCCTGGAGCACGCGGAAGATGATCAGGCTCTCCGACGACCAGGCGAACCCGCACAGCGCCGAGCCGGCCGCGAACAGGCTGACGGCGACCAGGAACAGCCGCTTCGTGCCGAACCGTTCTGCGGCCCAGCCGGTCAGCGGGATGACGGTCGCAAGCGCCAGCATGTAGCCGGTCGAGACCCACTGGATGGTGCCCAGCGACGCGTTCAGGTCGCGGGCCAGCGCGTCGATGGCGACGTTGACGATCGTCGTGTCGAGGATCGACATGACGGCGCCGAGGATGACGACGCTGGAGATCGCCCAGAGGCGGCGGTCGAGGCCCCCGCTCACCGTGCGCACCGCGCTGTCTCGGCCAGCGGCGCGAGCGCCTCGAACAGGCGCTGCTGCTGGTCGGCATCGAGCGACTTCAGCATCTCGCGCACTGCGCCGAGCTTCGCGGCGGCGAACTGCTCGACGTACGCAATGCCGGTGTCGGTCGCGTGGACGCGCTTGACGCGACGGTCATCGGCGTCCTCGCGGCGCTCGACGAGGCCTGCGCGCGACAGGCCGTCACAGGCGCGGCTGGCGGTGGCGGCCGAGATGCCGAGGCGCGTTGCGAGATCGCCGACCGACTGGCCGCCGGCCGCGTTGAGCAGGTGGAGCAGGCGGACCTGGCTGATCGACAGGTCGCCGAACGACAGCGACCCGGCCGCGCTCATGTTCGAGCGCCGCCCGATCGCGGCGAAGAGCGCGACGAGGCGCTCGGCGAGCTCGGCCGAGGCGGTCGGGCCAGATGCATGCGATTCAGCAATCATTTCGCAAATGCAATGATTGCATACATGCAAGTACCTCGCAAGCCGATAGGATGACCGCCGTGCTGGAGCCATTCCTCCTCGAGCGGTACTTCGCCGAGCACGAGTTCGCCACGCCCCACCTGCTGTGCTCGTCCGACCTGGAGACCGTCGAGATGCGCGAGCTCGTGGCCACCGCCGACGACGAGACGGCCGCGCTGTGGCACGACCTGCGCCTCGGCTACACCGAGACGACCGGCCACCCCCTGCTGCGCGCCGAGCTGGCCGCGCTGTACGAGACGGTCGACGCCGACGAGGTCGTCACGTTCGCGGGCGCCAGCGAGGCGATCACGTGCCTCGTCTCCGGCCTCGTCGGCCCCGGCGACCACGTGGTGGCGACCTGGCCGGGCTACCAGTCGCTCTACGCCGTCGCCCGGGCCGCCGGCGCCGACGTGACCACGATCGAGCTGCACGCGAGCGACGACTGGTCGCTCGACCCCGGCGCGATCGAGGCCGCGCTGCGTCCCGAGACGCGGCTGATCGTCGTCAACGCGCCGCACAACCCGACCGGCATGCTGCCGTCCCGCGCGACGTGGCGCGCGCTCGCGGGCCTCGCCGCCGACGCCGGCGCAACCCTGCTCTGCGACGAGGTCTACCGACTGCTCGAGCACGATCCGGCCGACCGGCTCGAGGCCGGCGCCGACCTCGGCGACCACGTCGTCTCGGTCGGCGTGCTCTCGAAGAGCTACGGCCTCGCGGGCCTGCGCATCGGGTGGCTGGCGACCCGGGGCTCCACCATCCGGGCGGCGGCCGTGCGCGTCAAGGACTACGGCTCGATGTGCAACGCCGCGCCGGCGGAGATCCTCGGCGTGATCGCGCTGCGCGGTGCCGAGCCGATCCTCGCGCGCAACCGCGCACTAGTGCTGGACAACGTCGCGCTGGCCGACGAACTGATCAACCGCCATTCCCGGCGGCTCGAGTGGCTTCGGCCACGTGCCGGAGCGATCGGCTTCCCGCGGCTGCTCGACGACGAGCCGGTCGATGCCTTCTGCGCGCGCCTGCGCGACGAGCAAGGTGTGTTGCTGTTGCCCGGTACGGTCTACGGGCACACGGAAAACCACTTCCGCATCGGCTTCGGCCGGGCGGGAACGCCCGCGGCACTCGACCGTCTGGACGCCTTCCTGCAGACGGCGTAGCCTCAGCGCATGGCCGCCTCGAGCGTCGCGATCAGCCGCCGTGGCCGGCGCACCCTGTGCCTCTACTTCACCGGGTTCCTCGCGTTCCTCTACCTCCCGCTCGCCCTCATGCTGGGCCTGTCGTTCGGCGAGAACTTCTCCGGGTTGCCATGGACCGGGTTCACGCTCGACTGGTACCGCGAGGCCTACCGGTTCGACGGCCTGTCCGCCCAATCGTCGATCTGGCGCGCGCTGTTCAACTCGGTCTGGATCGGCCTCGCCGTCGCGATCATCGACACCACCCTGGCGCTGCTGTTCTCCTACGGCCTCGCCCGCGGCCAGCGCGTCGTCGGCCGGCCGGCCATCCTCGCGCTCTGCCTGATGCCGCTCGCCGCACCGCCCGCCGCGTACGGCGCGGCCGTGCTGATCCTCGCCCGACGCGGACCGGTGACGACCGACTTCGGGCTCCATTTGGTGCTGCTCGCCCATGCCGTGCTGTTCCTGCCGATAGCGATTCTGTTCCTGCTGCCCCGCATCAGCGCCATCGCCCGCGAGATCCTGGAGTCGTCCGAGGACCTCGGCGCAACCGGCCCGCAGACGCTCGGCCGCATCGTGATACCGCTCACGCGGCCTGCGCTGGTGGGCGCGTTCGCGTCGACGTTCCTGTTCTCGTTCAACGAGCCCGCGGTTGCCGGGTGGCTCGTCAACCGGCAGATCACCTACCCCGTGTTGCTGTTCGGCGTCGGCCGGGGATCGGCGACCGGACCGCTCGTGGCCGCGGTCGCGACGGCGGGCTATCCGGTCGTGCTGATGGCGATCGCCGTGATCCAGTTCGGGGTGCGCGGACGCCGTGACGAAGGCGAGTAAGATGGTTGACGTGACAACTACATCGCCATCTCATGGCGCCTTCGTCCGCGCGGCGGCGACCTTCCGCGACTGGGTCACCGCCGCCGGCTCCTCCGCCCTTCCCGCCGAGTCCGGCCGCTACCACCTCTACGTCTCGCTGGCGTGCCCCTGGGCGCACCGCACGGTCATCGTCCGCCACCTGAAGGGACTCGAGGACGTCATCTCGATGTCGGTCGTCGACCCGCTCCGCGACGAGCGCGGCTGGGCCTTCACCGGCGCGCCCCGCACCGACGCCGACGAACTGAACGGCTTCACGTTCCTGGCCGAGGCCTACACCGCCACCGACCCCGCCTACCGTGGCCGCGTGACGGTGCCGGTGCTGTGGGACAAGCAGACGCACCGGATCGTCAACAACGAGTCGGCCGAGGTGATCCGGATGCTGAACGGCGCGTTCGACGCCTTCACCGACGTCGACCTCGACCTGTACCCGGCGGTGCTCGCCGACGAGATCGACGCGATCAACGCGCGCGTCTACGACGGCCTCAACAACGCCGTCTACCGCGCCGGCTTCGGACGCACGCAGGCCGCGTACGACACTGCGGTGCACGACGTGTTCGACACGCTCGACTGGCTCGAGGAGCGGCTCACGACGCGGCGCTACCTGCTCGGTGGGCCGCAGACCACCGAGGCCGACTGGCGCACGTTCACGACGCTGGTGCGGTTCGACCCGGTCTACGTCACGCACTTCCGCTGCGACCGCCGCCGGATCGTCGACTACCCCGCGCTGTCCGGCTACCTGCGCGACCTGTACGCCGTGCCCGGCGTGGCCGAGACGGTTGACTTCGATCAGATCCGCCGCCATTACTTCCTCACCCACCACGAACTGAACCCGCGCGGGATCCTGCCGATCGGGCCCGACGTCGACCTGACGGCACCGCACGGGCGGGAGGCGCTGGCATGAGGACGCGGTTGCACGGCATCCACCACGTGGCCGCGATCACGGCCGACGCACAGCCGAACGTCGATGAGCACTCAGGCGTGCTCTCCGAGATCGCCACCGCCGCGCCGGGGTTCCTCATCGACGAGCCGACCCTGAGGAGCCCGCGCGATGTGGCCTCCCACGCGTGACTTCACCCTCGCCGAGGGCGACCGGCTGATCCGCTTCGGCCCGGGCGCCCTCGCCGACGCGCCGCGCCTGCTGGCCCGAGCCGGCTTCGCCGGGTACGCGCTGCTGACGACCGAGCGCGCGGCCGAGCAGGCATCCGAGGTGGTCGACCGGGCGGCCGTCGTCGTGATGGTGCCGCCCGGACCGGTGCCCGAGGCCGCCGCGGCCGTGCGCAGCGCGGTCGGCACGCGGCCGCTGGTCGCGCTCGGCGGTGGCCGCGTCGTCGACTCCGCAAAGGCGATCGGCTCGGCCGACCGGCTGTCGGTCGCCACCATCGCGACCACGCTGTCGGGGGCCGAGCTGTCGGCCCATCACCGGCCCCTGGCCGGGCACGAGCGCGGCCGGCACGTGCGGCCGGCGCTGGTGATCGCCGATCCGGCCGTGATGGCCTCGCAGCCCTTGCCGGGGCTCGCCGAGTCGGCCATGAACGCCCTCGCCCACGCTCTCGAGTCGCTCTACTCGCCGCGCGCGAACCCGTTCTCCGAGGCGACGGCCATCCAGGCCGCGCGCCAGCTGGACGCCGGTTTCGCCAACGACGAGACGAACCGTCCCGCGCTCGCCCTCGGCGCCCTGCTGGCCGGGCACGCGCTCGGCCTGACCGGCTTCGCGCTGCACCACGTGATCAGCCAGTCCATCGTCCGCAGCACCGCCGCACCGCACGGCGCCGTCAACGCCGTGCTGCTGCCGCACGTCGCCCGGTTCATGGAGGCGCGCGCGCCACGCGAGTTGGCGCTGTTCCACGACGCCGTCGATCTCGGCCGCCTCTCGCGCGCCGCCGGCACGAACGGCCTCGGCGCGCTCGGCATCGAGCGCGATGATCTGCCGTCGATCGTGAAGGCCACGGCCGCGCGCCGCAGCGATCTCGCAGCCACGCCGGGCGACCCGATCACGACCAGCGAGCTGCAGGCGCTGCTCGACGCCGCGTACTGACGGGCGGTGCGCGGCCGGGGCCGGCACCGTCGTACGATGCCCGGCGTGGAGCGGATGCGCGCGGTGGTGCTCGGACGCGACGGCACGACGGAGCTGCGCGACGTCCCCGTGCCGCACCCCCGTGACGGTGAGATCCTGATCCGCGTGACCGCCGTCGGCCTGTGCGGCTCCGACGTGGAAAAGCTCGCCGACGGCACGGGCATCGAGGGATCGGTGCTCGGCCACGAGCTGGCCGGCGTCGTCGCGGGTGGCGCGCTGCCGACCGGCACGCGGGTCGCGCTCGCCCACCGGGTGCCCTGCGGCGCGTGCGAGGACTGCCTCGCGGGCCACGAGACGTGCTGTCCCCGGTACCGCGCCTCCGGCCTTCGTCCGGGCGGGTTCGCCGAGCTGCTGGTCGCGCCGGCCGGCCACGTCGGCGTCGTCGTGCTGTCGCTGCCCGACGACGTGTCCGACCTCGCCGGGACGTTCGTCGAGCCGCTCGGCTGCATCGTCCGCGGCGCGGCCCGGGTGCCGCGGGGCACCGGCGTGGTGGCGGGCTGCGGCGCGGTCGGCCGGCTGTTCGCCCGCGTGCTGACCGCCCGCGGCGACACCGTGCGCACGATCGATTCCGACCCGGCCCGGCTGATGGCGGCCGCCGAAGACGGCTTCGAGCCCGCCGCCTCCGACGAGCTGCTCGACTTCGCCGTCGTGACGGCGCCGTCGGCGCTGGACGCGGCGCTGGCGCTGCTGCGCCCGGGTGGCACGTGCCTGGTGTTCGCGGCGCCGGCGACGCCCGTGCCCGTGCTGCTCGACCGCGTCTACCGCAGCGAGCTGGTGCTGGTCGGCTCGCGCTCCGCCACGCCCGCGTCGCTGCGCGAGGCGCTCGACCTGATCGCTTCGGGCCGCGTCCGGGTCGAAGACCTGGTGACCGACGTGCTGCCGCTGGCCGCGTTCGCCGAGGGCCTCGCCCGGTACCGGTCGCGACAGGCGCTGAAGGTGGTCTTCCGGCCGTGACCGGCATGCGCGCGGCCATCTTCCATGGCCCCGGCGACGTGCGGATCGAGACCGTGCCGGTGCCCGAGCCCGGCCCCGGCGAGGCGCTGATCCGGATCGACGCCGCCCTCACCGACGGCACCGACGCCAAGTGCTACCTCCGCGGCCACCCGGTGCTGCTGGGCGAGACGCCGTCGCCGTTCGGCCACGAGTATGCCGGTACCGTCGCCGCAGTCGGCGCCGGAACGGCGTTCGCCGTCGGCGACGCCGTCGCCGGCGCCAACTCCGCGCCCTGCGACGCCTGTACCCGCTGCCTGGCCGACCGCGAGGAGCTCTGCACCGGGCTGTTGCCGCTTCTCAACGGCGCGTACGCCGAGTATCTGCTGGTGCCCGAGCGGATCGTGCGCACGAACCTCTACCGGTTGCCCGCGGACGTCGAGGCCGCTGTCGGCGCCATGTGCGAGCCGCTGGCGTGCGCGCTGCACGGCGTCGAGGCGACCGAGGCGCGAGCCGGTGACCGGGTGTGCGTGCTCGGCCGGGGCGCGCTCGGGCAGATGCTCGCGGCCGCCCTCGCCGCCCGCGGCTGCGACGTCGTCGTGCTCGGGTCGGCCGACCCCGACCCACCGGCCGCCTTCGACCGCGTGATCGAGGCCGCCGGCCAGCCGGAGGCGTGGGAGCGGGCTATCCGCCTTGCCGCGCCCGGCGCGACCGTGGTGCTGTTCGGCGGGCTGAGGGCCGGCGTCTCGGTGCCGGTCGACGCCTACCGGCTGCACTACGAGGCGCTCACGCTCCGCGGCGTCTTCCACCACGCACCGCGCCACGTCCGCGCCGCGCTCGAGCTGGTGCGGCGCGACCCGGCGCCGTTCCGCGCCCTGATCACGCACGAGTTCGCGCTCGCCGACGTGGTCGTGCCGCTCGAGATGACCGCGGGCATCCGGCCGCGGGACGGGCTGCTGAAGGCGCTGATCAGGCCGTGAGGGCGGCGTGGGCCGCTTCCCACTCCTCGAGCTCGGGCGTGAAGTAGCGTAGGCGGGTCTTCTTGTACTCGCGCGTCGAGTAGAGCACGTCGTACTCGGTCAGCCCGGTCTCCTCCGAGATGGCCTGCAGCACCGCCTCGCACTCGGCCTTGTCGCGGCCGTGCGTCATCGAGAACAGCCGGTAGGGCCAGTCGGAGTAGGTAGGCCGCTGGTAGCAGTGCGACACGCCGCGGAAGCTCGCCATCACCTGGCCGAGCTCCTCGACCCGGTCCTCGTCGACGATCCACACGCCCATGCCGTTCTGGACGAACCCGGCGTTGCGGTGGTTGAGGACGGCGGCGAAGCGCCGCATCTGCCCGGTGGCGAGGAACCGCTCGCCCGCCTCGAGCAACTCCTGCTGCGTGAAGCCGTACGGCTCGGCCACGACGCCGAGCGGCTCGGACACGGCCGGCAGATCGGTCTGCAGCGCGCGGATGGCGGCGATGTCGCGGTCGCTGAGACTCGACGGATCGGGCGGTTTGGACGAGGGCTCGCGCCGCGACTTCTTGGCGGCCGGATCGCGATCGCCCTTCATGTCGAGGTCGACGCCGATCTTGAAGAACTTGATGGCCGGCAGCGGTCTGATCGACTCGACGTTCGCGAGCTTGCCGAGCAGGTCGACCGTCGCGTCCATGCCGATCTGCGAGTTGGGCGGCACCGCGATCGTGAACCAGATGTCGAAGTGGTGGTCGCGCCGGTAGTTGTGCGTCACGCCCGGATGCGACGAGAACACCGCGGCCGTCACGTCGGACGTGTCGTCGCGCGAGCGGACCGCGATCAGCTGGCTCGTGTAGCCGAGCCGGCGCGTGTCGAAGATCGCCGACATCTGCCGCACGACGCCTTCGCCGCGCAGCCGGTCGATGCGCTCGAGGATCTCGTCCTCCGGCATCCCGATCCGGTCGCCGAGCGCCGCGAACGGGCGCACGACGAGCGGGAGATCGTTCTGAAGCTCATCCAGGAGAAGTCGGTCGCGGTCGTCCATCGATCACGCAGTGTCGCAGAAATTCGGCTTTCCGAATCCATGTCGAACGCTGGAATCGACTGGTAGTCTCTGCCACCAGTGGATTCTGAAGGGGAGACCAGCCCGTGAGAAAGCGCGTTCTCGTCGCAGCACTGCTCGCCGGTGTCTGCAGCCTCGGAGTCGCCGCCTGTGGCGGCAGCAGCGGCGGCGGCAAGACGACGACCCCAGCCCTGGCCACCACGGACGCGCCCGCTGCCTCGACGGAGGCTGCGACCACGGAGGCAGCCACCACCCAGGCCGCCGGAGGCGACGCCGCCGGCAAGGCGGTGTTCACCGCCAACTGCAGCGGCTGCCACACGCTCGCCGACGCGGCCGCCAGCGGCGCCGTCGGCCCGAACCTCGACGACCTGAAGCCCGACGAGGCAAAGGTCAAGACCCAGGTCGAGAACGGCGGCGGCCCGATGCCGGCGTTCAAGGGCACGCTCTCCGACGCGGAGATCGCGAGCGTCGCGGCCTACGTCGCCTCGGTCGCCGGCGCGTAGGCCGACCGACCCGTTCGTCTCACGGGGCTCCGCCCGTGCGCCATGCGGAGGCCCTGTTGCTACCATCAATCGGCCTCGCACCGCGAAACTCGGATGATCATGCGCCCTCGCCTCGCCCCGTTCGCCGCTCTTCTCGCCCTCGTAGGCCTCGCCTTCGGCGTCGCCGCCTGCGGTGGGTCCGACACGCCGAACGGCACCGTCGCCGGAACGATCACGATCGGCACCGACCAGGTCGTCACTGTCGGCGCCGGCGATGGCGCACCGGCCGGCACGGCTGCGACCACCGGCACTGATACCGCTGCAGCCACCGGCACTGACACGGGTGCGGCCACCGGCACCGGCGCCTCGACCGACACCGGCGCGGCGCCCGCCACGGGTGACGCTGCCGCCGGCAAGGCCGTGTTCACCGCCAACTGCGGCGGCTGCCACACGCTCGCCGACGCCGGCACCTCGGGCGCCGTCGGGCCGAACCTCGACCAGGTCAAGCCCGATGCGGCGCTGGTCACGGACCGGGTCACGAACGGCAAGGGCGTCATGCCCCCGTTCAAGGGCACGATCTCCGACCCGGACATCGCGAACGTCGCGGCGTACGTGTCATCCGTCGCCGGCAAGTAGTGCAGCTGCCGGCCGGGCTCGATCCCGCCAACCTGCGAGCCGCGTTCCTCGACCTCGACGGCACGGTCCTGCACGAGGCGCAGGCTCTGCCCACCGCAGCGGCCGCAATCGCGCGGCTGCAGGAGACGGGCGTGCAGTGCATCATCGCCACGGGCCGCATGCTCACCAGCGCGCTGAAGGTGGCGGCGCAGCTCGGGATCGCGTCGCCCGTTGTCTGCTACCAGGGAGCGATGGTCGGATCGGCTGAGGGTGAGATCCTCCGCCACGACCCGCTCGACATCCCCACGGCGCGCGAGCTGCTGATCGAGATCGAGGCGGCCGGCTACGACCCGGTCGCGTTCATCGACGAGCACGTCTACGTCGCGCACGAGTCGGAGACGGCGCACACCTACTCCCGAAACGCCGGCGTCGGCTACCGCGTGGTCGGCGACCTCGCGAACTGGCTGCCGGCGCCGCCCACGAAGCTCGTCACGTGGGGCGAGCCGAACGAGATGAGCGCCCTGCGCGACGCGCTGGCGCCCCGCTACGGCGACCGCGCGTTCATCGCGAAGAGCCTGCCGTACTACCTCGAGATGGCAGCGGCCGGCATATCGAAGGCCACCGGTGCCGAGTATGCCTGCGAGCTGCTCGGCATCACGAGCGCCGAGTGCATCGCCTTCGGCGATGGTGAGAACGACATCGAGCTGCTCGACTGGGCCGGCTTCGGCGTGGCCGTGGCCGAGGGCTTCGAGCCGCTCGCGCTGCACGCCGACTGGGTCTGTCCGCCGCTGCACGAGGACGGCGTGCCGCGGGTCCTCAACGCCATCGCGGCCGCGCGCAGCTAAAGGTTCGAGGTGGGGCCTCGGGCCCGCCTCCGCGGGTGTGCGGGCGAGATCCACATCAAGCCTCCAGCACTCCTCTAGGATTCGGACATGCTCGACGCGAAGCTCCTGCGTAGCGATCCGGACGGCCTCCGCACGGCACTCGCGCGGCGTGGCGCCGACGGCATGCTGGACGAGGCGATCGCGCTCGACGAACAGCGCCGGTCGCTGCAAACCCTGGTGGACGAGCTGCGCGGCCGCCGGAACACCGTGTCGGCCACCATCGGCGACGCCATGAAGCGCGCGCAGGACGACCCCGCCGCCGGCGCCATCGCCGAACGGGCCCGGGCCGAGGTGCGCGAGCTGAAGACGGATCTCGACCGCCTCGAAGGCGAGCTGACCGAGACCGGGGCGAGGTTCGAGACCGCGATGCTGCAGCTGCCGAACCTGCCACATCCCTCCTCCCCGCTCGGCGACCGCGAGGAGGACGCCGAGGTCGTCAAGATCGTCGGCGAGCAGCCGCAATTCGGGTTCGAGCCGCGCGACCACCTCGCGATCGCCGGCCGCTGGATCGACATGGAGCGCGGCGCGCGCACATCGGGCTCGCGGTTCCCGTACCTCATGGGCGACATCGCGGTGCTGTGGATGGCGCTCTCGCGCTACGCGATCGACACCCTGCGCGGCAAGGGCCTGATCCCGGTCAACCCGCCGGTGCTGGTGCGCCGCGAGGCCCTGGTCGGGACCGGGTTCCTCCCCGGCGACGAGGCGCAGATCTACCGCGTCCCCGAGGACGAGCTCTATCTGGTGGGCACCTCCGAGGTGTCCCTGGCGGCGCTGCACCTCGGGGAGATCCTGCCCGAGGAGGACCTGCCCCTCAGGTACTGCGGCATCTCCACGTGCTACCGGCGCGAGGCCGGCGCCGCGGGCCGCGACACACGCGGCATCTTCCGCACGCACCAGTTCGAGAAGGTGGAGATGTTCTCGTTCTGCCACCCCGATCGGTCCTGGGAGGAGCACGACTGGCTGCTCGACGTCGAGGAGGAGATCGCGCAGGCGCTCGGCTTCCACTATCGCGTCGTCAACGTCGCGGCTGGCGATCTCGGCAATCCCGCCGCGAAGAAGTACGACATCGAGGTGTGGCTGGCGGGCCAGGGCCGCTACCGCGAGCTGACCAGCTGCTCGAACACGACCGACTACCAGGCGCGCCGGCTCGACTGCCGGATGCGTTCCGAGAGCGGCGGGCTGCGCACCGTCCACACGCTGAACGGCACCGCCGTCACGTCGTCGCGGACCGTGATCGGCGTGCTCGAGACGCACCAGCGCGAGGACGGCTCGGTCGCGGTGCCCGAGGTGCTGCAGCGGTACGGGCTGCCCGCGGTGCTCGGCCCGTACTCCGCGTAGACCGCTACTCGTCCAGCTCGAGCGCGCCGGCGTTGCCGACGACGATCTCGCCGACGTCGCGGACGTTGACCACCAGCAACTCGCCGTCCGGCTGATGGACGACGCGGATGACGCGACCGCGCTCGCCCTTCTTGATCGTGAGCCCGCGGCCGGTCTTCACGCCCGTCGCGAAGCGCACCTGCCGGCCGACCAGATCCTTGGCCTCGGCGGCCGAGTAGTTGTTCTTCGTGAAGAGGGGCATGACCGAAGCATGCACCGGTGCACGCGAAAGCGCGCCGGGGCCACACGGTACGATCGATCGTCGTGCACGACATCGCGGAGTTCCTCGCCACCGTCACACCCTTCGACACGCTCGGGACGGAGGATCTCGAGGCGGTTGCGGCGCAGGCGCAGATCGAGTTCTTCGCCGCCGGCGCGATCATCGTGGCGCAGGGCGCGGCGCCGCTCGATGCCGTGCGCGTCGTGCGGCGCGGCGGGGTCGAGGTGGTCGTCGACGAGGCGGTGATCGACCTGCTCGGCGAGGGCGACGTGCTGGGCTACGCCTCGATGCTGGCCGGGCTGCCGGCGACGGTCGGCTTCAGGGCCGCGGAGGACACGCTCGCCTACCGCCTGCCGGAGAAGGCGGTTCGCGAGCTGTTCGCCCGCCCGGAAGGGGTGCGCTACGTCGTCCGCCAGCTGGACGCGTTCGACCAGCAGCGGCTCGACGCTCCGCGGCACGTCGACAACGCCCAGCGCCCGGTCGGGACGCTGCTGCACCGGCCCGCGCTGCTGTGCGATCCGGATACGCCTGTGCGCGAGGCCGCCCGCCAGGCGACGACCGCGGGCTCCTCATCGATCGTCGTGCCGCTGGCCGACGGCGCGCTCGGCATCGTCACCGACCGCGACCTGCGCAGCCGCGTCGTGGCCGCCGGCCTGGACGGCGACACGCCGCTGCGCGAAGTCATGTCGGCGCCGGCGTACACCGTGACCGCGGGCCAGCTCGGCTCCGAGGTGCTGCTCGACATGCTCGACCGCGGCGTGCGGCACTTCCCGGTGCTGTCGTCGACCGGTCAGGTGGTGGGCGTCGTGTCGGACAGCGAGCTGCTGGCGGTCGAACGCCAGACGCCGTTTCACCTGCGCATCGCGATCGCCCGCGCCACGTGCAGCGAGGCGGTCGAGGCGATCATCCGCCAGCTGCCCGCGACCACCATCGCGCTGCACGACGCACGGGTGGCGCCGGCGGCCATCTCGGGCACGCTCACCGTGGTGCTCGATGCCGCGCTCCGGCGCCTGCTCGACCTTGCCGTGGCCGAGGAGGGGACGCCGCCGTACCCGTTCACCTGGCTGGCGCTGGGCAGCCACGCGCGCCGCGAGGTGGTGCCGTCGAGCGATCTCGACTCGGCCATCGCGTGGGTGGGCGACGACGAGGATCCGGCCATGCGGGCGTACGTCGCCCGGGTCGCCGGCCGCGTCGCGGACGCCATGGCGCGCGGCGGCGTGCGGCCGTGCGAGGAGGGCGCGTCGGCGTCGAGCCCGGCCTTCGCCCGCTCGCTCGACTCGTGGCTGCAGGCGGTCGCGAGCTGGCAGGATGATCCGACTCGGCCGCAGGCGCTGATGCTGGCGTCCGTGATCGCCGAGGCCCAGCCGGTCTGGGGCATGCACGAGGGCGCGCCGATGGTGGCGGCGTTCCGCAACGCCCGCCGGCACCCGCAGCTGCTGCGCGGCCTGGCGCGCCTGGCGCTGGTGCACCGGCCGCCGACCGGGTTCCTGCGCGACATCGTCGTCGAGGACTCCGGTGAGCACGCGGGACGACTCGACCTGAAGCGGGGCGGCCTGCTGCCGATCGTCGACCTGGCCCGGTATGCCGGGCTCGCGACCGGCGTGACGTCGGCGACGACGCGCGATCGCCTGCGGACGGCCGCAACCGCCGGCACGTTGCCGACGGAGGACGCGCGCACGCTCGGGTCGGCCTTCGACCTGATCTGCGACCTGCGGCTCACGCACCAGGTGGAGCAACTGCGGGCCGGGCGGGCGCCGGACGACCACCTTGACCCGGCGACCCTCGACCGGCTCACCCGGAGCTACCTGCGCGATGCGTTCCGCGCGATCTCGAAGGTGCAGAGGCGCATCGCGAGCGACCTCGACCTGCGCCTGCGATGAGGCTGCCCCGCCCGCTGATTCAGCGGCCGCGCAGCCCGGCGGCGCGGGCCTACCGGCGGGCGGTCGTGGATGCCGAGGTGCCGTGGCGGGCGGCGCGGTTCGCCGTGGTCGACCTGGAGACGACGGGTCTCGACGCGCGCCGGCACGAGATCATCTCGTGGTCGGTCGTGCCGGTCGAAGAAGGCTGCATCCCCGCCGGTGCGGCGCGCTACGGCCTGACCCGGCCGCGACGGATGCCGGAGGAGGGGTCGATCGTCGTACACGGCATCCTGCCGGCCGACCTCGCCTCGGCACCGTCGCCCGACGAGGCAGTGGATGAGCTGCTCGAGGCCGTCGCCGGCCGCATCGTCGTCGCGCACGCGGCGTGGTTCGAGCGGGCGTTCCTCTCGCGAGCGTCCGCCCGCCGCGGCGTGCGCTGGCGCTCGCCGATGATCGACACCAGCGTGATCGGGCGGTTGTGGCTGTTCGAACGGGACGGCTACCTGCCGCGCGGCATCTCGCTGCGGACGCTGACGCGCGCGCTCGGCCTGCCGGCGCACCGTCCCCACCACGCGCTCGGCGACGCCCTGACGACGGCGCAGGCGTTTCTGGCGATCGCGACGCATCTCGACGCCCGCGCGCCGGAGACCGGCAGATCGCTGATCCGGGCGGGCGAGCGGGTGGCGAACATCGCGCGCGTCGCGCCTCCGGGCGGGTATCCTCGCCCGGACGGGCGGGATGCCGGAGCGGCCGAACGGGGCGGTCTTGAAAACCGCTAGGCCTCTGCGAGGAGGTCTCGTGGGTTCGAATCCCACTCCCGCCGTCGGCCTGGGGGTCGAGCTCCGAACTACGGGTAACCCGTAGGTCTCTTGTGGGATCTCCCGACCATCCCGGTCGCTCTACTCAACAAGACTTGTAAACAAGGGCCACTCGACCGGACGTGATGAAAGCAGAATCACATCGAGGCGATCTGGCCCCTCCGACGGAGGGCCCCAATCCCACGGCGCACTGCGACAGGCGGAGGATGGCATGAGGGTCGAATTCATCATCGAGGTCGAATCCGAGACCTTGGGCGAGCCGATCGGGGCCGCGTGCGTCGGAAACCTCGAAGCCCGAGCCAAGGCCGCCGCGATCCGGGTCGCGGACGGGTTCGCCAGCCGCGGTGACCACGCTGTCGTGTATCGACTCCAGAAGCGGTGGCAGAGCCGGCGGTGGATCGACGGGCGGCGCGAGATGGTCTACGACGCTCCCGGAGCCACCGCCAGCCGCTAGGAACCCGGCCTCGGCGACCCGCCGTGACGGCACGACTCGACGACGACCACCCGGGCTCCCCGCCCGCCGCCCATCCCGGGCGGGGAGACCGTCATACCGGCTTGCGGACGACGATCCGGCCCTGCTCGATGCGCAACACGTCGCTCCACGGCACCTCGTGCACCGTGTCACCCTCGCGCTCGCCCGCCTGGCGGTGACGGCCCGCGCCATATCGCTCGATCAGCTCGTGGCGACCCAGCAGGAGATCGGTGACCTCGAGGTGACCGCCCCGGCGCCGGCGCGCACGCAACTCGAACACCCGCCCGAGCACGCGGCCATCCTCGGTCACACAGTGGCGGTTGGTGAGGTCGGTGAGCCGCATCAGGAGCCCGGGATCCTCGCAATCACGGCGCCGAGCCGGTCATCTCCGGCACCGAGCCCGCACTCCCCGGCCTCCTTGCGCAGTTCGACGTGGCCGTCGTGGGCGGCGACCTCGCTCCACTCGATCCGCGTCACGCCACGGCCGAACAGCCGCTCGAGCAGCCAGGCCAACGGCCGGGCCGCGGCCGGCAGGCGCCGCCGGAACGCGCCCGGGCCCGAGAAGATCGCGGTCACCATCAGCGGCTCGCCCGGCCCGCCCTCGAGCTCGAAGTCGTCGACGTTGCCGCAGCGGCGGCCGGTGCAGTCGACCAGCTGGTGGTCGACAACCTGCTTGTCGAACGCGTTGCGACCGGGCGCTCCACCTAGCCGCGCCGGGGCGGCGCGGCGGACGTCACGAGCGTGCCTCGACCGAGGCGGGAGGCGGCAGAGCGAAGTCGGCGTCGGTGCCACCCACGAGACGCCGTTCGCGGATGTACGGCAGCGGGATGGACGGGTCGTCGCTGTCGATCTCCCGGGCCAGCCGGTGGGCGTCGAAGATGCTCTGCGCGATCATCCCGGGCGCCGCGGCGTCGCCGATCAGGAAGAGCCCCGTGATGCCCGCCGCAGCGGTACCGTCCGGGTCGTCGGCGAGCTCGTCGTAGAGCGCCGAACGCGAGCGGCGCTGGGTGCAGAGGACCACGCCGTCGCCGGCGAGTTCCTCGGTCGCGCCCGACCAGGCGTGGCGCATGGTCACGCCGTCCGGCCGGATCGCCGCGAGCGTCGTCTGCGGACGGATCTCGACGCCGAGATCGAGCAGGCGCCGGTACATGCGTGGCTCCTCGAGCGTCATGCGCAGGTACGGGGCCATGCTGTCGTGCGGCGTCAGGTACGTGACGTCGTGGCCATCGGCGGCGAGCAGTTCGGCGATCGAGGCGGCCATGTAGTAGCCATCGGTGTCGTAGACGACGACGCGCGGCCCTGGCGGTCGTGCGCCCCCAGCCACCACCTCCTCGGGCGTCAGCACGTGCGGGAGACCCGCGCCACCGCCGGGAATCGGTGCCTGGGTGACGCCGTTGAGACCGTCGGCGACCCAGTCGGCGCCCGTTGCGACGATCACGATCTCGGCGCCGTAGGTGCGCACGTCGTCCGCCGTCAGGTGCGTGCCGAGGATCGTCTCGACGTTCCGCAGCCGTCCGATCTGGCCGGTCCGGTAGGCGATCACGCGGCGCCACTCCCCCAGCCCGGGAAGCTCGGTGACCCAGCGCAGGTGCCCGCCCGCCTCGGGCGCGGCGTCCACGAGGTGAACGCGACGCATGCCGCGCTTCCCGAGCACGGTGGCGCACTCGAGGCCGGCCGGCCCGGCTCCCACGATCAGCACGTCGTTGCCGGCGTTGGCAGCCGGACGGAAGCGCTCGGGGTGCCAGCCACGGCGGTACTCCTCGCCGGCCGTCGGGTTCTGCGTGCACCAGATCGGCACGGCCCCGACCTCCCAGCGCGAGATGCAGACGTTGCAGCCGATGCACTCGCGGATCTCGTCGACGCGCCCGTCGGCGATCTTCGACGGCAGGAACGGGTCGGCGATCGAAGGACGCGCGGCACCGATGAAATCGCACTGACCGGTCCGGATCGCGTCCGCCATCAGGTCCGGATCGGTGAAGCGCCCGACGCTGACGACCGGCTTGGTCGACACGGACTTGGCGATCCGCCCGTACTCGGCCTCGTGGTTGGTCGCGAAGAACCGCGACGCACCGGCATCCTCACCCCAGTTGATCGTGCCGATGTTGACGTCCCAGTAGTCGACCAGAGGATCGAGCAACGCGATGATCGCCGCACCCTCATCCGCCGCCCGAATGCCGCGGTCACCGAGACCGAACGGCTCGTCCAGGGTGTCGATCGAGAAGCGCAGGCCGATCGCGCAGTCGTCGATCGCCTCTCTCGTCTGCTCGAGGATCTCGCGCAGGAAGCGGCAGCGGTTCTCGAGTGAGCCGCCGTAGGAGTCCGTGCGCTGGTTGTAGAACGGGTAGAGGAAGAACGCGGTCAGCGCCGCGACGCCGCTGTAGTAGCTGATCAGGTCGAACCCGGCCGCGCGGCTGCGGCGAGCGGCCTCGACGTGGTCGCGCTGCATCCTCCGGATCTCGCGTTTCGTCATGCCCCGCGGCGTCACCAGGTGCCGGACGTCGTTCTGCACCTGGGCGAGACCGCGCGCGTGGTAGCGCGACTCCGCGTTCTGGGCCAGCCCGCCGCCGTGCTTGAGCTCGATTCCGGCGAGTGCCCCGTGCGCGTGCACGGCGTCGCAGGTGTGCGCGAGGTTGCGCACGTCCTGGTCGTCCCAGATCCGCACCGTCACCGCCGGCATCTGGTCGGCGTCCGGCGTGATCGCGCACGACTCGGTGAACACGACGCCCCAGCCGCCCTCCGCCTTGACCGCGCGGTGGGCCGCCTGCATGCCCGGCTTGTCGGAGCCGGCGCCGTTGCACTGCGGCACCTGCCAGAACCGGTTCGGGGCAAGCTTCGGCCCGATCCGCACCTGCTCGAACAGGACGTCATGACGTGCGGCTCGCATCGCGGTCCCCCAGACTTCGGTACGCCCACGGTAGCGTACCGATCGATCGTTCGGTAGGGAGTGTTGGACGAACCTAGCTGCGACCCGCGAGCACGTCGAGCTTCTCGTCGACCACGCGGCCGACGGCTGCAGTCTGGGCGGCGTGCAGCTTCGCGACGTGGGCGCTCTCGATCACGTCGCCGATCGTCGCTGCCGTCGCTTCGAGGTACGCCTGGCGGAGCTCGGTGTTGACGTTCACCTTCGCGATGCCCGCATCGATGGCGCACCGCAGCATCTCCGCCCGGATGCCCGATGCACCGTGCAGCGACAGCGGCTGCGGAATGCTCGCGCCGATCTGGGCGAGGCGCTGCCAGTCGAGATCGGGCGGATCGCGGTAGACGCCGTGGACGTTGCCGATCGACACCGCGAGGCAGTCGGCCCTCGTCGCGGCCATGAACGCGGTCGCCTCGGCCGGGTCGGTCAGGGCGCCGGCCGCCACCGCCTCGGCGACATCCTCATCGCCCGTGATGCCACCCAGCTCGCACTCCACGCCGGCACCGCGCGCGGCGGCCAGCTCGGTGGCGCGGCGGACGAACGCGACATTCTCGTCGTACGGCCGGGCCGAGCCATCGGCCATCACCGCGCCGGCGCCCTGCTCGAGCGCCGCCTCGATCACCGCGAGGTCGTCGCAGTGGTCGAGCTGCACGCACGCCCGCGTCTCCGAGGCGTCGGCTGCGGCGAGCAGCGCAGCCAGCAGCAGCCGGCCGTGCGGGTCGGTGAACGTGCGTCCGCCGATCAGGAGGATCACGCCCTGGCCACGTGCGCCGGCGAACTGCAGCACGGTCGCCGCGACCTCCAGGTCGTAGCACGTGAACGCGCCCACGGCCGACCGGTCGGCGCCGGCGAGCAGCTCGGCGAACGAGGTACGCACGTCAGCCGCCAGTGCCGGGAAGCAACGAGTCGACCAGCTCGGCCAGCAGTCCCGGGCCGCCGACGTTGCCGGGCACGACGAGATACGCCGGACCGGCCTCCAGCTGCCAGAGCGACACGCCGGTCACGACCGGGCCGACGACACGGGCAGTGCGCGCGCCCAGCCCGTCGCGTGCCGTGACGGCCGAGGTGATACCGCCCTTCGCGATGACCACACCGGGGTCGACCAGCCGCGGCACCCGAGCGAGCTCGGTGGCGATGCGCTGCTGGCTGGCCGCATCGACCAGCCCGGCATCGCGGTCGCGGGGCGTAGCGACGACGGCCAGGCCATGCTCGCCCATCAGCTGCCGCGCGACGATCGCGAGCCGCTCGACCTCTCGGTCGCTGTCCGGGCCGGCGAGGGCACGCACGTCGGCGAAGGTCGTCACGCCCGGGCGCACGCGGCCGAGCTCGGCCAGCTGCGCCGTGGTGGCGGGCACGAACGAGCCGCACAGCACCAGCACGCCGCGCCCCGCCGGCGGCGGCGGCACGAGACCGGTGGCGGCCGTGCCGGTGACGATCGCCGCGAACGCCGGGGCGCAGCGGGCGATCACGGTCGTGTCGGCCTCCGCGAGGAACAGCCCGCGCGCGATCACCTCGAGGTCGGCGACCGTCTCGGCGTCCGGCACGACGACCGCGGGACGCCCGCGCGACGCCGCCGTCCGGATACCGGCTGCAATCGCCTCGGCGCCGTCGGCCGCACGCACCTGCGCGAGCGGGATCTCGACCGCACCGGCCACGGCCAACTCGCCGCCCGAGCGGTCATGGGCCCACTGCGCCAGGCGCGCGTCGCGGTAGGCGAGGTGGGCGTCGGTGGCGTACTCCGTCTGGTCGAGCGGCACGCGCACGCCGTCGCGCTCCAGCAGGTGGATGCCGTCGATCGTGACGCGGCCGGCGGCCGGGAAGGCCGGCACCAGCAGCAGCGGTACGCCGGGTACGCCGGGGCTGATCGCGTCGCGCACCGCGCGGTACTCCTCCCACACGTAGCCGCGCAGGGTGCTGTCGCCGCGCAGCAGCAGCCGTGCGTCTCCGAACGCCGCCCGCGCTGCGGTAGCAGCCGACCCGGTCAGCCGGCCGGCCTCGGCGGGCGTGTGCGCGCGGACGTTCGTCAGCAGGTGCACCGACGGATCGCCGTCGCGCACGGCGGCGGAAACCGCGTGGCCCGACCAGTCCAGCACGATCGGCACGTCGGCCATCGCCTGGGTGCCGGTCGGGTCATCGTCGAGGACGACCGTCCGCATCAGGGGCTGCCGCCTCGATGGCGGCGGGCCGCAGCGCCACAGGCGTCGGCGTGGAACGAGCGGTACATCTCGAGCACGTCCTCCCGCCCGTCGCCGAAGCGCGCGAGCGCCTCCTCGTACGGCAGATCGGGATCGGCGACGATCGCGTCGATCCAGGCGATGTTGCGCTCCAGCACGACCGGATCGATCGTGCCGCCGTGACACGGCAGCACGTGCGTGGCGTTCAGCGCGACCAGGCGGTCGAGCGACGCCCGCGCCCGCCCGAGGCCTTCGGGCGTGCCGATGTGCGGAAACGGCACCTCGGCCGCGTCGCCCGCCAGCAGGATGCGGGGCTCACGCAGGTACAGCGACACGTGGTCCTCCGTGTGGCCGGGCGTGTGCAGCAGCTCGATCGTCACGTCGCCGCCGTCGAGCACGAGGCCGTCGTCGCCGTGCAGGATCGAGGGCGGCGTTGCCACCACCTCGTCGAACCGGCCGGGCATCTCGGCCGACCAGCGGGCGATGTCGGCTGCCGCCTCCTCGCCCTGCAGTCGTTGGCCGCAGCGGACGTGCCCGATGATCGGCACGTCGGCGAACGCGCTGTTGCCCCACGCGTGGTCGTAGTCGGCGTGCGTGTCGACCACGATCAGCGACCGGCCGGCGAGATCACCGGCGATCTGCTCGCGCAGCCAACGCGCGGCGTCGGGTGTGGACATGGTGTCGACGACGACCAGCAGCCGCTGCGTCCGGATGACGAACGTGTCCACCTCGGCTGAGAGCCGAAACCGCCGGACGTGGTCTCCCACGCCCGGCGGCGACTCGGACAGCTTCCACTCGTTCCGCGATCCCATTCAGCGGGACGCTAGCCGACGAGGAGTGCTACAGGGGCTCGCGCAGGCAGCGCGTGACCTTGAGCGCACCGCGCGAGAGCAGGCGGATCTCGGCATTCGCCAGCCTGTCGACGACCGGATCGAACGGGTCGGCGACCATCGTGAACGGCTGGTTGACGAGATCGGGCGCAACGCCCGGGCCGGCCACGGAGGCGCGGTAGCGGTTGATCCGCGACACGCCCTGGCGCTTGCCCTGCCAGATGAACGTGTAGCACCACTGGCCACGCGGCTTATGCGCGAGGAACATGTCGACGCGATGCCAGCCTTTACCGAGGTTCGAGTCGAACGACTCGATCGCGAGGTTGCGGCCCTTGCCGTCCAGCACCCGACCGGAGCGGTCGTACTTGCCGGGCTGCACGGGGCGGCCGTGGTAGGTGTAGGTGCCGTAGATGTGGCGGAAATGCTGCGGGTACGACCAGTCGGACTTGACGGTCAGCACGGGAGCCGCGCCGCGCCAGTGCGAGATGTGCAGCTCCTTCGGGCCGGTGGTGCCACCGTGGTTCTTCTTCAGGCGAACCCAGTTCTGGAGGGCCCAGTGCGTGCCATCCTTCATGGTGCAGGCGGCGACGACGGCCTTCAGCGGCGGCCCCTTGTAGGGGCCGCACGCGTTCTTCAGCTTGCGCCAGTCCGTGATCTTCCTCGAGACGGCGCCGCCGGAGCGGTCATACCGGAAGAACTCGGGCTTGTCGCCCTCCGCACCCCAGTAGATGACGTGGCGCTGGATGCCCTTCGCCTTGTACGTGACGAGGGCGACACCCTTGCTCGAGACCTTCAGATGGACGTTCTTGACGTTGCGATCGACGATGTTCGAGGCGCTGGCCACCGGCACGGCGAACAGGAACGCAGCGAATGCGATGTAGGGAATTCGGAGCATCGGTACCTCCATCGGCGGGGGCGGTCGCAGCGCCTCCCCCTTACGGGGTACTGGCACCGTAGCCGTCACCGAAACGGGGACCGACGGTAAGCGGACGCAACTTCGGGCAGGTCCGCCACGCTTTCGGAATGCCCCGCGCCCGCGCTCCCCTCATCGTCGCGGCGCTGGTCATGGTCGTCTGGGGTGCCTCGCCGGCGATGACGAAGATCGCGGCGCGCGACCTGTCGTCGCTCGAGGTAGGCGTGCTGCGGACGCTGTTCGCCGGCCTGGTCGCAGCACCGATCGTGCTCGCGACGCGCGAGCGGCTGCCCGCCAGCCGGCGTCAGCGCCTGCTGCTGCTGGTGTCGGCCATCTCCGGGTTCGTGGCGTTTCCGATCCTGTACTCGGTCGGCCAGGGACGCACCTCGGCCATGCACGGCGGGATGATCCTCGCCGCGCTGCCGATCTTCACCGGTGCCTACGCGGCGCTGCTCGACCGCCGGCGGCCGTCGCGGACGTGGGTGGCCGGCAGCGCGCTGGCGCTGGCCGGCGAGGCCGCGCTGGTGTCGATCCGCAGCGGCGATGGCGGCGCCGGTGCGACCGTCTTCGGCGACGCGCTCGTCGTGCTCGCGGCGATGCTGGTCTCGGTCGGCTACGTGGCCGGTGCGCGCCTCGGCCAGGGCGGCTACCGCGCGCTGGCCGCCACCTACTGGGGCGTCGTCATCGGCGCGCTGCTGGTCCTGCCCGTCCTCGGCGGCACGATCATGGCCGAGGGGCTGCCCGAAGCCGGCCTCGCGTCGTGGGCGGCGATCGGGTGGATGGCGGTGGTGACCTCGATCGTCGGCTACATCGGCTGGTACTGGGCCCTCGCTCGAGGCGGCATCCAGCGGATCTCGCCGATCCAGTTCCTGCAGGCGTTCTCGGGCCTCCTGATCGCGGCCTGGCTGCTGGGGGAGCATTTCACCCTGCCGCTGGTCGTCGCGTCGGTCATGATCCTGGCCGGTGTGACGATCACGCAGAGACGGTAGTCTCGGGTCTCATGGAACGCTTTCGTCTGGACGGCAAGATCGCAATCGTGACGGGGGCGGGCAGCCCCAACGGCATCGGCATGGCGACCAGCCGGACGCTGGCCCGGCTCGGCGCCGTCGTCACCATCGCGGCCACGACCGATCGCATCGCCGACCGGCAGCGCGAGCTGGCGGCCGAGGGGCTCGCGGTCGAGACCGGCATCGCCGACCTCACCTCGCTCGAGGCCGCCCAGGCGCTCGCCGCGGAGGTCGCGGCGCGGCACGGACGCATCGACGTGCTGGTCAACAACGCCGGCATGGTGCAGACGGGCGTCGAGACCGAGTCGCGCACGCTCGCCACGATGTCGGAGTCCGACTGGGACTACGAGATTCAGATCAACCTGAAGACCTGCTTCGCGATGACGCGCGCCGTCGTGCCCGGCATGATCGAGCAGCGCTACGGGCGCATCGTCAACGTCACCAGCGTGACGGGACCGGTGGTGGCGATCCCGACCTCGTCCGGCTACGGCGCGGCGAAGGCCGGCATCGAGGGGATGATGCGCGGGCTGGCGCTCGAGGCCGGGCGCTACGGCGTGACCGTCAACTCGGTCGCCCCCGGCTGGATCGAGACCGGCTCGTCCCTGCCGCCCGAGATCGTCGCCGGCCGAGCCACGCCCCTCGGTCGTCCGGGCCGGCCGGACGAGGTCGCCGACGCGATCGCGTTCCTGGCCTCGGACGCATCGAGCTACATCACCGGCCAGTCGATCACCATCGACGGCGGCAATACGATCCAGGAGTACCACGGGGTCGACGTGTACGACCGGGTCTGAGGCCTGATGCGAATCTCGCGCGCGCTCCGCGGCGTGTGCGGGCGTCTCGACCGCACACGCCACGGCGGCGGACGCGAGTTCCACATCAACCCTTGGCGCCCGACGAGGGAACTCGCCCATCCGCCGCGTATGGTGAGGGGAAGATGGCGACCGACACGCTTCCCGGGGGCACCTTCGCGCTCCGCCTCGCCCGTCTGCTGCCCGCCGCGATCGTGCCGGGGCTGGCGCTCGTGCTCGCGCTCGGCGACGGCCAGTACGGCTCCACCTGGTACCCCGCCGGCATCGCGCTCGTGGCCGCGTTCGTGCTGTTCTCGAGCACCGGGCCGCGCCGCGCGCTGAGCCGCGTGCAGGTCGTGGCGCTGTCCGCTGCGGGCGGGCTCGCGGGCTGGACGTACCTCTCGCTGCTGTGGTCGGAGCTCGGCGGACCGACGCTGACCGCGGCCAACCGCGCGGCCACCTACGCTCTCGCCCTGGCGCTGGTCGTACTGGTCGGCGACACGCCGCAGCGCCGCCGCGACCTGCTGCTCGTAATCGCCGGCGTGTCCGGCATCCTCGCGATCTACGTCGGCGTGCACCTCGCGGTGACGCCGAGCCTCGAGCTGTTCCAGGCCGACCGCCTGTTCAGCCCCATCGGGTACCCGAACGCGCTCGCCGCCTTCCTGATGATGGGACTCTGGCCGCTGGTGGCGCTCGCCGCCTCGCCCGAGGAGCCGATCGCGGTCCGGGGCGCGGCGTTGCTCGGCGCCGCCGCGATCCCGTCGGCCGCGCTCCTGACCGTCTCGCGGGCCGGTGCGCTGTTCGCCGTGATCGGGGCGATCGTGTACTTCGCCGTCTCGCCGATCCGGGTCCGGTCGCTGCTGGTGGCACTCGTCGCCTTCGCTCCCCTGATCGCCGGCTTCCGGACCCTCGACGACGTCCAGTATGGCGCCACGGTCTCCGGGACGGAGGCGGCCGGCCGGGTGATCATGATCGGCGCACTCGCCGGTCTGATCGCGGGCATCGCCTGGGCTCTGGCCGAGCGCCGCGTCCGGGTCCCGTCGACAATCGGACGGGCGCTGCGCGTGATCCTCGTCGCGGGGCTCGTGGTCGGCGTCATCGGCGGCGTGGTCGTGGCCATCGACCGTGACGCCGCCGGCTACGCGGACCGCCGCTGGGAGGCGTTCCAGGCCGGACAGGGCTCCGATGCGGGCGATTCCACGAACCGGCTCCTGACCACGGGCTCGAACCGCTACGACTTCTGGCGCGTCGCCGTCAAGACGCTGCGTGACCATCCGCTCACCGGCACCGGCGCGTCCACCTGGCAGTGGCACTACCTGACCGAGCGGCAATCGGACGAGGAGCCCGACAACGCGCACGGCGCCGTGTGGGAGTTCGCGGCCGGCCTCGGCATCGTCGGCGTCGTGCTCTTCGGCACGGTGGTCCTGCTGTCGATCGGCTCGGTCTTCTTCCCGGCCCAGACAAGCGACGGGCCGAGATCCGCCGCGCTGCTCGCGGCGATGGTGATCGGCGTCGGGCACATGCAGGTCGACTGGCTGTGGGAGACCCCCGCCACCGGGCTGCTCGTGATGTCGATCTGCGGGCTCGCACTCGCGGGCCTGCGGAGACCGGAGCGCCCGGTGATCCTGCAGCTGCGCAAGGCCGGCCTCGTGCTCGCCATCCTGGTGGGCGTCGTCGGCATCCTCCCGGCGCTGCTGTCAGAGCGCTTCACGGACGCGAGCTATCGCGCCGCGCCGGCGGACGCGATCACCCTGGCCGAGCGCGCCGCCTTCCTGAATCCGTTTGCGGCCGCTCCGGAGCTGGCACGCGCCGCCGCCGCCGAGCGGGCCAACCAGCCCGACACGCGAGTCGATGCGCTGCGCTCCGCGACCGACCGGGAGCCGAAGAACTGGGCCACATGGGCCCTGCTGGGCGAGGCGCAGACCGCCGTCGGCGATCCCGCAGCGGGTCAGCGCTCGTGCCTCCAGGCGCAGCACATCAAGCCGACCGTGGTATGCCCCGGGCAGTCCAGCTGATCTCACGCCTGTCGGTCGGCGGCTCCGTGCTGCAGGCCATCAACACCACCGCCTTCCTGCAGCGGCTCGGCTGGGACTGCGTCCTCATGCACGGCGAGCCGGGGCCGGGCGAGGGCTCCATGCAGTCGATCGCCGATGAGCTCGGCGTCGAGCGGGTGGTGCTGAAGCAGATGACGCGCGAGCTCGGCCGGCACGACGTGCAGTCGCTGCGCGAGTGCCGCCGCGAGCTGCGCCGCCTCCGGCCCGACGTCGTCCACACGCACGGCGCGAAGGGCGGCACGGTCGGGCGCACGGCGGCGAGGCTCGCGCGGACACCCGCCGTCGTCCACACCTTCCACGGCCATGTGCTGCGCGGCTACTTCGGCCGCCCCAAGCAGGACGTCTTCCGCCTGATCGAGCGCTCGCTCGCCCACGCCTGCGACCGCATCGTCGCGGTGTCGGACGAGGTGCGCACCGATCTGATCGAGATGAAGGTGACGCGGCCGTCGAAGATCGACGTGATCCCGGTCGGCTTCGACATGCAGCGGCTGATCGTCCCGGCCGGCCGTCACGACGAGCTGCACCACGAGTTCCGTGCCAGCGTCGGCCTGCCCGACGCGCCGCTGGTGGTGTCGTTCGTCGGGCGCATCGTGCCGATCAAGCGCGCCGACCGGTTCCTGCAGGCCGCCTGGGAGCTGCGTGACACGCCCGCGACCTTCATGGTGGTCGGCGACGGCGAGGAGCTGGCCGCCCTGCGGGACTCGGAGATCGCCCGGGCGCTCGGCGATCGCGTGGTGTTCACCGGCTACCGCTCGGACATCGCGGCCGTGTACCACGCCAGCGACATCGTGGTCCTGACGTCCGACAACGAGGGCACGCCGGTCAGTCTCATCGAGGCGCTGGCCTGCGGCGTCCCGGTCGTGGGCACCGACGTGGGCGGCGTGCGCTCCGTCGTCGCCGACGGCGTCACGGGCTTCGTCGTCCCGGCGCCCGACGCGGCGTTACTCGCGAGCCGCATCCGCGAACTGATCGAGAACCGCGAGCTGCGCCACGGCTTCGGCCGGGCGGGTCGCGAGCGTGTCGAGAGCCGATTCTCGGCCGCACGCCTCGCCGCCGACCACGACCGGCTCTACCGCAGCATCCTCGGCTAGAGGTTCGATGTGGAGTCTCGCGCACGCCTCCGTGGGCGTTCGCGTGCCGCGTACCGAAACGCCCAAGCCCGGCCGGCGGCCGAGGACGCCGAAGGCCCGGCAGGTGCCGGGCCTTCGGGACTGCTAGGGGCGCTCGGGGGAGCGGGAAATCCGATCAGGCGATGTCGTCGCGCCGGCCGGTGCGCCGGAGAACGAAGCCGGCGATGAGGAGCGTGCCGCCGATCAGGACGAACGTGATCATCTCGGCGCCGGTGAAGGGCAGGTCGCCGGAGCCGCTGGTGCCCTCGGTCTGGGTGCCCAGCGCGGACTTGACAGCCTCGACGCCGTTCTTCCCGCCGTAGGTCTTCAGGAGCGGGCTCGAGAGAGCGGCGTTCAGATCGGCCTTCGAGTAGGCACCGTCGATCTGCCCATCCTTCGCATCCTGGATAATCTGGTCGACCGTCGCCGCCGACGCCATCGGGACAAAGGCGAGCATCATTGCGGCAACCGCGGCGATCAGGAAGATCCTCAACGTGTTGGGGGACAGCTTCATGCACATCACTTTCGGGGGGGTCGTCATGCTCAGAATATCCCTTCGCCTATCGGTTCCGCAAATTCTCTGAAGGTTCAGCCGCAACGAATAGGCAGACTTTATACGGATCGCCGTTCGGACTGGCCTGGTGATCTGCCCTCGGGCCGATCGGCTCGGGCACCACCGTATGGTAGTCAAGCACTCGGCGATCATCCCCCATCAAGGGGATTTTTAACCATGTTCGCTACAACCGCGCCTTCAAGTTCGAGGCGATCGGCCAGGTTCGTGGTACGCCGCCCGGTGAGTTTCTCGATCCGTCGCAGCCGGTAGCGCACCGTGTTCTTGTGCACGTAGAGGCGATCCGCCGCCGCGGCGACCGAGAGCCCCGACTCCAGCACGGCCGTCAGCGTGTCGAGCAGCTCGGGGGAGAGACTGCCGACGATCTCGTCCGCCAGCGCCGCTGCGCCGTCGGGGCCGAGCGCGCGCAACAGGGAATCGGCGACCCGAACGTGCGCGTAGACCGGCGGCCGACCCAGCAACCGCCCGAGCTCGCGGGCAGCGCGCGCCTCGGCCAGCCCGCGCGGGCCGTCGCCCGACGCCGAGCCGGCGCCCCAGGCCGTGCCGGCGACCACGACGGCGAGCCGATCGATGACGACGGGGGCCGGCAGCAGGGCGACCAGGTCGTCGCCGACGTCGCTGCACGTCGCGCCCAGCTCGCGCAGCCGGCCCACCAGCGCCGGCTCGCCGCCGGCGACCACCAGCACGATGGCCGGCTCGTCGCCCGCGGACGTTGCGAGGAACCTGCGCACCCGCTCGGCGTCGCGCCGGTCGCGCGACGCCCTCACCGGGTCGCCGCGGCCCGACTCGAGCGTCACCAGCGCCGCAGCCTGGGCGAGGAGCGGCTCTGCCAGCACACCGCCGCCGCTGCCGTGCAGCGCGAGCTCGCCGCCGGCGACCACGTGGACGGCGATCGATGGCCCCTCCGTCCTGCCGGCGACGATCAGGCGCCGCCCGGCGGCATCCTGCAGCACGACGCCGAGCCCCGTGACGGCGGCCAGCGCCTCGACCACGCCACCCACGCCGCCGGCACCCGCCGCCCGCGTCAGCGTCGCCGCCGCCGCGATGGCGCCGGCCGCCGCAGCGGCGCCGCCGCCGGCCAGGGCGGCCTCCAGCGCCGCACCCGCCGCCGCCGCGTCGCTGCCGTGCGAAAGGGCGAACAGCGGCAGACCCGTCTCGTCCGCCGTGGCGCGCACCCCCGCGAGCGTGCCCGTGAGGTAGTGGCCGTCGACGAACACCAGGCCGGCCGCGCCCAGTTCGGCCAGCCGCGAGACGAGCTGCCGGCCCTCGCCGCCGCCCGGGATGCCGGCCCGACGCGCCACGACCAGGTCGCCCTCCCGCGCCCGCACCTGCGTGCCGGGCCCCACGTCGCGGACGACGACGCGCACGACCGGGCGATCGAGGCCGGCGCGCCCGGCCAGCAGACGGCTGCGGTCGAGGAGGCTGGCGCTCGCCAGGTCGCGGATCCGCAGCGCACCGTTGTCCATCCGGATAGATTCTAGACTCGATCGTTATCCGGTCGCCTACTAGCACGCCGTCTTCCCGCAACGTACGCTTCCCTGACCCGCGGAGGAGGGGTGATGAGGATTTTGAAACGCATGCACGGTCGAGGGCTCGTGATCCTCGCCGTCCTCGGCCTGACGGCGGCCGCGACGGCGATCGCACCGCTGGCGTCCGCCGAGGACCCGCCGGCCACGAACGACTGGCGCATCGGCTACGACCAGGAGTTCGACAACAACCTGAACCCGTTCGCGGCCCAGTTCACGTCGGACTACTTCGTCTTCACCGAGGTCTACGACCTGCTGCTGAACTTCAAGGTCGAGGACAACTCCCCCGATCTCGTGAACTCGCCCGCCCAGAGCTTCGAGTCCTCGCCGGACGGCAAGATCTGGACATACAAGCTCCGCCCCGGCATCAAGTGGGCCGACGGCCAGCCGTTCACGGCCGACGACGTGATCTGGACGTTCCAGACGGTGATCGACACCGCCGAGGATCCGGGCAACGTCATGTCGGGCTACCTGCCGGCAGTCGACAAGCTCGAGAAGGTCGACGACCTGACGGTCAAGATCACCCTGCCCGAGCCGAACGTCCGGATGTCGTCACTCTACATCCCGATCCTCCCGAAGCACATCTGGGAGAAGGCCGATCTCAAGAAGATCAAGGACTTCGACCCGTTCACCGAGATCACCGACGCCACGACGGGCGAGAAGAAGAAGGCGATCATCGGCACCGGCCCCTTCATGCTCACGAAGCTCGACAAGAAGGGCACGACGATCCTCGAGCGCAACCCGTACTTCTACGGGCCCAAGGGCGAGATCGACCGCATGCTGATGGTCAAGTACGGCGAGAAGGATCCGCAGCTGCGCGATATCAAGCTGGGCAAGCTCGACGGGATCCTGAACGGCAGCCTCAAGTGGGCGACGGCCGAGGCGGCGAATAAGGACATCACCATCTGGTCCTACCCCAGCCCCGGCTTCTCCGAGATCGCCTTCAACTCGTGCACGGGGGCGGCCGAGTCGCTCTGCACCGGCGCCGGCAAGGACGTCAAGACGAAGGTCGTCCAGGATCTGGCGATCCGGCACGCGCTGTACTACGCGTTCAACCGGCCCGAGGTGCTCGCGACCGTCCTCCAGAACCAGGGCACCGTCGGCAACGGTCTGATCTCGCCGTACTTCGCTCGCTACTACAAGGACTGGTCGACCGACCCGGACGTGGGCTACCCGTACGACCCGGCCAAGGCGAAGCAGGTCCTCGCCGACGGTGGCTGGACCTGCCCGGCCGGCGGCATCTGCACCAAGGGCGGGACGAAGGCCGAGTTCGAGCTGCTCGTCCGCCAGAACAACCAGGATGATCAGAACGCCGCGCAGCGTTACGCCTCCGACGCCAAGGCGGTCGGGATCGACATGAAGATCGCGATCGTGTCCGAGGATCAGATCAACGAGCGCATCTACGCGACCAGCCCGACCGACAAGAACAAGTACGAGTCGACCTACGACGCCTTCTACTGGGGCTGGGGCGGCGACAACGACTCGCCGCACTTCAACTTCGACGTGCTCGTCTGCGGCTCGAGCTGGCAGGACTCGATGTACTGCAACCCGGCGTACGACAAGCTCGTCGCCGACGCGCTGAAGGAGCTCGACTTCGACAAGCGCCTGACGCTGCTGCACGACGCGGAGAAGATCGCCCTGGCCGACGCGCCCTACCTGATCACCGACCACGACAACGTGGTCGCGGTGACCTACAACGACACGTGGACGGGCTACGTGCACCAGCCGTCCGGCAAAGGCGCGCCCTTCGGCTACTCGTGGGTGCAGCTGCAGGTGATCAAGAAGGCCGCCGCCAGCGGGGGCGGCTCCAACACCGGCCTCATCGTCGCCGTCGCCGGCGGCCTCGTCGCGCTGGTCGCCATCGGCGCCGTCGTGCTGCGCCGCCGCGACAGGGACGAACCGGTCGAGCTCGAGCAGGACTAGGCAATGTCGTGGCGACACGCCGGCACGCGAGCACTCGTCGCGTTCGGGACGCTGGCGTTCGTCCTCGTCTTCAACTTCTTCCTGTTCCGCGCCGTCGGTGACCCGAAGAAGGATCTGATCCGGAGCCGCCTGTCGCCCGCCGCGCGACAGGCGGTGATCCGGGAGCGCGGGCTGGACAAGGACAAGCTGACCCAGTTCCGGATCTACGTCGCGCAGACCGTGCAGGGCGACCTCGGCACGTCCAACAACAGCCGCAAGGCCGTGCTGGACGAGCTGATCGCGGCGCTGCCCAACACGCTGCTGCTGGTGGGCATCGCGACCGTGCTGTCGTCGTTCCTCGGCTCCTGGATGGGGATGATCGCCGCGGGCAGGCGCGGCAGTACCACGGACACCTTGCTCACGCAGGGCAGCCTCGTGCTGTGGTCGATGCCGTTCTTCTTCATCGGCATCGTCGCGATCTGGCTGTTCGCCGTGAAGGTACAGATCTTCCCGACCGGGTTGAAGAGCACGCCGGGCGGCCCGACCAGCGGCATCGCCTACTACTGGGACGTCTTCAAGCACCTGTTGCTGCCGGTCGGCACGCTCACCGCCAGCCTGCTCGCGCAGTACGCGGTGATCATGCGGACGACCCTCCTCGACGTGCTCGGCGAGGACTACATCACGACGGGCCGGGCCATCGGCCTGTCGCGACGGCGCGTGATGCGCCAGCATGCCGTCCCGAACGCGCTGCTGCCGGTCGTCACGCTGATCGCGCTCAACATCGGCGTCGTGCTGTCGGGCGCGTTCGTGATCGAGTCGATCTTCTCCTGGCCGGGCATCGGCGACCTGACCATCAACGCGATCGGCGACAAGGACTACCCGGTGCTGCAGGGCGCGTTCCTGCTGTCGTCCGCGGCCGTGATCATCGCGAACTTCGCCGCCGACATGGTGTACGGCTACATCGATCCGCGCGTGAAGGAGAGCTGATGGCGACCGAGGCGGGCACCGTTCGCCAGCACGGCGCCGGCGAGCGCGCGTGGCACGCGACGAAGAACGTCGCCGCCAAGACATGGGCATCCAAGGCCGGCCGCGCCGGACTCGGCATCCTGATCGTGTTCACGCTGATGGCGCTGACCGCCCCGTGGCTGGCACCGGAGGACCCGACGCGCGACTTCCACCCCGAGATCCTCGCCGGGCCGAGCTCCGAGCACTGGTTCGGCACCGACGGCAACGGCGCCGACGTGCTCTCCGGATTCCTGCTCGGCTCGCGCATCTCGATCGCCGTCGGCTTCTCCGCCGCCGTCATCTCGGGCGTCATCGGCGCGATCGTCGGCATCGTGTCCGGCTACTACGGCGGCTGGGTCGACAAGATTCTCACGGCGATCGACGACTGGTTCCTCGTGATCCCGTTCCTGCCGTTCGCGATCGTCGTCGCCACCGGGCTCGGACGCGTCGCCGACGGGTGGCCGGGCGGCCGCGTGACGCTCCTGATCATCGTCATCGGAATCCTGTCCTGGGCAGGCACGTCGCGCATCGTGCGCAGCCAGGTGCTGTCGGTGAAGGAGCGCCAGTTCATCGAGCGCGCGAAGGCGCTCGGCGCGTCGCCGCGCTGGATCGTGCGCAAGCACATCCTCCCGAACGTGCTGCCGCTGGTGTTCGCCAACACGGTGCTGATCGTGTCCGCGACCATCCTCGCCGAGTCGACCCTCGCGTTCGTCGGCCTCGGCGACCCGTCGCGGCCGTCGTGGGGCACCATGCTGGAGCGCGCGAACGACTCCGGCGCCGTGGCCATCGGCGCGTGGTGGTTCTTCCTGCCGCCCGGCATCGGCATCGTGCTCGTGGTGCTCGGCTTCACGCTGGCCGGCCAGGCGATCGAGGACATCATCAACCCGCGCCTGCGGGAGCGCCGCTGATGGCCGCGGCACCCGTCGCCGGCGCGCCGGCGCCCGACCTGCCGTCCGACGTCCTGCTCGACGTCAAGAACCTGTCGGTCGCCTACAAGCGCGACGGCCGCGAGATCACGCTGGTCGAGGATGTCACGTTCCAGGTCGGCCGGGGCGAGGCGCTCGGCATCGCCGGCGAGTCGGGCTGCGGCAAGACGACCACCGCGCTGGCGCTGCTCGGCCTGCTGCCGACGAACCTGTACCGCGCGTCGGGCGAGATCGTGCTGAACTCGCCGCAGGGCGTCGTCTCGATCCACAAGCGCACCGAGCGCGGCATGCAGCAGGTGCGGTGGGCGCAGATCTCGATGGTCTTCCAGGGTGCCATGAACTCGCTCGACCCCGTGATGCGGGTGTCGGACCAGATCGCCGAGGCGATCCGGCTGCACGAGCCGGCCATCGACCGGAAGGGCGTCGACGAGCGCATCGCCGAGCTGTTCGGCTACGTCGGCATCAGCGCGGCTCGCGCCCGCCAGTATCCGCACGAGTTCTCGGGCGGCATGCGCCAGCGCGTCATGATCGCCCTCGCCCTGGCCTGCAAGCCCGAGCTGATCATCGGCGACGAGCCCACCACGGCGCTCGACGTGATGATGCAGGCGCAGATCCTCGAGCTGCTCGAGGAGCTGCGCCGCGAGCTCGGCCTGGCGATGATCCTGATCACGCACGACCTCTCCGTGCTGGCCGAGACGTGCGACCGCGTGGCGATCATGTACGCCGGTCAGATCGCCGAGCTGGGCACCGTCCGCGACCTGTACTCGAACCCCCAGCACCCGTACACGCAGCGGCTGCTGGCCGCGTTCCCAGCGATCGGCGGGCCGCGCGAGCTGGCGCCGGCCATCCCCGGTGTGCCGCCCGACCCGGCCGAGCAGCCGCCCGGATGCCGGTTCGCGCCGCGCTGCCACCGCGTCGCCCAGCGCTGCGGCGTCGACGAGCCCGAGCTGCGGCCGCTCGACGATGACCGGCTCGTCCGCTGCCACTACGCGCCCTGGCCGGCGGGAGGTCCGACGTGAGTGCCGTCACGTCCCCGCTGACCACGCCGCTGTTCCAGGTGCGCGACCTGAAGGTGCACTTCCCGATCCGCCGCTCCGGCGGCCGCGTCGTGCGCGCCATCGACGGCGTCGACCTCGAGTGGCGCCGCGGCGAGGTGCTCGGCATCGTCGGCGAGTCGGGCTGCGGCAAGTCGACGCTCGGCCGCACGCTGCTCGGCCTGGAGGCGCCGACGTCGGGCGAGATCCTGGTCGACGGGCAGCCGCTCGGCAGCACCGACCTGCGCGCCGTCCGCCGCCGCGTGCAGATGATCTTCCAGGACCCGTACCAGTCGCTGAACCCGCGGCAGACGGTCGGCTCGCTGGTGATGGAGCCGTTCGCCATCCACGGCATCGCGAAGGGCGACGAGAAGGTCGCGCGCGCCGTCGCCACGCTCGAGAGCGCCGGGCTCGCACCAGCGGCACGGTACTGGGACCGGTACCCGCACGAGCTGTCCGGCGGCCAGCGGCAGCGCGTCGTGATCGCGGCGGCGATGGCGCTGCAGCCCGAGGCGCTGATCTGCGACGAGCCCGTGTCGGCCCTCGACGTGTCGGTGCGCGCGCAGGTGCTGCACGTGTTGATGGGCCTGAAGCGCGACCACGACCTCGGCCTCATCTTCATCACGCACGACCTCGGCCTGGCGTGGGCGCTGTGCGACCGGATCGCCGTCATGTACCTCGGCCGGATCGTCGAGTCGGGGCCGGCCGAGCAGGTGATCGGCAATCCGCGCCACCCGTACACGCAGTCGCTGCTGTCGGTCGTGCCGTCGCCGTATCCGCGCGAGGAGCGCCGGCAGATCCTCGCCGGCGAGCTGCCCGACGCCGCCAACGTACCGTCCGGCTGCCGGTTCCACCCGCGCTGCCCGAAGGTGTTCGACCGGTGCCCGAAGGACGACCCGCGCGCGCTGATCGGCGCCGAGACCGGTCACGGCACGGCCTGCTGGCTCGTCGAGGACGATGCCTGAGCCGCGGCCCGACATGACGGGCAAGCCCCGCGTCGACTACGGCGAGCATACGTGGCTCGAGCTGCGTGAACTGGCGCAGCGCGACGACATCGTCGCGGTGATCCCGGCGGCGACCCTCGAGGACCACGGCTACCACCTGCCGATCGACACCGACGTGCGGCTGGTCGAGGCGATCGCGCGCGGCGCGGTCGAACGGTTCAACGCGCGGGGCCTCGCGAAGGCGCTGCTGTGTCCGACGCAGGTGCACGGCTACACGCCACACCACCTCGACTTCCCCGGATCGATGACGCTGCGCTGGAACGTGTTCGTCGAGAGCCTGCTCGACCAGGGCCGCAGCCTCATCCACCACGGCTTCGACCGCATCCTGATCGTGAACGGACACGGCTCGAACATCCCGCTCGTGAACATGGCGGCGCGCCTGCTGAACGTCGAGCACCGCACCGCCATCTGCGCGTCGAGCTTCTACCTGACCGGCGCGGAATCGCTCGCGGTGCTGCAGGAGCACCGCACCAGCGGCCTCGGCGGCATGGCCCACGCGTGCGAGCTGGAGACCAGCCTCTACCTGGCGATCCGGGCCGACCTGGTGCAGATGGACCGGGCCGTGACGGAGATCCCGGAGTCGTACACCCGCCACGTGTTCATGGACTGGACAGACGGGCCGCTGTCGTTCATGCCGCACTGGAGCGCGATCACCGAATCGGGGGTGACGGGAGACGCTGCGGCAGGTACGGTTGAGAAGGGTCGGATCTGGCTCGACCAGGCGCGGAAGGAGATCGCCGAGTTCATCGGTGAAGTCGCCTTCCGGCCGCGAAACCCGGGCATCGACCACCACTGAGGCGACCGCCGCGGCGGAGGAGTACAGATCCGCCTGGAACCTGCCGATACCTGCCCCGAGGTGTCGGAGGCAACGGTCATTCAACAGGCGCGAGCGGACGAGACCGGCCTGATCGAAGAGGCACGCGAGCGACGCGTGCGACCGATGAGTCGCTGGGAGCTCGCCTGGGGTGCCGGACGGGCCGCCTTCTTCATCGTCGCGGCCGTAGCCCTGGCCGTCGGCGTGGACTCCGGCCGGGCCATGGAGTGGGACATCGCGATCCTGCTCGGCATCGCGTACGCGGTGCTGTGGAACGTCGAGCTCGAGATCGGGCTCGGCGCGACCGTGCCCGTCTTCCTGGCCACCGTGCCGATGCTGTTCCTGCTGCCGACGGAGACCGTGCCGCTGATCTGCCTGATCGCGGCGCTGGCGCAGGAGAGCCGGACGCGCGCCGGCTTCATGCGCCGCGCGCTCGGCACGACGTGGTCCCACATCTGCCTGCTCGGGCCGGTCGCCGTCCTGCTGCTGACCGGCTCGGAGGTCGCCAGCTGGAGCGACTGGTACATCTACATCGCTGCGCTGGCGTCGTTCGTGTTCCTCGACATCGCGATGACGATGATCCAGATGCGGGTCGTGCTGCACAAGCCGATCGGCTACCGCGACTTCGCCGTCGGGCCGGCCGCCGACCTGGTGTTCGCGCTGATGGCGTTCCTCGGCGTCGTCGCCACGCCGGGCTTCCGCTACGCCTTCGCGATCCCGATGCTGCTCGCCCTCGCCTCGGCCGCGCTCACCCGCGAGCGCCGCGCCAGGGTCGACAAGGCGGCCGAGCTGTCACACGCCTACCGCGGCACGGCGCTGCTGCTCGGCAGCGTGATCGACGCCGACGACGGGTACACGGGCTATCACAGCCGCGGCGTCGTCGAGCTCGCCGTCGCGGTCGCCGACCAGCTCGACCTCGGCGACCGCTCGCGCCAGCTGACGGAGTTCGCCGCGCTGCTGCACGACGTCGGCAAGATCAAGGTGCCGAAGGAGATCATCAACAAGCCCGGGCCGCTGACGCCGGACGAGTGGGACGTCGTCCGTCGCCACCCCGGCGACGGCGCCGACATGCTGAACGGCGTCGGCGGGTTCCTGGCCGAGGTCGGCGACATCGTCCGCCACCACCACGAGCGGTGGGATGGCGACGGCTACCCCGAGGGCCTGAAGGCCGACGAGATCCCCGTGATCGCCCGCATCGTCGCCGCGTGCGACGCCTTCAGCGCGATCACCACCGACCGGGCGTACCGTCGCGGCCGGCCGATCCCCGAGGCCATCGAGGAGCTCCGCCGCAGCGCCGGCACCCAGTTCGACCCCGCGGTGATCGAAGCCCTCTGCCGTGTGATCGGCCGAGAGGACATCGCCCGGGCGCTGACCGCCGCGTAGCTCAGCCGCCGTCGCTGGAGCGGTGAGCCGCTGCGGTCGGGGTCTGACCCCGGAAACGGACTTTTTGGGGTCTGACCCCGATCTGGCGGTTTCGGGGGACAGGCCTGGCGCACCGGACACGCGCCGAAGGCGCGCGCGTCGCGCGCTGCACGTGGATCCGCGCGCAAGGTGTGACGGGTTGGGCGTGGCTCGCGCGGTGTTGATTGTCTGACTAACGTCAGACAATCCGGCTCTGACCCAGGTCGGATCCGGCGGCGGCTCGGACGTCTGAGCTTTGCCTCGTCCCGGTGGCGGATGAGGTCATCACCTGGAAATCGATCCACCTTCCTGCTCGCTCCGCACGTCTCTCCGGCCCGGGCGAATCTCGCGGGCGAGCGGCAATCCGTCACATCCCCCAAACGGGGTACAGCGCCAAATCACGGCGAGCCGCCCATAACCCGAGTCATTCCCGGGTTGCATGCCGGTGACCAGGCGTGATAGAAGCTCTCCGTCTCATCGGTGGGGATGGAAAGGGGGCAACGGCTTGAACGCCGCTGCTTTCCGGGTCACTGACATGGGCAAGGGCTGGTGACCGCGGCGGGCGGCTGAGGGGAGCCGCCCGCCATCCCCTCCGCCGGTACGCTGCCAGCCGGTGCACAGCGACGTCGATCCCCCCGACCAGCCGTTCTGGCCGACCGTCCGCCGTCTCTCCGTCCTGTGGCGGGAGCAGACGCGCTTCGTCGTGCTCGGCGTCAGCTGCGCGTTCCTGATCACCGGCCTGACGCTCTCCATCACGAAGCTCATCCAGTCGGTCGTCGACGACGCGATCGTCGCCGACCGGCCGGACCGGGTGCCCCGCCTGATCGCCATGATCATGGTCCTCGCGACCGTGCGGTTCGGCCTCAACTTCGTACGGCGGTGGGCGACCAGCATCATCGGCATCCGCGTCGAGGCGCGGCTGCGGCAGATGATGTACGACGCGTACCTGAGCTATCCGCGCCGGTTCTACGACCGGCACTCGACGGGGCAGGTGCTGTCGCGCGCCACGAACGACCTCTACCCCGTGCGGTACTTCATCGGCTGGGGCGTCGTGCAGTCGATCCAGAGCGCGATGATGATCGTCGGCGTCGCGATCGTGCTGGCCGTCGTGAACCCGCTGCTCGCCCTCTGCGCCGGCCTCGTGATGCCGCTCGTCGCCGTGCTGACGTGGCGGTTCGCGTACCTCGTGATCCCCATCTCGCGCCAGGCGCAGCAGAAGTCGGCCGACGTCACCGAGGCGGCCGACGAGGGCGTCGTCGGCATCGAGATGGTGCAGGCCTTCGGCCGCGAGCCCGAGGTGAACGCGCGCTTCGCCGGCAAGGCCGGCGCCGTCCGCGACGTCGTGCTGCGCGAGGCGGCGGTCGAGGGCCGTTACCTGCCCGGCCTCGTGTTCCTGCCGTCGATGGCGATCGCGATGGTGCTCGCGCTCGGCGGACACCTCGTGATCTCCGGCGATCTCACCCTCGGCGAGTTCGTGCTGTTCAACGCGCTCCTGCTGCAACTGGTGTGGCCGCTCGAGGCGCTCGGGTGGATCCTCAACCTCGCGCAGCGCGCGATCGCGTCGGCCAGCCGCTGTTTCGCGTGGCTGGACGGCATCGTGCCGCTCGTCGAGCCCGAGGTGTCCGCGCCGCTGCCGGATGGCCCGCTCGCCGTCCGCTTCAGCGACGTCCACTTCGGCTACGGCGACGGCGACGAGGTGCTGCGCGGCCTCGACCTGCAGCTGGCGCCGGGCGAGATCGTCGCCGTCTGCGGTGCCACCGGATCAGGCAAGACGTCGCTGCTGCAACTGCTACCGCGCTTCTACGACCTCGACTCGGGCAGCGTCGAGATCGGCGGCGTCGACGTGCGCGAGATGCGCCTCCACCCGCTGCGCGAGACCATCGGCCTCGTCACCCAGCGGCCGGTGCTGTTCTCGGCGCCGCTGCGCGACAACCTGCTCGACGGACGCCCCGGCGCGACCGAGGAGGAGATGCGCGACGCCTGCGAGGCAGCCGGCGTCGACGCGTTCGTCGACGAGCTGCCCGACGGCTACGACACGTTGATCGGCGAGCGCGGCGTCAACCTCTCCGGCGGTCAGCGACAGCGCGTCGCGCTGGCCCGGGTGCTGCTGTCGCACGCGCGCGTGCTGGTGCTCGACGACCCGCTGTCGGCGGTCGACACCGAGACCGAGCGGGCGCTCGTCGGCCGCCTGCGCCCCGCCGTCGCCGGCCGCACCGTGCTGATCGCGACGCAGCGCCTCTCGACCGTCCAGGCGGCCGACCGCGCCGTCGTGCTGGCCGGCGGGAAGATCGTCGAGCAGGGCCCGCCCGACCGGCTGCTCGCCGCCGGCGGCCCGTTCGCCCACCTGTTCGCCGAGGAGGCGGTCGGGGTTGGCTAGCCATCGCGCCGGGCTGCTGCGGCTCGGCGAGTACATCACCGCGCCGCGCCGACACCTGGCGGTGCTGTTCGCCGCCGCCGGGCTGACCGCGGCCGCGCAGGCCGGCGGCTGGCTGCTCGTCAAGGACGCCGTCGACAACGGCATGCGCGCCGGCGACGAGCGACGGCTGTGGATCGATGTCGCGATCTACGTCGCCATCAACGCCATCTCGTGGGCGCTCGGATCGTACGTCGTCCGCGGACTCGCCGCCGTCGGCCAGGGCATCGTGCTGGAGCTGCGCCGCCACCTGTTCGGGCATCTGACGACGCTGTCGCTGCGGTACTTCTCGCAGACGAAGGCCGGCTGGATCATCGCCCGGCTGACGAGCGACATCGACGCGCTCTCCGACGTGCTGTCGGAGGGCCTGAAGACGCTGATCGCCAACACGCTGACGTTCATGGTCGCCATCGTCGCGCTGTTCGCCGTCGACTGGCGGCTCGCGCTCGTGGCGCTCGTGGTGATGCCGCCGGCGCTGCTGTTCTCGCGCTGGTTCCAGGTGCGCTCGGCGGTCGCGTTCGGCGAGGTCCGCAACCGCATCGCCGCCGTCACCGCGCAGATGGCCGAGTCGCTCGCCGGCATGGCCGTCATCCAGGCGTTCAACTGCGAGGACTCCTTCCGCGAGTCGTTCAGCAAGCTGAACGAGGAGAACCAGAAGGCGAACATCCACGCCCAGACCATCTGGGCGGTGTTCTTCCCCGCCGTCGAGTGGCTCGGCGTGCTCGCCACCGGCGCGGTGCTGTGGGTGGGCACCGACCTGGTCGACGGCGGTACCGCGACGCTCGGCACCGTGATCGCGTTCATCGGCCTGCTCGGGCTGCTGTTCCAGCCGCTGCAGGAGCTGTCGGAGCTGTACGGCCAGGTGCAGTCCGCCGCCGCCGCGATGGTGAAGATCGCCGGCATCCTCGACACCGAGACCGACATCGCCTCGAAGCCCGACGCCGAGCCGATCCCGCGCATCGAGGGCCGCATCGACCTGGACGGCGTCACGTTCGCGTACGGCGCCGAGCCGGTGCTGCACGCGCTCGACGTGCATGTGCCCGCCGGCGGCTGTCTGGCGCTGGTGGGCGAGTCGGGCGGCGGTAAGTCGACGACGGCCAAGCTGATCGCCCGCTTCTACGACCCGGCCGACGGTGTCGTGCGCGTCGATGGGCACGACCTGCGCGACGTCGAGCTGGCCAGCTACCGCCGCCAGCTGGGCGTCGTGCTGCAGGATCCGTTCCTCTTCTCCGGCACGATCGCCGACAACATCCGCTTCGCCCGGCCGGAGGCGACCGACGCGGAGGTGGAGGAGGTCGCGGGCGCGATCGGCGTCGACGCCGTCGCCGCGCGTCTGGACGGCGGGCTGCAGCACGTCGTGCGCGAGGGCGGCTCGGGCCTGTCGGCCGGCGAACGGCAGCTGATCTCGATCGCGCGCGCGCTGCTGGCCGACCCGCGCATCCTGATCCTCGACGAGGCCACGTCGAACATCGATCGACCGACCGAGCGCCTGATCGAGGGAGCGCTCGACCGCCTGCTGCGCGGCCGCACGTCGCTGATCATCGCCCACCGCCTGTCGACGGTCCGTCGCGCGAACGAGATCCTGGTGCTCGATCACGGCCGCGTCGTGGAACGCGGCAGCTACGACCGGCTGATGGCGGCGGAGGGCCCGTTCCGCCGGCTGGCGGCCGAGCTGACCGGTACTGTTCCCGGGCGATGAGCGACTTTCACAGCCTTCTGAACGAGCAGATCGGCCACGAATTCTCGGCGGCACAGCAGTACATCGCGATCGCCGTGTGGTACGACCAGCAGACCCTGCCGCGCCTCGCCGCGCACTTCTACAAGCAGGCGCTCGAGGAGCGCAACCACGGCATGATGATCGTCCAGTACCTGATGGACACCGACCGCAAGGTCGTCGTCGCGGGCGCCGAGGCGCCGCGCAACGAGTTCGCGAGCATCTCCGAACCGGTTGCGGTGGCGCTCGAGCAGGAGAAGCGCGTCACGGCGCAGATCAACGCCATCACCGCGGCCGCGCGCTCCGAGCAGGACTTTCAGGGCGAGCAGTTCATGCAGTGGTTCCTGAAGGAGCAGGTCGAGGAGGTCGCCTCGATGTCCGACCTGCTGCGCGTGTGCGAGCGCGCGAGCGGCAACGAGCTGCAGCTCGAAGACTACCTGGCGCGCGAGGACTCGGCCCAGGCGGCTGATCCGACCGCGCCGACGGCGGCCGGCGGCCCTGTCTGACCGCGCGCCGGGCCCGATCCCGGTGCATATCAAGGTGATCTAGTTGCAAACCGATACTCACATCAGTGAGTATCGAGCTTACTTTCCATCGGGCTGCTCTCGTTGCGATCGCAGCGCTGCTCGCCGCGCCCGCCGCGGCGCTCGCCGTGACGGGCGCGCCGACCGGTCTGACGGCCACGACACCGACGAAGGTGAAGCCCGTCCTGACGTGGACGGCGCCGGCCGCGGCCGGCGCGGGAATCGCCGGCTACAACGTCTACCGCGGTGCCGTGAAGGTCAACACGTCCGTGATCGCGGCGACCACCTATACCGACACCGCGGCCACCGCGAACACCAGCCCGAGCTACACGGTGAAGGCCGTCGAGACCGGCACGAACCTCGAGAGCGCCGCGTCGCCCGCGTTCGTGGTCGTCTACGACACGATCGTCCCGACGACGCCGACCGCCGTCAGCGCGACCACGCCGACGAACGCTGCGCCGGTGCTGACGTGGACCGCGAGCACCGACGCGCTGTCCGGCGTCCGTCGCTACCAGGTGCTGCGCGGCACGACCGTCCTCGGCACCACCAGCTCGCTCACGTACACCGACTCGGCGGTGTCGACGGCGGGCTCGTACAGCTACTCCGTGAAGGCCGAGGACTGGGCCGGTAACTTCTCGGCCGCCGGCGCCAAGACGGTCGTGTTCGACAACCTGGCACCGGCGACGCCCGCCGGCTTCAACCCGGCCGCCTCGCAGCGGACGAAGCCGACCATGTCGTGGACCGCCGCCAGCGACCCGGGCGGCGCCGGCATCGACCACTACGAGGTGTGGCAGACCGGCAGCCCGAACATGCTTGCCGGCAGCCCGTCCACGACCAGCTTCACCGACGCCGCGATCACGATCGAGGCCACCTACGGGTACTTCGTGGTCGCCGTCGACAAGGCGGGCAACAGCGGGCCGCCGACCGCCGTCAAGAGCATCACCTACGACGTCACGGCGCCGACCGTGCCCACCGGGCTGGCCGCGTCCGCTTCGCCCACCAACGCCAAGCCGGCGCTGGCCTTCTCGCCCGCCACCGACCCCGGCGGCACCGGCGTCACGAGCTACCGCCTGTACCGCGACGGCGCCTTCGTCGCGACGGCGGCCGGCACCACCGTGTCGGACACGCCGCTCTCGGTCGACGGCTCCTACAGCTATCGCGTCTCGGCCCTCGACGCGGCCGGCAACGAGTCGGCGCTGTCCGGCGCGGTCGCCGTCGTCTACGACAAGACCGCGCCACCCGTTGCGACCGCCCTGACCGCGGCGGCAACGCCCACCAACGCCAAGCCGGCGCTGACCTGGACGTCGGGCGGCGCCGACGGCCTGTCGGGTTTCGCGCGCTACGACATCTACCGGGGTGCGGCGCTGGCCGGCAGCTCGGCAACGGCGGCGTTCACCGACAGTGCCCTGTCGACCTCGGGCTCGTACAGCTACACCGTGAAGACCGTCGACAACGCGGGCAACGCCGCCAACGCGTCGACCGCGAAGATCGTCGTCTACGACGTGATCGCGCCGCCCGTCCCGGGCTCCTTCGCGGCGCCGGCGGCGACGAAGGTGAAGCCGACGCTGACGTTCACCGCCGCCACCGACACCGGCGGGTCGGGCACCGACCACTACAACATCTACCGCGACGGGGTGCTGCTCGGCATCGCCCTCACGACCTCGTACACCGAGACCTCCGCGAGCTATCCCGACGGCGTCTACTCGTATACCGTCAGCGCGGTCGACAAGGCCGGCAACGAGGGGCCGGAGACGACGCCGAAGGTGGTCGTCTACGACACGACGGCGCCCGTCGCCCCGGCCACGCCAACCACCGCGGCGCCGATCACGAAGGTGAAGCCGGCCATCTCGTGGACGGCGACGACCGACCCCGGCGGTTCGGGCGTGGCCTCCTACACCGTGTACCGCGACGGCGTGCAGATCGCCGCGGCGGCCGTGGGTACGAGCTACCAGGACACGGCGCTCTCCGCCAACGGCACCTACGCGTACGCGATCCGCGCCAACGACGCCGCCGGCAACGCGTCGACGATGACCGCCACCGTCTCGGTCACGTACGACACGGTCGCGCCGCCCGTGCCGGTCAACGTCAACGGCACCACCCCGACCGGCTCGAACCCGTCGCTGACGTGGACGTCGGGCGGCCCCGACACCCTGTCCGGCTTCGACCACTACGAGATCCTGCGTTCGGGCGCCACGATCGGCACCAGCACCAGCGCCGCGTTCACGCACACCGGCGCGGCGGCGGGCAGCAACGTCTATACCGCCAAGGCGATCGACGCCGCGGGCAACGTCTCGGCCGCGTCCGCCGCGAAGACGATCGTCTTCGACAACACCCCGCCCGGCCAGCCGACCAACCTCGCCGGCGCCAGCCCGACCAACCTGCCGTCGCTGACCTGGACGGCGCCGACGGACGTGTCGGGCATCAACCACTACGAGGTGCTCCGCGACGGCGTGTCGGTCGGATCGACCACGCTGACGACCTTCGCCGACTCGCCGGCGCCGTCCGAGGGCACCTACGTCTACACCGTCGCGGCGTTCGACAATGCCGGCAACAGCGGACTGCCGTCGGCGGGCAAGACGATCCTGGTCGACGGCACGCCGCCGCCGGTGCCGGTCAGCCTCGCCGGCGCCACCCCGACGAGCACGAAGCCGGTGCTGACCTGGTCGTCCGGCGGCCCCGACCTGGGATCGGGCTTCGCCCGCTACAACGTCTACCGCAACGGCGCCCTCGCCGGCACCGCGACCGGGACGACCTTCACCGACACCGCGCTGTCCGTGAACGGCTCGTTCAGCTACACCGTGAAGGCGGTCGACGTCGCCGGCAACGAGTCGGCCGCGTCCTCGTCGGCCACGATCGTGTGGGACAACGTGGCGCCACCCATCCCGACCGGGCTCACCGGCGCGGCGGTGGTGACGACGACGCCGCACCTCGACTGGTTCAGCGGCGGCGCGGATGGCCTGGCCGGGCTCGACCACTACGACGTCTTCCGCGGCGGCATCCTGATCGGCCAGGCGAGCTCGACCAGCTACGACGACGCCGGCATCGCCGTCGACGGCACCTACAGCTACACCGTGACGGCCGTCGACGCAGCGGGCAACGCCTCGGCCGCCTCGAACGCGCGCAGCGTCGCGCGCGACGCGACCGCGCCGAGCGTGCCGCAGGTGACCGCCGCCGCCACGCCGATCCGCACGCAGCCGACCATGACGTGGGCGGCCTCGACCGATGGGTCGGGATCGGGCGTGCTGCGCTACGACATCTACCGCGACGGCGGCCTGATCGCCTCGACGGCAGCCACCACCTACAGCGACGACGCCGCCCTGGCCGACGGCGTCTACGCGTACACCATCCGCGCCGCCGACGCGGCCGGGAACATCTCCACCCCGTCGCTGTCGGCGTCGATTCGCATCGACCGGGTCGCGCCGCCCGCCCCCGGCGGCCTGACCGTACCGACGCCGACGAAGCTGCCGCACCCGACGTGGACGCAGGCCTCCGACGCCGCGACCGGCGGCTCCGGCATCGGCGTGTACCACGTCTACCGCAACGGCGTGCGCGTCGGCATCGTCGCGATCGCCGACTTCTCCGACTCGACGGTCACCCTCGACGACACCTACGGCTACACCGTCACCGCCGTCGACGGCGCGGGCAACGAGTCGGATCCCTCGAGCGCGGCGACGGTGCTGTTCGACCACACGCCGGCGCCGCCGCCAAGCGGCCTGAACGGGCCGACGCCGGCGCAGTCGAAGCCCGACATGACGTGGGCGTCGGGCGGCCCCGACGCACTGTCCGGCTTCGCGTTCTACGAGATCTACCGCGACGGCGGTGTGATCGCGTCCACCACCAGCCCGGCGTTCACCGATAACGGGCTGCTCGTGAACGGGTCGTACGTCTACGCCGTCAAGGCCGTCGACAACGCGGGCAACCGGTCGCTCGCCTCCGCCTCGCGGACCATGGTCTGGGACACGACGGCGCCCGCCACGCCGGCCAACCTGACGGCTACGACACCGGTGGCCAAGGCCTCGCTGACCTGGACGCCGTCGGCCGACACCGGCGGCTCGGGCATCGACCACTACGTCATCCACCGCGACGGCAGCCCGCTCGCCACGTCGACGACCGCGACGTACACCGACAACGACGGGACGCTGCCCGAGGGCACCCACACCTACGCCGCCGAGGCCGTCGACGGCGCCGGTAACTCCTCCGCCGTCTCCGGCCCGGTCGTCGTCGTCGTCGACCGCACGCCGCCCGACACGCCGGCGAACCTCGCCGCCGCGAGCCCGATCCCGCGACCGGTGATCACGTGGGACGCCGCCGGCGACAACGGCGCGGCGCCGACCGGCCTCGACCACTACGACGTGTACCGGGGCGCGACGAAGATCGGCTCGACCGCGGGCCTGAGCTTCCAGGACGACGCCGTTAGCCTGGACGGCTCGTACGTCTACACCGTGCGCGCTGTCGACCGGGCGCAGAACGCGTCGGCGCCGACTCCACAGGTAACCGTGCTGTTCGACAAGACACCGCCGCCGCTGGCGACGAACCTGACCGCCCTGACGCCGACGCCGCTGGCGCCCGCGGTGTCGTGGAATCCGGGCGGCAGCGACAACCTCTCCGGTTTCCTGCGCTTCGACGTGTACCGCGACGGCAACCTGATCGCCGCCACGACGGTGCCGACCCTCAACGACACGACGCTCTCGGCGCAGGGCGCACACGTGTACACCGTGCGCAGCGTCGACGTGGCCGGCAACGTCTCGGCGCCGTCGAACACCCTCACCGTCATCTATGACACGATGCCGCCGCACACGCCGAGCGGCCTCACCGTGCCGACCCCGACGAAGCTGCCGCACCTGACGTGGGACGCCGCCCAGGACGACGACACCGGCGCGTCGGGGCTCGACCACTACAACGTCTACCGCGACGGCCTGCGTGTCGGCCGCACGCCGACGACCTCGTTCGACGACTCGTCCGTGCCGTCCGACGGCTCGTTCGGCTACTCGGTGACGGCGGTCGACCGGGCCGGCAACGAGAGCCTCTACTCGCGCACCGTGATCATCCGGTTCGACGGGACGCCGCCGCTGCCGCCGCTCGACCCGAACGGCGCCACGCCGACCCGGCTGCCGACGTTCACGTGGGCCGCGGTGTCGGATCAGGCCACCGGCGGCTCGGCGATCGCGAGCTATCGCATCTACCGCAACGGCTCGTACATCGGCGAGACGTCGGGGACGAGCTTCGTCGACGGCAACGTCGTCGTCTCCGGCCACCAGATCTACACCGTGCGGGCGATGGACGCAGCCGGCAACGTCTCGGCGCCGTCCCGCGCGCTCGACCTGATCGTCGACCTCGAGGGGCCGGTGCTCGACGCGGTCTCGTTCCCGGCGCAGCGCTCGACCGGCGCGCTGGTCGACTTCCAGGTGGTGCCGCGCGACGCGCTCTCGCCCATCGCCGGGCCGGCCACGTGGGACTTCGGCGACGGCTTCGCGTCGGGCAACAAGGTCACTCACATCTTCCAGACGCCCGGCACGTACTCGATCACGGTGCGGGCGTCGGACACGCTCGGCAACACGACGATCGTCGCCAACCGCTCGATCCAGATCGTCAAGACGCCGGGCGGCACGCGAGCCGCCGTGCTGCGGCTGAACCCGCTCAAGACCCTGACGCTGAAGGCCGTCAAGAAGCAGAGGTACGTTTCGGTGTCCGTGTACGTCGACTTCGCGACGTCGATCGAGTTCCGGCTCCAGCGCGGCGCCAAGCTGGTCTCCAAGACGACGAAGAAGGTGCCAGCCGGCACGGTTGCGATCCGCCTTCCGGTGTCGAAGAGCCAGCTGCGCAAGGGCCTCTTCAAGGTCTCGGTCCGGGCCCTGACCGGCACGCTCAAGGCGTCGCGGACGTTTCTCGTCCGGTAGGACAGCGACAATGCGCGCCGTGCGCGCACGCGACCACGGCATCGTCATCGGACGGGTCCCGACCGGACCGGCGAACGCGATCACCGACGTGCCGGGCGTCGCCGTCGGACACGCCTCGCACACGCCCGACAACACCGGCGTGACGGTGATCGTGCCGCGGGCCGGTTCCGACACCTGGCTCGAGCCGGTGTACGCCGGCGTCGCGGTGCTGAACGGCGCCGGCGAGCTGACAGGCTCGATCCAGATCCGCGAGTGGGGCATCATGGAGACGCCCGTCTTTTTGACCGCGACGCCATACGTGGGCGCCGTCTACCACGCCGCGACGCAGGTGCTGGGCGAGCGCCAGCCTGGCATCGGCGTCGACGACGTGATCATCCCGGTCGTCGGCGAGTGCGATAGCTCGCGCGTGGTCGACGTGGTGCGCGGCCCGGCGCCCGACGCGGCGCTGATCGCCGCCGCGCTGGACGGCGCGGGCACCGGCGCCGTCGTAGAGGGGCAGGTCGGCGCGGGCATCGGCATGCACTGCTCCGACTTCGCGGGCGGCATCGGCACGGCATCGCGCCCCTGTGGCGGCTACACCGTCGGCGTGCTGCTGCTGGTCAACTTCGGCGACTGGGAGGAGCTCCGCATCGCCGGTCGCCTGGCCGGCGTCGAGGCGCCGAACCGGGGAGTCGACGGCTCGTGCATCGCCGTCGTCGCGACCGACGCGCCGCTGCTACCGGGCGGTCTCGAGCGCCTCGCGCGCCGGGCGTTCCTCGGTCTCGCGCGCGCCGGCTCCTACGCCTCGAACGGCTCGGGCGAGATCGCGATCGCGTTCTCGACGGCGAACGCCGACTGCGCGCGGCGCGGTGCGCCCGATGTGGTGCGACCCGAGCTGCTGCGCTCCGAGGCGCTGCACTCCCTGCTGTTCGCGGCCACGGTCGAGGCGGCGGAGGAGGCGGTCATCAACGCGCTGCTGGGCGCGCACACGCTGGTCGGCCCGCGCGGCACGGCGCATGCGTTCCCGCTCGACCGCCTGCCGCGCCCCTAGGCGTAGTCGTGGTGGGCCGCAGGGCGGCCGCAGTGCGGGCAGACCGACGCCGAGACGGCGTGGTCGTCGGCGAACCCCACGACGACGATCGTCGGGCGGTGACGGCGGAGGATGTGGCAGAAGAGTCTTCGCATCGCGTCTGACCTCGTTATCGGACGCACGAAGTCGACGCACAAGGGCCAAACGGCCCAGTTGCGCGAAATTCGTGCGAGCCGGAGGTCAGGCGAGGCCGTGGCTGGCCGGGCGATCGGAGCAGATGCCGTCGACACCGAGCTCTCGCAGACGGGCCAGATCGCGCGGGTCATCGACCGTCCACGTCCAGATCTCGCCGCCCCGGTCGTGCACGGCGGCGACCACCCGGCGGTCGACGAGGCGGTGGAAGATCGTCACGAGATCGGCGCCGTAGCGCTCCATCAGCCCGGGGATCGCGGTCGCCATCTGGAGCCGCGCGACCGGAATGCCGAACCTTTGCACGATGCGCGGCAGCGACGAGCCGCGGCGCGGGATCGTGAGACCGATGCGGATGCCCGGCTCCTCGTCGCGAATGCGCACGAGCCCCTCCCAGCCGCCGCCGGTGCAGGTCGTGCGGCCGAGCATGCCGGCGCTGCGCACCGCCGCGACGATCGCCGCCGCGGTCTCGCTCTGCTTGACGTCGAGGTTGGCGCCGGCGGACGAGGTGTCGGCGATCAGGCGCAGCGCGTCGACCAGCAGCGGCGCACCGGGCCGGTTGGCGTCGTCATGGTGCAGCACCAGCGCACCGTCGCGCCGGCGACGCACGTCGACCTCGACCATGTCGCAGCCGAGCGCCAGCGCCGCGGCGAGCGTGGCCAGCGAATTCTCGCCGCCCTGCGCGGCATACCCCCGGTGCGCGATCCTGAGCAAGTAGGCGGAGAAGGCGGGATTCGAACCCGCGATGGAGGTTGACCCCCCATACCCACTTAGCAGGCGGGCGCCTTCAGCCACTCGGCCACTTCTCCGCGGGTGTCTCAATCCTACCAGCGGCCCGGGAAGCCGCGCCGACCTGCACGTGGTAGCCGTTGTGCAGGGCCCGCAGGGTGGTCGGCGGCGTGATCGCGGCGACCCGTCCGGTGCGCGGCCGCGACCGCGCCGGGCCGTATCCGGCGGCCGTCCAGGGGATGATCGCGTCGTCGTCGATCAGCGCCGGGCCGTCGTCGGCGAGCACGAAGGCGCCGGTCGGCAGCTGCGCCCAGGGCAGATCGTGGAGGCGCCGGCGATGGGTGCCGCGGTAGAGCCGCTCGCCGTGCAGGCGGCGATCGAGCTGCCAGGCCCGCGGCGGCGCCTCGCCCGTGCCGGGGAAGGCCGCGCTGCGGTACCGGTTATAGGCGTCGCGGCGGCACAACGCGCACGGCCGGTGCCCGGCGGCGAACGCCACCGCCTCGTCGTGGAAGAACAGCACCGTGAAGTGGTGCGGATGCCACTGCGGCAGCCGCCAGTCCTTGTGCTGCAGCGCGCAGATGATCCACAGCGGGCTGCGATGGAAGCGCACGACTTCGGTGCCCCGGTGCAGGATCCCCCGGTTACCGAGCCATGCGCCGCGCAGCGGGATCGCGACGATATCGCCCAGCGGTGTCACGCGATTGCGCGCCGGAGATTGCATGCGCGCATCATCCGTGACCCCGCTAGGGTCGGCTAGACCCCGCTTTCGGTGCAACGTCCCGTACCCTGGGCTGAGGATGCCGGTCGCCGTCGAGACCTCCCGCCGCAAGCGCTCGGCCGCGTGGCTGTCGGTGGGCGCGAACCTGGGCGCCGCCGTGCTCAAGCTCGCCGCCGCGGTCGTGACCGGGTCGTCCGCGGTGCTGTCCGAGGCGGCGCACTCGTTCGCCGACCTGACGGCGTCGGTGATCGCGCTCGTGTCGGTGCGCGCCGCCGATCGGCCGCCCGATCCGGGGCATCCGTTCGGCCACGAGAAGATCGAGCACGTCTCCGGCGTCATCGAGGGCGCGATGATCCTCGTCGCGGCGGCGGTCGTCGCGGTGCTTGCGATCACGCACCTGGGCAACCCGATCGACCACTCCGGCTGGGGCATCGCCGTGCTGCTGGTGACGGCCACCGGCAACGTCGTGGTCGGGCGGCGCGTCCGCAAGGTCTCCCGCGAAACGCACTCGGCTGCGCTCGAGGCCGACGCCGCGCATCTGTCGGCCGACGTCGTCACGTCGCTCGGGGCGGCCGGCGCGCTGATCCTGGTGTCGCTCAGCGGCATCCAGGAGCTGGACGCGATCGTGGCCTGCGTGATCGCCGTGCTGGTGGCCCGCACCGGCCTCGAGCTCGTCGTTTCCGGCACCCGCGTGCTGGTCGACGTCGCGATCCCGGAGCGCGAGGTGCAGATCGTGCACGAGGTGCTCGACGGCACCGCCGAGATCCGCGGCTGGCACCGCCTGCGCGCGCGCCGGGCCGGCGCGACGCGGCACATCGACCTGCACCTGTTGGTCGACCCGTCGATGTCGGTGGCCCGCGCGCACGAGATCACCGACCAGATCGAGGCGGCCCTCGAGCTGCGGCTCGGCGGCGCCGACGTGGTCATCCACATCGAGCCGGCCACCAACGTGCCCGCCCCGGACGAGGCCCTGCTGTAAACCGCGGGCGCCGTTCTGCCGATGAAGGGCCGTCAAGTCCTTTCAAGGAGCTCCCGTGCGCCGCCTCGTCCTCCCTCTCGTCGCCCTGCTGTGCCTCGCGCTGACGGCCGTCGCCTGCGGCTCGGCGACGAACGACTACCGCGGCAAGGTGGCCGACGTCCAGAAGAAGTACGCCACGCAGCTGACCGACCTGACAACGAAGGTCACGACCGACATCAGCGCGAACCCGGCGGCAGCCTCCGCGTCGCTGACGCAGCTCGCCGCCGTGGTCAACCAGTTCGCCGGCGACATCGCGGACGTGGCGCCGCCGGCCGACAAGCAGCCGCTCGCCGACCAGCTGGTGGGGGCTTACCGCACGCTGGCAAAGGCCTCGCTCGACCTGAAGGCGGCGCTCGACGACAAGGATCCGACAGCGATGAGCAAGGCGCTCGAGGAGTTCAATCGGGCGACGGCCGACGAGAGCGCGGCCATCGACGCGTTCAACGCGGCCGACTAGGGTGGCCGGTAGGATACGCACGTTCCGGAGAGGTGGCCGAGTGGTTGAAGGCGGCGGTCTCGAAAACCGTTATGGGGCTTACGTTCCATCGGGGGTTCGAATCCCCCCCTCTCCGCTCTCTCGCTCTAATTTAGCTCTACAAAAGCATTCCTCGACCTTCGTCATGCGTGTAGGGTCCGTCATTGGGAACCGCAGGAGACCGCTGAGAGCCGCTCCTTTCGCGATCTGACTGGTGCGCAACTGGTGCGCACTCGGGGTCGAATCGCCCAGACTCCGGCGCGTCGAGCGCCCGAAATCGCAGCCCTCTAGTGTCGCGGTGGTCGACGGCGGGACGGGAATCGCTCGCCAGGTTGGTACTCGACCCCGGGCCCGCGTTGGCCGCTACCGGCCTTGCGGAGGATCTCGCGCCGGACAAGGTCGACGAGGATGGCCCCTGCGCGTTGGATGTCGACGTCGAGGAGGTTGCGGACGGTCTGGTTGGTGATCTTGCCGTACTCGCGGACGTGGGCGATCACCTTGCGGTCGATCTCGTCTTCGGTGCGGCGGTTGTAGGAGACTGCCGGGCCGAGGCTGCGGAGCGCGGCGTCCCGCAGCCGGTAGGCAGGGTGCGAGGCGCGAGCCGTGCCGCGGGTCTTCTCGAGGAGCGCAACATCTTCACCTGCAAGCCGCCGGAGGGTCGCCTCGGCCGGGTCGAGGGACTGCTGGAAGAGGATCGCCGCCTGCTGGGCGGTGATCGTCCGACGGCGGCATAGCTGGGCGAGCACCAGCATCGTCTCGACGTCGCCACGCTCGGTCTCGGGGAGACGTTCGGCAACGAACGCGGCGATTCGCCGGTTCGGGGTGCCGCTGAGAAACGTCACGGTGACGCGTTCGTGATCGGAATCGATCGCCGGCACGTCACGGCCGGAGGCGATCATCGCGCGGTACATCCGGTCGACGCCCTGGCCGACCTCCTCGGCGAGACGCAGCGTTCGAGCGGCGGTGATCAGCCGCGCGTTGCGTGGCTTCGATGGATGGGTGAGGATGTTCTGCGGCGTCACGCCCGCGACGAGCGGCCCGGGGGACGTGATCGACAGGGCCTGGGGCGAGTGATCGATCAGGACTGCCGCGGCAAGGTGGTAGTCGCGGTGCACGATCGCGTTCGCGAGCGCTTCCTCTACGGCCTGGGTCGGGAAGTCGGCGATCTCCAGCTGCTGGCCATTCTCGAGCGGCACGGTCGTTGTCACGCGTCGTGCGGAGATCAGCTCGAGCGCGCGGTCGTACGCGATCAGCGCCGCCCGCGATAGCCGCTCGATCGCGCGCGGCTCACCGCCCGGCGTATCGCGGAACTGATAGACGACGCGGGGCTGCTCGTTCGGTTCGGTTGCCAGCAGGATCTCGCCCGCGCGGGTCAGTCGCCCCTGCCCGTCGATGGCGCCGAGTGCGCCGAGCAGGCGCTCGTCGGACAGACCGGCGAGTGCCGCTCGATCATCCGGAAAGCGCCGCAGATGACGCCGTGCCAGCTCCACTGCGGCAGCGTCGACCGCCGACGGTGCGAAGGCCGAAGGCTTCGCCGAGGCATCGACGCCTTGCCGATCGTCTCGCAGCCGTGAGATCTCGAACGCGTCCATCGGCAGGCAGTCGGTGCCGACCCGTCGCGCCGTGCGACCCTTCGTGTCGGAGTGAACGTCGGGGCTCTCGGGGACGCGGACCTGCAGCAGCGTCACGCCGCCGGCGTCGATGCGTTCGACGTCCACCAGCAGCGACGGCCGCGTCAGGTCGAACACCCGCCGCTTGACGTGGCTCGGCTCGAGCGTCGTCCCGACGAACGCCTCCGGCCCGGCGGCCTTGTCGTCGACGCCGACGACGATGATCCCGCCCTGACCGTTCGCAAAGCAGATCGCCGCGTCGGCGATCAGCCGCTCCACCTCCCTCTGACTGCCGCCTTGCTGCTTGAAGTCGAGCACCTCCGACTCGAGGCTGGACGCCTTGCTCCCTCCTACGAGGGCAGCGACAGCGGCGTGGACAGCAGGATCGATCGCCACTTAGTTTGTCAGTAGTTTGGTCACACCGAGACAGTATCAGTTGACATAAACTCCGCCGAAACTCGCTCCCACCGATTCGACTGACGCCCGTCGCGTTCACGACTGACGTAGCGACAACTGCTCCAGGAGATCAGGCGCGCCGGCTCAACGCCGGGGGCGCAACGGCTTGCCGCTCGACCCAGCGGTGCAGTTCGGTGATCGGGATCAGACGGCGGCGGCCGCTGTAGATGACGCGGAGGTCTCCGAGAACGTGGCGTTCGAGATGGTCGCGGCTGATGCCGAGGGCGCTGGCCGCCTCGTCGATCGTGAGGGTGACCCGGGCGATGCCGCTCGCGTGCGTCACCGCCTCGTGCTTCGCGCGGCCGCGGCGAGGCGCGGCGGGTGGGGCGAGGTCGAGGGCGAGTTGCGGGTCGGTCACGGCGGGGTGGCGGTCGACGGAGTGCGTATCCTGTGAGTAGATGCTGAGCACGCTCTATGTGCCCTAAGAGCCTTACTATACATATTTGCCACTACGATGGATAGAGGCTGGGTGTCGGCGCGGTCGAGCGGCGCGATCCTGCGTGAGGCGCGGTTGCGGGCAGGGTGGACGCAGGCGGAGCTTGCCGACGCATCCGGGAAGGACCGGACCCAGATCGCGCGTTGGGAGCGGGACGTGGTCGCCCCGAGCTTTGAGACGCTGCTGGAGCTCGTCCACGCCTGCGGGTTCGACATTCCGCTCGAGCTCGTCCCGTCCGAGCGTGCCCCGGTTGGGGTGCTGAACGAGACGGTGCGGTTAACGCCGCAGCAACGGCTCGTTCGTGCACACGAGTCCTATCAGGACGGCACGGATCCACGCCGCGTGGTGGCGGCGCTGGAACGCAGCCGGGTCGCGTACGTGGTCGTGGGTGCGCTGGCCCGAGTGATCCACGGGACGGACGAACCGGTCGTCGGTACCGATCTCTGCCCCAGGGTCAAGGAGGACAACCTCGAGCGTCTGATCGGGGTGCTGCGGGACCTTGACGCCTCGCCGGAGGACGACCTCTCGGACCTATCGGTCGAGGCCCTCGGATCGCGGGAGGTGTCGCGGTTTGCGACGAGCGCGGGCGCGGTGGCCGTGGTGCCGTGGCCGGTGGGGACGCGCAACGGCTGGGATGACTTGCGGCGCCACCAGGTGCGGGAGGCGCTCGGCGACGGTGTTCGCGCGCCGACCTGCTCGCTGGAGGATTGCTCGCGGATGCTCGCGGCGCTCGGCCGCGACGCGGACGGCACGCAGCTGGCGCAGCTTCGGCACCTGGTCGAGCTTGAGCGCTCCCTCGGTCTCAGTCTCTGACTACCGACCGAGGTCGGGCCCTTGGTTTCGCTCGGCGGCGAGGCGCGGCGCGCGGGTGGGCGTGGTGGCACGAGCGGCGGCCGCTTCCGCAATACGGGCCCGCAGCTCCGCCTGGGAGCGCAGGATCCGCTCGTCGAGGTGCTCGATCCGCTGCTCGATTCGTCTCGCAGCCGCTGCGAGCGCGGCCTGTTCAGCGCGCAGACGCGGGCCCTGGGTGTGGCGACGGATCGGTCCGAGCCGACCGAGCTCGCGCTCGATGCGCTGCTGCTCCGAGCGGACGACGCCGAGCTCGCCTCGCAGGTCGCCGCGATTCGCGCTTCCGTCGCGACTCCGCCGCGCCGAGAGGGTTGCGAGGTGTTCGTTCCCGGCCCGGGCGGCGTTGTCGGCGAGACGGGTGAGCGGGTCGCGCTCGTCCCGGATCCGCGGCGACGCGTCATGAACCGGAGCGCCGTCGTCGAGGTAGATCCTCGTCGAGTCACGGGCTCTCGTGGTGGCTACGTACGTCCATTCCTTCGCGTCGGCGTGGTTTGACGCGAGCACGAACGCTTGCTCGACCGTCTGGCCCTGCGCCTTGTGTCCGGTCACGGCGTAGCCATGCGCGAGATGTCCGGCCGAGCGGTAGGCGGCCGGCAGCGCGCGCTCTGCTCCGGCGTCCGTGCGCACAACGACGGTGCCGTCGTCACGGATCGTGGCTACGGTGCCGCGGGTGCCGTTCACGACCTCGAGGGTTCGATCATTGCGCAGGCAGAGGACGCGGTCGCCGACCGCCAGCGCGACGCCATCGGCGAGCGGCGCGAGGTCGGGGCCGATCCGCCCATCGGCGCGCAGCAGCGTGCGCGCGGCGGCGTTGAGGGCTCCAGCGTCGCTACGACGATGAGCGATCATCAGGCAGCCACGGACCGATGCGCCGTCGCAGATCGCCGTGTACCAGTCCGCCACGAGCTGGTCGCGGGCGCCCTCGAAGGAGTCGGCGACGATGACACGGCCCTGCTTGGCGGCCCAGGCGAGGTATGGCTCCGGATCTCCGCGCCGCAGATGGGAGAGCACGGCCGCCTCTGCAGGATCACGCTGGCGGTGGTTTTCCGCGAGCGTCAGCGCGCCGTGCTGCTCGACGAGCACGGCGAACAGGCCGCCGGGTCCGACGGCGCCGAGCTGCGCCGGATCACCGACCAGCACGACCTTCCCGTCGACTCGGCTGGCGTGGTGAAGGAGGCGAGTGAGAGTGCGTGTGTCGGCCATTCCCGCCTCGTCGACGACCAGCACGCAGCGCGCGGGGAGGCCGTTGCGGTTGGCGCTTGCGGCAAGCCGGTGCAGCGTCATGGAACGAATCCCGGTCTCGCGCTCGAGCGTGTCCGCCGCGACGCCGCTCGGGGCCGCGCCGATCACCGCCAGCCCGGCCTGTTCGAGAACGCCGCGTAGGGCACGGATGGCGGTCGTCTTGCCGGCGCCCGCTTGCCCGACCACGCACACCACCCACTCGGCCGACGAGGCGACGCCGAGCACCATCTGCCGTTGCTCGCCTGACAACTGAACGCCGACTCGCGCCAGTTCCAGGACCGCGCTCGAGGCGGGGACCTGCGGCACCGGGCGGCCTGCTGCGGCACCCAGAGCGAGCGCGAACTGCTCGGTGCGGGCGAGCGTCGCGGTCGTGAACCGACGCGGCACCCCGACCGCCCCGTCGTCCTTGTCGAGCGCGACAACCTCGCGCCGCGCCTCGAACTCTGCTGCTTCACAGCGGATCGCGGTGGCCGGGGCGCCGTGAGGGAGAGATGCCGCGAGCGCCGCGACGATCTCGGCCTCGCTGAACGACGCTGCCGTGGCCGTCAGCCCCTCCACGCCCAACAAGCGTGCCTGTACCGTCTCTCGATCGATTGCGGCCGGCGTGCGCCAACGCTTGCGGTCGAGCACGCGGTCGAGCGCCGCCGCATCCAGACCGCGCTCCGTGGCACGTTCGCGCCAGTCAGTACGGAGCGTCTCGAGGTCGAGCGCCTGCTTCGCGTCGCGGGTCATGATCGCCGCCGTCTGAGCGGCGCGCCAGCCGCTCGTGCCGTGCTCCTCGAGGTGGGCCTCGATCTGCCGGCGCCGGGTCGAGAACGCCCGCACGACCCCCTCCGGAACGCCGCGAAGCTCGGCCATCCCCTGTACTACCGGCTCCCAGTCGACGCCGAGCCGCATCGTCAGCTCGTATCGCAGCTGCGCCTGATAGAGCGAGCCGGCCGCAACCCGGTAGCCGCGCAACAGCAGGTCGCCGTCGAGCGCACGCCAGCGACCGTCCGGGCTCTGCGCGGCATTGGCGACGATCACGTGCGTGTGCAGGTGTGGGTCGCCGGCACGGCTCGTGCGATGCGCGAACCCCGCCGCCACGAACCCTGAACCCCGCTCCCGCACCACGCCGTTGCGCCCCTGGCGCGTCACGCACGCTGCGTCCACGAGATAGTCGATCGCAGCGCGCCAGGCAGCCTCGTGCGCCTGTGCGACCGTAAACCTCATCTGCTCGTCGCCGAGGGCGTGCATCAGGCTGACGCTCTTCGGCGCACCGAACACGAGATCGAACCCGGCAACCGGACGCAGCTCGCGCTCGACCTGCCGCGGCTCGCCGGTCGCAGGATCTACCACCGCGACGAGGAACCGACGCACATGCACAGGCGCGCGAAGCCGGTCGCCTGAGGTCGGGTTGACGCCGCGCATCAGCCGGCCGAGATCCCCCTCCGCAACGACGCCGACGAGCCCGAGCGCCTCGGCGCCGCCGCCCGTCCAGATCCCCGGCGACTCGCCCCGACCGGCGTAGTACTCGTCGATGCCGCGCGCGACCGAGGCCTCGTAGTACGCCTCCTGTCCCGGCGCGAGCTTTGCGACACTGAGCATGGATCGGCACTATAGCATCACGATGCATATGTGTCTCCTCATCTTTAGCTGCCCTGCTGTGCCGCTCTCGGAGCGCTGCGGGCGTGGCGTGGTCGAGTCCGTCGATCGCGTCGCGCGTGAGCTGTTCGAGGCGGGCGAGGGCGGCGAGCTGGTCGGCGCGCCGTTCGATGGTGCTGCGTTCAGTGTGGTCGCCGGGCTCGGCGGCGAGGATCCCCGCGACCCTCAGGGTGCGGATCTCACCCGGCGCGAGCGCCCGCCGGGTGGCGCGTTCGTCCGCTGCCAGGCGATCCTCTGACGAGCGGCCTGGACGTCGGCCTCGAGCCGGTGCCGATGTGGGGTAAGCCGGTGCGCGTAGGACTCGAGCGCCAGCACGTCGCGGACGTCGGGTGTCGCGGCGGGCAGCGGGTCGGAAACGGCTTCGGCATGGCACATCCTTCCAGCAGCACCCCACGGCACCGCACGTCAGATGTCACCTATCCATGCAGCAGTCCCACTCTGCTGTCACGCGATGTCTGCCGGCCATTTCCGGGTGACCAACGCGGCCTGCTGGTTGAGAATCAGCGCCGGACGCTGAGCGGGTGGAAGCCTCGCACTCGACGTCCGAGGCGTAGCCAGCGCGGCCACCGGCAATGATCCTCGTGAAATATATCGACCCGGATTACAAAACATGTCGATACATTTCTCCGCGTTTTCCCGGTCTGTCCGGTTGTTTGTGTAAGTAGTCGTGGCCTGATCGTTGCTGGCTGAGGAGCTGGCGGCGGGAGAGGATCTACGCGATGAGGGAGCTCGAGGACGACGCGCCGGAGCCGCTACACGGCGAGCTGGTGGCAGCACCGGAGTCGCTCGATGACTGGGCGCAGCTGCTGGTGGAGCGCTCCCGGCGAGACGGGATCGCGCTGACTGGCGAGGGTGGCCTTCTGACCGATCTGATGCGCCAGGTGCTGCAGACCGGGCTGGAGGTGGAGATGAGCGAGCATCTCGGCTACGGGCCGCATCAGCGGGCCGGGCGCAGCGCCGAGAATGCGCGCAACGGCAGCTACCCGAAGCGGGTGATCACGGACATCGGCGAGGTGGATCTGGGCGTCCCGCGCGACCGCGCTGGCGCGTTTGAGCCGGTCACGGTGCCGAAGTTCCAGCGCCGCCTCGATGGCCTGTCCGGGAACGTCATCTCGTTGTACGGCAGGGGGTTGACGACGGGCGCGATCCAGCAGCATCTGGCGGAGATCTACGGCACCGACATCAGCCGCGAGACGATCTCCAAGATCACCGATCAGATCGTGGACGACCTGACGGCCTGGCAGAGCCGGCCGCTCGATCCACTCTATGCGGTGCTATTGATCGACTGCCTGGTGGTGAAGGTGCGCGGTGCGCAGGTCGCCAACCGGCCGGTGTACGTCGCGATCGGCGTCGATCTGGACGGCCGCCGCGACGTGCTCGGCTTGTGGCTCGGCCCGTCCGGCGGCGAGGGCGCGAAGCAGTGGGCGACGATGCTGACCGAGCTCCGCAACCGCGGCCTCGCAGACGCGTTGATCGTCTGCTGCGACGGGGTGAAGGGGTTGCCGGACTCGATCCGCACGACCTGGCCGGACGCGACCGTGCAGACCTGCGTCGTGCACATGGTCCGAAACAGCTTGCGGTACGCCTCCAAGAAGCACTGGAGCCGGATCTGCGCGCAGATGCGCGACATCTACACGGCACCCACCGTCGCGGCGGCGGAGTCGCGCTTTGCGGAGTTCTCGGCCGCGTGGGGCGAGACATATCCTGCGATGATTGGCGCGTGGCAATCAGCGTGGGAAGAGTTCGTGCCGTTCCTGGCGTTCCCAGCCGAGCTACGGCGCGTGGTGTACACCACCAACGCGATCGAGTCGCTGAACGTCCGGTTCCGGCGCGCCGTCCGCCGTCGCGGCCACTTCCCAACCGAACAGGCGGCGCTGAACGTGCTCGACCTGATCGCCATCCAGCACCGCAAGAACCGGCAGGACCTGACCGGACAGATCAACGGCTGGAAAACGATCCTGAACACCCTGCACGTCCACTACGGCGACCGGATCAACCGGCACGTCTAACCATGACCGCCACCGCTACCTACACAATCAATCTGACAGTTCCAACCCGGCCACCGGACTCTTCCGTGCTGTTGACCCGCTCGAAGAGGCTTCGGGCTAGCCCTACTTCGCCACGTACGGCTATGCATACGGCAACCCATTGACCGGCATTGATCCGACTGGCGAATCCGCTTTGTTCTTCATCACTGGCGTGGCAGCGACCGACCAGGTTAAGAAGGTCGGTCTAGGGGTTGGCGATGCGTTTGCCGCCGTAGCTGAAAGCATCAAGAATCCGAAGGCCGTTGCAAGCCACATTATGGACGAGACAAACCGTGCGATATCGTTCGGCGCTCGCTCGCCCGAATGCGATAGGGCGTACGCAAGCAACAAGGCGCAGTACTATGCCGTTAGTAGAGCTATACGAAACGGCGACACCCGAGCGCTTGCCGCGCTCGCGACACCGTTCGTTCTCGGCGCCGGCGCTTGCGCAGTCATCAAGTGCGCCGTTAGCGTGGAGGCGGTTGGCGGTACCATCAGCGCAGCCGCAAAGGCTGTAAGCGTTGCGGACAGGGCGGCTGAGCTCCGAGCGATCGCCGGACGCAACAGGGTCTCCATCGAAACGCCAAACGGGAGACTGAGCGTCGATCTCGAGGGTGAGGCGCACTTCGAGAAGACGCTCGGACGTCACGTCGACACCCCACACGTGAAGTTCGAGACGAGACATGTTAGCCCAGACGGTCGAGTGAGCTACACGTGGGATCCCGTGCGCCAAGCGACGCAGGCCGACCTTCGACTCGTAGCGCGAGTACTAGCGGAACGGGGGCGATGACGTGAATTTCGTCGGGCTCAAGCCCCTTGAGATGGATGTGCCGCTCATCGAACTCGAGACGACCGCCGGTGAGGTGCTGGATCTCTACAACGAGAGCTCCCTGCGCGCCACCGTCCTCGACGCCACTGGACTCGCCTTCGAA
>JBKJIG010000068.1:0-24348 GCA_046598415.1 Gaiellales bacterium
CACCCCGTTCCGCTGGACCGCGAAGCCCGACGACATCCTCGCCAAGACCCAACGCGCCCGCGAAGCCCTCACAAATACTAACGCCAATTCCGTGTCAGACCACTAGGTGGCGGTTCCCGGCATGCGGTTCCGTGTTCGCCGGGTCTCGCACGACGATGAAGTCACCGTTGTCGAGCACTTGGACGAGCTGCGCGACCGGCTGCTGATCTCGCTGCTGTGCCTCGGCGTCGCCTTCTCGGTGGCGTTCTGGCGGCACGAGGACATCGTCCGGCTGCTGATCCGCCAGATCCTCAAGGCAAGCGCACGCTGCCGGGGTACCAGCGGTAACGAGCAACTGCACGGCGGCACGGAGCCGATCATGTAGTCCTGCGGCGCTACTGCTCAGAGTGCGTTTCAAAGGCGGCGCGTGCGTGCGCAGCATTTGGGAATGGCCCCTGCTGCCACGAGCACACGCACTTGATGAGCTAGAGCGGTTCGATGCGATCGGTTCATCAGGTCGGGCGCCGCGTCGCAGCAACGCGGACCGCAACCGCGAGCGATGCGACGGCCGCCGGGATCGCCGGCCGGGCAGTCGCCCGTAACCGAGCAGCAGGCTAGCGGCCTGTTCGTGGTGGGCGGGGCTGGAGGCGATTCGGTAGCTGCCGATGCCCTCGACGCGGACGTCGTGTTCGCGCGCTGCTTGGATGAGGACGTTCTGCCGCGAGACCGTCCGCCGGGTGTGGGCGGAGCATGGCTTGCGGCCCTGGCGGGTGGAGACCTTCAAGCTCTCCAATGATCCCGACTTCGTTGCGAAGCTGGTCGACATCGTCGGGCTCTATGTCGATCCGCCGGAGCGCGCGATCGTGCTCTGCGTGGACGAGAAGACGCAGGTGCAGGCGCTTGATCGCACGCAGCCATCGCTACCGCTGAAGCGGGGCCGGGCCCAGACGATGACGCACGACTACCGCCGGCACCGCACGACCGACCTGTTCGCCGCGCTCAACGTCGCCACCGGCGCAGTCACCCACGCCTTGCGTGAGCGCCACACGGGCGCCGACGTGCTGGCCTTCTTCAAGCAGATCGACAAGACCGTTCCCCGCCACCTCGACATCCACGTGGTGCTCGACAACCTGTCCGCGCACAAGGCACCGGAAGTCGTCGACTTGCTGCCAAACCGCGCCAGCAGCGCTGGCAGTTGCACTTCACGCCGACCTCCAGCTCGTGGCTGAACCTGGTCGAAGGCTGGTTCGCGCAGCTCACCAACCGGCGCCTGCGGCGCGGCAGCTTCTGCAGCCTCGACCACCTCCGAGCGGCGATCACGCTGTGGGCCGAGGAATGGAACCGCAACCCCACACCGTTTCGCTGGACGGCCCGACCCGACGACATCATCAGCAAACTCGAACGCGCCCGAACCGCCCTCCACAATACAGACGTCAATTCGATGTCAGACCACTAGTGGTGCTAGTTGGCGGTTGGTTGCGCGAGCAGGCCGGCCACAGTGCGGGGGCTCGCGACCGAGGAGTGAGCCGAGCAGCGGATCGACTCCGGCGAAGTAGCCCTCCTGGGCGGCTTGATACATGCCGAGGGTGAAGCGAGGTACGAACTCCTGCTGCCGGCGGCGACCTGGGTGGCGACCCGCTCGTCGTGATCCACCACGACGCGCTCAGTCGTCCGTCCATTCAGCTCCGACGCGATCGTGGCGATCTGCTCGAAGGTGAGCGCCGTGCTTGCGGTGAGCGTCGTCGGGCCCTCGTAGGCACCGTTCGAAACGAGGATGATGGCCGCGGCCGCGGCGGCGTCCTCGCGCGCGGTCCACGACACGGGCCCATCGGCCGGCACGGTGATGACGCCTGTCTGTCGCCACGTGCCGATCAGCCAGTTGAGGCCGTGCGCGTAGAACCCGTTGCGCAGCGCCGTCCAGGGCGATGCCGGACTCGGCGAGAAGCTGCTCGCACGTCGACGCTGCGGCACACCGATCTCACTAAACGACGACGCGCGCCAGACCCGCCTCGGCGGCGCTGTAACGCCGTTGACCACAACGGGACGGTGGATACGAGCACGTATCGTGCCCGTTGACAATCGATGTAGAAAGGCTGCCCATGGTCACCGTTGGACTGCTCGCCACCCTGAAGGCCAAGCCTGGCAAGGAAGCAGACCTCGCCGAGTTCCTGGCTTCAGCCCTTCCGCTCGCCGAGGCAGAGCTGGATACCACCGCCTGGTTCGCGATCAAGATCGACGACGCGACTTTCGGGATCTTCGACGTCTTCCCCAACAGCGAAGGGCGCCAGGCTCACCTTGCCGGGCCAATTGCCGCGGCGCTGATGGCGAAGGCCGATGAGTTGCTGAGCTCGCCACCCGACATCCAGGCGATCGACGTCCTCGCCGCGAAGCTCTAGCCAGCTTACCTTAAACGCGGCCGTGAGCTGAGAGGTCCTCCGGCAGAAGATCAGTCTCGGCCGACGCTGACGTCCGGCCGAGGCTGATGTCCGTGCCCGCGAGAGCCGAAGGCGGGACTCGAACCCGCGACCCCCGCTTTACGAGAGCGGTGCTCTACCAGCTGAGCTACTTCGGCGAACCACCAACAAAGCGCGCTGAACCACAGCACATCGCTCAGGCATTGCGAGAAATGATTGGTCCTGGGCCGGAATGGCTTCGGTGAGCCGAATCCATCAGTCCAAACAAGCCGTGTGTGGCACGTGTGTGGCAGCGCGCCAGCCAACCGCGATCTTCGTCAGTATGACGCGATCAACGAGCCTGACTCGGTCGAATATTTCGTTCCGATCACTGCTGTTCACGACCCAAGGAACATATCAATCCCGTCCACTACTGTCGAGCCTTCCGCCAGCGCTTCTTCCCGGTCGCCGGATCGGTGATGGACGTGGGGTCGACCATCGTCTTCGTCGCCTCGACCGGCGCCGTCGACGCCGCCGGTTTCGGATTGCCGCCGCCGCACGCCGAGGCGGCAACCGCCGCGCCGAGCATTGCGAGCGAGCCGATCGACGCACGTGTGCGGCGCGGAGCAGGACGGACCGCGTGCCGCGTGAAGATGGCCATGGCGCGGAGGCTATGCCGCGCACATGAGCGGATCATGACGGGCCACAGGTCGGTGAGGCGAGTCCGTACCAGGTGTGGCAAGTTCGAGGGGCGTGCTGCCGAGCTCTGTCATCGTGCCGTCATCCGCGCATCCGACGATGGGAGGCGTGCTCCGCATGATCCAGCCGGCACGCCCGGTTGACCGCTCGCGCCGACCACTCTCGAGAGAGGGCTGATCCCGTGCGGGTGCTCGTAGTCGAGGACGAACCGCGGATGGCGACCATCCTGCGCCGGTCGCTGGAGGGCGACGGTCACGCCGTCGTGGTCGCGGAGCGCGGCGACGACGGCCTGTCGCTAGCACTGGTAGCCGAGTACGACGCCATCGTGCTCGACGTGATGCTGCCCGGCCTGTCCGGATTCGAGGTCTGCCGGCGGCTACGCGCCGAGCAGTGCTGGACGCCGGTCCTGCTCCTGACCGCGCGCGACGCCACTACCGATCGTGTCGAGGGCCTGGACGGCGGCGCCGACGACTACCTGGTGAAGCCGTTCGCGCTCGCCGAGCTGCACGCCCGGCTCCGGTCGCTCGCCCGCCGCGCACCCCGGCCACGACCGTCCACGCTCCAGGCCGGCGACCTGACGCTCGATCCGGCCACGCGCGGGGTCCAGCGCGGCCCCCACGCCATTACGCTCGCGCCGGCAGAGTTCCGGCTGCTCGAGGCGCTGATCCGCAACTGCGGCATCGCGCTATCGCGCGGCCAGCTGCTCGACCTGGCGTGGGATTCGAACTACAACGGCACGTCGAACGTCGTGGACGCCTCGATGCGCAGGCTCAGAAGCAAGGTCGACGAACCGTTCGGCCGCTCCACCATCCAGACCGTACGCGGCGTCGGATACCGGTTGTGCGACGACGCCTGACGAACCTGCCGTTACGACTGCGCGTCGCGGCGGCGTTCGCGGCGGCCATGGCGATCGTCATCGCCACCAGCGGCGCGTTCGTCTACCAGCGGATCGCCAGCGACCTGGACGACGCCCTCCGGCGCGAGCTGCAGGTGCGCGCCGCCGACCTGTCGACCGTCGTCGTGGCCGGCAATTCGACTCTTGCACGAAGCTCGCCTCCGGGGCAGGAGCCCGGCGAGAGCTTCGCGCAGCTGCTTGGTCGCGACGGTCACGTGCTGGACGCCACCGCCGGTCTCGGACGGCGATCGCTCGTTCCCTCCGAGTCCATCGAGCGAGCGCTGCGCGGCGCCACCACGTTCGTCGATGTCCCGGGCGTACCGCGCCTCGACGAGCGGGCCCGGCTGTTCGTGCTGCCGGTCGGCAGCGGCGCTCGGCGGCTGGTACTGGTGGTCGGCGCGACGCGGGAGAATCGCGCCGAGACGCTCGTATCCCTGCGCCGCGAGATGCTGCTGGCGGGCCCGCTGGCGCTGCTCCTGGCGATAGGCGCCGGGTATCTGATTGCCGGCCGGGCGCTGGGCGTGATCGAGTCGATGCGCCGCCGGGCGGAGGCGATCGGCGCAGATCGCCCCGGTCAGCGGTTGCCCGTACCGGCTACCGGCGACGAGCTGGCGCGTCTCGCGGTGACCTTGAACGAGATGCTCTCCCGCCTGCAGGCCGGCATCGAGCGCGAACGCGCGTTCGTCGCCGACGCCAGCCACCAGCTGCGCACCCCGCTCGCCCTCATGCGCGGCGAACTCGACCTCGCGCTCTCGTCCGCGAGCGGCGAAGGGGAACTGCGGAACGCGCTGCGCGCGATCAGTGCGGACACCGACCGGCTGACGCAGCTGACGAACGACCTGCTCGTCCTGGCCGCCAGTGAGGAAGGCGCGGTCGCCCTCCGGCTCGAGACGGTTGCCGTGGGCGACCTGCTCGACAGCGTCCGGAACCGCTTCGCACGGCGAGCGGACGACACCGGTCGTGCGCTCGAGGTCGACTGCCCGCAAGGGCTGACGCTGGTCGCCGACCGCACCCGCCTCGAACAGGCGCTCGGGAACCTCGTCGACAACGCATTGCGCCATGGCGGCGGCGCGGTCCATCTGACAGCCCGCGAGGGGGAGGGCTCGCTCCAGCTGCACGTCCGCGACGAAGGCCCGGGCTTCCCGCCCGACTTCCTCCCGCGCGCGTTCGAGCGCTTCGCGCGGCCCATCGACGCGCGCAGTCAGGGCGGCGCCGGGCTCGGCCTGGCCATCGTCGCTGCAATAGCACACGCACACGGCGGGGCGGCGGGCGCCGTCAACGCTGGCGGCGCCGACGTCTGGCTGTCGCTCACGCCGCACCCCGACTGAGACGGCAGGGCGGGGCAGCACTCCGTCGGCGCTGCCCCGCCCCACTCCTCACTTCCCTTCGTCGAGCTCCGATGCCAGCGGGTGGAACGACGCATCGAGCCAGACGTCGACGACCGAACCGGCGCGACGCACCTCGACATCGTAGGTGGCGCCGTGCTCGCCATCGAGCTCCACGCTCCCCCCGCTGCCCGAGCCCAGGTACGCGACAGCGGCGGCACGCGCCGACGCCGCGCTGTACCCGGCAACCCATACGTCATCGCCCGAACTCGCGGCAACGGCCACTCCGCCACCAGCAAGTGCGGCGACGCCGACCACCACGGCAGTCGCGGTGATGCGTGATCTAAACACGCTCGTCCTCCTTGGATCATGTTTCGACCCGACCAACGCTACGCCGCCGCCATGACCAGACGATGACCGGTCGTCGGGGTGCGGGTGACGCTGGTACCTGCGGCCGGTGGCCCTGACGCTGCCGCCCCGGTCCGGCTCCGATCGCCGTACCGACGGTGGGGCAGCCCGCCTGACCGGTGTTGAGCGCGGCCGTTGCTGCAGGCGGAGTGTTCTTCGGGCGCCCAGCCCGGTGCACGCATCGGGCTGGGTGCTGTGACCGACGCCCCGTCGGCGCTCGAGCGCTGACGGGGCGTCGCGATGACGCCGCGACCCACCGGCCGTGCTCGCCTACGTCGCCATGTTCGGTTTGCTGGGCATCAGCCGGTCGAGCTGGGCGCGCCCTGCCCGCCGCGGTCGCCGTGACCGTGACCGCCATGCGAATGCACCGCGTTGAACGAGCTGTCGACGTCCACTTCGACCGTCGACTCGTCAGCCTTCGTGACCGTCGCCTCGTAACCGCTCGCGTCCATGCGCTGGTGGTGGCGCCGGCGGTGCCGCTGCCGACGCTCTTGACCGCGACCGCCTGCGCCTTGGCAGGGGCAGTGCCAGTCACAGCCTTCGCGGCATTTTCGGTCTCGAACCTCCCGACACGCCACCGCGCCTCGCCGCTGGCAGCATCGAGCGCCGCGACCGACTCTGCAGCCTCATCCCCCACTACCAACGGACGGCCGCCTTCCTCCAACATCATGCCTAGAGTTCCTGACAGTCCCGTCGCGGTCGCTATTCGTCTCGCAGGAGCTCCGTGGGCTCGAGCCGGTTCACGAGCCGCGAGCCGGCGATCGCGGAGACGATCGTCGCGCCGATTACGAGCGCTACGGGGATCGCGATCGTTTGCACGGGGAGGCTGTAGTGCGGGGCCAGCACGAAGAGCGGCCGCAGCACGGTCACGAAGTAGTACCCCATGCCGGTGCCGACTAGCACGCCTGCGGTCGCGCCGGCGATCGCGACCGTGCCCGCCTCGGCGCCGATCAGCAGCCGGATCGTCCGCGGCTCGAGGCCCTGGGCGCGCAGCGTGATGTACTCGCGTCGGCGCTGCAGGAGTAGACCGAAGACGAAGATCGCCGCGACGACCATGGCCATCGCGAGGGCGAAGGACGAGTCGAGCGTGACGAGGCCGGCGATGTTCAGCGCGGCGAGGCTCGACTGGTCGCGAGCGAGGATCGTGCGGCGCGTGTCGATCTGCAGATGGTCGGCGGCGGCAGGCCCCTTCGCGAGCGTCGAGGCGGCGCGTCGAAGCCCCCCATCGTTGCCGCTCGTGGTCGTCGCGAGGAAGAAGTCCGGAGCCTTCGTCGGGATGTTCGCGGTGTGCTGCGCGATCGAGATCAGTGCGTCGGCTCCGTCGGGGAAGCCCGGCATTCGCTCGAAGATCCCGGAGACGTGGAACTCGACGTCCGTCTGGTCGCGGGTGGCGCGAGCAAGCAGGACGAACAGTGTGTCACCGGGCTTCGCCTTCAGGAAGCTCGCCATGTCGCTGCTGAGGAACACGGCCTTCGGATCCGACTTGAGCGTTGCCATGGCCTCGGCCGTCGTGCCCGTCGCGAAGTCGCGGTCCGAGACGGGCGCGACCGCGGCGAAGGTCGTCGGATCGACGGCGACGAGGTTGGCGGGATCCGATGTGCGCTGGCTGCGCAGGATGACGTTCTGCCGGCCGTAGATGATCGGCGTGACGCTGGCCACGCCATCGGTCTTGAAGCGGGCCGTATCGGCGAGCGTGTACGTACGCCGGGCGATCGGACTCGGCGTGATGCGGATGTCGGAGCCGTTGGCGTAGCGCGAGTCTTGCGCCTTGGCTGCGTCGTACGATGCCGTGAACGCCGCGAGGCTGGTGGCGAGGGCAACGATCAGGGAGACCATCACGGCGCCGTCGCCGATCGCCCACGGCCGGCGCCCGACGCTGAGCCGGAAGAGGCTCGGAAGGGGGCGACCGATCTCCGCCTTCGAGCGCGGCTGGATTCGGCGCAGCACGTAGCCGAAGAAGCGCGCGGCGAGCAGACTGCCGGCGACCCAGACCGCGATGGGCAGGATCAGCAGGGTGAGGTTGAGCTTGACGGCGCGCCCGAAGTAGACGGATCCGGGCGCCCCCGAGAAGGCGTTCGCGTGCAGCGCGAGCGCGGTGCCGATCACGATCACGAGGACGCCGATGATGTCCAGCCTTGCGCGCCTCCAGAGCGGCGGACGCGAGACGTGGCGTGCGCGGTCCTGATTGATCTCGCGGTCGATCGAGCGACGGCCGGCGAGGTGGAGCGCAAGGCCGGTGGCGATGAATCCGCCGATGCTTCCGATCAGCGCGGAAGTGACGAGGCTGGAGGTGCTGGCGCGGCCGAGTGAGTCGCGGCCGAGGATCGTCGCGGCCGCGAGGTAGCCGGGCACAAGCCCGATCGCTGATCCGAGCCCGGTCAGCGTGACCGTACGGATCGCGAGCATGTCGAGCAGATGGCGCCGGCTCGCGCCGCGGATCCGGAGCGTGGCGCGCTCCCGACGCTGGGCCTCGGCGAGCAGTGCGCCCGCGTAGGCGGCGAGGATGGCGGCAAGGAATCCGCCCGGGACGCCGAGGAACACGAACAGGCGCTTGGCGACGCGTGCGTCTGCCGTGGCCACGCCAAGCGTGTTCGAGATGTTGTCGAGCAGGTAGTCCTGCTTCTCAGCGACGGCGTTGATCGCCGCACCGATACGCTGTGTCTCGACGAGGGCACGGCCCGGGTCGGCGTCGAGCAAGTGGCGCTCGAGGCGGACGTCGACCTCGCGGACGGGTGGGCTCTTCAAGCGGCCGCTCCGAGTCGTCGCTGCCCGCTCGAAGGCGAGGAGCACGGTCATTACGAAGACATCCGGCGAGACGACGATCGAGTTCCGGGTGTAGACGAACGCCTCGAGGTCACCACCGCGGCGGCTCGAGAACAGAGCGCGGGCACGGGAAAGGTCGGCGATGCCGCCCACCTTCAGATCGATCTTCGAGCCGTCGGGCAGCTTGACCGTGACGTTGTCACCCACGCCGACCTTCAGCGAAGACGCGGCCTCGGCGCTGAGCACGGCCCCGTCTGGCGTGAGCGCGCCGTCGACAATCCGAATCGTGCCGTCGTTCCTGGCGTACGCGGCGTCGAAGCCGAAGACCTTGGTCTGGCCGGGCGCAACCGCGCTGCCGGCGGAGAGGACCTCGGAACCGAGGTCGCCGAGGGAGAGTTGGGCGGCGCGCGCCACTCCCGGGACCTTCGAGATCGACTCGACGAGGCCGTCGAGCGTGACCAGCGGTGGCACGTTCGCGGCGATCGGCGTGACCGCCTCCCGGCTCGAGTAGGTGGTCCGCACGGCGACGTCCGTGAGCGCGGCGGGAGTGGTGGTCTCGACGAGGAAGGAGAGGCCGCGCTTCGCGCCCGGCTCCACGGTGCCCAGGTTGTAGCCAGTCCGTCCGGGGCCGTGCGCGAACGGGTTGTCGGGCACCCCGGTGAGGGAAGCCCCGTCGACCTCGGCGGAGCCTGTCACGAAGCTGACGCCTCCGTCCAACTGGGTTCGCAGCGTCACCTCGTGGGCGGCGACCGTACTCGTGTTGCGGAGCTCGAGCTGGACGCGGGAGCGGGTTCCGGTGGGGGCTGCATCCGCCTTCTCGAACGTCTGGGCTAGGGTGATCGTGCCGCCGACCTGCTCGGTGACGATGCGTTGCATGTCGATCGGCAGCGGCGCGACGGCACGCTGGGTCATCGAGGCGGAGAGGCCGTCGATGAAGAACAGGACCCCGCAGAACAGACCGACACCGAGGATGACGCCGACCATGGTCGACAGCGTCCGGCGTGGGTTGCGAACGAGATCAGCGATGACGTACTTAAGAAGCATGGATCGTCTCCACCGAGGAAACGGGCGCGCCGAGCTGGACGGTCGCGGACAGGTAGGCGGCGATCTCCGGGTCATGGGTGACCATCACGAGCGTTGCGCCGATCTCCCGCTGCAACGCGACGAGCAGCTCGATCACGGTCCGCGCGCTCGCGGAGTCGAGCGAGCCCGTCGGCTCGTCGGCGAGAATGACCGACGGCCGGTGGACGACCGCGCGCGCCACGGCCACTCGCTGCCGTTGCCCACCCGAGAGCTGATCGGGCAGACGCCTGGCGAGCTCGCCGAGTCCGAGCCGGGCGAGCAACGCCGACGTCTCGGCGCCGCGAAGGTCGTCGGTCGGCGAGCGCCGGCAGATCGCGACCTGGAGCGCGACGTTCTCCTCCGCGGTCAGGTGCGGCAGGAGATTGTCGGCCTGGTAGACCATGCCGAGCGAGCGCCGTCGGAAGCGCACGCGGTCGCGCTCGGAGAGCGCCGAGATCGTCTCGCCCCCGATCGTGACGCTGCCCTCCGTGGGCACAGCAAGCCCCGCCAGGAGTCCGAGCAGGGTCGACTTACCGCAGCCGCTCGGTCCCATCACGGCCACGCTGGTGCCGCCCTCGACGGTGACGCTTGTGCGTGGGAGGGCGCGCACCGGACCGTCGGCCGTCGGGTAGGTGACGATGACGTCCCGGGCGACGATCGTGTTGGACATGGTCATCGCGCGCGGACCTCCCCGCCGGCGAGCTCGTAGCGGCGCTCGACGAGGTCGGCAAGGCGGAGGTCATGGGTGACGAAAAGCACTGCGAACGGCGCGTCGATGACCGCGTCGATGACGTGCGCGGCGGTCTCGCCGTCGAGCTGGGCAACGACCTCGTCGGCCAGGAGGAGCGCCGGCTCGTTGGCGACCGAGACGGCGAGAGCGACGCGCTGGGCCTCGCCGCCCGACAGGTGACGCGGACGGTGGAGAGCACGATGGGCGACGCCGAAACGGTCGAGATGCTCGAGCGCCCTCTCCGCGGCCGCACGGCGCTGCGAACGTCGCGCGACGCGCCCCTTGTGCCGCGACGAAAACGCGAGGGCGACCTCGACGTTCTCGCGGGCGCTGAGGAACGGGATCAGGTTGTCGGCCTGGAGAGCGATCCCGATCCGGTCGGCCCGCAGTCGGGCACGGTCGCGGTCGTCGAGAGCGCTGATCGCGACCCCGTCCACCTCGACCGTCCCCGCGTCGGGCCGAAGCAGGCCAGCGATCAGGGAGAGCAGCGTCGACTTGCCGCTCCCGGAGACGCCGACGAGACTCGCCTTCTCGCCGGGCGCGATCACGAGACCGACGCCGCGCAGCACCGCCGCGGTGCCGCCTTCCGTGGCGTAGGACTTCGACACGTCGTGGACGCGGACGATCGGGTTCACGATCCACCGAGCCGCTTCGACTTGGACGCGGACCCGAACACCTCGGGTGACGTCGAGCGAGCGTGCGCCTCAAGATCGAGCACGGTCTTGCTGGCCTCGGCGAGACCGGCGGGGCTTAGCTCGACGAAGTTGAGCAGCTCGAAGGTGTCCTGGTGCAGACTCGCGTCGAGCGGCACGTTGTTGATCACGCCGACGCCGGGCGCGTAGGACTTGTTCTCGTTGTCGGGTGCGCCGACGTTTCCTTCCTCGACGACGCGAACGTTGTCGTAGCAACCGAACTTGACGCATTCGTGCGCGCCGACCCTGATCGGCTGCCCGACGGACGCCTTTTCGTCCGGCGGCGCGCCGATGAACCACCGCTGCGTGTTCGCGTCGACGTGCGCCGGGGAGAGGATCCCGACCCTGGCGCCCAACGCGCGACCGAGGAAGGCGGACTCCGCATTCGTGTAGGCGCCGCCCTCGTAGTCCTCCGTGTAGCCGCCGAGGATCCAGACGTTGCCGTCCTTGTCGAGCGCGAGATAGTCCATGCCGACCTGCGACACCTCGCCGGAGTCGGTCGACTCGTCGAGCATCGCGATCGTGGTCACGCCGTCGATCACCCGCACCACGTCGGTCATCGTCGTGATGATCGCGTGCGGGACGACTCGTTGGCCGACCTCCGTGGTTCCACCGCGCACCCACTGCAGGCCGGGCTTGAGCGGATGATACGGATTCGTGTCGCGTGTCGGATCGACGAAGTTCGCCGCGTCGAACGGGACCTTCGTGCCCTCGAAGTTCGGATCGGCGGACACCCCCTTCGGGACGACCGTGATGCCCGCTGAGCCCGAGGTGGTACCCGGCGAATCGACGGCGGCGACGGACGAGCTGGACGCGACACTCGTCGAGCCCGGAGCGGGGCCTGTCGAGACCTTCGCTGCCGTGCCGCTGCCGCACGCCGTAACACCGATCGCCAGCACCCCGACGATCCAGAGCGTCAGCAGACGCATGGCGGGCAATCCTCATCGTCGTCTCGCCGTCTCGGCCTTTTTCGGCCGTCCGGATGGGCCATCGGGAGCACCTCCACGTCGTGCATCTGGTGCGACAACGGTACGAACCGCAGATGACGGCCCGATGACAGCGTGTCGATGGAGCAATGGGACGCGCTGGGTCAGCTAGTAGTCGACCGTGGCCTCCGCACCGCTCGCCGCCGTGACCTCGACGGCGCGTCCGCCGTCGCAGGCGTCGAAGTGTCCCGTCGTTGAGCAGGTGGCTGCAGTGCGCGACTCAGAGCGCGCCCGCGAGGTGGGGGTGGCGCTCGCTGCGGTCGAGGTACACGGGTCGCCTGGCGCGTGCGCGGCAGCGCTTCCACGGTGGGCCGAGCGGCAACACGGCGTGAACTCATTCGGTCGGCTGGCGGGACCTCACACGCGGCCCGCCCGGCGAACCCGCGACCCCCGCTTTTCACGAGAGCGGTGCTCTACCAGCTGAGCTACTTCGACGAACCACCAACGAGGCTCGCTTCACCACAGCGCATCACTCAGGCATTGCGAGAAATGATTGGCCCGCGGTCAAAATGGCTTCGTTAAGCCGAATCGGGCGCCCGGAACCGGCCGTGTGTGGCGTGTGTGTGGCAGCGCGTCGACCGACCGCGGGCGTCGACGGAGAGCCGAGTCGCCGATTTTGTGTCGGTCACTGCTGTTCACGACCCACCGAACATCTCAATCTCAGTCTCGGCTGTCGCCGTCGCTGAGGCGTACGGGCTCCTAAGCGCAGAATCGCTCGGATCCGGCGACGTCGCGAAGGCCTACAAGGAGACGCTCACGCGCCGTGGCGCGGCGATGCGTCAGCTCCGTCGGAGCCGTCGGCGGGCACCGCTAGAACCGACTCTCTCGGACCCGACGATCTCCTCCTCGCGGCGGCGGCGTCGAGGACGATATTGCCGAGCAGGAGCACGAACACCGCGAGGCCGCCCTTGAGCGCGGTTGCGTCGGGCCGACGCGTCACGTGCATCAGGTACCAGACCACGACGCCGACGAGCAGCGCGAGACCGACACGACCGGCGATGCCGACCCGGTCGAGGACACCGCCCCCGTCCGGGCGTCCGAGAATCCAGACGCGTGGGCCATGCGCGCGCAACGCGGGAACCGCCGCAACCGTGACCAAAAACGCCATCAGGATGGGGCACCCCCACGTCGTTCAGCCGCGCTGGCGTGTAGGTCAGCGGCGACGTGACGCCTCGCGCAGGCGAGAGGACGTCCGGCGATGTCCCACCCGTCATGGTGGCGCCGGACCTCTCGGCCACGCCGGGGAGCGATTAGCCTGCGCTTGGTGGCGTTGACGTGGGATCAGGCTTTGGCGTGGCGGCTGTGTCGGCATCTGCTTCATCCTGTCGGCAGCGGCTCGGTCCGCGATGTGGTCGGCCGGCTCGGCGCGGTCCCGGCCTATCCGGACAACACGCCCGAGCTCGCGGTGGGTCTTCGCCGCAGCGGCTCCAGGTTCGGTGACGTGGCCCGCGCCTTGGACGCCGGCGAGGTCTTCAAGACCTACGCCTTCCGCGGCGCGACCCACCTGTTGACACCAGAGGAGGGCGGCGCCTACCTGGCCCTCCGCGCGTCGGGCCGCCAGTGGGAGCTACCGAGCTGGCACGAGGCCTATGGGCTGGCGCCGGGTGACTGGCCACCGTTCCGCGAGACCGTTCGAGCAGCCGTGGCCGACGAGCCGTTAACGCGGCAGGAGCTGCGTGTGGCTGTCGGTCGCCGGCGCCGGTTCCGTAACGCCGCGGCGGGCCTGATCAGCAGCTCCGACACGTTGCTGAAGGCGCTGATGTGGCAGGGCGACCTGTGCTTCGGGCCGGTTCGCGACGGTGAGGCGACCGTCCAGAGCCTGCAGCGAGTTGCGCGTTGGACCGGGCTCCCAAACCTCGACGAGGCTGGCCGCATGGCCGTCGAGGCGTACGTCCGCACCTACGGCCCGGCGAGCGCCGAAGGCGTGCAGTACTTCCTGGGTGCGGGACTGAGCGCGGGTCGCAAGGCGATCCGCGGCTGGCTCGACGATTTGTCAGACCGCCTGGTAACCGTCGACATTGACGGCGAGGAACTCCTCGTGTGCGCCGACGACGCCGACGACCTGGCCTCGACCGCGGACTCCCCCACCATTCGCCTGCTGCCGGCCGCCGACCCGTGGGTGATGGGGCCGGGCACCGCAGACCCCCACGTGGTGCCTCCTGCCAATCGCCAACCGGTGACCCGCGGCGCCAACCTCGTGCTCGCCGGCGGTGTGGTGGCAGGAAACCTGGACGCGCAAGGCCGGCGCCCTCGCCGTGGCCTGGCTCGGCGAGGCCGACCCACCCGATCTCGACCTGCTCCGAGAGGAGACCGCCCGCCTAGCCGCCATCCTCGGCACCGAGCTCGACCTGAACCTCAACCCCCGCTAGCCAGCAACTCTTCCCGTAGCTGTCGTGCGTCCCAGACCAGGTTCAGCTCGTGGGCACTCGTCCTCACCGCTCCGGCGGCGGCGACCAGGGTGGCTGCCCGGCGTCTGCGGCGACGTGTCGCTAAGCCTATTCGGCACGATCGTGCGGCCACAACCGCTTCAGAAAATGGATCGACTCACGGTTGTACCCCGTGAATTCGTAGAACTGGTGCGCGTCGCGTCGAGAGACGGCGCTGGTCGCTTCCACGCGCGTGCACCCCGCGTTGCGCGGTGGCCTCCACGGCCGTGACCAGCGCGCGTCCGATCCCTTCCCCGCGAGCTCCGCGCTCAACGACGAGCGCCGTGATACGACACCAACAGTTGTCCTCATGAGCCGTCGGGACAAGCGCAAAGGAGACGCTGCCGACCAGCGCATCCTCCCTCTCGGCAACGAGGACGTCCGCCCGTGGATCGGCGAGCAGCTTCGCGAGCCGCGCTCGCAAGCCCTGCGTCGGGATACCCGAGCGGCTCGAACAGGCGGCCGAGGTCGCTGGGAGGGAAGTACAGGCCAAGCCGAAGGCGGGACTCGAACCCGCGACCCCCGCTTTACGAGAGCGGTGCTCTACCAGCTGAGCTACTTCGGCGAACCACCGGCGAGGCTCGTAGGACCACAGCACATCACTCAGGCATTACGAGAAATGATTGGTCCTGGCTCGAAATGGCTTCGCTGAGCGGAACTTGGTCCTCTTTGCCACCCGTGTGTGGCGCGTGTGTGGCAGCGCGCGAACCGATCGCGAGCGTCGTAGACCTGAAGCAACCGCCGCGGCCGGCTGGAGCGAAGAATGCGCTTTGATCACTGCTGTTCACGACCCACGGAACATATCAATCTCGTCGCCGGATGTCGACGCGCTCACCGACTCGTCGCGCCGGTTCCACGCCATGCTGCAGGCAAGCAAGCGTGTCGTTCGCGGGATGAGCATCGGAAAGCGCCGGGAGACCATGATCCTTACCGCGGACACCGTCGCCGCATCGTCAGCCGCCCAGCGATCGAAGCTGCTCGAGGGCTCGCGGCACGGCGTAAAGATCGCTTTCGAGGCGCGACTCCAGAGAGCCGCCACAGGGCCCGCTTGGACGCGTCGCTGGCGGTTGGATCCTGCGCCGAGGCGTACATCCGCGACGCTCGGACCGCTATCACCAAAGCGCTCAATGACCAGCTGCCGTTGCGCGCCGCTCAGCCGGGCTGGCGCATCCCGCCGTTCGGATCGACGCTGGTTTCGAGGCCATCTAGCAGGCCGCGTCATGTGCCCCTTGGATCGTGGTCGGGGGCCGCCGTACGATCGCGCAGTGAGCATCGAGCAGCGGCGCGCGTCCGACGACACCTACGGCTTCTACGAGAGCGGCGCGATCACCGTCGTGCGGTCGCAAGCGACACTCGCCGACGTACTGGCCGCGTTCGGCGCGACGGCGCAGACGGCCGCGCCGGTGGAGCTCGACGAGTCGATCGAGGAGCTGGACGCGGCCGACTACCGGATCGGGCAGGTGTTCGAACGAGCGGGCGGGGTCGTGGTCGTCGAGCAGACGTCGGATAGTGCGGTCGAAAACCTGCCAGGCCTGTCGCGGGGCGGGGTGGCGGTGGCGCTGTGGCTGGACGAAGCGGTGACCGGCTCCCGGCTGATGATCGCCCGCGACGGCGTCCTGGTGCGTGAGTTCGAGCCTGGCATGTACGTACCGGCGGGCTCCGAGTACGACGACGGCAGCGAGCGTCCGCCGCTGCCGGAGGAGGACGGCCTTCCGTGGCCGCTCCTCGCCGACGACGACGAAGAGGACGAGGACGACGAGAACGACGAGAACGACGGTGTCAGCGCTGCCCACGCGGCCAGCCACCTGAACGCGGTATGGTCGTCGCTGGAGCTGATCGACCGCCTCACCGGCGTCAACCTGGTCGACGGCACCGACATCTTCTGGACGCCGCGTACCTGCTTCCGGTTGCGGCGCGAGGTCTGACCGCGATAGGCGCTGACCGCAGAAGTTCGATCCAGCCGCAAGGGCGTCCAAGCGACCACGACGACGTTCGCGCGGAACTGCTGGACGTACTATCACGGCGCCGGTGGCGTACGTTGGCGTCGGCGGCGACCAGCCGGAAGCGGCGCAGGAACGGCACGCCGAGCGTGCGCTGGCAGCGGCTGCGCTCGGACGCAGCCGCTGCCTGACCGGGCGGGACAGCCGGGACCGTCGCGGTTCACGGCCTGACAGCTGCCGGCACGGTCCACACTTTCGCGTCATGACGGACAACATCAGCACGTCGGCGGCCGCGAAGCTGCTGGAGGACCTGTTCATCGCACTCCAGGCGTTCCAGGCCGACGGCACCGTCACCGCCGCGCTGGCCAGGCTGGTGCCGCGTCACCTGCGGTCGGGCGTCGACGTGGCGTTCCTGCGCCGGCTGTTGTGCGCCGGCGTGCTGGTCGCGGGTGCCGGCTCGTACGCGCCGCCGCGCTGCCCGGCTGAGCAACTGCTACGCGAAACGCTGCTCGGCCAGCCCGACGACGCGGTGTTCGGTTTCCCGCTGCCGGTGACACTGCCGACGTGGACGCCGCCGCTGCCTGCCGGCCAGGCCGAGCGGCTGCTGCTGGAGACCTGGTTCGCCGGCCTCACCACGCTGCCGTACCACGAGATCGACTAGCGGCGAGCGCGCCGACGGCCGCGCCTGGCATCCCCGGACGGTCGCGGTCGAGCGACAATGCGGGCGCGGCGAGGCTCCGCTGGCGACGCGACCCGCACGGCAGCTAGGGTCGGTCGAACTCCCGCCCCACGATATCGGGAAGACTGGGTCGCATCTCCGTCGGCGTTGGTCGAGCCGAATCCCGTGAGTGTCGAGGGCCGTATTTGACGCGTATGCGGCAGCGCGTCGACCTCCGTGGCGATCCTAGTTGGCCACGCACGGCACGACAGTGACCCCGCCGGCTACAGGTCTCGACCGGTGGACGGCGGCAGGTAGCGGCGCGCTCGTCGTTCGCCGTGCGGCGCGAGACGGCCGCGCGCGACGGCGAGCTCGAGGAGTTCCCGCGCTCGCGTCGCGTCGACGCCGAGCAGGCCGCGGATGTCGCGGTTGGCGACCGAACCGGCGCGCTGCGCATGTGCGACGATCGCGGCGATGTGCGTCTCCTCGCCGGCGGACACGGTCGTTGCCTGGGCAACCTCACCGAGTACGTAGCGAGTCCCACCACGGGTGCCGACCTGCACGAGCAGCCCGCGGTTCACCAGGTCACCGAGTACTCGGCGACTCTCCTGCGCATCGATCCCGCGGAGCCGACGCAGCTCCTCGTTACGGATCGCACCGTGCCGGCGGGCATAGACGAGCGCGACCCGACCGTGACCCGATGGCACCCGGTCGGCGAACCGCGCCACCCAGACCCGATCATCCGCTGAGAACACCGTCTGCCCCGACAGGCGAACAACGAACGACGCATCCCGCTCCTCGAACTGCGGCGGCACCAACAGCGCGTCGTCGAGCGCCTCGATCATCCGATCGATACCGGTCCCCGCCTCCTCGACTAGGCCGAGCAGCCCGAGGGCGTCCATCACCCGCACGTTCCGGCTGTACTGCGCATCGCGGAGGTTCTCGACCGTCACCCACCCGGCGAGTGCACCAGGGCTCTCGATCTCGAGCCCGTCGTCGTACAGCCGCACCTCGACTGCGCTTCCGCGCAACGCGTAGTCGCGATGCCCGACCGCGTTCACCAGAGCCTCCCGAATCGCAACCGGCGGAAACTCCGGGACCTCCTCGCGGATCAAGCCACGGATTGCCGCATCGCGCCGCATCTCCTCATAGATCAACTGATCGGCCTCGGCGACCAGCTCGTCGAGGCGCCCGGTCAGCTGCCGCCGATTGCGGATCGCGGTGCGCTCCCCGAGCCGACCCTCGTACCGCACGACGTCGATTCCGAACCGCCGGTTCGGTGCCTGCGGCTCGCGCCCGAACAAGAGCAGCGCCGCAAGCCGCACACGGCCGTCTGGCGCGAGAAACCCGAGCTCGCGACCGGATCGCGCGAGCTCGATCGCGCGCTTCCCGAGCCGCCGCTGCAGAAACGCGCCGAAGACTGCCTCATCAAGCAACTCCGCCACCGTCCCAGCGACGGGCGCGTCCTCCACCGGCTCCGTCGAGCGCTCCCGCACGAACCGCGCAAGCTCGTCGCCCACCAGCGTCCGATTGGTCGGCCCCGCCCGCACCAGCAACCGACCGTCGCTGGTCTGCACCCAACCGCGATCCACCGCCACGACGGCGATCACGATCACTGTTCGCCCATCGACCTGAACTGGCTCCGGCACCAACGCAACGGGCGGATGCGTGATCCGCGCCGCCTCCTGGATCCGCTCCTCCGCAACCTGATCCCAAACAACCCCGAGGACCGGACGCTCCGCACCGTCACCAATCCCGAGCACGATCCGCCCACCGTGCGCGTTCGCGAACGCCACGACCGGCTCCTGCAGCTTCGCCGCTTTGATCAAGCCTTCCTTGAACTCGAGCGTGCCCGACTCCGCGCGACCGAACCGCTCCCAGAACTCACCTGCGGACAGAAACAACGGCTCACGATGCTCGCTCAAACCACCAGCGACTTTAGCAAACAATCCGGCAAAACTCGATTGTTATTCAAATCGCCCAAGCGTTTGACCGGCACTGAGCTGGACATTGAGACGCTCTTCGCCGCCTTCCGTGTGTGGCGGGTGTGTGGCAGGACGTAGGAGAGGAACAGCATCGTCTGGCCTCAAGTTCGAAGCGCCGTTCCACAAAAACACGCCGATAGCAGGGCTTTCTACGCCGAGCGCGACTGGAATTCGACTATCGTCATCGGAATCCACCTCAGAAACGAGAAAGACCCGCAAATGCGGGCCTTTCCAAAGCCGACGGGGAGACTCGAACTCCCGACCCCATCATTACGAGAAATGATTGGTCCTTGGCTAAAACTGCTTCGTTGAGCCGAATCCGACCCTCTGCAGCGGCCGTGTGTGGCGCGTGTGTGGCAGCGCGCCGACCGACCGCAGTCGCCACCGATCCGGCACGACCGACCAGGATCGCTGGAGCGAGGATTTCGTTTTGGTCACTGCTGTTCACGACCCACGGAACATATCAATCTCATCCGCGGCCGTCGAATGGAAGGCCCGGCCAATCACCGTTGCCACGTATCGCATACGGGAGGCGTGTTGGAGGCTGGTCTGCCGGGCTCGCCGCGCCGCGCCAACCGGCCTTCATCCGACTGCGCGGTTGGGCCGCCCTAGCTCGCGGCGCGACGGCGCGGAGCGGAAGCTGCCGACGGCGCGTTAGACGAAGGGCGGGGACTGGTCGGCGTGCTGCGCCAGGAAGCGGCGCAGTTCGGCCAGCGTCCGCTCTGTCCGGGCCGTGTCGCCGTACACGAGCTGCTGGATGACGATGCCGTCGAGCGCGGCGAACACGAGGTTCGTGAGCGTTTCCGACGTCTGCACCCCGGCTGCGACGAGCGAGTCCCTGGTCGCCTCGATATAGCAGTCGTACAGCGCGCGAGCGTCTTCGCGCAGCGCGGCGCGTCGCCGCGACTCGAGGACGAGCTCGAACTGGAAGGCCTGCAGCTCCTCGGTCTCCTCGACGAATGCGCTGAAGCCGGCAAGGAACGACGCCACGTCCGGGTTGCGTTCCGGCGTCAGCGTGCTGCCGATCGACTCCGCGCCGGCGGCCAGCAATGCCTCGTGGATGAGTGTGGCGCGCGAGCCGAAGTGGTGCGCGACGAGGCCCTGCGTGACGCCAGCCTCCGCGGCGACGGCGCGGTAGGTGAGGCCGCGGAGGCCGGCGCGCGCGACCACGCGCACCGCGGCGTCGAGGAGCGCCTGGCGGCCCTCGCCGTACCGCGGTCGGGGGCGGGCGTCGGGTGCAGCTTCGGTCATGGGGAGATCGAGGGTAGCCGAGAGGGGCGATAGAGAAAGAACTGTGCGTTTGACAAATTGAGCATTTGCATAGTATCTTCGGCAGCACGGGCGCCGGAAGGTGTACCGCGAGCCCTGGGAGGGGTCGGATGGAGACAGTGCACGAGCCGCAGGTCGTCGCGGCTCCCGTGACAACCGGGGCGCTGGGGCACGGCAAGCTGACTGTCCTCGATGTCGTCGCCCAGTCGCTCGGGTTCATCGGTCCCGTGTTCTCGGCGGCATTCCTCCTGCCGAGCATCGCCGGCCTCGGCGCCACCGGCAAGGGCGCGGGCGTCGCATCGCCCATCGCCCTGCTGATCGCCACCATCGGCATCAGCGGCGTGGCGTGGATCATCGCGCGGTATGCGAAGCGGATCCACGCTGCGGGCGCGCTGTACGACTACGTCACGGACGGCTTCGGGCAGCGCGTCGGGTTCCTCGCCGGCTGGATCTACTACGGCGGCATGACGCTGCTGACGTTCGCCATCTTCCCGGCGTTCGGCGGCTTTCTGGCGCTCACGCTGCTCGGCAACCACGATATCGACCTCGCGTGGTGGCTGATCGCGCTGGCGGGCGTCGTGCTGGTGTTCGGCATGACGATCCTCGGCGTGCAGCTGTCCACCCGCGCGCAGCTAGTGCTTGCGCTCGTGTCGGTCGCCGTCATTTTCGGCTACGCCATCTACGTCATCGCCAAGGGCGGCACCGCCGGCAACTCGTCCGACGCGTTCGACCCCGGGTCGGTCGGCGCGTCCGACATCCTCTACGGTCTGCTCTACGCGACGCTCGTCTTCACCGGCTTCGAGACCGCGGCGAACTTGGCGGAGGAGACCGCCGACCCGAAGCGCTCCATACCACGAGCGGTGATGTCGAGCGTCATCGTCGTCGGGGTCTTCTACATCGTCGTGATGTACGGCCTCGAGGCGGCCTTTGGGTTCGACATGGCGGCGTTCCTAGACCTGGCCAACTTCCCGCCGCTGTACACCGCTGCCGCGACCCCGGGCCTCGGCTCGACCGGCTTCGGCGAGGTGGTGCAGTGGCTGGTGGTGCTCGACATCCTCGCCGTCGCTCTCGGCTGCGCGAACGCCTGTTCGCGCGGGTACTTCGCCCTGGCCCGCGACCGGCGCCTGCCATCGATGCTCGCGGCCATCCATCCGCGCTTCAAGACGCCGTGGATCTCGGCACTCGTGCTCGCCGTCGGCTGCGCCGTGATCATCGTCTGGACGCAGGCGTCCGACGGCATCGTCGGCGGTGCCGACACCGACCCGGGGGTGTGGTTCCGCTTCTTCCAGTTCGGCGCCACCTACGGCGCCCTGGGGCTGATCCTCGTCTACCTGCTGATCGCGCTGACCGGCTTCAAGCGCCAGCCGGGCGAGAACCGCGCCGGGCTGATCCTGGCCGCGGTCATCGGCAGCGCCGCGACCATCGCGGCGACGTTCGGCACGGTCTACAAGGCGCCGTCCATCTACGCGCTCGACCGCGTCTGGTGGCTGACCGCCATCTGGGTCGTGGTCGGGCTCGGCGTGATGGCGGTGCTCGGATCGCGCGGCGTGTTCGAGGGCAGCACGACGGCGCAGGCGCGCGCGGCCGAGGGTGGTGCCTGATGGCCGAGACGCTGCTCCGCACGCCGTTCGCGCCGCGCAACGCGCCGGCCGATGCGGAGTGCATCGACGTCTACGGCTACGCGGCGCCGCTGGTCGTGACCGACCCGGTCGAGGAGTACACCGCCGTGCGGGAGCGCGTCGGCGTGCTCGACTTCTCGATGCTGCTGAAGGTCGACGTGCGCGGCCCCGGCGCGATCGCGGCGGTGAACGGCGCGGTCGTGCGCGATCTCGCCGGCGTCGCGCCCGGCCGGATCGCGTACGGACCGATCGTCAACGACGCCGGCGGCATGCTCGACGACTCGACCTGCTTCGTGTACGGACCCGACCACGTGCGCGTGATCGGCGGTCCCCGCATGCCGGCGGCAATCGAGGCGGCGACAGCCGGCAGAGGCCTCGACGTCCGCCACCTGCGCGAACGACAGTGCCACCTCACGCTGCAGGGTCCGCGCAGCCGCGAGGTGCTCGCGAAGCTCGCCGACCTGGACGTCTCGGGCGACGCGTTTCCGTACTACACCTTTCGCGACGGCATCACCGTCGCCGGCCTGCCAGCGCTGGTGTCACGGATGGGCTTCACGGCCGAACTAGGATATGAGATCTACGCTCCAGTCGAGCGGGCGCTCGAACTGTGGGACGCCGTGTTCGCCGCCGGCGCGGAGTTCGGCATCCGGGCGGTCGGCGCGGCGGCAATCATGATGCTCCGCATCGAGGCTGGCATGGTGATGGGCGAAGGCCTCGAATACGACGAGTCGGTGACACCGTGGGAGTGCAACCTGGGCTGGGCTGTGCCGGCGGAAAAGGCGGCGTACCGCGGCCGGGAGGCGCTCGCCGCGGCCCGCGAGACGGCGCCGTTCCGCACCGTCTCGATCCGGCTCGCCGGTGGGGGGGATCGGGCGACCGGCGCGCCGCTGTATGCCGGCGACGCCGTCGTCGGGCACGTGACGATGAGCGTGCCGTCGCCGCACCTGGGATTCGCGACGCTCGGGCTGGCGCGGGTCGAGACGCCTCACACCGCCGTCGGATCGCAGCTGGTGGCGCGCCTGGACGAGGGTGACGTCGCCGGCGAGGTCATGGCCACGCCGGTCTACGACCCCGATCGCGTGCGCGTCCGGAGCTGACGCCGTGTCCACCGCCGAGACGCGCGACGCCGACGACCTTCTGCCGTTCACCGACCCGGCGTTCTGGCACGACCCGTACCCGTACTATGATCGCGTGCGGGCGCTCACGCCGGTCTACGCGAGCCCGGCCGGCGTCCACGTGCTGACGCGGCACGAGCACATCGCCGCGCTGATCCGCGACCCGCGCATGAGCGCGCTCGAGCTTTCGTTCGGCGTCGGCGACCGCTTCCACGACTCGGTACTGGGACAAGACCCGCCCGACCACACGCGGTTGCGCAAGGTGTTTCAGAAGTGGTTCAGCGGCTCGCGCGTCCGTGATTGGGCGGCCGATACGCAGGCCCGGGTCGACGCCTCGCTGGTCGCGGCGGAAGCCCGGGGCGGCACGCTCGACGTGATCGACGACTACGCATTTCCGGCTACCTTCGGAACGATCTCCTACATGTTCGGCGTCCCGACCGACGAGGCGCAGGCCTGCCGGCACCACACCTACCTGATCGGCCGGGCGCTCGCACCCGGCGCCGACGACGCCGACATGGCCGCGGGCGACGCGTCGTTCGAGTGGTACTACGCCTACGTCCGCGGCCTGATCGAGCAGAAGCGGCGCGCGCCCGGCGACGATCTCCTGTCCGCGTTCGTCGCCGCCGTCGGCGATGCGACGATGACGGAGAACGAGGTGCTCGCAACGATGACGCTCCTGTACGCCGTCGGGCACCTCGACAACACCTACCTGATCGCGAACGGCGTCCTCGAGCTGCTGAGCGCGCCGGAGCTGCGGCGGCGCTTCGTCGCCGATCCGGCCGCCCGCGGCAACGCGATCCTCGAGCTGCTGCGGCATGAGACGCCCGAGCAATTCGTCGTGCGCGCGGCGAAGGAGACGATCGAGATCGGCGGCGAGACCATCCCGGCCGGCGCCGTCGTGATGCTCATGATCGGCGCAGCCAACCGCGACCCGGCCGTCTTCTCCGATCCCGCGCGGCTCGACATCGACCGGCCGAATCTCAACCGCCAGCTGGCGTTCGGCGGTGGCATCCACGCGTGCATCGGCTCCGGCTTGGCCCGCGCCCAGGGGGAGGTCGGCGTCGCAACGATCGTCGAGCGCTATCCGTCACTGGCCCTCGCGGGTGAGACCGAATTCGGCCACACGGAGTTCCTCCGCGTGATCCGGCATATGCCCGTTTCCCTGAGCTGAGCGGGGACGCCGCCGTTCCTGCCAGCGGTCGTGACGGACGGCGTCGACATCTGACCCAGACCTCGAGGATCTGCAAGAACGCGGGCCACGCAATTCGACGCAATACCGACGCAGTGCCTAGACGGCGTCGCCGGCGCGCTCGGCGGGGGCTCCGACGAGCGGCCCGACGCAGAAGTGCTCCATGTGCCGCTCGGCGAGCCGGCTGTGGTATTCGCCGAACTCCGCCGTGGCGT
>JBKJIG010000172.1:0-2886 GCA_046598415.1 Gaiellales bacterium
CGCAATCGATCGTCGTAGCGGCAGGCAGGCGTTGGGCGGGTTGGCGGCGGCGTGCTGGGAGGCGCTGGCTCGAACGCGCCGGCCAGCATCTGGATGGTCCGGAACTATTGAGTCGCCGAACCGATCCATCCGACTCGAAGGCTGAGCAACCGGTAGGCAGTCGCTACCCTGATCGCGATGCTTCGCTGGCTCCTGATCGGACTCGGCGCTGCGTTCCTCATGTGGACGCTCCTGGTCGCGCTGCTGGCGATCTCCGGTCGGCGCGCCCACGCGTCCGCGCTCGTCCGCATCGTGCCCGACTGTCTCGTGCTTCTCGGACGGCTTGTCCGCGACCCGCGTCTCGGCCGCACCGACCGGGTTGCGATCATCGCCGTGCTCGCCTACCTCGCGCTGCCGTTCGACCTGGTCCCCGACTTCATACCCGTCGCCGGGCAACTCGATGACGCGATCATCGTCGCCCTCCTCGTGCGGCGCCTCCGCCGGTCGATCTCGCGTGAGGTCATCCGGGAGCACTGGCCAGGACCGCCCGAATCACTGGCCATCCTCCTTCGCGGCACGACGTGACGCCCCCAAACCATCCGGACCGCCGTCAGTCGAGAGCGGCAAAGCCGGCGCGATCGGGCCGGGATGCCGGCTGCGTCGCCCTGCCCGCCGCAGCGCTCAGCCAGTCGTCGTCAGAACCGTCGCGGCAGCCGAGATTGCATTGGCGAGCGGGATGCTGCGGGAAGCGCCGAAGTTCGCCCATGGACCTGCCAGCTCGAAGATCATGCCGTCCTGAGCCCACGTGATGCCACCCGGGTCGGAGAGCACGGCGGGCGTCCCGTTGTCGAGCAGAATCCGCTCTGGTGACGCCGGCACGCAGTGGGCCGGTGGGTCACACATGGAGAGACGCGAGTCCATATAGGTGTCGGCCTCGCCGGCGATGGCAGCGCGCTCCCAGATGCCAAACCACCCGTACCTTGGCGACGGGTAGACGATGATCAGCTGGTCGTAGACGTCGGACGCAGAGTTGGGCGACGCGTAAACGCTGGGACCGACATCGATGCCGCCTGGGAGCACCGGCGTGTACGAGAGCTTGCCAACGGATCGCAGACTGCGAGCAAACGCCTGCACCGACGTCCGGTCGCCATCCAGGATGATCGTCCCGCCGGGCTGGTGCCCCCACCCGAGATCCTGTTCGCCGTCCCGCTCGCCGTCGATGCGGTCAGGCACGGGCGGCTGGGCGGCCGCATCCGGAATCGGCGGAACAACCTCCATAGACAGGTCGGGAGCCGGCGCGGAGACATCACCCGGAATCGGGTCGGTCGCGACCGACCCGCCGGCCCCGCCACGAGCCGGCTGACCACCGCCGCACGCCACAGAGACGGCACCGACGAGCAGGACGACGAGAACAGAAGATGACTGCTTCAACATCTGCCGCTCACTAACCTACATGCGCGCGACGGGACGTGGAGGACGTTGGCGACTGGGCTGACGCGGGAGTACGTCCGGCGGGTCGTCCCTGGCAACGTGACGCCGCACGAACGCCGTTGGGAATGTCTGCGCTGCGCATCGAGGTGATCAGGCCGCACCGATGAACACCGTCCGAGCGACAACCGGGCGGCGACGATCTGGACCGCACCGTGAGTTTGGCGACGAGCGTGCGCCGGTCCCTGCCCGTCCGCACGTGCGGACGGGCAGGGCTCAGGCGTGTCAGTGCTCGTGACGTTCGCCGCCGCGATGCTCGCGCTTCGGGCCCCAGTCGGGCTTGTTCGTGGAGCCTGCGACGCCGAGCTTGCGCCGGTGCGTGCCGTCCACACGAGCCGTGAAGACGTCCGGCGGACTCCCACCGTCAGCAGCGCCGAAGAGGACCCAGGCGATGAACTTGCCGCTGGGCGAGAACACCGGGTTCTGGTGGTACTCGGTGTCGGTGCCGGCGATCAACACCCAGCGGCCGGAGCCGTCGGGGTGGATGAGCACGATGTTGCCCGCGTTCGGTGCGATGCCGGCATCGTGCGTGTCATACGCGATCCACTTGCCGTCGGGCGACCAGTCCGGCGCCGACCCATTCTCCGCAAAGTCGGTGAGCTGTTCGAGCCGTGTGCCGTTGGTGCGCACGCGGAAGATCGCCGACTCCTCGGCGCTCTTGAACCGCGTGAACGCGATCCACCTCCCGTCCGGGCTGTACTGCGGCTCGGAGTCGAACTCGGCGTCCGGCGCAGTCGTGGTGACGCGGAACGCGTCGGCGCGGCCGATCAGGCCCTGCTTGCGGAACGGGAACGTCCAGATCCCCTCGGCGGCCGGGTAGTCGCCCCAGTCCGCCTCGATCGCGATCCGCCTACCGTCAGGCGCCCAGCCCGGATCGGCACTGAACGACGTGTCGGTGAGCTGGCGGAGGTGCGACCCGTCGGCACGCATCACGTACGTGACGGGCCCGGAGCCGCCCTTGTCGGAATCGAACGCGATCAGCCGCCCGTCCGGTGACCAGTCGCTGAACTGCGAGAACACACCCTGCCCGAAGCTCGTCAGCAGGCGCTCGTGCTGCCCCCGCTTCTCCGCGCTGAAGATGGCGAGCGTGCTCGTCGCCTCATCGAACCGGTTGTACGTGAGCGACCCGTCCTTCCCCGGGAACGTCGCGTGAGCCGTTCCCGCCGCCAAGAGCACGAACGCCGCTGAGAGCGCGACCAGCCTCATCCGGTGCATACGACTCGCCTCCCCTTCGTCGTGTTGCCGACAATTCTCTGCCGTAGTGGTGCGGATTGCAACTTTGGCCCACGTAGCGCCTAATCTCTGGTCACACGAGCCATCTAACGCTCATCTCTCCGTGTACAGGCCGCCACGGAACGCGTGCCCGCGCCAACCCTTGCGACGGACGACGCGGCCTCGCGCGCCGTCGTTGCTCGGGCA
>JBKJIG010000020.1:0-2855 GCA_046598415.1 Gaiellales bacterium
GCGGTGGTCCGCTCCAGCGCGGCGAGCTCGGGGAACACCGCCCACACCGCCGGCTGATTGATCACGGCGTTGCTCGTCCAGGGAATCAGGTCGTCGTTCTGTGATTGGTCGATGATCTGCACCGTGCCGTTCAGAGACGTCCGGCGGGCAATCTTGTACATCCCCATGAAGCTGACGACCGACATCGTGCTGTCGGGGAAGGCGGAGATCCGCCCCCTGGCGGGCCCGTTGCCGTTGCTGTAGCCGAACGGGTCGTAGGGCCCGAGCGGCGGCAGCAGGCCGTTGTTATAGTCAACCGCCTGGAGCGGGTTGTCCCAGACGACCTCGTTGTACTTGTTCGAGAACGCCGAGTAGTCGTACCCCGCGCGGAACATGCCCTGCGGCTTCACCCACTCAACGCCTACCGACAGGTCGTTGGTCCGGTGGTCCAGGTGGAGCGGCAGCTCGTTGGCGTTGTTGAACGCGAACGACATGCCGAACGGCTGGTAGCCGGTCTTGTGAGTCGTCGTGAAGCCACCCGTGAGGGCGAGGTTGGTGTTCACGTCGTACCCCAGGTTGACCCCCGTCGTATCGCGGCGCTGCTGGATCTCGAACGGTCTTGCGAGACCGCGGTAGACGGATGTGAGCTGTGCCTGCGCGGCGTTCGCCGGGATGCCGGTAAAGCCGGCCGGCAGGGGCACCGTGGGAGGCGGGAACCTGTTGCGGCTGTTCTGCACCGCCAAGCGGGTTGCCGGATCAAGGGTCCAGACGTTGCCCGAGCTCTCGACCCAGGGCGTCGAACAGTTGTAGCAGTAGTTGAGCGGAATCGCGTCGAACAGGAACTCGAACTTCAAGCCATTCCGCTGGTAATCGACCGTGTAGTTCTGGTCGCGGTAGCCGATGTTTTTCGCGGCGGCGTTGAACAGGTAGGTCTCCGACTCCTTGCCGAAGCGAATGTTCGTGTACGCCCCGTTGCGTGTGTCGCGGTAGCGTTCGTAGCGGGCTTCATCGCCGTCGGTCGTCGTGCCGCGGTAGCCGAAATCGATCGCGTTCAGCCCGCTGGGGGCCGGCGCCGGCGGCTGGGCCGGCGGCTTCGCCGGGCCCTGCGCCGACCCGAAGGTGGCGGAGGCCAGCAGGAGCGCGGCAGCCATGGTCATCACTCTGTTGCGCATGTGCATCCTCACCTATCGCAGAAACGCCTTGCCGTTCGGGGAATTCGATCCGTGCACCATCTGGTGGCACGCGACACAGGAACGGCCAAAAATCTTGTTGGCGTTCGATGAGTTCTTCAGCACGAAGCCGTCGTACACGGTTGGAGGATGCCGCGAGGTGACGTGGCAGCGCTGGCAGAGGAAGGGCGGCTTGGCGACAAGCATGCGGTTGTTGTTCGTCCCGTGCGGATCGTGGCAGGTGACGCAGCTGTCGGCGACAGGGGCGTGCTCCCAGAGGTACGGCCCGCGCTTCTCCGTGTGACAGCTCGTGCAGCTCTCGTCGACGGTGGTGCCCGCCTTCAACAGCCGCGCGTTGGACGACCCGTGCACGTTGTGGCAGGACGAGCAGGACATCTTGTCTTCGCGCACGGGCATGTGGTTGAAGCGGTGCTGTTTATTGACGACGTTCTTGTGACACGTGCCGCACAGCTCCGTCTCGCTCGCGGCCTTGATCTGCTTGGGCCCCTTCGGCGCGTGCACGCTGTGGCAGGTGACGCAGCTGAGGTTGCGCTGGTCGTGCTGGCTCCCGTTCCAGAGCGCGTGGGTCTTGCGGTCGTGGCACGTGGTACACATGTCGCTGACGGCCGCCGCCGCCAATTTGCCCGGGTTCAGAATCTTCGTCTTGTCGCCGCCGCCATCCACATGAGCCTTGCCGGCGCCGTGGCAGCTTTCGCATCCGTGGGTCGCCGCCGGAGTCCTGGCGTTGAACTTCAGGGCGTGCGCGGTGCCCTGGTAGCCCTGCTTTTCATGGCAGGTGAGACAGGTGTCTTCGCCGACGTAGTTGGCGGGGGACTGCCGCACCGACCCGGTGGTCGTCTTGACTTCGGAATTAGCAGCCGTCGGGTACGCCGCTCCGATGATTCCGATGACCGCAACGAGCCCGGCGATGGCTAGTCCGGCTCGTGTCACGATTGATCGCATATGCGTGAGCTCCTGCGCTGGTGAGTCGGGAGCGCGGAACTGGCGCTCCCCTGACCAATCCGAGAGCAAGCGCTATACCCGCGGCTGGGTTGGGCTGGGGGGGCGATTTTCCTAATGATTGGCGTGGTCAGGCCGGGTGTGCCGGCGCGAGAACGGCAGGACTGCTGTGATTCCGCCGGAATTCCGCCGGGGAGGCAGATCGGCGTATCGACTCTGGGACGGGTTCCGAAGCCGGGCCGGTGTGTGCCGCGGCGCTACACTCCGTGCCCATAGCCGAGTTCCGCGGGCGTCGACGTAAAGTCCTGCGCCGCCGGCACATTGACGGCCTGGCGGTCGCCGGTGCCGTTGACGCGCGTCACGATCGCGGCGAGGTCGGAGTCGTTGACGACTTTCTCGCGGTCGGCGTGGGTAATCACGTCACGATAGACGCGATCGAGCGCCGCGCCGTCGAGGGTGTAGCCGATCTGCTCGCAGCGGCGCTGCACGGCATGACGCCCGGAGTGCTTGCCGAGCACGAGCGTCGCGGTGACGCCGACGTCCTCCGGCCTCATGATTTCGTAGGTGCGGCGATCTTTCAGCATGCCGTCCTGGTGGATGCCGGCCTCGTGCGCGAAGGCGTTGCGCCCGACAATGGCCTTGTTGGCCTGAACGCTTTCGCCGGTCAGCGCGGTCAGCAGCTGGCTGGACGCATAGATTTCCTGGGTCGTGATGTTGTCGGTGTAGGGCAGCCGGTCGCCACGCACC
>JBKJIG010000041.1:0-17688 GCA_046598415.1 Gaiellales bacterium
CTGCTCGTGATCCGCGACGACGGCGAGAAGCACCAGGTGACGCTCACCGGCGTCTGCACGCCCGAGCCCGACGGCGGCGTGCGCGTCGAGGGCGTGGTCCGCGATCTCGGCCCTCCCGGCGCCATCCGCGAGCAGCTCGAGGCCGCGCTCGAGGAGGCCAGCCACGCGTACGACGTGCGCCTCGCCACCCAGCAGGTCCTCGAGGACATCAACCGGCAGCTCGCCGACCTGTCCGTCACCGACCACCTGACCGGCGCGAAGAACCGCCGCCACTTCATGACCGAGCTGCGGGCCGAGCTCGACCGCACCGACCGGATCGATCCCCCGGCCGTGCTGCTGATCGACGTCGACCGCTTCAAGGCGGTCAACGACACCTACGGCCATCTGGCGGGCGACACGGTGCTGATCGCCGTCGCCGACCGCCTGCGCACCGCGATCCGCGAGGGCGACACCGTCGCGCGGTACGGCGGCGAGGAGTTCGCCGTGCTGCTGCCGGAGATTCCCGACACCGAGACGCTCGAGTGGCGCGCCGAGGCCATTCGCCGCAGCATCTCGCAGACGCCGATCGGGCTGTCCGGCGGCACCGAGCTGATGGTGACCGCGTCATGCGGCGCGGCGATCTGGAACCGGGGAGAGACGGACGAGGCGCTACTCGACGCCGCCGACCGCGGGCTGTACGCCGCCAAGCGCGGCGGCCGGGACGGGACGCGGCTCGTGACGTCGCTGACGGTCGACGAGCTGGCCGCTGCCGAGCCCGAGGTCTTCAAGCTGGCCCGCGGCCTCGCGCTGGCGATCACCGTCCGGGAGGCCGCGCCCGAGCACCACTGCGAGGAGGTCGCCGTGCTGGCCGGCCGGATCGCGGTCGAGCTGGGCCTGTCGGAGAGCGTCGCCCTGCGCTGCCGGCTCGGCGGCTGGCTCCACGACATCGGCAAGCTCGCGATCTCCGACCGCGTGCTGCAGGCTCCGGCCGACTCGGACGAGGAGCGCGCGATCCTGCGCACGCACGTCGCGCTCGGCACCGACATCGTCAGCCGCCTCGAGGCGCTGGGCGGTGCGACCGCGGCCGTCCGCCACCACCATGAGCGCTACGACGGTTCGGGCTACCCCGACGCGCTGGCCGGCGACGAGATCCCCATCGACGCGCGCATCGTCGCCGCCGCCGATGCCTGGTCGGCGATCCGGTCCGGCCGCTCCTACCAGGAGGCGCTCGACCCGACGCGAGCGCTGCAGCAGATCCAGGCGAGCGCGGGCCGCAGCCTCGACCCCGCGGTCGTCGCCGCGCTGGCCGCGGTGGTCACCGCGCCCCCCGAGGTCACATCCGTCCGGCCAGGTCGTCCTGCTCGGGTGGAGCGTCGTTCAGAAGCTGCGTGACCGTGACGGCGCGATAGCCGCGCCGCTCGATCTCGTCCAGGATCTTCGGCAGCGCCGCGACGGTCTTGCGGCGATCGCCGCCGCCGTCGTGCAGCAGGATGATCGAACCGGGGCGGAGCGCCTTCCCCACGCGGGCGACGAGCTTCTTGGCGGTCACGCCCGGGTCGTAATCGCGCGTGTCGATGCTCCAGACGACGGGCATCAGGCCGGCCTGGCGCACCTCCCGGTTCGTGCCCGGCCGCATCGCGCCGTACGGCGGCCGGAACAGCCGCGGCGCGTGTCCGACGGCACTGCGGACGACGTCGCTCGCGCCCTGCACCTCGTCGTGCCGGGCCTGCTTCGCGCGCGACGTCAGCGAGGCGTGCGACCAGGTGTGGTTGCCGATCTCGTGGCCTGACTCGACCGTGCGGCGAAGCAGCGCGACGTGGGATTCGGCGTTGCGGCCGACCACGAAGAACGTGGCCTTGGCCCCGTACTTGTCGAGGATGTCGAGCACCTGGCCGGTGTAGACGGAGGGCCCGTCGTCGAAGGTCAGCGCGATCTCGTTGCCGCCGCTGCCGGCGCTGCTCACCGCCTCGCCGGACGGCACCGCCGCCTCGACCGATCTCGAGAGCTTCCAGTCGGCATCGATCGCCGGCCGGGGCGGCGGCGCGGTGACGGGCGGCGCCGCGCTGGACACGCTGCCGAGGATCGGGCCCGCCGCCGACGAGGTGTCCTCGTGGTCACCGCTGTTCAGCGAGACGTGCACCGCGAGCGCCGCCCCGGCCGTCGCGAGGAGCGCGAGGACAGCGATGCGCCCCAGTCCGCCGCGGCGCCGTCTACGGGAGACCGCCATCCGGGCCACTATGCCACCCGCATTCGACAAATCGCTGCATCTACGCACAATTGGGACGCAATCGTCACGTTCGGCGCGCAAGGGTGGGGTGGCGGAGTCGGCATGCTCGGAGGGTGGACGTCAAAGCGCTCTTCGCCCCTGCGCGGTGCCTCTCCTGCCGCGCGCCCGGGCCCGTCGTGTGCGGGACGTGCGACGCGGCGCTCGTGCGGCTCGACGGACCGCGCTGCGGCCGCTGCGGACGGCCGACGCTGCGCGACGCCGACACGTGCCGCGAGTGCGCCGGACGGCGCCTCGCGTTCGCCTCCGCCCGCGGCGCGGTGACGCTCGCCGGGCCCGCCCACGCGCTCGTCCGGTCCTGGAAGGATCGCGGCCTGCGCAGCGCGGCCGACGTCGCGGCGGCGCTCGTGGTGGCCGTCATCGAGGCGCCGCCGGCGCTCGCCGTGCTGGTGCCGGTGCCCGCGCTGCGCGCCCGTGCGGCCTGGCGGGGCGGCGATGGCGCCGCGTCGCTCGCCGGGTGTCTGGCCGACGCCTGGCAGCTCGAGTTGGCGCGGCCGCTGCGCCGCGACGGCACGCGTGCGCAGCGCGGCCTCGACCGCGACGAGCGGCGGCGCAACGCCCGCGCGCAGTTCCGCGCCGTCGGCGCCGTCTCCGGCCACGTGGTGGTAATCGACGACGTCTACACGACCGGTGCGACGGCCGACGTGTGCGCGCGCCTGCTGCGCCGCGCCGGCGCCGCGCGCGTCGACGTGGTCACGTTCGCGCGGGTGGTCAGGCGGTGATGCCGCCGAGCGCCCGCAACGTGGCCAGCGCGTGCCCCGGCACGCGGGCCGGCTCGCCGATGCTGCGGGCGAGCAGGTACACGCGCGCCGCCTCCTCGGTGGCCAGGGTGGCCTGCAGCGCGCTGACGATGTCGGGACCGACCGTGACGAGGCCGTGGTTGCGAATCACGACGGCGCGGACGGGGCCGCGCAGCACCGCCTCGAGCGACAACGCCATCTCGTCCGAGCCCGGCGTGGCGTACGGCACCACGGGGGCCGGGCCGCCGGCCCGGGCGGCCTGCTCGGCCAGCACCAGCGGCACCTCGTCCAGCACCAGGCCGAGGGCGGTGGCGTGCGGCGCGTGCGAGTGGATGACGGCGCCGTGGCCGGCGCGCAGCAGCGCCAGGTGGCTCGGCAGCTCGCTGGTCGGGGCCGGTCCCGAACGGTGCTCGCCGTCGTCCAGGCCCACCTCGGCGATGCCGTCGACCGTCGCCTCGCGGGCCTGGAGGCCGGTGCCGGTCACGAGCGCGATGCCCGAGCTGCGCTCGGCGACCGAGGCGTTGCCCTCGGCGCCCTGCACGATGCCGGCGTCGCCGAGCGATGCGTACGCGGCCGCGACGACCTGTTTGAGGACGTCGATCACGCGGAGTAGTCGAGCTCGACGTCGAGGGCGCAGACGGAGTTGATCAGCATGCCGAGGGCATTGAAGCGGATTCCCCCCTCCGGCGCCGCGCCGCCGCGCTGCAGGCGCCACGAATCCGCAACATCGTTTGCGCGGATCGGACGGTACTCTTGAGAGCACCGGCGACGAAAGGAAACCAGGATGCAGATCGAGGTACATGGTCGCAACCTTCCCGTCACGCCACCCCTGCGCGAGTACGTGGGGAAGCGTTTTCAGCGGCTCGACCGGCTGTTCACGCGCGAGTGCACGTGCGACGTCGAGCTCTCGGTGGAGCGCAATCCGCGCATCGCCGAGTCGCAGATCGCCGAGGCGACGCTCCTGACCCGCGGCCATGTCGTGCGTGCCCGGTCGACCGCCGACGACATGTACGCCGCCATCGACGGGCTCGCCGACCGTGTGCGACGCCAGGTCTCCGACCTCTCCGAGCGGGCATCGTACGGCCGGCCGCGCCACGCGGAACCGCCGGCGGAGGCCGCTCCGGTCGAGGACATCGTCGCCGACCTCGGCCTGGAGGAGACCGGCTAGCCGGCCCCCGCGATCACCCGCTCGGCCGCGAGGCCGAACGCGCGCAGCGCCAGCTCGACGTGCTCGATCGGCGTGTCCTCCTCCTTCGCGTGGCTGATGCCGTTCGTGGACGAGGCGAACATCATCACCGTCGGCACGCCGGTGCGCGCCACCTCGGCGGCGTCGTGCAGCGGTCCCGACGACAGCCGGCGATCGGTGCCGGTGATCTCGCGGACGGCGGTTGCGGCGATCTCGACCAGGCCCTCGTCGAAGACGATCGGCTCGATGCCCCAGATCCGCTCGACCTCGACCGTGCAGCCCTCCTCGGCGGCGAGCCGTTCGGCGGCGGCGAGAAACTCGGCCTTCATCGTCGCCAGCGCGTCGGCGTCGAGGTGCCGCTGGTCGACGAGGATCTCGGTGCGGCCGGGGACGGCCGTCACCACGCCCGGCGTGCAGGTGGCGTTGCCGACGGTGCAGACGCCGTCGTGGCGCAGCGCGATCTCGCGCAGCTCGAGCGCGGTGCGGGCTGCGGCGAGGAACGAGTCCCGCCGCTGGCGGATCGGCGTCGACCCGGCGTGGGAGGCCTGGCCCGTGAAGTGCGCGCGGAAGCGCTCGATGCCGACCGTGCCGAGCACGGTGCCGACGGCGAGGCCCTCCGCCTCGAGCACGGGGCCCTGCTCGATGTGCAGCTCGAGGCAGGCGCGGGCGCCATCGAGGCGGTTGCCGGCCGCGAGCACGCCGCTGATCTCGACCCCGTACTCGTGCAGCACGTCCTCCAGGCGGTTGCCCTGGCGGTCGCGCAGGTCGGCGAGCTCGGACGGCACCAGATGGCCGGAGACGGCGGATGACCCGAACAGGCTGCGGGCGAAGCGCGCACCCTCCTCGTCGGCGAAGTCGACGAACGCGACGGTGCACGGCGGCGTGCCCGCCTCGGCAGTCGCCCGCAGCACCTCCAGCGCGCCGGCGATGCCCAGCACGCCGTCGAGCCAGCCGCCCTCCGGCACCGAGTCGACGTGCGAGCCGACGATCACCATGCCGTCGCCGGAGCCCCGCAGGTACGCCCAGACGTTGCCGGCCTCGTCGCGCTCGATGTCCGCTCCGATGGCCACGAGCTGCTCGTGCACGTAGTCGCGCGCCTTCACCCACTCGTCCGTCCAGCAGACGCGGCGGGCGCCGCCGGTGCCGTGGCCGCCGGTCAGTTCGGCGAGCGCACGGAGGTCGGCAATCGCGCGGGCGGGATCGAATGGCATCAGGAACCTCCGTAGGTCGAGCGGGCCACGAACCGGCCGTGGCCGGGTCGTGTGTGAATCTTTCCGTCGTCCCAGACGATCGTGCCGCGCACCAGCGTGGTGCGCACGCTGCCGTGCGTCCGTCGGCCCTCGAACACGTCGTAGTCGACCGCCATCAGCGACGTCTCGCGCGAGAAGACGTGCTCCCGCGCGGGGTCGAAGATGGCGATGTCGGCGTCCTTGCCGGGCGTCAGCTCGCCCTTCGTCGTGAGGCCGAAGATGCGCGCCGGGGCGGTCGACAGCAGCTCGACGGCGCGGCTCGGTGAGAGCCTGCCCTCGCGCACGCCGTGCTCCCACAGCAGGTTCACGCGGTGCTGGATCAGCGCCAGGCCGTTCGGGATCTTCGAGAAGTCGCCGAGGCCGAGCCGCTTCTGCTCGTCGTTGAACGGGCAGTGGTCGGTCGACAGCACCTGCAGGTGGTCGTTCGCGATGGCGTCCCAGAGGAACGGCTGGTTGCGGGGGTCGCGGAGCGGTGGCGAGCAGACGTAGCGCGCGCCCTCGAAGCCGTCGAGGCCCGGCCGGGCGAGGTCGGTGACGTCGAGCGTCAGGTACTGGATGCAGGTCTCGCCCATCGCGTCGACGCCGCGCGCGCGGCCCGCGATGATCTCCTCCGCGGCGCCCTGGCACGTGACGTGGACGATGTAGATCGGCGCGCCGGCGTACTCGGCGATGCGCACGGCGCGGCCGGTCGCCTCTGCCTCGAAGATCTCGGGGCGCGTCTCAGCGTGCACCTTCGGTTCGGTGCGCCCGGCCGCGAGCGCCTGGTGGACGAGCAGATCGATCGCGTCGCCGTTCTCGGCGTGCACCATCACGAGGCCGCCGGTCGCCTTCGACTCCTGCAGCACGCGCAGGAACTGGTCGTCGGTGACCATCAGCACGCCGCGGTAGGCGAGGAACACCTTGAAGGTGGTGACGCCGGCCGCGATCATCGCGCCCATGTCGGCGATGGTGGGAGCGGTGGCATTGGTGATCGCCATGTGGAAGCCGTAGTCGATGTGCGCGGTGCCCTCGGCGCGGCCCTGCCACTCGGCGAGCGACTCGACGAGGCCGTCGGGCTGCATCTGCAGTGCGAAATCGACGATGCTGGTGGTGCCGCCGGCCGCCGCGGCCTGCGTGCCGGTGTCGTAGTCGTCGATCGTCCAGGTACCGCCGAACGGCATCTTCAGGTGGGTGTGCGGGTCGACGGCGCCGGGCAGCACGAAGCAGCCGATGGCGTCGATGACCTCGGCGTCGACATCGCCGATCGCTCCGACGCCGGCGATCGTCTCGCCGTCGATCAGCACGTCCGCGAGCGTCGCATCGGCTGCGGTAACGACGGTCCCGCCACGGATCACCTTCATCGCCAAGCCTCCTGCATCGCCTGCTGGGGCATTGTCGGCGAGGTGGCGGAAGTTTGCACGCGGAGCACGAATCCGTTCGGGTGCCTGGCCCGAGGGCGGCCACGACGTTCCGGTCTCGTGGCCGTTTTCGCACGCGGTGCGGAAACGGCCACGGGCTGCGTGTTCGGGGCGGGGTTTGGTGCGTTGTGGCGCCGGTCGTGCGTGGTGCGTGCGCGTTCGGTCGGCGCGCTGCTCGCGGTGCAGCGTCGGGCGTTGGCCGGGGTTTCGGCGCTGCGGGCGGGGGTGGCGGCGGCTGTGGGTGGCCGTTTTCGCACGCGGTGCGGAAACGGCCACGGAATGCGTGTTCGGGGCGGGGTTTGGTGCGTTGTGGCACCGGTCGTGCGCGTTTCGGCCCGCCGTCAGCGGGCGATGTGCACCAGCATCCGGCGCAGGGGGCCCTCGGCGAAGCCCTCGACCGGGAAGGCGAGCTGGCCGATCAAGGCCCCCTCGAGCAGGTAGCCGGCCACGTCGACGTCGAGCTCGGCGCCGACCAGCTGCGTCAGAGCCTCGCGGTACGCCCGGTCCCAGAGCGCCGCCAGGTCGCGCAGCTCCGGACGGCGGCTCGCCTCCAGCATCAGCTCGAACTGCGCCGCCAGCGGCGCGCCGGGATCGCCCAGCTGCGCGCCGGCCAGCGCCACCAGACGATCGACGGCCGTGCCCGCCGTACGCGCCGCGTGCTCGTCCACCAGCGCGATCGAGCGGTCGATCGTCAGCTCGAAGGCCTCGCGGACGAGCGCCTCCTTGGACGCGAAGTAGTAGGTCGTCGACGCCAGCGGCACGCCCGCCTCGGCCGCCACCGCGCGATGCGTGACCGCGTCGGCGCCGCGCTCGCCGATCACCCGCAGCGTCGCCTCGACGATCGCGGCCCGACGCCCGCCGCTCACAGCGCGCGCAGCGCCTCGCGCGAGCTCGTCAGACCCGACTCGATGGCGCCGTCCATGAACCCGGCCCAGCCGTTCGCGAGATCGGATCCCGCCAGCACGACCCTGCCCTCGGACCGGCGCATCTCGGCGTGGAACCGCGTGTACCAGCCGGGCCGGTGGATGGCCCACGTGCCGCGCGCGTACGGGTCGCCCAGCCAGTCGTGCGCCGTCGCGTCCAGCACCTCGTAGCCCGGCAGGATGGTGTCCATCGCAGCCTGCACGGCACGGTGGTCGGACGCATCGATGGCGGCGCCGTCGAGACCGAAGCCGATCAGGGTCTGCGTACCGTCGTCGTGGCGCCACTCGGTCGCCAGGTAGCCGAACTCGTGGCCGGGCTGGATCGCGTTCTGCGTGGCCGCAGCGCCGCGCGCGCGGATGAAGATCTTGATGCCGCGTGACGCCTGGCCAGACGCGATCGCCTCCTGCTTGAGCTCGGACAGGCCCGGTTCGAAGCGGATCGAGCCGAGCGTGTTGAGCGGCACGGCGACGACCACCGCGCGGGCCGCAAGGGTCTCGCCCGCCGTCGTCGTCACCTCGACGCCGCCGGCCGTCTGGACGACCGCAGCCACCGGCGTCTCGAGTCGCGTCTCGAACCGCGCACCGCCCGCGATCGCGTGCAGCAGCGTCCGCGTGCCGCCCTGGATCGTGACGCGGCCGCCGGCGTACTGCGTGAGCGCGAGGCTCGAACCGCTGAGCACGTGCCAGCGCACGACCGCGAACGCGCCGGCCTCGTGCGCGAAGCCGTGGGCGAGCGACTCGCACTCGGCCAGCAGCACCTCGCGCTCCTCGGCGTCGAGATCGAGCTCATCGATGCGCTCCAGAATCGACTGCTCGTCGAAGCGCCGCATCGCCTCGCCGCCGTCGAGCGGCGCGTAGGGGTGCGGCAGAGCCTCCTCGCAGCCGGCCACGAACCGGTTCCAACCGCGCTCGGCGACCGCGTCACGCTGCTCGGCCGTGCCGGTGTGCCGCTCGCCGCGCACCCACCAGCTGGCCTCCGTCTCGGGACCCGAGAGGTCGACGCCGATGCCGCCGCGCGTGAGCTCCGACCAGGCGTGGGGCTGATGCCAGTGCACCCAGCCGCCGCCGTACTCGATCTCCTGGCCGTTCCAGTCGGACGTCCACGTGCGCCCGCCGAGGCGATCCCTCGCCTCCAGCAGCAGCGCGCTGCGCCCGGCCAGCGCGATCTCCCGGGCCGCCGTCACGCCGGCGAATCCGCCGCCGATCACGATCACGTCGGGCATGCGTCCATCTCCCTGGTACATCTGTACCGTACAAATGTACCAGTCAGGCGCGGAACTGCGGAATCACGTGCTCGCCGTACGCCCGCAGGGTCTCCTCCTGCGAGCCGGTCATGAGGTAGACGTTGAACTGCCGCACGCCGAGCTCGGCCATCGCCCGCAGCTTCGCGACGTGGTCGTCGACCGAGCCGAGGATGCAGAACCGGTCACAGGTTTCGTCGTCGACGAACGACCCGTGCGCCGCCCCCACGCGGGAGTGCTCCGAGTAGTCGTAGAACTCGCGACGGTTCAGGTACTCGGTCAGCGTGGGGGGCAGCAGCGCCTGGTCGTAGCGCTTCAGCAGGTCGACGACGTGGTTGGAGACCATCGCCGGGAACCACCGCACCAGCTCGCGGGCCGCCGCCCGATCCTCGGACAGCACCACCGGCGCGCACACGATCGGCTCCAGCAGGGCCGGGTCGCGGCCGGCGTCGGACGCCGCCGCGCGGGCCTGGTCCATGATCCACTCGATGATGTCGAGGTCGGCGAGCTGGATGATCACACCGTTCGCCTCGCGGCCGGCGACGGCCAGCACCTTCGGCCCGTAGCCGGCCACGTAGATCGGGATCTCGGGCGCGTCCCTGGCCCACTCGAACACGATCTCCCGGTCGTTCAGCGTGCCCGGCCGCCCGTTCATCAGCTCGCGGATCAGCGCGGTCGAGCGCGCGAACTCGCCGACCGTGACCGGGTCGTAGCCGATCGTGCGCCGGGCCGAGTCGCCGCGGCCGATGCCGTGCACGATGCGCCCCGGATACATGTCGTTCAGCGTCGCGTGGTAGCTGGCACTGACGGTCGGCTCGCGCGTGCCCGGGTTCGTAACGCAGAAGCCGAGCCGGATCCGCTCGGTCGCCGCGAGGGCGGCCGGCAGGAACACCGAGCCGTCCTGCCACAGCACGTGCGAGTCGTACGTCCACGCGTTGTCGAACCCGCACTGCTCGGCCAGCTGCACCAGCTCGACGAACCGCGAGCAGGGCGGGTCGGGCAGGATCGTGGCGCCGAAGCTCAGCATGCGCACGGCTCGGCGACCACGGTGCGCCAGGCGCGGCCGGCGAATGACTCGAGGGCGCGCGCCGCGGCGAGGTCGTCGGGCGTGTCGAGGTCGAGCGCGAGCCCCGGCCGGTCGACCAAGACCGACTCCACGCCGGCGCCGCGTGCGAGCGCCGCGTGCACGGCGGAGCTGCGCGGCGAGCCGAACGCCGGCACGATCGCCCCGGGCGGCCGCAGCGCCAGCGCGTTGGTTCCCTCGTCGTGGGCCCGGCCGATCGCGACGCCGCGGGCCGGGCACGCATCGATCATCGCGTCGATGTCGGCCGCGACCACCGTCGGCAGGTCCGCGGCGAGGAACAGCACGCCCGCCGGAGCCGGGCGCAGCAGGCCGAGGGCGTGGCGCAGGCCCGCGTTCCACTCCAGCCCGCCGTCGGACACGGACCGCGCCCCGCAGGCGTTGGCCACGGCGGCCGCCAGGGCGTCGTCGGTGACCACGGAGACCGCCGTCGCGCGCTCGGCCGCAAAGGCCTGCGCGAGCGCGTCCTCGAGCAGCGCGAGCATCAGCGAGCGGCGCTGTCCGGCATCGAGGATGCCGGACAGCCGCTGCTTGCATGCGTCGAGGCGCTTGATCGGGACGAGGACGTGCACTCGACCCAGACTAGCCCTCGTACCCCGCGTCCGCGACGGCGAGCGCCTCGTCGATCAGCTCGAGGCCGGCGCGCGCCTCCTCGGGCGTGATCACGAGCGGCGGCACGACCATCAGCACGTTCCAGTGCACCATGGTCGCGAGGCCGAGCTCCCAGCACCTGCGCTGGAAGGCGCCGACGGCGCCCATGTCCTTGCCGGCCGCGTTGAACGGCGCCAGCATCTCGCGCGTCTCGCGGTTCTTGACCAGCTCGACGCCCCAGAAGCAGCCCTTGCCGCGCACCTCGCCGATCGACGGGTGGCGCTCCTGCAGCTCGCGCAGGCCGGGCCCGAGCACGTCTTCGCCGATGCTCGCGGCGTTCTCGACGATGCCCTCCTCCTTGAACGCCTCGATCGAGGCGACCGCCGCGGCGCACGCCAGCGGGTGGCCGGAGTAGGTCAGGCCACCCATGTAGGCGCGATCCATGAAGGTGTCGGCGATGCGGCGCGAGATCAGCAGCGCGCCGAGCGGCACGTAGCCGGAGTTGATGCCCTTGGCGCAGGCGATGAGGTCGGGCTCGACGTCCCAGTGGTTGCACGCGAACCACGCGCCGGTGCGGCCGAACCCGGCCATCACCTCGTCGCAGATCATCACGATGCCGTGCTTGGTGCACAGCTCGCGGACGCCCTGCAGGTAGCCGTCGGGCGGTACCAGGATGCCGTTCGTGCCGACGACCGACTCGAGGATGATGCCGGCGACCGTGTGGGCGCCCTCGTACATCAGGATCTCCTCGAGGTGCTTGAGCGCGCGCTCGCACTCCTCGGCCTCGGTGGTGGCGTTGAACGACGAGCGGTAGGCGTACGGCCCGCAGAAGTGCACGACGCCGGCCATGCCGGGCTCGGCCGCCCAGCGGCGCGGGTCGCCGGTGAGGACGATCGAGCCGCCGGTGCCGCCGTGGTACGACCGGTAGGTCGCCATCACCTTGTGGCGGCCGGTGTAGATGCGCGCCATGCGCATCGCGTTCTCGGTCGCCTCGGCGCCGCCGTTGGTGAAGAACGCCATGTCGATGTCGCCGGGCGCGAGCTCGGCCACCATCGCGGCCAGCTCGGCCCGCTTGGCGTTGGCGTGCTGCGGCGCGACGGTGCACAGCAGGTCGGCCTGTTCCTTGATCGCCGCGACCACCTTCGGGTGCTGGTGGCCGATGTTGGTGTTCACGAGCTGCGACGAGAAGTCGAGGTAGCGCCTGCCGTCGTGATCCCACATGTAGACGCCCTCGGCCCGCTCGACCGCGAGCGGCGCGATCGCGCCCTGGGCGCTCCACGAGTGGAAGACGTGCTGCTTCTCGAGCTGCTGCAGCTCGGCGTTGGAGATTTTGGCGGTCGTCGCCATCAGTGCGTGTCCCCCTGCTCGGTGAAGAACTTGCCGCTCGGCCCGCCCGAGAACCAGCGCGTCGTGACCGTCTTCTTGCGCGTGTAGAAGTCGACCGCCTCGCCCGCCTGCGCGTGCGTGTCGCCGAAGAACGAGTCCTTCCAGCCCGTGAAGGGGAAGAACCCGACCGGCGCGGCGACGCCGACGTTGACGCCGATCATGCCGACCTGCACGTCGGCGCGGTAGCGGCGGACGGCCGCGCCCGACTCCGTGAAGATCGACGTGCCGTTGCCGTAGCGGGACGAGTTCACGATCTCGATCGCGTGCTCGAGCGAGTCGGCGTGCAGCACCGTCACCACCGGCCCGAAGATCTCCTCCTGGGCGACCTCCATGTCGGGGGTGACGCCGTCGATGATCGTCGGGCCGACGAAGGCGCCGCCCGAGCCGCCGCCCGCCTGGCGGCCGTCGACGGCCAGCGTCGCGCCGGCCTCGAGGCCCTTGTCGATCATGCCCATGATACGGTCGCGGGCGGTGGTGGAGACGACCGGGCCGACCGAGATGCCCTGCTCCATCCCGTCGCCGACGGTGAGCGCGTTGACCTTCGGCAGCAGCGCGTCGAACAGCGGCCCCTTGGCGTCGCCGACCGTGACGATCACGGAGCCCGCCATGCAGCGCTGGCCGGCCGCGCCGAACGCGGAGCCGATGATGTTGTCGGCGGTCTTGTCCATCAGCGCGTCGGGCATCACGACCATGTGGTTCTTCGCGCCGCCGAGGGCCTGCACGCGCTTGCCCTGCTCGGCCGAGCGGCGGTAGATGTACGCGGCCGTCTTGGCCGAGCCGACGAACGAGATGGCGTCGATGTCGGGCGAGTCGAGCATCGCGTTGACGACGTCGGCGGAGCCGTTCACGAGGTTGATGACGCCCGGCGGCAGGCCGCCGACGTCGTCCATGATCTCCCACATCAGGGCCTGCGTCATCGGCACCTGCTCGGACGGCTTCAGCACGTAGGCGTTGCCGCACGCGATGGCGTAGGGCAGGAACCAGAACGGCACCATGGCCGGGAAGTTGAAGGGCACGATGTTGCCGATCACGCCGACCGGCTGGCGGATGGTCTCGCAGTCGATGGCGGTCGCAACGCCCTCGAGGATGTTGCCCTGCATCATGGTCGGCACGCCGCACGCGGCCTCGATGTTCTCGACCGTGCGCGACACCTCGGCCTGCGCGTCGGGGTACGTCTTGCCCATCTCGCGCGTGATCGTGGCGGCGATGTCGTCGAGGCGGTCGATGAACGCCTGACGGATGTCGTACAGCCAGCGCGTGCGCTCGATGACCGACACCTTGCGCCACGTCTGGAACGCCGCTCGCGCGGTGCGCGCGGCGTCATCCAGCTCCTCCTTGGACGACAGCGGCACGCGGGCCAGCACGTCACCCGTGGCGGGGTTCCTGATGTCGAGGAAGTCGCTGCTGGACGAGTCGACCCAGCGCCCTCCGACGTAGTTGCGCAGGGTGCGGACCCCGGTCTTCGCGGGGGCGGGAACGGTGGTACTCATCAGCGGGACGTCTCCTTTGGATCCGGGCGGTGCCCTGGCCTGCATGGTCGCGCGTATCGGGTCAAAGCAAAAGGTGACACTCTGTCGCCCTCCGACCGATAGAGTTGTCGGTCTGGTGCTGCGGCTGGACGACTTCCTGACGCTGCCCGCCGTCGCCGGCGGCGCACCCCGCGTGCTGGCAGCCGCCGGACAGTTGGAACGCGAGGTGCGCTGGGCTCACGTCTTCGAGAACCCGAACATCACGGTCTCGCTGGAAGGCGCCGAGGTGCTGCTCACGACGGGCATCGCGACGGCCGGCATGGCCGACGCGGCGGTCGGCCGTCTGGTCGACGACCTGTCAACCGCGGGTGTCGCGGGGCTGGCGCTGGAGCTCGGCACGGTCTACGCCGACGCGCCGGAGGCGCTCGTGGCCGCCTGCGCGCGGGCCGACCTGCCGCTGATCGCCTTCGGGCGCCGCGTCAAGTTCGTCGAGATCACCCACGCCGTGGCGGAGCTGCAGATCGCGGCCGAGCTGCAGCGTCTGCGCCGCGCCGTCGGCGTGCAGGCCCGGCTGCGCGAGGCGGCGCGCGACGGCCACGGGGCGGCGGCGATCCTGACGGCGCTGGCGGCCGCGCTCGACGCCGAGCTGCTGATCGAGGCGGCCGACGCGACGCCGATCCTGACGGCGCCGCGCGAGGACGGCCTGTCGACGGCGTTCCTCGAGGCGCTCGCGGCCCGCCGCCGCGGCGAGCCGACGGCGCTGGTGACGCACACCGTCGTGATCCCGGGCCAGCGCATCGCGCGGCTGCATGCCCTGATTCCCGACGCCGGCGAGCTGGACGAGCTGACCGTGTCGGAGGCCGCCTTCCTGCTCGGCGCCGCGCTGGCAGCCGAGCCGCGCCTCGACGAGCTGCTGTCCGACGACCGGGCGCGGCTGGTGCGGCTGCTGGCCGAGGGCCGCCTGGCGTCGGAGACCGACGTGCGGCGGCGGATCCGCTCGGTCGGGCATGACGTGCCGGCCGACGGTCTGGGCGTGCTCGTGGCGCGCGGCATCGCGGGCGCAGAGCTGCGGCGGACGCTGGGCGTGCCGGTCATCACCGAGTCCGCGCCGGGCGGGCGGCTGCGGGCGGTGCTGCTGGCCGACACCGCGACGGCGCGGCAGGCGGCGGTGCGCATCGCCGGGGGCGCGCTCGGGCTGGCGCATGCCGTGGCGGCGCCGATCGCGGTGCGCGACGCCTTCGAGGCGGCCGGCCGCGCCTCGCTGGTCGCGCATGCGCTGGGGCGCCCGCTGGTGGTGGCCGACGAGCTGGGGCCGCTCGACCCGGTGGCAGCCGCCGTGCTGGCCGGGCGGCGCCTGACGCCGCCGTTGACCGAGCGCGACGAGCGTTTGCTCGACGCGCTGGTGGCAGCCGGCTTCTCGGTCGCGCCGGCGGCGCGGCGGCTGGGCATCTCGCGGCAGTCGGTCTACAAGGAGCTGCGCCGGGCCGAATCGCGGCTCGGGCTGCATCCGCTCGACCCGGGCGCGCACGCCGAGATCTCGCTGCGCCTCGTCACGTTCCGCATGCAGCGGGCAATCGAGCGCGAGGGCCTCGCCTGGTAGCCGCTACCAGCCGCGCAGACGCGTCGGCTCGATGCGCAGCGCCACCGAGTAGTCGGCCGCGAAGCTCGCCGGCGTCCAGCCGTTGCGCTCGATGAAGGTGCCGTACTTCGCGATGTAGGTCGGCGCCTGGTCGGCCGGCGCGTCGTCGCTCTGCGCGGCGGTGCCCGAGACGATCACGATGTCACCGCCATCGCCGTCGCCGTCGAGGTGCAGGCTGACCCGCGGATTGGCCGCGATGTTGCGCAGCTTCGGCGTGTCCGGCTTGGAGTACAGAAGGATGCTGGAGCCGTCCCACTCGAACCAGACGGGGCTCGGCTGGGGCTGCCCGGCCGGGCTCACGGTGACCAGCCAGGCGAGCGGCTCGTCACGGAGGCGGCGGGCGGCGCGCTCGCCGAACGGCGTCCTGGTGTCGATCGTGATGGCCATCCGGGGCATGCTACCGGCGTGCGGGTCACCATCCTCTCCGGCGGCGTCGGCGGTGCACGGTTCACGCTCGGCGTGCTCGCGGCCGAGCCGGCGGCAGACGTGACCGTCGTCGCGAACGTCGGCGACGACCTCGAGCACTGGGACCTGCACGTCTCGCCCGACGTCGACACGGTGCTGTACACGCTGTCGGGCCGCGTCGGCGAGCTGGGCTGGGGCGTGCGCGACGACACGCGCGGCGCGATGGGCGTCGTGGCCGAGCTGGGCGGCGCCGACTGGTTCATCCTCGGCGACCGCGACGTCGGCCTGCACCTGGTGCGCTCCGCTCGGCTGCGCGCGGGCGAGCCGCTGTCGGCCATCGTCGCCGACGTCGCCGCGCGCCTGGGCGTGCCGGCGACCATCATTCCCGCCACCGACGGCCGCCTGCGCACCGTGATGGAGACCGCCGAGGGCGCGCTGCCGTTCCAGGACTGGCTGGTGCGCCGCCGCGCCGAGCCGCGTGTCTCGTCGATCCGCTTCGACGGCGCCGGCGTGGCGCCGGCGCCGGGTGTCCTCGCCGCCATCGCCGGCGCCGATCGCGTGCTGCTGGCGCCCTCGAACCCGTTCATCTCGCTCGACCCGATCCTCGCCGTCGCCGGCGTCCGCGATGCGGTGCTGGCGCGTCGCGGCGACGTCGTCGCGGTGTCGCCGATCATCGCCGGACGCGCCGTCAAGGGGCCACTCGGCGAGCTGCTCGAGTCGCTCGGCCACGAGCGCAGCGCGCTCGGCGTGGCCCGCTACCTGGCGCCGCTGGCCGGCACGTTCGTGCTCGACGACGCCGATGCGGCGCTGGCCCCGGCGATCGCCGCGCTGGGAATGCGCGTGATCGTGGCCGACACGCTGATGCAGGATCCGGCCGTCCGCGCCGCGCTCGCCCGCACCGCGCTCGCGGCATGACCGACCTGGTGGTGACGCCGGTCGAGGGCCTGCCGCAGATCGTCGCCGGCGACGACCTCGGCGCGCGCATCGCAGCGGCCGTCGAGCTGCGGGCCGGCGACGTCGTCGTGGTCGCCCAGAAGGCGGTCTCGAAGGCGGAGGGCCGCGTCCTCGATCTGGCGACCGTGCAGCCGCGCGCCGAGGCGGTGGAGATCGCGGGCGGGGTGGAGGATCCGCGATTCGTCGAGGTCGTGCTGCGCGAGTCGGCTCGCATCGTGCGGCGGCGCGGCAGCCTGCTGATCTGCGAGACGCGGCACGGGTTCGTCTGCGCCTCGGCCGGCGTCGACCGCTCAAACGCAGCGGATCCCGACCTCGTGGTGCTGCTGCCGCTCGACCCCGACGCGTCGGCCGAGCGCCTGCGCGCGGCGCTGCCGGCGGGCGTCGCGGTGGTGGTGTCCGACTCGTTCGGCCGGCCGTTCCGCCAGGGCATCACCGGCGTGGCGATCGGCTGCGCCGGCCTCGACCCGCTCGACGACCGCAGCGGCCGGCCCGACGACGCCGGCCGGCCGTTCGCCGGCACGGTCGTGCACGTCGCCGACGAGCTGGCGGCCGTCGCCGACCACGTGATGGGACCCGCCGGCGGAGTCCCGGCGGTGCGCATCCGCGGCGCCCGCGTCGTCGCGGGCGGTCTCGGAGCGGTCTCCACGACGATGCCGGCCGACCGCGACCTGTTCCGCTGACGACAGAATCCGGTTGCGCGTGCAATCAGGGGGTAGGATGCTGCGCAATGGACGACCGCGACGCCCTCGACCTCGCCCGCGACGGCGGTGATCTCGACGAGCTCCTGGCGGCGGCCCGGGTCGTCCGGGAGCGGGCGTGGGGCGGGGTCGTCACCTACTCGCCGAAGGTGTTCATCCCGCTCACGGCCCTGTGCCGTGACGTCTGCCACTACTGCACCTTCGCGCACCCGCCGCGGCGCGGCCAGCGCGCGTTCCTGACCATCGACGAGGTGCTCGCCGTCGCGCGGGCAGGGGCGGCCGCGGGCTGTCGCGAGGCGCTGTTCACCCTCGGCGACAAGCCCGAGCTGCGCTACCGCGTGGCGCGGGAGGAGCTGGCCGGGCTCGGCCACGAGACGACCGCGTCGTACCTCGTCGAGGCAGCCCGCGCCGTGCTCGAGGAGACGGGGCTGCTGCCGCACGCGAACCCCGGCATCCTCGACGACG
>JBKJIG010000074.1:0-2628 GCA_046598415.1 Gaiellales bacterium
CTCCCAGCCCTGCGCGACCACGGCGTCTGCTCCGGCCGCGGCGACGCGCCGCGCCTCCTCGGCCGAGCCGACCGTCACGAGCACGATCGCTCCGGCCCGGTGAGCAGCTTCGATCGAGGGCGCCGGGTCGCCCCAGGTCACCGAAACGATCTTCGCGCCGGCGCCGAGCGCGGCTTCGAGCCGCTCGGTCTGATCCCACTCGAGCACGAGGTTGATCCCGAACGGCTTCGAGGTGAGCGCCTGCACGCCGTCGAGTGCTGCTGCGACCTGGTCCGGACGGTGCCAGGTGAGCGCCACCATCCCGAGCCCGCCCGCGTTCGAGACGGCCGCAGCGAGCGCCGGCACCGCGGCCGAGCCGATCGGCGCCTGGACGATCGGCAGCTCGATTCCGAGCAGGGAGGTGAGGCGGTCCGTCACCTGCTGCATTCTAGGCGCCGGGGCTCACCGCCTCGATGCCGGCCGCCTCCGCCGCCTCGGCGAGTCGCCGGTCGTAGACGAGCATTCGGCGAGCGCCGATGCGGATCGCACTCGCAAGATGGATCGCGTCGAGCGACCTGACGTACGCGGAGCTGTAGGAGACGGCATCCTCGAGCAGCTCACGGTCGAGATCGACGAGCTCCACGGCGTCGAGGAGCGCACGCGCCCGGGTTGCGCCTTCGCCGCCGGCGTCCGCGATGCGCGCGCTGCGCTGCACCTCGACGAGCGATAGCGCGGAGGTGGTCAGCACGGGCTCGTCGACGCGCAGGTAGGCCTGGAGGGCATGCGTCTCGGCCTCGTCGATGACGAGCTTGACCAGCGCGGACGCGTCCGCGTAAAGGGCGTCAGTCGCCGCGATCGTCCTCGAGCGCTTCGCTCGCGGTCATCGGCCCGGTGACGGGAACCGGCGCGGGAAGCGGATAGAGGGGCCGGAGCGCAGGCCGAAGCTTTCCCTCGGCTATCAGCTGCGCTCGACGGTCAGCCTGGTACGGCACGATCCTCGCGACGGGCTTCCCATCGTGCGTGATCTCGATCGACTCGCCGTTCCGCACCCGGCGGATCGTCTGCGTCAGTGTGTCGCGAAGCTCGCGGATCCCGAGACGCGTCATTGTGACCACATGGTACCACACGGCAGAGTGACAGCACGCTGGCCCAGCCGAGCTACGTGGCGGAAGTGAGGAGAAGCTTCATGCTGCCTCCGGAGTCTTTGCTGCATGGCGAGAACATCCCCTGCGGGGTCCGTACGAAGTAGAGACTGTCCGACCTCCGAGAACTCATCGGCTCGGAGAGATCCAGCCACGTTACTCAGGGTGCATTCCGAAACGCTGGCACACGCGAGAGGCGACTGGCCTGGCGTCAGAACGCACGGCCAGCGGGCAGCGATGGGAGGAGCGCATGCTCGGCTCACTGACCGAGACCACATTAGACTCGGCGCTGTTGGCTGCCAGGCTGTTCGACGACGAGGAGGCGCTCCGTGGAACCGACGACAGATGCGTATCTGCACCGATCCGACGAGGCCGAGCTCCGCTGGATGGGGGAGACCTCTACGTACTTCCTTGCCACAGGAGTGAGCACCGGCGGCACGTTCGCCCTGGTCGACGAGCGAGCACCGCGCGGAATGAGCGTTCCTCTGCACCTGCACCGCGAGGACATGGAGTCCTTCTACGTGCTCGAAGGTGAGATCACGCTGTACATCGGCGACCAGCCAGGGGTGCGGGCGAGCGCGGGTTCGTTCGCGCACGTCCCCGGTGGGACAGTGCACGGATTTCGCGTCGAGTCGGAAACCGCCCGCTACCTGATCCTGACGACGCCACGGCACGGGCAGTTCTACCGTGCGATCACGCTGCCCTCTCAGCCGGGCGGGCTCCCGCCACTCGAGTCGATCGACGGACCGCAGATTCACGAAGCAGCACAAGAGTATGGGATCGAGTTCGTGGGACAACTGCCCGACGGAGAGTGAACGGGGGCGAACGTCCCAGATCCATCGGGGGACATTCCCGCATGCTCGCCCAGGTGAGAGTCACTTTCCCAGCTCGCCTTGAGTCGAACGTTCTACGATCGGTCGGTGGCCGAGTTCGTTCCGCCCGACTTCGACGTCCCGTTCGGTCTCGATACTTCCGAGTTCGTCCTCGAGCCGCTCGGGCCTGAGTACAACGAGCTGGACTACGACGCCTGGACGTCTTCGATGGAGCACATCGCGGCGACGCCCGGGTACCCCGACGGCTCCTGGCCGCGAGAGATGACGCGGGACGAGAACCGCGCGGACCTGCAGCGCCACGCCGACGACTTCAGCACCCGGAAGGGGTTCACGTACACGGTGCTCGATCCGGCCGGCCGCGACGTGATCGGGTGCGTCTACATCTACCCGCTACGCGACAGCGACAACGGCGCCTGCGCACTCTCGTGGGTGCGGGAGAGCCACGCACACCTAGACACCCCCCTTTGGCACGCCGTGAGTGAGTGGCTCGAATCGGACTGGCCATTCGCCGACGTGGAGTACGCGCCGCGCGCGTAGGCGTCCGCGTGCAGCTCGGCCGGGGGACATTCGCGAACGCTCGCGCACCGGATCAGCGTGTCGCCAGTCTGGGTTCGAGGGCTGGATACGCTGCGCGTCGTGGAGGAAGAGGTCATCCCGGTCTTGTACGTCGAGGA
>JBKJIG010000136.1:0-33018 GCA_046598415.1 Gaiellales bacterium
GCGGACGTGGTGAGAGACGAGGGCGATGTTCAGGCCGAGCAGCGTGGCGGTGTCGCCGACGCACAGCTCGCCGGCCTCGTGCAGCACCAGCGCGATCCGGATCCGGGTCGGGTCGCCGAGCAGCGCCAGTCGCCGCGCCGCGATCCGCAGGTCCGCGTCGGACGGCTGGCGGGCGCGGATTGTGTCGGCCTGAGTGTCGCTGAGGCAGAGAAATCGATCAGTCACGTTGACCGCAACGATACCGGGCCTGGTCACCGTCCGAACCGCCGCAACCGGAGGCTGTTGGTGACCACGGAGACGCTCGAGAAGGCCATCGCGGCGCCGGCGATGATCGGGTTCAGGAGCCCCACCGCCGCGAGCGGGATCGCGGCCACGTTGTAGCCGAACGCCCAGCCGAGGTTCTGAAGGATCGTCCGGAACGTCCCCCGCGCCAGCCGCAGGGCAGTTGCGACGCCGCGTGGGTCGCCCCCCATCAGCACGATCCCGGCCGACTCGATCGCTACGTCGCTGCCGGTACCGATCGCGATCCCAACGTCGGCCTGCGCCAGGGCGGGCGCATCGTTGATTCCATCGCCGACCATCGCCACCCGCAGTCCCCTCCGTTGGAGCGTCGCGACCGCCGCTGCCTTGTCGGCCGGCAGCACTTCGGCCAGCACTTCGTCGATCGCCAGCGTCTTGGCGACCGCGGCGGCGGTGCGCTGGTTGTCGCCGGTCACCATCGCCACCCGCAGCCCGAGCCGCTTCAGTTCCGCGACGGCGTCTGCCGCCTCCGGCCGGACGGTATCGGCGACCGCCATGATGCCGCGCACGGCGCCGTCCCAGGCGGCCAGCACCACCGTCGCGCCGCGTTCCTCGAGGCTCTTCACCAGGCCATCGTGCAGCCCGCCGGTGTCGATCGCGCGTTCTCGCATGAATCGGGCGGTGCCGATTACAACGTCCAGCTCGCCGACCCGCGCCTCCACGCCGTGTCCCGGCAACGCGGCGAAGCCGGTCACCGGTGGCAGCTCGAGGCTCCGCGACAGCGCCCACTCCGCAAGCGCTTGGCCGACCGGGTGCTCGCTAGCCTGCTCGGCGGCAGCAACCACCCGAGCCAGGTCTTCCCAGACCGTCCCCGGTAGCGGGTAGGCCTCGACCAGCCGCATCCGGCCGGTCGTGAGGGTGCCGGTCTTGTCGAACACGACCACGTTGACGCGGCGCGCCCGCTCCAGCACCTCGCCGCCTTTGATCAGCACCCCCAGTTGCGCGCCGCGACCGGTGCCGACGAGGATCGCAGTGGGCGTGGCCAGGCCGAGCGCGCACGGACAGGCGATGATCAGCACCGCCACCGCCGCCACCACACCCCCAGCGGCGTTCCCGACGAGCAGCCACCAGGCGAGGAAGGTGACCGTCGCGACGCCGATCACGATCGGCACGAACACCGCCGCAATCCGATCCGCCAATCGCTGCACCGGCGCCTTGTAGTCTTGCGCCTTCTCTACCAGTCGCACGATCTGCGCCAGCGCCGTATCGGCGCCGACTGCCGTCGCCTCGATCGTCAACACGCCCTGGCGGTTCACCGTTGCGCCGATCACACGATCGCCGGGCTGCTTGTCGACCGGCACCGACTCGCCCGTGAACGCCGACTCGTCCACCGCGGAAGCGCCGTCCACGACGACGCCGTCGACCGGCACCTTCTCACCCGGCCGCACCCGCAGCAGGTTCCCGACGCCGGCCTCCGCGATCGGCACCAGCCGTTCGACGCTATCGTCGACCAGCCGAGCTTCCTTCGCGCCCAGCTCCAGCAGCGCCCGGATCGCGCCTGCCGCCGGGCCCCGCGCGCGCGCCTCGAAGTAGCGGCCCAGCAACAGGAAGCTGATGATCAGCGCCGCCGTGTCGAAGTACAGATCGCCGCCCGTCCCCAACCGCACGACGGAGAACACGAACGCCGCCATCGTGCCGAGCGCGATCAGCGTGTCCATGTTCGCCGACCGCGTCCGCGCCCGCACTAGCGCCGAACGAAGGAACGGCGCCCCCGCCCAGAACTGCACCGGGACCGTCAAGACCGCGGCTGTCCAGCGCGCCCAGCCAGCGTCCATCCGGAGCAGTAACAGCCCCATCACGATGATTCCCAGGGGCCAGGCGACCAGCACTCGCCGCAGCCAGAAGCGCTGCTCATCGGCCCCGTCGCCGGCGGGCGTCAGATCGGCCGCGGCGATCGGCGCGAGATGGTAGCCGGTTCGATCGACGGTCTCGACGAGATGATCGATGTTGACCTCGGTTGGTGCGAACGCCACCGTCGCGCGAGCGGTCGCGTAGTTCACGACAGCCGTCCGCACACCCGGTGTCTGCACGAGGACTCGTTCGACCCGGGCAGCGCACGACGCGCACGTCATCCCCTCAACGTCGAACCGCGCTTCCTCCAGCGTGGTCGGGGTGCCGTGCGGATCGCGTTGTGGTAGCGGCAGGACCTTCACTGCACGCACATTGTCCGTCAATCGCACGGCCGTTTCAATGTCTTCTTGGCTGCTTCGGCTCAACGCCTCGATGATTGTTAGAATGAGCGGATGGCTGATGACCGTTGCGATCTTCTCTGTCTTGACCTGCCGCGAGCTGAGGCGCTGCGGGCGCAGCTGATCGGCAACGATCGCGCTGAAGCTTCTGCGCGGTCGGCCGCGGCGCTGGGTGATCCGACGCGGTTCCGGGTGGCGAGCGTGCTTCGCGACGGCGAGGAGCTGTGCGTCTGCGACCTGGCGTGGATCACGGGGCGGGCCGACAATCTCGTCTCCCACCACCTCCGCGCGCTCCGACTGGCGGGACTGGCATCCAGCCGCCGTGACGGCAAGATGGTGCTGTACCGGCTCACGGCCGCCGGCGCCGCACTGGTGGATGCGCTGCTGGCTGTGTCCGGGGTGTCGGTGGAGGCTGCGCCGTGAGGCAGTTGCCGGTGCTCGAGCCGGCGCAGGCGCCGGGCGATCGACCTGATCTTCGATTCCGGGTCGAGGGGATGGATTGTGCGTCCTGCGCGCGGACGCTGGAGCGGGTCGTGGGTGGCCTCGACGGGGTCGAGACTGCGCGCGTGTCGTTCGGATCGGGGACGCTGGAGTTGTGGGGTTCACCCGACGACGGCGCCGTCTTGTCGGCCGTCGCGCGCGCCGGTTTCAGCGCGCGCCCGGCAGACCAGCGCCGCGCCGCCCAGTCCGATCGGCCGTTCTGGCTCGCCACCCCGCGCGCCGTCTCCACGGTGCTGGCGCTGCTGGTTCTGCTCGTGGCGGTGGCCGCCAGCGTCGCTGGCGCGCCGCGCGTCGTCGCGGAGCCGCTGTACCTGTTCTCGATGGTGATCGGCGGCTGGCCGATCGCGCGCGCCGCCGCCGCCGGCCTTCGGCGAGCCAGCCTCGACATGAACGTCCTGATGACGCTGGCGGCGGTCGGCGCGGTCGGGATCGGAGCGTATGCGGAGGCAGCCTGGGTGCTTGTGCTATTTGCCCTCGGTACGACGCTTGAGACGTACGCGCTCGACCGCACCCGCCGCTCGGTCGCGGCGCTCGCGGAGCTGGCGCCGGAGGTGGCGTGCGTTGTCGACCAGGGCGGCGAGCGACTCGTGGCCGTCGACGAGGTCGCCATCGGCACCTTGATCGTCGTGCGACCCGGCGAGCGGCTGCCGCTGGACGGGATCGTCGAAGCCGGAAACTCGACGGTTGATCAGTCGCCGATCACCGGCGAGTCGGTGCCGGTCGACCGCGAGCCGGGCGACCCGGTCTTCGCCGGGTCACTGAACCAGCTCGGCGTGCTGACGATTCGCACCACCCGCCGATCGTCGGAATCCACCATCGCCCGCGTCGTCGAACTGGTCGAGCAGGCGCAGGGAAGTCGCGCCCCGGCCGAGCGATACATCGATCAGTTCGCCCGCGTCTACACGCCGCTGGTGTTCGCCGCCGCGCTGCTGGTCGCGATCGTGCCGGCGCTATTCGGCGCCGACGCATCGACGTGGCTGTACCGGGCGCTGGCACTGCTGATCGTGGCCTGTCCGTGCTCGCTCGTGATCTCGATCCCGGTCGCGGTGGTGTCCGCGATCGGAGCCGCCGCGCGCCAAGGCGTGCTGATCAAGGGTGGCGAGGCGCTCGAGGACCTCGCCCGGATCCGGGTCGTGGGACTCGACAAGACCGGCACCCTCACCGACGGCACGCCGCGCCTGGCGGAGATCCGCGTCCTCGCCGACGTCGCCGAGGGCGAGGTGCTTCGACTCGCGGCGTCGCTGGAGCGAAACTCCGAGCATCCGCTCGCCGCCGCACTCGTGCGAGGAGCGTCCGATCGCGGGCTGGTGCTGGCGGAGCCGGAGCGGTTCGTCGCCCTTCCCGGCCGCGGCATCGACGCGCTCCTCGAAGGCCGCCGGCTGTGGGTAGGCGGCCCGCGTCTGGCCGCCGAGCGGCTCGACGGCCGCGTGGTTTTGGCGGTGGCGGAGCTTGAAGCGGCCGGCCAGACGGTGATCGTGCTCGGCGAAGGCGATCGAGCACTCGCCGCGTTCGGAATCCGCGACGAGCCCCGCCCGGAGGCTCGAGCGGCGGTCGAGGCGCTCCGTCGCGTCGGCGTCCAGTACGTCGTGATGCTGACCGGTGACAACGAGGCGGTCGCCCGAGCCGTCGCCACCCGCGTCGGCGTCGGCAGCTGGCACGCGTCGCTGCTACCGGACGAGAAGCTCAGGCGAGTCTACGAGCTGGAGGCATCGCTCGGCGCGGTCGCGATGGTCGGCGACGGCATCAACGACGCGCCCGCCCTGGCCGCCGCCCGCGTCGGCGTCGCGATGGGCGCCGCCGGCAGCGCCATCGCGCTCAACGCGGCCGACGTCGCACTGATGAGCGACGACCTCGGCCGGCTCCCGACCGCGATCGACCTCGCCCAGCGCGCGATCCGGACGATGCGCCAGAACGTCATCGCCTCACTGCTCGTGAAGGGCGGCTTCGGGCTGCTGGTGCCATTCGGGCTGGTGACGCTGTGGATGGCGGTCGCCGCCGACATGGGCATGAGCCTGCTGGTAACCGCCAATGGCCTGCGGTTGCTCCGTACCAGGAAGACTGCACCAGCCGCCGCCATCACGATCGCCGAACCGGCGAGAGCGGACGGCGCTGCGCCGGCATGCTCGTGCTGCGCACCAGTCGCCGAATCGGGCCTCGAGCCGGGCGCGCGCGACGCCTTCTTGCCAGTGCCCCTCGTGATCGCACGGGTGCGGCGATCCGGGCCGCACGGCACAGACGACGGAAGCGCGTGAGCGCACACGGGCACGACCACGGCGCCGGCCACGCCGGGCACGCTCACGGAGTGTCGGCCGACGCTGATCGTCGCAAGCTTGTAGTTGCGTTCGTGCTGATCCTCGGCTTCATGGCGTTCGAGGTCGTCGTCGGGCTCGTCGCGCAGTCGCTCGCGTTGCTTTCTGACGCCGCGCACATGCTCACCGATGCAGCGGCGATCGGCCTCTCAATCATTGCCATCCGTCTCGCCGCCAAACCGGCGAAGGGCGTCCTCACCTACGGGCTGAAGCGCGTCGAGATCCTCTCCGCCCAGGCAAACGGCATCACCCTTCTCGTGCTCGGTCTGCTGATCGCCTTTGAGGCGATCCGCCGGCTCATCTCGCCCCCCGACGTTCAGGGCAAGCTCGTCCTCGGCGTCGCCCTCGTCGGCGTCGTCGTCAACCTCGCCGCGACGTGGGTGCTCGCCAGCGCCAACCGCCAGAGCCTCAACGTCGAGGGCAGCTTCCAGCACATCGTCACCGACCTGTACGCCTTCATCGCGCCGGCGATCGCCGGCGCCGTGATCCTCTGGACCGGCTTCCAGCGCGCCGACCCGATCGCCTCGCTGCTGGTCGCTGCGCTGATGTTCCGCGCCGCATACGGATTGCTGCGCGACTCCGGCCGGATCTTCCTCGAGGCCGCCCCGAAAGGCGTCGATCCGGACGCGATCGGTCGAGCCCTCGTGGCGGAGGAGAACATTCGCGAGGTACGCGACCTCCACGTCTGGGAGATCTCGTCGGGGTTCCCAGCCCTCACGGCACACGTCCTGGTCGCTCCTGGCTGCGACTGCCACGCCGCCCGCGAGCAGCTCGCCGCCATCCTCGAGGAGCGATTCTCGATCGCGCACTCCACCCTACAGGTGGACCACGCCGGCGAGGTGGATCCGCGGGTCAACGCGGACTGCCCATCGGCTCACCGGGCAGAGTTTTCCTAGCCGCCTCGGGCGCTGGCTGCTTCATCGGGTAGTGCGGGATCGGCTCTGATGGTCTGTGCCGACTGCCAGGTGATGCGGAGGATGATGAGCGTGATGGCGAGGCCGATCAGGGGGTCGCCGAGTGGGAACCCGACTGCGACGGTGGTGGCGCTTGCGATGACGGCGAGGCTGACGAAGCCGTCGATGCGGGCGTGGTTGCCGTCGGCGATCAGCGCTGGCGATGTGAGGTGACGGCCCGCGCGAAGTCGAATCTGGGCGGCGATCTCGTTGCCGATGAAGCCGATCGCGCCGGCGGCGGCGAGCACCCACAGGTGATCGAGGTGCTGCGGGTGGATCAGCCGGTTGATCGCCTCGAAGGCGGCGACGCAGGCGCTCACGAAGATGGTTGCGACGACGAAGTAGCCGGCTCGTTTCTCCGCGACGTACGATCGCAGCAGGAAGGCGATGCCGAGCGGGATCGCTGTGAGCGCGTCGCCGGCGTTATGGATCAGGTCGGCGAGGAGCGCCACGCTGCCGGTCGTGGCGAAGATCAGCGCCTGGATGATCGCGGTCGCGAGCAGCACTCCGAGGCTCGCCAGGACCGCCCGCAGACCGTCTCGGGAACGGGTGATCGAGCGATCGACGAGGCCATGGCTGTGACCGTGCGCGTGAGCGTGGTGATCGTGATCGTGGCTGCTGGTGCCCGGAATCTGCGCCTGTTCGGTCACGCGGAGTCGAGGGGTAGCCGGGTACCGATGGCGAGATGCTGGACGTGGAAGATGGCCTGGTCGAGCAGCTCCGCGACGTGGTCGTCGTGGAGGGCGTAGAACACTTGCTTGCCGCGACGCTCGCCGGTCACGAGGCCGAGTTGCCGGAGCGATCGCAGCTGATGCGAGACGGCGGACGCTTCCATTCCAACGGCGGCGGCCAGCGCCGCGACCGCACAGGTCCCGTTCTTCAGGTGCCCGAGGATCTGGATCCGTGACGGTGTCGCGAGCATCTGCATGCGTTCGGCCACGACCTGTGCGAGAGCGCGGTCGATGGCCGGCGGGCGGGCATGGCCGTGAGACATGAACGCATGATACATCGTTCAGATGTACTGGCCGGCACCACGGCTGGCTCGCCGCTTCGCCGGGCGGGCTCGCTACAACCGCCTCAGTCGTCTTGGATGCGTGCCCAGTTCGATCCCGGCGGCTGATGGCGGTGCGGGACGACGACTCGCGAGCAAGTGTTCCGATGACCTCGAGCGATCGCCTCAAGCCCGGGTAGATGCGCCCTACTGCGGTTTGTAGGCCTTGATGGTGGTCCCTCTCGCGCCGTACTTCTCGGCCTTGCGGCGGGTGTCTTCGAACGTCGACCGCGCGTACGTGTCGATCAGGTTGCCGGTCTCGATCTGCTCGAAGCCGTAGCTGGCGAGGCGGTGCGCGTACCCTGCTTCCAGCAGGGCGCCGGCGATTCAACCGGTCCAGAGGTCGATGTTGCGGCGCCCCTCCTCGCTGACGGGGCGTTGGATGGTAACGTCGGCGAACTGGAGCCGCCCACCGGGTCGGAGCACGCGGTAGGCCTCGGCGAAAGCGACGTCCTTGTCGGGCAGCAGGTCGAACACGCCGTTGGAGATCACGACATCGAAGGTGGCGTCGTCGAACGGGAGCGCGTCGGCGCGGCCGGCGACGAAGGTCACGTTGGTGAGGCCGGCCTCGCCGGCGGCGGCCTGCCCGGCGGCGACCATCGCCGGTGTGTAGTCGATCCCGGTGACGGATCCGGTCGGGCCAACCATCTGCGCGGCGATGAGCGAGTCAGTGCCGGCGCCCGAGCCGATGTCGATGGCATGCTCGCCGGGGGCCAGGGCGCCGAGGCTGAACGGATTCGCGACACCGGCGAACGATGCGCAGGCGGTGTCGGGCACGCGCGCCAGGAGATCGGCGGGGTACTCGAGGTCGACCGCCCACGCGCGTCCGGTCGGGAACATGAAATCCTGGCCGGGAATGTTCGCGACGTTGGTGTAGGTGCGCTTGATCTCGGTTTCGAGGAGTTCGGTGTCGAGCCCTTCGACTTCGATAGCCATGGGATGCTCCTTCTACGACTTGTGGGCGGGAATCGACGGCGTGACGAGTGCGCTGTGCCAGGGAGTGGCGATCACGACGAGACCGCTGGCCGCGGTCAGCACGGCGACGGCAGTGATCGCTGCGCCGGCGGAGACGAGGTCGGCGCCGACGCCCGCGATCAGCGCGCCGATGGCGAAGCCGGCGTCACGCCAGAAGCGGTAGACGCTGACGATCCGGGCCCGGTCGCGCGGCTGGGCGGCGTCGGAGACGGCCGCGATCAGCGTCGGATAGACCATCGCCGTGCCGGCGCCCAGCAGCAGCGCGGCGCACAGCGAGGGCGTGAACGCGCCGCCGCCGGCGACGAGTAGCGCGAGCGCGGCGGCCTGGACGAGCATGCCGGCGCCGATCAGGGGCTTCCGGCCGGTTCGGTCGGACAGCCAGCCGGTCAGGAGCTGCCCGGCGCCCCACACGACGGGGTAGGCGGCCGCGACGACGGCGATCTGCCGGACGCTGGCGCCGTTTGCGGCCAGGTACAGTGGCGCGAGGCCCCAGGCGAGGGCGTCGTTGAGGTTGTTGACCAGCCCGGCCTGGCTGCAGGCGCGCAGCACCCGGTCGTGCAGCGAGGCGTGCGCGAACGCCGACCGGAAGCCGTGCGGCCGGCCGTCAGTTCCGACGGGGTGGTGTCGCTGCTCGAGCCGAACATGATCAGCGGTGTCGCGAACGAACGTGACCGCGACGACCAGCCCGACGACAGCGATGACGGCCGCTCCGATCCACACGACGCCGCGCGGTGCGTACGACGCGGCGAGCAGCCCCGTGATGAACGCCGACGAGGCGACGCCGAGGTAGCCGGCGGCCTCGTTCAGGCCGAGCGCGAGTCCGCGCCGCGCAGGTCCGGCGAGGTCGATCTTCATCACCACCGTCATCGACCACGCGAGCCCCTGGTTGACGCCGAGCAGCACGTTGGCGGCAACGATGAACGCCCAGGTCGGCGCGGTTCCGATCAGCACCGGCACGGGCAGCGCGACCAGCCAGCCGGCCACGAGCAGGCGCTTGCGGCCGTAGCGTTCGGCGAGGCTGCCGGCGGCGAGGTTGGTGAGCGCCTTGGCGGTGCCGAACGCCAGCACGAACGCCAGGATCGCAGCGTTTGACGTCAGTCCGAAGTCACGCTCGCCGATCAGCGGTAGCACGCTGCGCTCGAGCCCGATCATCCCGCCGACGAGCGCGTTCAGGCCAACCAGCAGGGTGAACTGTGCGGCGTTCTCGCGCAGCCCGAGACGGACGGCGGTGGTCACCGGGTCGCGAAGGGACGGCCGGCGCGGTTGGCCGCAACGATCTGGGCCTGCTCTGCCGGTCGTGGCGGCATGTCCGCGAGCAGCGCAGCCACGAAACCGTCGACGTCCGCATGGCCGAGCATCGTGTTGTGGGCGCGCTCGAACCCGATCGAGCTGATCGGGTTGCCGGAGAGGCCGCGGCCGCACACCGATCCGGCATAGTGGCTGGGCACCACCACGACGTGATCCGGGAGCTCCGTGAGGCGGGACAGCGACGCGTGGAGCAGCCGGGCCTGGCCGCTGGCGTCGCCGGCGACGTGCAGGTCGGGACGGCCGACATCGCCGATCAGCAGCGAGTCGCCGGTGAACACCAGCCACGGCTCGTCCGTCCCGCGCCGCAGGTCGGCGACCGCGTAGGCGTGGTGGGCGGGCGTGTGCCCGGGCGTCGCCATCGCGGTCACGATCGTGTTGCCGAGCTCAACACACTCGGCGTCGGCGAGTGCCGTGTGCGGGAACGCGACGCCGGCGTCAGCAGGCAGGTACGCGGTGGCGCCGGTGCGCGCGACCAGGTCGGGCAGGCCGGACACGTGGTCGGCCTGGACGTGCGTCTCGAACACGGCCACGATCGGCGAGCCGGCGCGCTGCGCCGCGGCGAGGTACTCGTCGACGAGATCGACGTGCGGGTCGACCACCGCCAGCATGTCGTGCGTCGTGCACCCGAACAGGTAGCTGGCGCAGGCCGTAGCATCGTGGTGGAACAGGCGAAGCAGCATCGGACGAGCTCCTAGTGGTATGACCGCGTATTGGTATGGTATCATACGGTATGCCTCGTCCTGCTGCTCCGCCGTTGTTCGTGTCGCCCGATGAGCGGGCGCTGTTGGAACGGATCGCTCGTTCGTCGACGCTTCCTGCGCGCGAGGTGGTGGAGGCGCGCGGGTTGCTGATGGCGGCCGATGGCGTTGCGACGTTGCGGATCGCGAAGGCGCTGTCGGTGTCGCCGGATCGGGTGCGGCGGTGGCGGCGGCGGTTTCAGGAGCGGCGGGTGGCGGGGGTCGGCACGATCCGCCCGGGGCGGGGTCGCAAGCCGATGTTGCCGGCCGGGACGGCGGCGGAGATCGTGCGCGTGACGCTCACCGAGCGGCCCGCTGACGGCGCCACGCACTGGACGACGCGGACGCTGGCGGCGCGGCTTGGGGTGGGGCGCGAGACGATCCGGCGGGTGTGGGCCGATCACGGCATCCGGCCCTGGCGGGTGGACACGTTCAAGCTCTCCAACGATCCCGACTTCGCGCGCAAGCTGGTCGACGTGGTGGGGCTGTACGTCGATCCGCCGGAGCGGGCGGTGGTGCTGTGCGTCGATGAAAAGACGCAGGTGCAGGCGCTCGATCGGACGCAGCCGTCGCTGCCGATCAAGCGGGGGCGGGCGCAGACGATGACGCACGACTACAAGCGCCACGGCACCACCGACCTGTTCGCGGCCCTGAACCTGGAGACCGGCGAAGTTACCCATGCGCTGCGCGAGCGGCACCGCGGCGCCGACGTGCTGGCCTTCTTCAAGCAGATCGACAAGACCGTCCCGCGCCACCTCGACATCCACGTGGTGCTCGACAACCTGTCCGCCCACAAGGCGCCGGAAGTCGTCGAATGGCTCGCCAAGCCGCGCCAGCAGCGCTGGCAGCTGCACTTCACACCGACCTCCAGCTCGTGGCTGAACCTCGTCGAAGGCTGGTTCGCACAACTCACCAACCGGCGCCTGCGGCGCGGCAGCTTCTGCAGCCTCGACCACCTTCGCAACGCGATCACGCTGTGGGCCGACGAATGGAACCGCAACCCCACCCCGTTCCGCTGGACCGCGAAGCCCGACGACATCCTCGCCAAGACCCAACGCGCCCGCGAAGCCCTCACAAATACTAACGCCAATTCCGTGTCAGACCACTAGAGAGCGCCAGGCGTCGCTCCCGGTGCTGCGCTGACCGTCCGTATCCGTTCGGTCACGGTCCGGCTCGGATCGGATCGGATCGCGGCGAGGCGAAGCCGTCGCTGTACGCGACCGGCTCGACCTACTTCGCCGACGGCGGCATGATCCGACACGCGGAACCACTCCGAGCTGCGCTGGTCGTAAGAACGACCGCCGACGCGACGCTGGAGGAGGGTGAGGACGATCGCGTCGCGACACCGGGTGCTTTCTGGCACCGCTGTCTTTCCTGGAGGTTCCGCCGTGCCCGAGAACGCTGCCCGCGACGACGACATGGATGCCGACCGGCGTCCTAGCGTCGACCCCAAGCATCGCTCGTTCATTCCTCCCGAGCATCCGTCGTTGCGAGACCCCGAGACGAACCCGCGCGGCGTCCGCCACATCGACGAAACGGCCCAGGACCTGATGCCGGTCGAGGAGCGTCCCCGCTACCAGGCCGCGCAAGCCCGCCGCGCTGCCATGATCGCCGCAGGCAGACGGCGCCTGCGAAGGATCGTCGGACGCGGAGAATCAGCGCATCGCGGCGACCCCCGCGACCCTCAGGAGGCCTAGGTCAGATGACAGCGGTCGAGGAGCGGCGCGTGGCTGCCGGCGTGATCGTCGTCGGCACGGGAGCGGCTGGTCTACGGGCTGCGATCGAGCTCGCGGAGCGCGGCGTGCAGGTGCTCTGCATCGCCAAACGGCGACGTGACGACGCGCACACGGTGCTCGCTTCCGGCGGGATCAACGCGGCGCTCGGCACGATGGATCCCGAGGACAGCTGGCAGCAGCACGCCGCCGACACCCTGCGGGAGGGCTACTGGCTGGGCGACCCGCGCAGCGTCGAGCTCCTCTGTCGCGATGCACCGGGTGCGATCGACGACCTCGTGCGCTGGGGAGCGCAGCTCGCGCGCGAGGATGACGGCCGGCTTTCGCAGCGCTTCTTCGGCGCTCACCGGTTCAGGCGAACCTGCTTCGCCGGCGACTACACCGGCCGGGAGATTCAGCGAACGCTCGTGCGCCGAGCAGCGGAGCTCGGTGTGGCGGTGCGCGACGACGTCTACATCACGCGTCTGCTCGTCCACGACGGCCGCGCCTTCGGCTGCTACGGGTTCGGCGTCGACGACGGCAGCCGCTGGGTGTTCGTCGCCGACGCCGTGATCCTCGCGACGGGCGGACATACGCGGATCTGGCGTCGTTCGTCGTCGCGGCGCGACGAGAACACCGGCGACGCGATGCGCCTGGCGATCGATGCCGGCTGCCGGCTGCGCGACATGGAGCTCGTCCAGTTCCATCCCACGGGGATGGTCTTCCCGGAAGAGTCGGCGGGGACACTGGTGACCGAGGCCGTGCGCGGCGAAGGCGGGATCCTGCGCAACGCCGCGGGCGAGCGCTTCATGCAGCGCTACGACCCGGAACGGCTCGAGCTCTCGACCCGCGACCGCGTCGCTCTGGCGATCTACACCGAGATCTCCGCCGGGCGCGGCACCGAGCATGGCGGGGTGCTGCTCGACGTGTCCCAGCTTGGCCGCGAGACGGTGCTCAGCCGCCTGCCGCGCATGTACCGGCAGTTCGTCGACCTGGCCATGCTCGACATCACGCGTACGCCGATGGAGGTCGCACCGACCGCGCACTACTCGATGGGCGGCGTCCGGGTCGACCCCGAGACGCACCTCACCGACGTCGAAGGACTGTACGCCGTCGGGGAATGTGCAACCGGCGTGCACGGCGCGAACCGCCTGGGCGGCAACTCGCTCGCCGAGTGCCTCGTCTTCGGCCGCATCGCCGGCAGCGAGGCTGCGCGTTGGTCGGCCGCGCTCGACCTGCAGGTGCGCGACCGCGCCGCCATCGCGATCGCGGCGGAGGAGGTCGACGAGCAGCTCGCGCGTCGCGGCGAGGAGTTCGCGCGCCCGCTCCAGCGCGCGCTGCGCGACCTCATGTCGGAGTGCTGTGGTGTCGTCCGCTCCGCGGACGGTCTGCAGGAAGGGCTTGCGCGGCTCGACCGGGTTGGCGAGCGAGCGCGAGCGATGGAGGTGCGCCCCGACCTCGCCGGCTACGCCGATCTCGCCCACGCGTTCGATCTGCAAGGCTCGCTGCTCGGTGCGCGGGCAACGCTCGAATGCGCGCTCGAGCGGCGCGAGAGCCGCGGTGCGCACGCCCGCCTGGACTACCCCGACGAGGATCCGCGGATGCGGGTGAACCTCGTCTGGGACAGCGTCGGTGGCATCACGCAGGAGCGGCCTGGCGAGCCGTCCGCCGCGGTCGCAGTGCTCGCCGGCGATCCTGAGATCGGCACGGCCGGACGCCTCCTCGAATGAGCGGCAGACGAATTCCCCGCACTCCTCGCGACCGCGCCGGGGAGGAGCGTAAGACCTGCGCTCACCGCGACGCTAGTGGAGAACAGCCTTGGTTGTCTGCGGGTTTCCCGGCGTGAAGGAGGCGGCTCGATGAGTGAGCATGAGCGATGGCGTGAGCTCGGTCAGCAATTGCGGGTCGACTCCGTGCGGGCTGCGGCGGCGGCCGGCTCGGGTCATCCGACCTCGTCGATGTCGGCCGCCGACCTGATGGCGGTCTTGCTCGCCAAGTACCTGCGCTACGACTTCGATCGTCCCGCGGAGCCGCTGGACGACCATCTGATCTTCTCCAAGGGGCACGCCTCGCCGCTGCTCTATTCGCTGTACAAGGCGGCGGGGGCGATCTCGGACGAGGAGCTCCTGACCTTCCGCAAGCTCGGCAGCCGCCTCGAAGGCCACCCGACTCCGGAGATCCCCTGGGTCGACGTGGCGACCGGATCGCTCGGCCAGGGTCTGCCGTGCGCGGTCGGGGTCGCGCTCGCCGGCAAGCGTCTCGATCGGCTGCCCTACCGCGTATGGGTGCTGTGCGGCGATAGCGAGCTGGCGGAGGGATCGATCTGGGAGGCCTTCGATCACGCGAGTTACGAGGCGCTCGACAATCTGATCGCGATCATCGACGTGAACCGTCTCGGCCAGCGTGGCGAGACGATGCACGGCTGGGACACCGCGACCTATGTGCGCCGTGCCGAGGCGTTCGGCTGGCGAGCGATCGAGATCGACGGCCACGACGTCGAGCAGATCGACCGTGCCTACGAGCAGGCGCTGGCGGGTGACGGCCAGCCGGTCGCGATCATCGCGCCACGATCAAGGGCAAGGGCGTGAACGCCGTCGAGAACCGCAACGGCTTCCATGGCAAGCCGCTGGCCGATCCCGAGGCCGCGATCCGCGAGCTGGGCGGCCTGAGAAAGCTCACGGTCCGACCGGGCGCTCCGATCGGCAACGCACAGCCGCACCGGTTTGCGACCGCCACGACGCCACCGGCGGGCTGGAAGGTCGGCGAGCAGGTTGCGACCCGGAGGGCCTTCGGCGAAGCACTAACCGCGCTCGGCAGCTCGGACGGGCGGATCGTCGCGCTCGACGGCGAGGTCGGCAACTCGACCTTCACCGAGCTCTATGCCGACGCGCATCCGGAGCGCTACTTCGAGATGTACATCGCCGAGCAGCAGCTGGTCGCGACCGCCGTGGGCTTTCAGGTGCGCGGTTGGGTGCCGTTCGCCGCGACCTTCGCGGCCTTCCTCTCGCGCGCCTACGACTTCATCCGGATGGCGGCTGTGAGTCGTGCCGACATCCGACTCGTCGGCTCGCACTGCGGCGTCTCGATCGGCGAGGACGGACCGTCGCAGATGGGTCTCGAAGACATCGCCGCGCTCCGTGCCGTGCACGGCAGCACCGTCCTCTACCCATCCTGTGCCAACCAGACTGCAAAACTCGTCCAGGCAATGGTCGATCAGCCGGGGGTCTCCTACCTGCGCACGACGCGCGAGGCGTTGCCGGTGCTCTACGACTCGGAGGAGCAGTTCGCGGTCGGCGGTGCCCGGGTGGTCCGCTTCTCCAACACCGACGAGATCACCTTCGTCGCCGCCGGGATCACGCTGCACGAGGCGCTCGCCGCGGCTGACGAACTGGCCGCGGAGGGCGTACCGACTCGCGTGATCGACCTGTACTCGATCAAGCCGATCGACGACCAGACCCTGATCGAGGCGGCCGAGCAGACCGGTGTCCTGATCACGGTCGAGGACCACCATCCCGAGGGCGGCCTCGGCAGTGCCGTGCTCGAGGTGTTCGGCGACAGCTCGTCGCGGCCGCGGATCGTCACGCTCGCCGTGCGTGTGATGCCGACGTCGGGAACGCCGGCGCAGCTGCTCGCTCAAGCCGGCATCGACCGCGCCCAGATTGCCAGGACAGCCAGAGCACTCATCGCCGCACGCGCGACGCCACCGTGAACCGTCCCGAGCATGGAATGAGGCAGCGCGGCAGCGAACATGCCGATCCGCACCGAGTCGTCGTCATCGGCGGCGGCTTCGGCGGCCTCCAGGCCGTGCGCAGGCTCCGCCGCGCACCGGTTGACGTGACGCTCGTCGACCGGCACAACTTCCATCTCTTCCAGCCGCTCGTCTACCAGGTAGCAACAGGCGCGCTCTCGCCCGGCGAGATCGCCACACCGCTCCGGCACATCTTCCGACGCGCCCAGAACGTACGGGTCGTGCTCGGTGAGGTCACCGGTTTCGATCTCGTAGGTCGCGTCGTCCTGGTGTGGCTCGCAGACGTCGAAGAGTCACGCGCGATTCCGTATGACAGCCTGATCGTTGCCGGCGGCTCGGGTTACTCCTACTTCGGCCGGGACGACTGGCGCCAGCTCGCGCCCGACGTCAAGTCGCTCGAGAACGCGCTGGAGGTCAGGCGCCGAATTCTGACGGCGTTCGAGGCGGCCGAGCTCGAGCCCGATCCCGACCGCCGGGCCGGATGGCTGACCTTCGTCGTCGTCGGCGCGGGTCCAACCGGCGTCGAGTTGGCCGGACAGATCGCCGAGCTCGCGCACGAGACACTGCAGCGCGACTTCCGCACGATCGACACGAGCGCCGCGCGCATCCTGCTCGTCGAGGTCGCCGACCGCGTCCTTCCGGGCTTCCCGTCTCGCCTGTCGGCACTCGCCGAGTCTGCGCTCGAGAGGCTCGGGGTGACGCCACGCCTCGAACACAAGGTGACTGCGATCACGCAGGACGCGGTGACGCTCGCGAACACCGTGGGCGAGACGCAGGAGGTACCGGCACGGACGGTTGTCTGGGCGGCCGGCGTCGTCGCGTCCGAGCTGGCCGCGATGCTCGCGGCCGAATCGGGCGCCCAGCTGGGCCACGCCGGACGCGTGACTGTCGGCCCCGATCTGACGGTTCCCGGGCACCCTGAGGTCCTGGCGATCGGCGACATGGTGCAGGTACAGGACGCCGAGGGGAAGATCGTGCCCCTGCCGGGCCTGGCCCCGGTTGCCATGCAGCAGGGGCGGTACGCGGCGGCGGTGCTCCGCGACCGCCGTCGGGGCAGGGACTCACGTCCGTTTCGCTACCGCGACAAGGGGACACTCGCGACGATCGGGCGCGCGCGCGCCGTTGTCGACATCAAGGGCCTGCAGCTGAGCGGCCTGCCGGCCTGGCTGGTATGGCTCCTCGTCCACCTCTTCTATCTGATCGGCATGCAGAATCGCTTCATCGTGTTCCTCCGCTGGACGATCAGTTTCGTGACGCGCAGCCGCAGCGCGAGGCTGATCACACGCCAGGCGACCGAGGCGGTCACGTCGCCGCTCCCGGATCACGCAACCAACGAGCGCAATGCGAGTCGCTCACGCGTTCCAGAATGATGTGGTGGTTGATCTGGTCGTAGCCGCCGGCCGCGGTCATCTGCGCGAGCGGCTGCCGATCGATCGTGACGATGCAGGCCGTCGTCGCGATGGTCGCCGCCACACAGATCATTCCTTCAGATCTCGTCGCGGTAGCCGAAGAACTCGTGGTCTTCCTGGTAGCCGCCCTGGCCGGCGTGGCGCTCGCGGAAGTGGTGGACGAACTCGATCTCGCTGATCCATTTGACGTGCTTGAAGCCGAGCTGGTTCTCGACTCGCAGCCGCAGCGGCCGGCCATGCAGGATCGGCAGGCGCTCGTCGTTCATCTCGTAGGCGAGCAGGCTCTGAGGGTGGCGCAGGTCGTGGATCGAGTGGGAGTCGTAGTAGCGCCCGCCGCCTTCGCCGCCGGCGGCGAACGAGTAGAACATCACCCACTCCGCCTCGGGTTGCGGTCGGACGAGTTCGATCAGCTTCGTGAGGGGCAGGCCGCCCCATTCGGCGATGCCGGACCAGCCCTGGATGCAGTTGTGCATGGTGATCTCGTCTGCTTGCCCATCGCCTGGATCTGCTCGAGGGAGAGCTCGACGGGGTTCTCGACCAGACCGTGCACCTTGAGCCGGTAGCCGCGGAAGTCGTCGTCCGCGAGCGCCCGCCACTCCGCACCGTCGGGAAGCAGGTTGTGGTTGGGCCAGAAGTGGGGGCTGATGTCCTCACGACGGTATTCGACGCGGGGTGCGTAGTGGTCGAAGAGCAGATCCATGAGACGGCCGGCGGTGAGGTTCGAGATGCGTTGCAGGACGCGAGTGTGCGTCCAGGAGAAACGCACCGCCCAGACGTTGAAGGCGACCACCAGCGCGATCACGAGCAGCCAGATCGCAAATCCGTCCAGGTTGTGCTGATTGTTGCCGAGGGTGATGTCGTTGAGGTTCGGCGCGAGGCCGGTCAGGGCGACCAGCGCCATGTGGCCGATGAAGAAGACGATGAAGGAGACCATCACGAGGAAATGGATCGAGCGGGCGATCTGACGGTTTCCGAACAGCCGTACGTACCAGCGGAAGCGGTTGTCGAGGGCCGGTGACATGGCCAGGCCGGTGAGGATCGCGAGCGGCGCGAGGATGAAGATGACCGCGAAGTAGGTGAGCTGCTGCAGCGCGTCGTAGCGGAAGTAGCCGCTTGGGCCAGCCGGGAAATGCAGGCTCAGGTAGGTGATGGAGCAGGAGGCCGCGGCCGGGACGATCGAGGCGTGGGTCGGCACGAGCCGGTGCAGCCACGGCGACGAGAAGAAGAAGGCGGCGTAGACGATGCCGGTGACGACGAACAGGATGTCGAAGCTGAAGTGCCAGTGGCGCGCGACCCCGATCGTATGTCGACCGCCGGGCAGCCCGACGAGCGGGCTGAGCGTGATCGTGTCCTCCTTCGCGGTCCAGACGCGGTCGGTCGGCACCGGTCCGCGGAAGCGCAACCACTCGCGTCCGGGCGTGCAGTGCACCTTCGTATAGAGGCGCGGATGGTCGGCGAGCACCTGCAGGCCCGAGCGGACGATGATCACGAGGAAGAAGAAGGTGAGCAGGTGCGTCCAGCGGACGAACGCCGGCATCCCTGCCGGCACGGGCGGCGAGATCGGAATGCAGGCGTGGCGGGCCAGGAATCCGCGACCTGCGCCGCTGGCGGCGTAGACCTTGGCGGCGCCCACCAGGACGATTCCCAGTGCGGTCGCGATTCCGAGTAGCCACCAGACCGAGAAGAACCGGCGCCCGAGCCGGATGTGCACGCCGGTGAGCCGCATCCGTGGATGGACGCCCTGTTCACTGAGCAGCTGCTCTTGCAGAAACGCTTCCTGCAGCTCGGCCTCGCTCGGGGAGCAGGTGTTGTCGCGCGGGTCGACGTCGTCTGCCATCGCTACCCGCGGGGGGCGTAGGGCAGGTGCCAGTGGTTGGGGGCGACGAGCTGCTCGATGGCCTCCGGGCCCCAGGATCCCTGTGCGTAGGGCAGCGGCTTCGGTGGCTGCCCGAGCAGCGGCGCTGAGATCTCCCAGAGCCGTTCGATCCCGTCGGCGCGCGTGAACAGCGTGTGGTCGCCGAGCATGCAGTCGTGGATCAGCCGCTCGTAGGCTTCGAGCTCGTTGGCGACGTCGAAGGAGTCGGCGTACCGGAAGCTCAGCGACGCGGCGCCCAGTCGCATCTCGACGCCGGGCTGCTTGGCGAGGAAGTCGACCCAGATCGCGCCGGGATCGGAGAGCTCGAAGGTCAGCTCGTTGGCGGCGGTCGAGGCAGACGCTGCCGCATCGAGATCGAACATCGTTCGGACGGGCTCCTTGAAGCCGAGCGTGACGGTGTGGCGGCTCTTGGCCAGAGCCTTGCCGGTGCGCAGCTGGAACGGCACGCCGGCCCAGCGTTTGTTGTCGACGTGCACTTCTAGAGCAGCGAACGTCTCGACGTTCGAGCTGGTCGCCACGCCGGGCTCGGCGCGGTAGCCGTCGTACTGGCCGAAGACGACCCGGGCCGGATCGATCGGGCTGATCGCCTCGAACACGCGTGCCGTTGCGTCACGCAACGAGCGGGCGTCGAGACGGCGGGGTGGTTCCATCGCGACGAAGCCGAGCAGATGCAGCAGGTGGGTGACGACCATGTCGCGGAAGGTGCCGGTCTGCTCGAAGAAGCCGGCGCGTCCCTCGATCGTCAGCTGCTCGGGCACGTCGATCTGGACGTAGCTGACGTGTCGCCGGTTCCAGACTGGCTCGAACAGGCCGTTGGCGAAGCGGAACGCGAGGATGTTCTGAACCGCCTCCTTGCCGAGGAAGTGGTCGATCCGGAAGAGCTGCTCTTCCTCGAACACGTTGTGCAGCGTCTTGTTGAGCGTCCGCGCGGAGGCGACGTCGTGCCCGAACGGCTTCTCGATGACCAGCCTGGCGCGCTCGCTGAGGCCGGAGGCGCCCAGCAGCTCAACGATTGGCGCGAACGCATCTGGAGGAACTGCCAGGTAGATCAGCCGCTGAACTTCGCCGCCAAGCTCGTCCTCGGCCTGCGCGACCGCGCGGAGGAGCGCCTGCGGCTGCTCGGTGGAGGCGGCCGCGAAGGAGAGGCTGCGGGCGAACGGCTGCCAGTTCTCGTCGCTGAGCTCGCGGCGGCCGAACTCGGCGAGCGCTGCGCGGACCTGCGAACGGAAGCCGTCGGCGTCGGGGGCGCCTTCCGGGCGGCCGGTGCCGACGATCCGGTAGTGGGCAGGCATCATCCCCGCGACGGCGAGGTGGAAGAGACCCGGGAGCAGCTTGCGCTTGGCAAGGTCGCCGGTCGCGCCGAAGAGGATCAGCAGGTGGTCGTCGGGCGCCGAGGGCGAGACGCCCGACGCGGCCCCGGTGGCCGTCATGCGGTGAGGGTCGCGTTGGCCGCGGCTGCGTAGACGTCGACCATCCCGCGGTGCGCCTGCTCGATCCTTGCGCTGGTCGAGGCGGCGTCGAGGCGGCCGGCGAGATGCTCACGAAGGGCGTCTTCCCAGATGGTGCGTCCGATCGCGAAGCCGATGTAGCCGGGCACTCGCGCAGCCTGCTCGAGCCAGCCGGCGACCCTGCTGGGGTCGGCGCCGCGGCCGAGCACGACGCAGTCGACGGCGCCGCGACCGTCCCGGCGCGCCTGGGCGACGACCCGTTCGCAGTCGGCCCGCGCGTCCAGGCCTTCGATCTTCCAGATGCGCGGCTCGACGCCTGCATCCTGGAGCGCGGCCAGCGTCCGCACCACCAGGCCCGGTCGCAGCTCGCGATCGTACGCGTCGCGGTCGCCGCCGAGCTGCGCGAGCTGGGACCTCGTCGCCGGGACGAGCAGCTCGAGCAGGAGGTCGCGTTCGCGGTCGCGGAGCCAGCGCGAGAGCCGCGCCAGCCGCGCGGCCTGACGGGCGTTGAGTCGTTCGTCTCCGTCCGGGTTGTAGCGCACGAGCACTTTCGCGTAGGTCGGGTCGAAGGCCTCGATGTGTGCGCCGAACGCGGCGCCGTACTCGAACTCGAACTCCGGCCGTCCGGTTTGCTCGACCGGCATCGCCAGCGTGTAGCGGGTGGCGCGGGCCGAGCGGGCGATCGCGGCGCCGAACTCCTCGTCGATCAGCAGGCCGCAGGCCTCCTTCGGCGCGCCGGCTGCGACCGCCTGCTCGAAACCTGCATAGATCAGGGCCTTGAGAGCGCCGATCCGCACGCGCTCGGCCGGGCTCGGCTTGCCGGCCAGGCCGAGCAGTTCCTGCTCGAACGAACCTCGGTGGTCGAACGAGAGCATGTAGAAACGCCGGTCGTCCTCTTCGCTCACAGCGGCAGACCTTCCGTGAGTGCCGCGATCGCATAGTCGGCGCCCGCCTCACGCAGCTGCTCGACGCTGAAGTTGTGGCTGCCAACCCCGACGCAGGCCATGCCGGCGGCATGTGCTCCGGCGACATCGTGGGGCGTGTCGCCGACCACGATCGCCTGGGCGGCGCTGACCGGCTCGCCGTAGACGAGCGTGGCGCGCTCGAGCGCGATCCTGGTCAGCTCGCCGCGGTCGGTGGAATCGGATCCGTAGCCGCCGAAGGAGAAGAAGCGGTTCAGCTGGGCGCGGTGCAGCTTGATGTGGGCAGCCGCTTCCAGGTTGCCGGTGACGAGGCCGAGCAGATAGCCGTCGTCGATCAGCTTCGGCAACAGTTCCTCGACGCCCGCCAGCACCCGGTAGCCCTTCGACTGCTCGACTGTCTGATGCAGGTAGAAGAGGCGTCGCTCGAGCAGCCGGGTGAACTCCTTGCGTTCGGGTTTGCGGTTCAGCACGGCCTCGAAGGTCTTGCGGCCGACGTCGGGGTCGGTCATGCCGGTGTCGGTGAACTCGCCGATGTCGGCCGGGATCCCGTACAGCTCGTCGAAGGCGAGCCGCCAGGAGGCGGCTCCGGCGCCGCCCGTGATGATCAGCGTGCCGTCGATGTCGAACAGGACCGCGATGCGTTTCGTGTCGCTCATCCGGCCGGCTTCTCCGCATGCCCGCCGAACTGCTTGCGCATCGCCGACAGTGTCTGGTCAGCGAAGAGGTCGAGCCCGCGCGAGCCGAAGCGCGAGGCGAGCGCGGTCAACAGCACCGGCGCCGGGACGCTTTCCTCGATCGCGGCGATCGCCGTCCAGCGGCCTTCGCCGGAATCGGAGACGCGACCGGAGTACTCGTGCAGGTCGGGCGACTCATGGAGTGCTTGCGCGGTCAGGTCGAGCAGCCAGGAGGCGATCACGCTGCCGCGCCGCCAGACCTCGGTCACCGAGGCGATGTCGAGCTCGTACTGGTAGTACTCGGGGTGTTCGAGCGGCGCCGTCTCGGCGTCGGTCTCGCGCGCGACGGTGCCGGCGTTGGCGTTCTTGAGGATGTTCAGGCCCTCGGCATAGGCGGCCATCACGCCGTACTCGATTCCGTTGTGGACCATCTTGACGAAGTGGCCTGCGCCGACGGGACCGCAGTGCAGGTAGCCGCGCTCGGCGCTCGCCGGTCTGCCCCGGCGACCGGGCGTGCGGGGGGCGGCCTCGACGCCCGGCGCGATCGCCTCGAACAGCGGCCCCAGCCGCTCGACGACCGCTGTTTCGCCGCCGATCATCAGGCAGTAGCCGCGCTCGAGCCCCCAGACCCCGCCACTCGTGCCGACGTCGAGGTAGTGGATGCCCTGCTCGGCGAGTCTTGCCGCGCGGGCGATGTCGTCGCGATAGTAGGAGTTGCCGCCGTCGATGATCGTGTCGCCGGGCGCCAGCCGCTCGCCGAGGTCGCGCACGGTCTGTTCGGCGATCTGCCCGGCCGGCACCATCACCCAGACTGCGCGCGGCGCGTCCAGCTTCGCGACGAGCTCGTCGAGCGACCCGGCGCCGGTCGCGCCCTCGGCCTCGAGCTCCTCGACCGGGCTCGGGTTGACGTCGAAGACGACGCACTCGTGCCCGGCGGGCAGGAGCCGCCGCGCGAGGTTCGATCCCATCCTCCCCAGTCCGACCATTCCCAGCTGCATCTCGAGTTACCTCCGCTGCTCGCCGTGGGTGCGTGCTGTCGAGTCCAAGACCCGCTCGATCGAGTGGTGAAGCACCGCGAGGCCGGCGGCGGGGTCGTCGCCGACGTCGATGCGCAGCGTGCGTCGGCCGCGCTTGACGAGCACGTCGAAGTCGCCGCGGGCCTGTGCTTCCTTGACGACGCCGAAGGTGTAGGCGTGCCCGGGCACCGGCAGCTCGACCGTGTCGACGCAGGTGATCTGCAGGAACACGCCGGAGTTCGGGCCGCCCTTGTACGCCTGCCCGGTCGAGTGCTGGAAGCGCGGGCCAAAGCCGACGCAGGTCGCAACGCCGAGGTGGTCGCGGACGAGGACGCGAAGCTCGGTCAGCAGCCGCTCGTGTTCGGCGTTCATCGGCAGGTAGGCGAGCAGCGCGACGTAGTCGCCCGGCGCGACGAGGCCGAGGTGCGCCGCCAGGTACTCCTCGAGTCCACGCTTGCCGCCGACGTCATCGTCCATCTCGCGGGCGACGCGCTCGTCGGCGAACAGCCGGACGCCTTCGCCCTCGTAGAACGGCTTCAGCTCCGGCAATGAGCCCGACTCGTCGTAGGCGTCGGTGAGCTCGCGCGCGGCAATCTTGGCGTCCTCGACGTCCGGCTGGTCGAACGGGTCGATGCCGATGATCGAGCCTGCGACCGCGGTCGCGAACTCCCAGCGGAAGAACTCGCCGCCGACGTCATAGACGTCGTCGAGCACGATCCGCACGACCGGCTGGCCGGCCTGCTCGAGCGCCGCCAGCTTCGCTTCCTGGCCGGCGTCCTCGTCGGAAGCGAGGCGCAGGTAGACGAACAGCCGGTCGTCGCCGTACACGGCGGGGTCGCCGAGCGGCTCGCGGTCGACCGGGACGACGCCCTTGCCGAGCTTGCCGGTCGACTCGGCCAGCAGCTGCTCGAGCCAGGCGCCGAGGTCGCGGATACCCGCAGAGCTGATCAGGGTCAGCTTGTCGCGACCGGAGGTCGCGCAGGTGCCGATGATCGCGCCGAGCTGCAGACCGGGGTTGTCGGCCGCGGGCACGCAGGCGGCGCAGGCGTGCGCCATCCGTTCGGCGCGGTCGAGCAGCTCGACGACGTCGACGCCGGCGGCGGCCCCCGGGATCATCCCGAAGTCCGAGAGCGCCGAATAGCGACCGCCGATCGACGGCCAGCCGTGAAAGACCGTTCGATAGCCAGCCTTGACGGCGAGCTGTTCGAGAGGCGTGCCGGGATCGGTGATCGCGATGAACCGCCGGGAGGCCTCTTCGGCGCCGACCAGATCGGCGACGCTCGCGTGGAAGTACGCGGCGAAGATGTTCGGCTCGAGCGTCGTCCCCGACTTCGATGAGACGAAGAAGAGCGTCTTGGCCAGGTCGAGTTCGGCCTCGACGGTCTTGATCTGCTGCGGGTCGGTCGAGTCGAGGACGCGCAGTCGCGGCAGCCCTTCCTTGGGCGTGAAGGTGAGCGCGAGCACCTCCGGGCAAAGGCTCGATCCGCCCATCCCCAATAGCAGCGCCTGCTCGAAGCCGCTCGCGCGAATGTCGTCGACGAGCACGCTGAAGCGGTGCGCATGCGCTTGCTGGTCGAGCGGCACAGTCAGCCAGCCGAGCCAACCAGCTTCGCCGGCGTCCGTCCAAAGTCGCTGGTCGCGGCCCCAGAGGCGGCCGACCTTGTCCTCGGCCCGCCACGCCTCGATGGTCGCGTCCACCCGGACGGCGAGCTCGGCCGGCAGCGAGCGCGCGAATCGCGCTTCCGGATCGGTGGGCGCCCGCAGCGACTGCTCGACCGAGGCCAGCAGCTTTCCCTGCGCTTCCATGAACTTCTCCACGCCCTCGCGAAGCAACGCCTCGGTGACCTCGTCAAGGTCGACGCCTTCCGTGGCGAGCTCTTCGAGCAGCGCCAGCGCCTCAGGCAGGTCTTCGCCCAGCGTCGGACGCGCCTTGCCGTGATCCTTGAACGCCTCGTAGGTGGCCGGGTAGATCGTGTCGACGGTCTCCGGCCCGATCAACGACTCGACGTAGAGCACGTCGGAATAGGCCGGGTTCTTGGTGCTGGTCGACGCCCATAACAGCCGCTGGGCCTGGGCGCCGCGAACCTGCAGAGCCTGCCAGCGCTCACTGTCGAACAGCTTCCCGAAGGATGCATAGGCGAGCTTCGCGCTCGCGATGCCGCCCTTGCCCTGCAGGCGCGAGCTCACCTGCGGGTCGATCGCGGAATCGATCCGGCTGATGAAGAAGCTCGCCACCGAGGCGACGTGCGCGAGCTCGCCGCCGTCCGTCAGCCGCTCCTCCAGCCCTGCCAGGTAGGCCTCGACCACGCGTTCGTAGACGACGGTCGAGAAGAGCAGCGTGATGTTGACGTTGATGCCTCCCCGGATCAGCTGCCGGATCGCCGGGATCCCCTCTTCCGTGGCCGGTACCTTGATCATCAGGTTCGGCCGGTCGACCGCCGCCCACAACCGGCGTGCCTCCGCGACCGTGCGGTTCGTGTCGTGGGCCAGGTCGGGCGCGACTTCCATGCTCACGTAGCCGTCGCGCGCGTCGGTCTCCTCATACACGGGGCGCAAGATGTCGGCCGCCTGGCGCAGGTCGTCGATCGCCAATCCCTCGTAAACCGACTTGGGATCCGGCGACTCGCGGTCTGCGGCCGTCGCGTTGCGTACCTCGGCGAGCGCCTCGTCGTAGTCGCTCGAGCCGACGATCGCCTTCTCGAAGATCGACGGGTTCGAGGTGACGCCGCTCAAGCCGTCCTCGCGCACCATCCGCTCGAACTCGCCGGAGCTGAGTAGCCCGCGCCGGATGTTGTCGAACCAGGCGCTCTGGCCGAGCGCGACCAGCTCGCCGATCGGGCCGGTACGCGGGGAAGTGGAAGTCGCCATCGTCGTCTCGATCTCTTAGGTGGTTGGATTGCGCCGAGTTGTGACCGAGGTGGCCAGGCCGTCGCGTTCGATCTCGGCGAGCTCTGGCCCGGGCACGCGCGCGCCCAGGCGAGCGAGCGACGCGGGCTCGCAGCGACTACCCCGACCAGACGCTCGTTCCCGCACCTCGGTTGGAGTCGCAGTCGCAACCTCAACCAGGCGGCTCGGATGGCCAGACGCCGGCAGGCGCCCCGATGGTTGATGCACCGTATGCGTCACGCTTCTGTAGCGTCGCCTCGCCCGTTCTTCTTACTTCCCTACGCTCGCGCGCGCGTCGTCGTTATGCTTCCCTAGATGCTCGGTCTGCCTGACGGAGTCCGGGCCTGCCTGTTCGATCTGGACGGGGTGTTGACGCAGACGGCGAAGGTGCATGCGGCCGCCTGGAAGGAGATGTTCGACGCCTTCCTACGCCAGCGGGCCACACAGAGCGCCGAGAAGTTCGTGCCGTTCGATCCGAAAGCCGACTACGACGAGTACGTCGACGGCCTGCCGCGCTCCGACGGTGTGCGTGCGTTTCTTGCCGCGCGCAGCATCCACCTTCCCGAGGGTGAGGAGAGCGATCCGCCTGCAGCGGAGACCGTCGCGGGGCTCGGCAACCGCAAGAACGAGATCGTTGTGCACATGATCCACGAACAAGGTGTCGAGGCCTACGAGGGCTCGGTCCGCTACGTTCGCGCCGCGCGAGCGGCCGGTCTGCACACGGCGGTCGTCTCGTCGAGCCGCAACTGTCGTGAGGTGCTGGTCGCGGCGGGGATCGAGGATCTCTTCGAGCAGCGGATCGACGGCATCGTCGCGGAGCGCGAGCACCTGAAAGGCAAGCCGACCCCGGACACCTTCCTGGCCGGTGTGCGCGCGCTCGGGGTCGCGCCGGAGGAGGCGGCGGTGTTCGAGGATGCTCTGGCCGGCGTCGCTGCGGGGCGGGCGGGCGGGTTTGCCTGCGTGGTCGGCGTCGACCGGGTCGGGCAGGCCGAGGAGCTGCGCGCGCACGGCGCCGACGTCGTCGTCACCGACCTGGCGGAGCTCCTCGATCCGTGATCGACCATCCGGCCTTCACCGTCGAGCCGTGGGCGCTGTGCGAGACCGAGCTCGACCTGGACGTCCTCGCGCAGTCGGGATCGGTGTTCGCGCTCGCTAACGGTCATCTGGGGCTGCGCGGGAACCTGGACGAAGGCGCCGCCTTCCCCTGGCGCACGATCGCCGGCGAGGAGTGCTCCAGCTACTGGCCGGCAGGCACGGCCGCCTTCCATGTCGGTGCGGACATCGCTGCAGCGGTCGTCCGTTACCAGGCCGCTGCCGCCGACGACGCGTTCGAACGCGGAGCCGGACTCGAGTTGCTGGTGGAGACGGCGCGATTGTGGCGCTCACTCGGCCATCACGACAGCCGAGGACGGTTTCGGATCGACGGCGTCACAGGCCCCGATGAATACAGCGCGATCGCCGACAACAACGTCTACACCAACCTGATGGCACAACGCAACCTCAGCTCGGCCGCCGACGCGGTCGAACGCCAACCCGAGCGCGCCGGCGAGCTCGGCGTCGACCCGGAGGAAGCGGCCGCCTGGCGTGACGCCGCCACCGCGATCTTCGTCCCCTACGACGAGAAGCTGAGGGTCCACCCGCAGGCCGAGGCCTTCACCGAGCATCAAGTCTGGGATTTCGACCGCACCGCTCCGGATCAGTACCCGCTGCTGCTGCATTTCCCCTATTTCGACCTCTACCGCAAGCAGGTCGTCAAGCAGGCTGATCTCGTGCTAGCCCTCCACCTGCGCGGCGACGCGTTCAGCATCGAGGAGAAGGCCCGCGACTTCGCCTACTACGAGCCGCTGACGGTCCGCGACTCCTCGCTCTCGGCCTGCACCCAGGCGGTGATCGCCGCGGAGGTCGGACAGCTCGAGCTGGCTTACGACTACTTCGGCGAGGCCGCCCTGATCGACCTCGACAACCTCGAGCACAATACCCGCGACGGCCTCCACATCGCCTCGCTCGCCGGCGTCTGGATCGTCGCCGTTGCCGGCTTCGGCGGCATGCGCGACCACAACGGCTCACTGACCTTCGCGCCGCGGCTGCCGGAACGGCTCAGCCGCCTCGCCTTCGGCCTCTGCTTCCGCGGGCGCAGGCTGAAGGTCGAGGTCGAACCCCTCCAGGCTCGCTACTCACTCCTCGAAGGCGCGCCGCTCGAGATCACCCATCACAACGAGCGCGTCAACGTCACGATGGACACCCCGGCGACTCGCACGATCCCAGCACTGGCCGCGTTACCTGCGCCAAAACAGCCCGCAGGACGGGCGCCGGCGCGACGGCAACCGGCTGGATAAGCGCGCGCCTTCTTGCCCTGAAGCTGCACCATCACGCGGCGAACGACCACGGCCGCGCCGAAGACGTGCGTACCAACGCTGACGATCGACTTCCGGACGAAGCATCGGCGGCGGACGCTGCCGCATCAGAGGACCATGCCGACCCCGAGCCGTGCAGAGCTGACGGATCCCGCTCCGTTTCCCGATGACCCCGGCGAGCCGGTCTGGGAGGAGCGCCGGACCGTACCGGTATTCGCCTTCTACGGGGTGCCGGCGATCTTCCTGGGCGCGGGCGCCATCGCACTTGACCAGCTGGCGCTGCGCGTTCTGGTTGCGATTCTCGCGCTGGTCGTTCTCTGGCGCCTTCGCGTTGCTCTGCGGAGGTCGTTGATCGAGACGTATGCCGTCAGCACCGCGTTTCTCACGATCGTCCAGCCGGGCGGTGGACGGGTCGCGCTACCGCTCGACACGGTCCGGCGGGTGACCGCGAACGGTCCCAAGATCCGGATTGAAGCGGCCGGCGGCACGGTGACGCTCGGGTTCGTGCGCGGACAGAAGGCCCTCTTCAGGGCGTTGGAGCGGGTCGCGCCCGCGTCGGTCGTCGACCGCGAGGTCCCGAACTACTGCCCTACCTGAAGGATCGAGTACTAGGCGCGCCGTGCGCGCGCCACGCGAACGGTAGGGGCCGACGTTCGACTCGCCCGGTCGCGTCGGCGGCCGCTCGCTTCGCCCTGCCGTTCGAACTCTTCAAGCCGCGGGAGCGCGCCCTGATAGGGCCGGACGCTCGAACGGCGTTGTCGTATTTTTCGAGATGAGGCCGGCTGCGGCTCACGTAAGAGCGACCTCATCGGCGCTCCGCCGCGCCGTCGTGTCACTCCAACGCGTCGTCGGGTCACGGCACGGTAATGACGAACGGCTCATCGAACTGCTGGGCGGATAGTTGCGTGTTGCCATCGTTCGGGACCGGCGTGGCGTAGACGCCGGTCACGACCTCCAGGGCGTTGGCGTTCGCCGAGCCGCTGCAGTCGGGCTTGGCGCTGTGCCAGTTCGCGAACGTGGAGTTGTCCTGCGGCGGGAGTCCCCGCTCATTGGCCACCAGTGCGACGGCGGTCGTTGCGTTGATGGACGCCGCGAGCACGACGCAGTACGCGCCGGAGTCCGCGCCGCCGGGATGGGAGACGCTCACGATGCCCGTCGCGCGTCCCGGGGCGAGGGTGCCGTTGGCCAGCACGAGGCCGTAGGCGCGCGCGCCTCCACCGGCCGGGCCGGCCGGGCCGGTCGAGCCGGGCGCCCCGGTTGCTCCGGTTGCGCCCTTCGGTCCTGCGGGTCCGGCCGGGCCCGTCACACCGCCGGGGCCGCGCGGCCCGGCCGGTAGCGAGCCGGCGGCGAAGTCGACGGCGGTCAGCGAGCCGTTCTTGACCTTGGCGCCGGTGACGGCGTTGGGCTTCAACTGGCTGGTGCCCACGCTGTTGCGCGGGAGCAGGGCGTTCGCAGCGTCAACGGCGGGGGTGCCCAGAAGGGCCGCCGCGAGCGCGGTGGCGGAGAGTATGAGCGGGAGGTGACGGGATCGGCGGCGCATGGGGTCTCCTGGGAGTCAGCGGGTGACGATGCGATATGAGCCGTGCGCCGGCGCGCGCAGGGCGCGCGGTGCAAGGTCGGGGATGCGGGCGGTCAGCCCGCCGGAAATCAAGCCTTCGAACCAGCGGACATGCAGGTGCCGGCACGGGTAGAGCTCTTCCGAGACTCGCGGCGTTCCGCGCAGCCGGAACGACCCGGTGATGCCGTGTCCCGGAGCCCGGAGGACCATTCGGCTGGGTCGCTTCCCGCGCACTTTCACGGCCGGCCCGCGGCGCGCCTTCAGGGTCAAGGTGTGCCAGGCGTCCGGCACCGATCCGCGGCCGCGACGGCTGGCGGTGAAGACGTACTGGAACGGCCGCCCGGGACGTCCCCGGACGACGTTGAGCGTGCGAGTCTCGCCGTCGACGATCCGGCTGAGGTCGACCTCGATGCGACCACGGGCGGCCGGTCGTGCGCACGTCCCGGGGCCGGGACAGCGCTGCCGGCCGGGCCCGACGGGAAGGATGCGTGCATCGCGGGGGTCGGTGGCGTTGATCGTTCCGAGGTCCGGGAGCGTCAGATGCATGCTGCCGTGAGCGCGTGCCGGCCGGTAGAGGCCCGCGTAGCCGGTGCACCCGTCGGCGGGGGGCAGCCGGAGCGACGGGCCGGACGCGGCCGAGAGCGACAGGCGGATGCCGTCGATCGCCACCGTGGCGGCCCGGGCATCGAGACGGAGGCTGTTGTCCGGCGCGTACCACTGGTAGCGGTGCTCGGCAACGCCGCCCGGTACACGCTTCCGAGCGGTCACGGTGAAGAGGACGCGACGGGTCGCCGGCCCGGCCTCGGCCACCGTGACCACCACCGCGTACCCGCGATGCGTCGTCGTGAAGCTGACCGCGGTCGGTGCGGTCGCGGCGCCTGCCGACGCGGGCGCAATGAGCGCCGCGCCGAGGACCGCCGCGATAAGGGAGGGGAATCGCATGGGGTGGAGTTGGACCTTCTGGGAGGGGGTAGAAGGGATCCGGGGCCGGGTGGGGCGCCCTGCGCTCCACCCGGCCCCGGCAGTGAGCCGGGCTGAGACGAAAGCCGGTTACCAGGGCTTCGGGTCGAGGCCGCCGATGCCGGGTGCCGATGCCGGGCCAGCCGGATCGCCGTTCGTCAGGAAGCCGAGCGACCAGAAGTTCGTCGGCACGATCGGATCCCCGATCGAGGTGTTCTCCGGGCCGATGAACTCGAACACCGGCGCCGTGTACATGCCGGACGAGATGCCATTGGCCGCCGGCGCGCGATCGACACAGGGCACCGCCGCACCGGCCGGATCGAACGCCGGCGCGGTGTTGGCGTTGACGTTGACCGGCGTGCAGAGCGACCGCACCATCACGCGAAGGTTGCGAGTGGGCTCCGACAGGAGACCGGCCGGTGCCTTCACAGCGCGCAGCCGGGCGCGCTGCGGCTGGGGACCGGCGAACTGTGTCGTCATGCCGCCGCCGATCAGCGCGCCGTTGAAGCTCGGACCGTTCGCCTCGCCCGTCATCGACTGCGGGCTGATCCACCGGTTGGTCTCGTGTCCGGCCGCGTCGACGTCGACCATGTAGATGTCGACGACGGACTTGATGTCGGTCACCTCGGCCTCGAGGAACATCCGGTCGGCGATCTCCTGCGCAACGAGGTTGGTCGGCCCGGCCGCACCGAGTCCGACGCCGAACCCGCCGATCGCGGTGTACGCGGGCAGCGTATTCGGCTGCGTGTAGATGCCGACGTTCGCCTCGACGGTGTGTGCGGAAATGTAATCGTCCGCCCCCGGTGTGGCCGAGTGCTCGAGCGTACCGCCGTAGAAGATGGTGTCACCCACCTCGAACGGGGCCTGCTCCATGGCGTTCGGCTCAGTCGGGTCGGCGACCACGGCCGCCGTCGGCGCCTTCATCACGAAGTGGCCGCAGTAGGTCTGGCCGGCAGCGGGCAGCGGCAGCTCACCGCTCGCCGGCAGCGGCAGGACGCCGGCGGACGCGAAGTTGCGGCAGCCGACCGGCGAGGCGACCTGCGGCCGGTTGCGCTGCGGACAGAGCGGGTCGTCAGCCACGGCCGGGTCGGTGCGCGGAACGCACATCGGATAGCCGGTGCCGCCGTGGATCGTCGGATTTTTGTCATCGACCGCGAAGCGCTCGTCGGGCGACTGCGCCGTGCCGAAGCGACCGTTCGGATCGTTCAGCTGGATGCGTACCATGTCGCCCGCCGCGGCACCGGTCGACGGTCCGACGATCATCGTCGGGTGCGCGGCGTCGCTGTAGTCGAAGCTCCGGATCACGCCCTGGCCCGACATCAGCGACTGCTGGGAGCCGTAAACCAGCGCCGCGATGTACCGGTCGCCGACGATGTTGCCGGAGACGGAGATCTCGAACGACGGGAACGGCCCGCTCCCCGAGCCGGCGGCGGCGAGCGTCACCGGCGGCCGCGGCGCACCGGAGAAACTGTCGGTCGGCGAGAACAGGTCGGCCCACGTCCACGACGAGGCCGGCATCTGCACGACGGAGTTGCACGGGATCGTGATCGTCAGGCCGTTCACCTTCACGGTGCCGCCGAAGTTGTGCGCGTCGGCGACGGCGGGACAGATCGAGCCGTCAACGGTCGCATCCTGGATGAACCCCGTGACGTCGAACTGGTGGATGTTCGCGATGTCCGCCGAGAACACCGGCTGCGCCAGAGGCGGCGGCGGCGGCACCGGAACGGGCGACGCGGGCGCACCTCCCTTGGGTGGCTTGGCGGTGCCGCCCTGCGCGCCGGCCACGGCGGCGACCGCGAATAGCGTCAACAGGCCGACACCGAGATACAGGCCAACTCGCCGGTGGCCGGGCACGCGGAAGCGCATCATGGGGGGGTCCTCCTAGAGGCAGTTCTGGGATCTGCCGATCTCTGCCACAATCCCCCGCGAACCTTTTGAAAATCTTCCTAAAACCTCTGATGCCCGCCGAACTCCGCCGACGCTCTGGCGGTCGGCGCGATAGTCATTGCCCGCAGCGCGACTCGATGAGGGCGGGCGTCCCGTCGCGATGATCGGTCACAGAGGCAGGCGGATCGTGATCGTGAGGCCGCTCCGGTCGCCGCTCGAGCCCGCGTGGATCGTCCCGCCATGG
>JBKJIG010000035.1:0-2905 GCA_046598415.1 Gaiellales bacterium
AAGACCGTGCGCGTCACCGTTCGGTAGCGGAAGCGGCGCGGACGGCAAGGGAAGCCGTCGGCACCGCGGTCCAGCCGGTGCCGGGCTCCCATACGCGAATCTCGCGCGGCCCGTCCCTCTCTGGACAGTGCTGTCGCGTGTGCGTGATCTTGCCGAGTCGCTCGAGTTCCTGGTGCGCCTCCCAATACCGATCGGTGTAGGACGCGCTCACGAGCGTGAGCTCCGGCGTGAACTCGTAGAGGGCGTCGGCCGGAGGGACAGTCGCGGTGGCCGGGGACTCCAGCGTCCAAACCAGGAGGGCCCCCGTCCGCAGCGACATGCTGGCCCGATTGAACCGCGACCCGCCGAGCCGGTTCACCTCTGATCGCGGCACGACCACATACCGCACGGGGCGATCGGGTCCGCACGCCGTGCATTCGAACTCGCCGCCACGGAGCGATGGTCCCTGCCCGTTCATGGCGTGGGTATCGAGCAGGGCGACCATCGCGCCATCCTCGGCGTTCGAGAACCCCGAGATGGCCAGCCGCTGGTCTCCCAGCCAGCGCATGTGTTCGACCCAGCCGGCATGCACGAAAGAGCCTTTCCGCCGCCACTGGTCGTCCAGGATGGTCACGATCGACGGCCACCACTCGAAGTGATGGGCCGTCACGGCGATCGTGGTGGTGCGGTTGCCGTTGAAGACCTGATAGTCGCTGACGGCCCACGGCGGGGAGTACGACCGCGCGCCGATGCTCAAACGGTCCTCGAACGAGAAAGTCCGTTTGACCTCGCCCGCGCGGCCAAACCACAAAAGCTGTCCGCTGCGAATGGCCGCTTTGTCGTCGCGCAGCGCGACTGAGAAAGCGGCCAGCACGCCGCCGGCCGCCAGCGGCTCGATAGGGTTGTCAATCCGGGCAAACGGCGGCGCGATGGTCTCGCCCGGAAACGCGTGGCGCCACCTCTCGGATCCGGCCGCGTCCCGCCCGATAAAGGCGCGGTCCGTCAGCACCACGCTCCCCGGCTGCTCGTTCGCCCCGAACACGCCCAGGCGCCATCCGCCGATACCAAGCGCAAGCCCCGCCACGACGGCGGCCGCCGCCGCTCCCCTCCACCGCTGTGGCGCCGCGCGCGCCAACGGCACGGAAGGGGCCCCTTCGAGCAAACCGGCCTCTGGTGTCCCCTTAGCACCGCGGGTCCATGCGTCGAGCTCCTCGACATTCGCGAAGACCACCCCGCTCCTGCCGCCCGAGCCCCGCCGGACGGGCAACTCGCGCTCTTTTTCCCACCGCATGACGGTGCGAACGTCGCGCCCCATATACGACGCGATTTCCTTCCAGGACGTGAGGCGTTGTCGTTGGGGCTCGGCCATGTGGGTTCGGTAATGGTAAATGTCGCGCCTGCCGTGTCCGTTGCCGGGAAATGTCGTGAGATGTCGTGTCCTGACGCTTGTCGATTGTAGCCCGGGAGGGTCAGAGTCACCCCTATCCACCGGCAGGAGCGAATCACCATGAAAAATACGTTTTTGCACGCCCTCGCGGGCGCTGCAGCGCTCGTCCTTCTTGGCCCAGAGACTGTCGCGGCCCAGGCCACGACCGTGCCGCTGACCGTCAACTTCGTGGGACCCCAGACCGGAAGGATCGGGATTATCCCCAACGCCGTACTGTGCGATGGCCCGACCACGCCCGCGATACCCTGCACGACACAGATAGCGGTCGGCACGTCGATCCGCATCGTCGCCAACGCTCCCACCGGGAGCAGTAACCCGCCGGGCGTATTCTCCAGCGGCACCGGCAGCGCGAGCGCATGCGCGACGTCGACCTGCACGTTCACGATCACCACGGCGAGCAGCGTCACGGCCACATTCAGCAACGCCAACGCGCCGTTCGTGACGATGACTACGAACCTTGCCGGCGACGGGCAAGGCGCCGTGGACGTTGACAATTCGCGGCGGCAGAACTTCGATCCCCTTGGGTTCAACGCCAACTCCACCTCGTATGCGGCCGGATCCGTCGCGTACTTGACCGCGAGGCCTGCGCCGGAAAGCCGGTTCGCGACCTTCTCGGCCGGCACGCTCAACGCCGCCGCGTGCGGGACGGCCAAGGACTGTAATGTCACCCTGAACAGCAACACGTCAGTGACCGCCACCTTCAACGCGCTGACGGCGATCACCATCTCGCCGGCAACTGCCGCGATCTTCACAACCCAGAATAAGCAATTCTCCGCCACCGGCACGTTCAGCGACGGCGTGACCGAGTCGGTCCAGTCCAACGGCGTCGGCGTATGGCGCATGCGCGCGCCGATGGCGAACGAGCGGTCCAGCCACGCGGCGGCGGCGGTCGGTGGAAAGGTCTACGCGATCGGCGGCATCGTCGGCTTGCCGACCGGCGGACCGAGCGCGCTCGTCGAAGCCTACAATCCGGTCACCAACACCTGGTCGGCCGTCGCACCGATGCTCACCCCGCGCGAAGGATCCGGCGCCGCGGTGATCGACGGCTTGATCTACGTCGTGGGCGGCAACACCGTCAGCAGCGTCGCCGTGGCGAACGTCGAGCGCTACGATCCCTCGACCAATGCCTGGACGGCGCGCGCGCCGCTTCCCACGGCACGGCGCTTTCACGCGGTGGCCGCGGTAAACGGGATCCTCTATGCCATCGGCGGCGAGACCTCCGCCGGGATCGTCGGCACCGTCGACGCGTACGACCCCACGACCAATGCCTGGACGTCGCGCGCGCCCCTGCTCGCCGCGCGCACGGGGCTCGCCGCCGCGGAAGCCAACGGCCTGCTCTACGTGGCCGGCGGCAGTGACGGAAGCAGCGCGTTGCCTGGTGTCGAAGTCTACAATCCGTCCACCAATACGTGGACGACGCGGGCGGCCTTTCCCAGCCCACGGTCCCTCGTCGGCGCGGCGTCGGCCGATGGTGTGCTC
>JBKJIG010000080.1:0-5061 GCA_046598415.1 Gaiellales bacterium
GGCGATTCGGTGGTGATCTCGGCGCCATCCACACTCGCGTTGATCGCCCGGAGCACCGAATCCGGCTTGACCTGCCAGTGCGTCTCGTCATGGATCGTCGCGTAGAGCAAGCCGCCCGGCTTGAGGATCCGGCGCAGCTCGAGGAGCCAGGGCGACTCCAGCTCGTCGAGGTGGGTGAACACCGAGAGGGCCGTGATGACGTCGAAGTGGGCGTCCGGAATGGGCAGCGGCGGCGCGAAGCCGTTCAGGAAGACGCGCACCTCTGTCGGCATGTGCAGCTGGTTCCAGCGGAAAGTTGCGGTCTTGAAGTCGGAACTCCAGACTTCGAAGACCCGCTCCTGGCAGTAGAAATGCCGGAACACCCGCCCGGTGGAACCGCCGAAGTCGTAGTAGCGGCCGCCGCGAATCGCGAGACGCTCGCCAGCGGCCCTGATCTTGTCGTAATCCTCGAGACCGGAGAGCCAGTACGCAGCGTCGTGACCGGCGACGTAGCCTTCGCGGTTCGGTGTATCGGGGATCGGCAAGAAGTCGCGCCGGGCGCGCGCGAGGGCAGCAGCGTCGTTGATGTCGTCCAGGAAGTCGGCGATCACGCCCACCGGCGGCAGGACATCCCCACCGCGCACGATGGGGTACTTGATCAGGTCGAACTGCCGCTCCAGCTTCGCGATGCGCTCCTCCATCGACGCTGATTCTACTCTGGCGGACGTCGCGTCGGCCGATCCCTCCCGGATCGTCCGACGCTCGCGGGCCGCGCCGGGCTCGTACAGGAAGCGGAAAAAGGCTTAGGGCTCGGGGTAGTTGCTCGGCGATCACGCGAACGGCCCGGCTGTCCTGGTCGTACTCTGGTCGTCGTTGTGGCGAGAACTCTGTCTCAGCCCACGGTGCCTCAGGCCAGCGCATCCTCGAGCAGCTTCCCGACCACCCGATCGGAGTCGAACTCCTCCTCCGCGATCACGCGTGCCGCGCGAGCGTGGCGATCGTAGTCGGCGGCGATCGACTCGGCGCCTGCCACGGCCTCTTCGAGCGTCCGGAAGGCAACGAGACCTTCGCCCGTCGGGAACCGGTCGCTGAACCCGGTGTCCTGCACCAGCGCGGGCTTTCCCGAGGCCAGATAGCGAGTCGTGCGATCGCTGAACCAGCCCGAGTTGGTCTCGACGTAGACGCCTTGAGCGGCCGAGAACTCGGCCCATGAACCCTGGACGTAGCTGCGGAAGAGGTCCGGATTGCAGGCGACGGCGCAGGGATCGACGAGCCTCCAGCCGTGCTCGCGCAGGGCGGCCAGATCGCGCGCCTCGTCGGCGTGGATGTCGAGTGCGAGTTCGAACGTCTGGCCGCACTCCCCGGGGAGGGGCAGAAGCTTCCGGAACTCGTCGAGCTTGACCCCGTACGTGCGACCGCCATGCTCGACGCGGCCGTACGGACCCCGCCACGTCGCCACGGTGGTGAACCGACGCCCGTCGGCCGTGACGATGGGCCAGTCATCGAGCACGACGGGCGGGCGGGTCGTTCGCCACTCGATCCCCCCCGTCGGGATCGAGCAGCCGGCGCGTCCGATGTTCTCCGCAATGGTGAAGTACACGTCGTGTGAGGCGATGCGGCGCGAGGCGTTCGCGTGCCAGATCTGCGTGTACGCGGGGTCGATGTCGACGAAGGCCGCCCGCCGGAAGCGCTCCAGAAGCGCGGGTGCCACGAGGTTCCCGCTGATGTTCAGCAGGAGATCGGCCTCCGCGGCGACCTCTCCGGGGTCGTTTGCGCCGCCGTGAAGCCGCTCGCCCGCCGCATCGACGAGCACGCTCGTCGCGGCTTCGCCGTGCGCTGCGAACACGGCGTCGAAGTAGGCGGTCGCCTGCGTGCTGCAGGTCTCCGTGCCGATCTGCTCGACGAAGTGAACGGTCCAACCGAGGCGGCGGAGCGCCGCCACGTAGCTGAGGCGGACCCAGGCCTCACCGCCGCTCATCGCCTTGTTCGCCATCGCGCCGGCGACGACCGCGACGGGCACTAGCCAAGCTCCTCGAGCAGCCGGCCGAGGACGAGCCGCGCGTCGAGGTGCGCCTCGGCGAGGTGCCGCGCCGCGCGTGCGTGTCGCGGGTAGTCTCGCAAGATCTCGCGGACGCCGTCGGCGGCGTCCTCGAGGGTGGAGAAGGCAAGCAGGCCCTCGCCGAGCGGATAGTGGCTCGTCAATCCCGTGTCCTGCACCAGGGCGGGCTTGCCGCTCGCGAGGTAGCAGGCAGTGCGATCGCCGAGCCAGCCCGTCCGCAGCGCACGGTAGATGCCCTTGGCCACCGTGAACTCGGCCAGCGAGCCCTGGACGAACCGCAGGTAGGCGCTCGGATCGCCGGCGACGGCATGTGGATCGTGAAGGTCCCAGCCGCCCGCCCGCAGCGACTCGACGTCGTCGACCTCCGTCGGATCGATCTCGAGAGCCAGCCGGAACCGTGCATCCACCCGTCGTGGGAGACCCATGAACGTCCGAAACTCGTGCACCCGGAGACCGAGCATCGTGCCCCCGTAGTCGACCCTGTCGTACGGCCCGCGCCAGGTTCCCACGCTGGTGAAGTCGGCACCCCCGTCGACGACGGGGCAGAGGTCGAGCACGACGGGGTGCGGGGTCGTCAGCCAGCGCAGGCCGCACGTCGGGACATCGCAGGTCGCCGTACCGACGTTCCGCCCAACCGTCACGAAGTCGTCGTGGCCGTCGAAGATATCCGCGAGCTCGAGCTCGCGCCAGGTCTGCCCGAAACCAGGGTCGATGTCGAGGAAGACCCGACGTCGAACGGCAGCCAGCACCTCCGGGTCGTTGACGAAACCCATGATGTTGAGGAGGAAACGCGCATCCCGCATCCGCTGCAGCAGATCGTCGCGTGAGAGCCCGTCCACCGTCGAGCCGCCTGGGCCGAGAACCGAGTAGGAGCGATCCAGATCGAAATCGCGAAGCACGCCCCGCAGCGACCGGAGCGCGTCCTGCTCGTGCCCTTCGGCCACCATGCCCGGTTCGAGCCTGTCGACGATCGTCACGTCGAATCCGAGCCGGCGGAAGCCGAGCGCATACTGGAGCAGCGCCCAGGCGTGCCCACCGTAACCAGGACGATGCGCGAGCGCAGCTCCGATCACGATCGAGTCCGGCACGGCTAACGCCGCCTGCGATGTCTGGCCGCTCTCACGCGCTTCCAAGCCACTGGCGCAGGCGAAAGGCAAATGACTCGGGCGCATCCTTGGCGACGTCCAGTCGCGGAAGACGCAGCGGGTCCGTGTCGACGTCGACGACGCCGGCATCCACCGTGACGGCCACCTCGAACCCCACGTCGCTCGCAAGCTCCACGGTGCCGCGATCACAATCGCCGTAGGGGTAGGACAGCGCCACGACGGGAGCGCCGGTGATCTCCTCCAGACGAGCTCGGTTCTCGCTCATCTCATGCCGCTGCACACCGGCCGTCTGGCGGGTGAGCATGGTGTGGTTCGCGGTGTGCGCGCCGATCTGATGACCCGGACGCGCGGCGAGTCGACTCACCTCGTCGCTGGTGAGGAGCCGGTGGGTAGACCGGGGTGCGTCCTTTGTCCCGTGCCACTCGTCGAGTTGCGCGACGAGCGCGTCGCGGGCCTCGGGTGACGCCGGTATGGCGAGTCGCCGCACTTCGTCGAACGCGCGACGGCGTTGCTCGGAAGTACCCGTCGGCAAGTCGAGGGCTGTCCCCGCGACGCTGATCTCGAGACGCTCCGGAGCGTCGGGTGCGACGAGAAGGATCCGCTCGACGCTGTCCCACCAGGCCTCTGCCGGCGTATCGAGGCCGCCGCTGTTCACGAAGAACGTCGCAGGGATACCGAGGCCGGCGAGCACGGGCGAGGCCACGTGAAGGTTGTCGAGATAGCCGTCGTCGAAGGTCACGGCGACGGCGCGTGGAGGGAGCCTTCGCTCGCGTGCCCGAGTGATCATGTCCGTGAGGCTGATCGGCGCGCAGGTCGTCGCAAGGATGCTCATGTGCACTCGGAATTGCTCGGGGTCGATGCAGATCCCGGCGCCGTCCGGCGGGAGATCCGCGACCCGGTGGTACATGAGGACGATGCCTCGCTCACCGTGCAGACGGTTGCTGCCTGGGCGCCGCTGCGCGCTTGACCGCCGTTTCGTCGCCGAGCGCAGAGCGCGCCGCGTCCGGGGCAGAGTCGCCCGCGCGACGAGGAGGATCGGGTAGCGCGGATCAACGCGCTCGAGATCCTCCGGCGCGAGCCGCTCGGCGGCCACGTCGCAGGTGCTCGCGACGAGGGAGATGAGGTTGCCATACGAGGTGACCTCGACCGCGCCCGCCGGGACGAGGTGGGCGAGGAGCGTTCGCACCGATGCTTCGGTGAAGCCTCGCAGCGCGCCGGGTGCGCTCGGGACCGCCGGGAACGCGGCGAGCAGGTGACCGCCGGGACGGAGGAGCCTGATCGATCGCTCCAGCGTCTCGCGCGGACGGCGCTCAGCCGGCAGCACGTCGATCAGCGCGACTGTGTCCAGGCTTCCCTCAGCGGCATCTGGCCAGGTCTCGCCGCCTCGGACGATCGCCGTCCGGCGACCCGGTGTGACGTCGTTGTCTGCGAGGAACGCGCGTTCGTAGTACGCGGACACGCTGGTGTCGCTCGGAACCTCGTCCGCTCCGAGCAGCTCGCCCCATGCAAGCGCCGTTCCACCGGCGTTCTGAAGCGCCTCCTCCGCCTGGTCGATCTCCAGCTGCAGCGCGCGCGTCTGTCCTTCGAGGGAGGTGCGCATCGCCCGGAGGCTGCGCCCATGCGCGCGCAACTCGCTCTGGAGCTCGAGAGCACTGGCGAAGATCTCCTCACCGTGAGCGGCGACCGTTGCGGCGTGCCGCTCGAGGATTGCGGACTTCGCGGAGAGATACGTCTCGGACCGGAGGGATCGGTGGTAGCGCGAGCCCCGGCGGTCGCGGTAGGCGACGAGCGCGTCGTCCAGGACCTCTCCCCTGAACCCGAACTCGAGCGCAGCGAGCCAGAACGCGTTCGGCTCGAATGCGGGCAGTTGGTTGTCGAAACCGCCCACGCGCTCCCAGACGGCGCGTCGGAAGACCG
>JBKJIG010000143.1:0-2803 GCA_046598415.1 Gaiellales bacterium
CTTCGTCGTCCCGGACGGGAAGTGCTGGTCTTCGATACCGAGACTCGGACAACGCCGGAGCAAGCATTCATGGTGCTGGTCTGGCGGCTCTACGTCGACCATCCAGACACGCCGGCCGCCACCACCCTGGTGGAAGAAGGCATCGCCTACCCCGACGCGCTCCCCGTCGACAGCCCGGACGAATACGCCGCGCTCACGACCTACGCCAGCGAAGCCACATCCGCTGCCGCGCCCGCCTACCGAAGGATGGGCGAGCTGGGCGGAGGCGTGCTGCTGGAGCCATTGTCGTGGTGGCTCACCCGTCGATTCTGGCACTACGGCTATCGACACCGCGACCGCTGCGACGTGGTCGGGTTCAACCTTCCCTTCGACCTGGGCGCGCTCGCCGCCTATTGGGCACCCGCGAAGCGCGACTGGCGTGGTGGCTGGTCGCTCGCGTACTGGGGCAGCTACGACAAGACGGGCACCTGGAAGGATGCCGACTACCGGCCCCGGCTGCTGGTTCGATCGCTCGACCCACGCCGCGCCCGGATCAGCTGGGGCTCCGTCAAAGACACTGAAGATCGGCGCGGCCCCGGCCGCTTCGTTGACCTCCGGACGCTCGCCTTCGCATTGACCGGAAACGGCATGAGTCTTGAGGCGGCCAGCGCCGCCTTTGGGCACGAGCTATCGAAAGCCAAGGTCGAACACGGCCGTATCACACCACGACTGCTCGACTACGCCCGGCGCGACGTCGAAGCAACCAGCTACCTCTATGCCGCCTGTCAAGCTGAGCTGGAACTCCATACCGGCGTCACGCTCGCCGCGCCCAGGCTCTACTCGCCCGCAACGATCGGCACCCAGTACCTCCGCGCGATGGGCGTCGCCGAACCGTTCACGGCATTCACCCCATTCACCCCCGCCCAGCTCGGCAAGCGGGCGCGACCGCCACGCAAGAAGCGGTCCACGTGATCGAGGCAGAGTTGATCGGGCACGCAATGAGTGCGTTCTATGGCGGCCGAGCAGAGGCGCGCATCGTCCGCACGCCGGTCCCGGTCACCGTCGTCGACTACACCAGCATGTATCCGAGCGTCAACGCGCTGCTTGAGACCTGGGTTCTCCTCACCGCCAGCGGCCTGTCACCGGTCGACGCGACGGACGAGGTCGCAGTCCTGCTCGAGGATCCAGACTTGCTGGCGAAGTGCTTCCTGCGGTCGACGTGGAGCGAGCGAGTCGGCGTGACACTGGTCGAGATCGAGCCGCAAGGCGGCATCCTGCCCGTCCGCGCCGCCTACGACCCTGGCTCACGCAGCTACGGCATCGGCGTCAACCCGTACCGCTACGCCGGCACCTGCTGGTACGCGCTGCCGGACGTGATCGCCTCCGTCGTTCTCACCGGTCGCGTCGCGTTCGGAATCGTTCGCGCCATTCGACTTTTGCCCGAAGGTCGCCAGGAAACGCTGGCACCCGTTGCGCTCCGCGGCACCGGCAGTATCGACCCGCGCGTCGACGACCCGTTCGTCGCGATGATCGAGCGCCGCCACGCCCTCGCCGACACGAAGAGCCGACTCGGCACCTTCCTGAAGATCACGGCGAACGCCACCTCCTACGGGATCCTCGCGCGCTTCGACCGCAAAGACCACGCGACCGAACAGAAGGTCTCGGTCGCCGGACCCGACGATCACGCATTCGACTGGCAGACCCGCAACCCGGAAGACCCAGGGCCGTACTGCTTCCCGCCGATCGCCGCCTCCATCACGGCCGCCGCTCGCCTGATGCTGGCACTCCTCGAACGGCTCGTGACCGATGCCGGCGGCGCATACGCGTTCTGCGACACCGACAGCATGGCGATCGTCGCCACCAGCGACGGACGCAGCGTCCCCTGCAACGCCGCCGACGGCAGCGACACGATCAGAAGCCTCGACCCAGCCACGATCCGCGGCATCCTCAGTAAGTTCGCGTCGCTCAACCCCTACCCGCCCGGCCTCATCGCTGAGGTCTGGAAGGTCGAGCACGACGACGTCTGGTGCTACGCGATCAGCGCCAAGCGCTACGCGCTCTACCAGCACACGGCCGACGGTAGACCGACCCTCGACCGACTCGGCGATGACGGCGGGGAGGACGACGACGCGACCGACCAAGAAAGAGACCAGCTCGCCGACTGGTCTGAACACGGCCTCGGCATGTATCTCGATCCGCTCGCAGACGAGAACGGAAAGCCCTGCCGCGACGCCAGCGGACAACTCGTCTGGATCCGCGAAGCATGGGAATGGATCATCGCCTCCGCCGACGGCGACGAAGCTCCACTCCCGGCCTGGACGACCAAGCCGGCCCTGACACGGTTCAGCACGTCAAGCCCGGCGATCGCCGCGTGGTTCGCCGGCTACGACGCAGGAAAGCCGCGTCCGGAACAGATACGACCCTTCGCCTTCGGGATGCTCGGACATCCCGATCCACTGCTGGGAAAGGCTCTCGGCGCACCGCAGCCGTCCAGCACCTACAACCCCGCGCCCGACGGCTGGGCTTCGCTCGAATTCTACGACCGAACAAGTGGCGAAGCACTCGAAACCACGACCGCAACCCCCGACCAGGAACCCGTCGCGCTCGCCGAGGTCCTCAGCCGCGGAGGGATTCGACTCCGCACGCTCGACGACGTCCTCCGAATGTACGTCAGACGCCCGGAGCACAAAAGCCTCGGCCCGGACGGCAGCGCCGCGAATGCCACGACCCGCGGGCAGCTGAAACGGCGGCCCGTCCGAAGTGCTCCGGTGCTGACCGATCTCGTCGGCAAAGAATCGAATCTCCTCAGCGAACGACTGGCCGG